>NZ_LRHL01000001.1:0-147936 GCF_001647155.1 Haloarcula sp. K1
CCTGAGAGTTATATCCGCTATTGGCCTCAGTTTCCCGAGGTTATTGCGGTCTGTAGGGTAGTTTGGCCACGTGTTACTGAGCTATATGCTACGAGTCTGAACTCGTGCAACTAGCATGGCTAAATCGGACTCCGATAGCAATGGCCTCCGGCAGGATCAACCGGAATGTATCCCGGCACAATGCCGGGGGGTTAGGCGGGATCACACCCATATAATGGGTGTGGTCGCTATCGAAGGGTGTTCGAGGACACCCGTCGACCGAGTGTCACCGAACTATCAGGGCTAACATCAGATCCCATCTTGACGGCGGACCGCAGGGGTGGAATCCTCATTTCTTCGGACCTGATTGTTGTCTCGAAGCCACCATAAAGGCTTCGAGTTTCGTTGGCGAGTCGATCCCGCCTGGTCCGTGTCGGCAGGGGTTCAACACCCCGACCGAACGTCGTTCGCGTTCATTCCGAGTTCCCTATTACACTTAAGGGCATCGGATGGGACTCGCGTCGAACCGCACGACGCGAGCGACCTTTGCGTTCATTCCGAATGTCCTGTTACACTTAAGGGCGTCGGAACGAGTGCGTTCGTTCGGGGGCGTCGGCCCCTGTCCGCGTTCGCATTTCATTCCGATGGGTGAGCCACACTTAACCCCGTCGAAGGGAGTCGCCTACGGGACAAGATTACACGGGGGAGAGTGTTGCACACGACTGCAGACGGTCAGTACGGCGTGTCGGGAATGGGACGCCGAAACAGACGTCGACTCCGCGCGCGCACGAACAGTTACAGCAGCCGCTACCGGCCGGGCGTTGCACCGAAAATGTCGGGAATGCGACCTAGATCTCGTCTAGGTGTTCGACGCCCTGCTTCGAGACGTTCCCTTTCGTGATGTCGCCGGGCATCCAGTCGGGTTTGTCGTCGGGTGCTTCCTCGACCCATGCCCACGCCTCGTAGATGTGGACTTTGTGGGTTCCTTTCTCCCGTAGTCGTATCTCCTCAGGGTCAGCCTGATCTTCACCGTCGGCCGGCTCGAGTCGACGTGCTGCCTTCAGCGCAGCCTGTCGAGGTGTTCCGCCCGAGAAGACGCTCGATTCGTCACCGTCTTCGCGCAGTGCGAAGTTGCGCTTGTCACTGTCGGGTGCCATGGATTTCACCGCTCCATGCCAATTCAGCACATGGCAGAACATAAATATACCCCCCAATCCGCCCTCCGTCGGGGGGTACCTTTATAAATTGAAGCCATCACGTACCGGTTCAAACCAGCAAACCGGCCAGTTCAAGCCGAATATTCGGGTCGAAATCGTCACGCGCGTCCACAAAACCACCAGCCAGCGGCCGGCGGCACGGTAGACTTAAGTGTATCCTGCGGTGAAGTGCGGAGTAGGATAGCGCGATGGTGCGAAAGAAGAAGCTCAGCCCGAGTGGCGCCAAAGATGAGGACGGCGAGTACCACAACGTACATATCAACATTCACGAAGACGAGCTGGCCGTGGCCGGGATGGAGATCGGCGACGAGGTGTTCGTCCGCGTCCGTGACAACAAGATTATCATCCAGAAGGCCGACCCCGAAGAGGTCGAACACGACTTTTGAGGCACCATCGACGGTGACACAGTGCCACCGGGCGGAGATGCCGGAGCCATCGCCCGATATCAACCGGTCACCACTGTTTTTCGGGCCAACCGGACTACCATCACAATGAGACCCTACGATATCGCGAAACCATTCCTGTTTTCACTGCCAGCCGAAACTGCCAACCGGAGCGTCCACCGACTGCTGGAGGCAGTCGACGGAACGCGGGTCGCCGAGGCGATGGCCGACCGCTACACCGTCGCTGACGACCGACTCGCAGTGGAGGCGTTTGACCAGACCTTCGACAACCCAGTTGGGGTCGCGGCCGGCTTCGACAAGAACGCGACCATCCCCGGAGCGCTGGCGTCGCTCGGCTTCGGTTTCGCCGAGGTCGGCGGCGTCACGGCCGAGCCACAGGCCGGCAACGCCCGCCCGCGGATGTTCCGGCTCAGGGAGGACGAGGCCATCATCAACCGAATGGGCCTGAACAACGACGGGGCCATCGTCATCGGCGAGCGACTGAAGAACGTCGATGCGCCGTTCCCGGTCGGCGTCAACATCGCCAAGACCGAACACGTCGGAACGAGCGAGGCCCCCGACGACTACCGGACCACGTACGAACACGTCGCCGAAGGCGGGGACTTCTTCGTCGTCAACGTCTCCTGTCCAAACTCGGAGGGCTTCGAGGAGCTCCAGAACCGCGACGCGATGGAAGCGATCCTCAGTGAGCTACAGGACGCGGGCGCTGCTCCCCTGCTCGTGAAGCTCTCGCCGGACCTCCCCGAGCCGGCAGTCGAGGACGCGCTTGACCTGGTGACCGAACTCGGCCTCGACGGCGTCGTCGCGACGAACACGACGACTGAACGGCCCGCAAGCCTACGCTCGCCGAACGCGGTCGAGACGGGCGGCCTCTCCGGGAAGCCAATCGAAAATCAGGCGACTGAGATGGTACGGTTCGTCGCCGAGCGTGTCGACGTGCCCGTCGTCGGCGTCGGTGGCGTCTCGACAGCGGAGGGCGCATACCGGAAGATCCGCGCCGGGGCCTCACTCGTCCAGTTGTACACCGGCCTGGTGTACCGCGGCCCGTCCATCGCCCGCGAAATCAACGAGGGGCTGCTCGACCTGCTCGCGGAGGACGGCTTCGACTCGGTCGAGGACGCCGTCGGCGTGGACCTGTAGCCGGCGAATCTTGAAGTACAGTTACGGCGAACCGCCAGCATGGATGACAGTCCCCGCACCCTGCACATCGCCGCCTGGGACGACCGCTTTCTCGCGTGGCTCCTCGACATCCTGCTCGTCGGTGCCGTCCTCTCCGCACTTGGCGAGACCGCTGGCGTGTTCTCTCTCCTGGCCGGCGGCCTCTCGGGTACCACTCCGGTCACCGGCCTGAACGGGCTCGGGCTGTTCGTCTACTGGACAGTGCTCGAAGGCCGGCAAGGGCAGTCGGTCGGGAAAATGGTGATGAACATCGCCGTGACAGACGAACGCGGCGAGGCCATCGATTACGGCACGGCAGCCATCGAGAGCTTCGGGAAGGCGTTCCTGCTCCCCATCGACATCCTCGTCGGCTGGCTTGCCTACGAGGAAGAGGGCCTGCGGCTGTTCAACAAGCTCTCCTCGACCATCGTGGTCGAAACCGACGAAGAGGCCACAGGAAAACCGAGCGACGTAGAGTACGTGTACCCGAGCGACAAGTAGAGCAGCGCGGAGAGAATTGGACGCTCACTCCGCTCGCAGTCGAAGCTATTCCAGCGCGTCTAACCGGAACTCGAATGCTGCGACCGGCAGCTCCAGGTCGTGCTCGACGAGCACTTTCGGATGAATCTCGCCGATGACACCGGCCGATTCACCGTCGAGGACGACCTCGGCGGCGCGGCCGCCGATGAACGACGGATGCGTGGTTGGTGGCGTTTCGAGGTCCTTGTCGAAGGCGTCGGCGAGCGCCTGCAGGCGGGCCTTCGCGTCCTCGTATGAGGCGTCCGTGCGCGCGAGCGCGGCGGCAACAGTGCGGTGTTCGGCGACGCCGGTGTTCTCCGAGTCGTCGAGACCGGCGGCCAGCCCGATTTCGGCGAGGTCCTGCGGGTAGCTCCGGTGGGTGTTGTTCTCCAACACCATCATGATAGAGGGAAGCGCCCACGTCCGGAGGATGGTGTAGTCCTCGCTGTATGGCTCCTGAATGGTGACCGGGTCAACCAGACCGACAGTGTCTGCGTCGTTTCCGTCTTCGGCCTCCGGCGTTGAGAGGTTCATCCGCTCGAAGTTCTCGACCTCGTTTGTCATGTGGAAGTTCAGCAGGTCCTCGAAGCCCAGGCCGACGAGCGCGTCGCGGGCGGCGTCCTCAAGCCGAGACCGTTCATGCCGACCGCCGACCGTCGACACGTCGGGGTAAGTCGGTTCGAGGCTGTTGAATCCGAGCGCCCGGCCGATGTCGTCGATGATGTCCAGCGGGTGGATGACATCGACGCGGTACGGTGGGACCTCAACGTCGTATGCCACACCGTCGTCAGATTCGGTTTCGCTCGCGTCGAGGCCAGCGCGCTCGGCGTAGTCGACGACCTCGCGGCTGTCCAGTGAGACGCCGAGAATGGATTCGATACGGTCGTGCGTGACCGTCTTCGTCCGGACCGAGAAGTCCGGTCGCTCCAGCGTCTTGCCAGCGTACTCACCGGGCGCATCGTCGGCATAGGAGACGTCGACCTTCTCGACCTGGCCGCCACGGGCGGCGAGCGCGTAGCAGACGATGTTGCACATGTGGTCGATGGTCCACTGGTCGGTCCCGGTCATCTCGATGAACAGGTCCCGGGAGTCGGCGCTGACCTCGGTCCGGCGGCCGTTGATGACCGGCGGGAACGAGAACAGGCCGATGGCGTCGTAGATGGCCGGCACGCGGTCGAAGTCGGCGACGAGGTCGCCGTAGGTCTGGCCGGTCTCGTGGGACGCCATGACCTCGCTGGGGGTCATCTCCGCGTCGGCGTCAAGCGGTACGAACGTCGCCTCGTCGGGGTCCGCGCTGGTGTACGTGATGGACTTGCCAGTCTCGTCGGTGACCGAGTCGCCTTTCAACATCGTAAGGTCGTGGACCCCAATCGCACCCTTCGCCCGCTTGCGACCCATCGTCGCGTGGAGTTTCTCCTGCAGTTGGATGAGCGACTCCAGCGCTGCCTCGTCCATGTCCAGCCCGCGGACGATAGCGCCGGTGACGTACGGGCGCTCGTCGGGCTGGTCCTCGACCTCAATTGTCCAGTCAGCGCTGTTCGTGTTGGGAATCTCCACCCCGCGGTCGTCGCCGTAGTGATACCGCAGCGACCGGGCGACCCCCTCGACGGAGAGGCGGTCCAATCGGTCCGGCGCGAACTCCAGTTGGAACTCGTCGTCCTCGGTCCAGCCCTCGAATTCGAGGCCGAGGTCGAACAGGTCCGATTTGAGTTCGTCGTCGTCTTTCTCGCTGTGGCCGGTCAGATACCGCAGTTCGTCGGGGTCGACGTCGACGACCGGCATCAGCGAATCACCTCCGTCTCCCGCAGCAGTTCAAGATCACACAGCGTCCCGTGCACGTCGCGGATGTCCTCGAAGCCGTACATGAGCATGAGTAGTCGTTCGAGCGAGAGGCCCCACGCCATCACGTCGCAGTCGACGCCGAGCGGCGTGAGCACCTCGTCGCGGAAGATACCGGAGTTGCCGACCTCGACGACCTCGCCGGTCTCGGGGTGGGTGCCGAACAGTTCGAAGCTCGGCTCCGTGTAGGGGTTGTAGTGGGGCTTGAACTCCAGGTCGGTGATGCCGAACTGCTCGTAGAACTCCGTGAACGTCCCCATCAGGTCCCGCACGGAGAGGTCCTCGGCCATCACCCAGCCTTCAATCTGGAAGAACTCGAGCAGGTGGGTCGGGTCGAGCGTGTCGTTGCGGTACACCTTCTCGACGCTGAAGTAGCGCTCGGGCGGGTCGAGTTCGCCGACCTGATGGCCCGAGAGATAGCGCATCGACAGCGAGGTGGTGTGGCCCCGTAGGTCCATCCCGCGGGCGATGTCCTCGGTCCACGGCGAGTGGTACCCCTCGCCGTCGGGGCCGACGCCCTCCTTGTGGGCCGAGCGGACCCGTTCGACGAGGTCCGGTGGGAGGTGACCGATCTCCTCGGGCTCCTCTAGGGCGAACTGGTCCCAGTGGGTCCGCGCCGGGTGGTCCTGTGGCATGAACAGGCAGTCGTTGATCCAGAACTGGGCGTCGGCGTGGGGGCCTTCCATCTCGGAAAACCCCATGCCGACGAGCGTGTCCTTCACGCGGTTGGCCGTCTGGCGGAGGATGTGCTCCTTGCCGTGGCTCACGTCCTCGGCGTCGGCCTCGACGTTGTACTCGGTGAACGCCACGTCTTCCCACTCGCCGCTGGTGAGCATCTCGGGGGTGAGCTGGTCGACGGTCTCGGCGGCTTCGACGCCCTCCATCAGCGCGGTGACACCGTCGTCGGTGAGCTGGACCGAGCGGACGGTTTCCTCACGCACGTCGAGGAGCCCACGCCGTTCCAACTGCTCGAGCGCGTCCGCATCGGCGTCCTCGACACGCCCGTCTGCGACGGCCTCCAGTGCCAGCATCTCGGGGTCGGACCCGGGGTCGGCGTCTTGGTTGGCCGTGATTTCGCCGCTGTCGATCTCACCGTAAGCCTTGCGGGCGTAGTTCGAGAGCGCGATGTCGACCGCGCCGCCTTCGAGGCCAGACGCGCCGATGACCTGTCCCATCTGGACCGGACCATCAGCTGCGCCGGCGTCGATAGCTGCCTCGTAAAGGTCCTGTTCGGGCAGACTCTCGCGGACGTACTGGTCGCCTTCCTCGGTGAGTTCGTAGTGTTCCAGCGTCTCCTCGGAGACGGCAAGCAGTCCGTCGGCTTCGAGTTCGAACGCCGCTCTGGTGGCCGCTTCCGGCTTGAGGTCAGCCTCCGCAGCCACGTCGTCGATACGCCTGTCTTCCTGTGCGTCGGCGGCCTGCAGGACGGCCACCTGTGCCTGTGGTCGTTTCATACGGGTGTCTCGGTCTTGTGGGGATAACCGCGGGTCGCTCAGTTAACGGTTCTCACTTCCTGTTCGCGGTTTCGTCTGACCTCGCCTCTCGACGCCGTCAGAGTCCACACACGATCAGGCAGCGAAGAAGAAGCCGAACCCCGGACTGTCGAGTGGCTGACGAGCGACGCCTGGGTGGGATTCGGGTGCCATATCTGAGCGATTGTGATTAGCGCCTAAAAGCGTTGCGCGTGTACTCGTCTCGACACGAGACGGGGTGTCTCGGCTCGGTTCTCAGTCCGCGCTCGTCGGCGCGCGGTCGGAGTCGAGGTCGATATCAAGTTCGTCGAGCTTGTCCTCCCACTCTTCGCGTTTCTCCTGGTGGTCTTCGAGGAACTCGGCCATCAGTTCGGCGGCCTGCTCCTTGCAGCCGCCACAGAGCCGTTCGCCGCCAACACACTCGTCGTAGACCTCTTTGGCGAACTCGTCGTCGGCGCCCGAGAGCAGGTAGGCGTACAGCTCGTACACCGGGCACTCGTCGGCCTTCCCGCCCTTCTCGCGCTGTTCCTCGGCTGTGGAGCGACCACCGGTGGTGGCCGATTTCACTTTGTCGTAGCCGTCCTCCGGGTCATCCAGCAGCGAGATGTGCGAGGCCGGAATCGACGAGGACATCTTGCCGCCGGTGAGGCCGGTCATGAACCGGTGGTAGATGGACGAGGGCGGCTGGAACCCGTAGCCGCCGTTGTCGAGTTCGACCTGGCGAGCCAGCTCCTCAGCCTCGGCGTGGTCCAGGTCGAACGTGTCGATGTGCTCGTCGTACACCCGTTTCTCGCCGTCGATGGCTTCGATGAGGGCCTCGAAGGCCGCCTCGGTGGCGTTGCGGTCGAGGAACCGGATTCGCGGGCGGAGCGGTTCCTTGCCCGCCTCGGCGAGTTTGGCGACGACGGACTCGCGGGCGTCGGCGGGCGCTGGCTGGTGGTCGCGCAGCCAGTCGGCGGCCTCGCCACACCGCGGCCGGTCGACGTCCTCGGCGTACTCCTCCCGAGCATCGTAGGCCTGCCGGAGCAGCGTCCGCTCGACGGCGTCGGCCTCGAAGCTGGCGAAGGCCTCCGTCACGCCGAAGAACCGCATCCGCGCGGCGAGGTCCCGGGCCAGCCGCATGTGCGGGTCCTGGTCCGGGCCGACGGGGATGACCGTCGGCTTCGGCCCGTCCAGTTGCGGGTAGAGGATGTCCGCCATCTGGGTGACGACCGACTGCATGTGGGAGACGTCCGTCTCGCCGTCGAAGTCGTAGATGGCCTGCAGTTCCGAGAAGTTCGCCTCCGCGCCGAGTTCGAACGCGAGGTCCTGCACCTCGCGGTTGTCCGACTGGCGATACAGCGTCCCCTCGTCGGGGTCGAATCCGAGCGCGAGCAGCGAGAGGACGTAGTCCGTCGCGTGCTCGTCGATTTCATCCCACGACAGCCCGCGGGCGCTGTGGGCTTCGAGGTCGGCGATGAGCGCGTGTGCGTCCCCGCCCTGCTGTTGATGCCAGATGATCTCGTCGAAGACCAGCTTGTGGCCGATGTGGGGGTCACCGGTCGGCATGAACCCCGATAGCGCGGCGAAGGGATCGTCGTTGCGCATCGCCTCGGCGACCGGTCGGTAGTCCCGGTGGCCGAAGATGACGCCCCGCCGCATCAGGTAGTGGGGATTGGGAACTTCGGGGAGCACCTCGTCGAACTCCTCGATGCCGAACTGCTCGAACAGTTTGCGGTAGTCGGCGATAGTCGAGGAGCCCCAGGGGTCGAGCGTCGCCTCGTCGGCCCCTTCGGCCTCAGTGCCGCCGTCCGGTAGCACCGACTCGCCGCCGGAGCGGGCGTCGGACTCCCGCCACTCTCCGCCCGACTGGCGGCGGTCCTCGTCGGGCGATGCGTCGTCGTGGTGGGAATCGTCTGTCGTCATGGATGTGCTCGGCTCGCGGTGAGCCACGTTACAGGTGCTTTGGTTCCGGTCGGCGCAAAAAGGGTTCGTTTCGGTGCGCCACACAGAGCGGCGTATCAGGGAACAGATGAATGACCACCGGCCGGTGAAGTGGCGACCAGATCAGGGCGTCAGCCGCTCGACGGCGATCCACTCGAGATCGTTGCCGTTGCCGCTATCGCCACTACCGTCGCCACCGTCCGCCGTGAGAGCGAACACCATCGTCTTCCGGACGCCGTGGGCCAGGCGAACGTCCAGCGCGAGGTCCCGCGGCTCGAAGCGGTGGTCGGCCGGCAGCACCCGCACCAGTAGCTCTGAGTGCCCAAGGTTCTCGGCACTTTCGACGTCGGCGTAGGTCCGGAAGTCCGCGCCGAATTTGAAGCCGGTCTTTGGCGCAACGCCGCTCGCTCGCAGCGCCGTATAGACGGCCAGCCGGCGGTCGAAGCGGTCGCCCTCGACCTCGCGACCCCGCCCGACGACAGCGTCGGCCCCGCCATCGACCGTGAGCAGCCCCTCCTGTGCGAGATACGCGGCCTCCACGAGCGAGAGCTGGACCGCGCCGTCGTCGCCAAGTTGCTGCCCGTAGAATGCCTGATCGTACAGCTCCGCCGGCGGTTCCCAGCACACCACCCGCTCTCCGAGCAGTTCACCCGCCGTCGCTGGGACGGCGGCGTCGCTGGTCCCGGAGACCTCGCGTCGGTCGGTATCGAGGTACGTCACTTCGCTCTCCTCGTCGACGACCGCCAGCACGCAGCCGCCCAGGGCCGTCGCGTCGACGGTATCACGCTCGCCGATAACCCGGACGCGGTAGGCCACTTCGTTGTCCCACGGCCCCTTTCCCCGCGGGTAGACCACGAAGTCCGCGCCCGCGGCGTCGTCGACCCATCCTTCGCGGGCGGGCGTGAGGTAAAAACCGCGGTCCCGCAGGTCTTTGTAGACGGCGAAATCGACCTCGGAGACGGCCGCCGACCCGAGGAACGCGCGGAAGTCCATCCCGTCGATGCTCTCGATATCTCCGCGGTAGAGGAGGTGTGCGGCCTCCACCGGGGACAGGTCGATGTCGCCGTTGCGGACCTTCCCGTAGCCGCGCGAGTCGTAGAACCGCTCGCGCGCCTCGTAGCCGGCCCGCACGACATCACCGTCGAGCGTCAGTTCCATGCTCTGACGTGGCTCCCGCGGCGACAAAGCCCCTGCGGGTCAGGTCTGTTTTCACAGTCGCGGACACAAAGGGCCAGAAAGCCCCGAGACGCTGGAGTCGGGGGCAGGTCTGCGCGCCTCGCTTCGCTGCGGTGCTTGAACCAGCCGCCTTCCGCCAGCGTCTCGCCCCTTTCATTCCCACCCAGTGTCGGTTGGGCAACACTGGCTAAGTAGACTCTCAGGAGGTTCAGAACTGTACCCCCAGCAAACACAGTCTTGAAACCTCACCCCAATTCCGAACAGGAGCTGTCCAGACACCGCGTTCCCCCGGCAGTTTCGAACAGCGGCAAGCCACAGTCACAGTCGCCGACGACGACGCCTGACGGGATCGAGAAGCCGGTGTCGCAGTCGGGGTAGTGCTCACAGCCGGCGAGCAGGCCGCCGCGGCGGAGCATCAACAGGTCACCGTCGCAGTTGGGACAGTCCCACTCGCGGTCGAAGGCCGCGGTGACAGCGTCGTCCAGCGAGTCACAATCCCGGTCAAGGCACAGTTCGAACGCCCGCCCGCGTTCCACCCGAAGCGTGGGGAGTCCGCAGTCGTCACAGCGGCCGCCGGTGACCGCGGCATCGCTCGGAATTCCGTAGGCGGCGTCACAGCCAGTACAGGTGACATCGCTTCGGGTGCGGACCAGCGTTCCGGCGCAGTCGGGGCAGTCACGCACCGGGACACCAGCGTTCGAGGCCGGATAGCGGGCACTGCCGTGTTCCTCGTGAGGGACCACCTGGAGGAGTTCGTCGCCGTCGCGGGCGGTCACCGCCCCGTCGTCGATGGTGACGCTTTCGGCGCGCGTGAGCCACGCGACCGGCTGATACCCTTCAGCATCATGAACGAGGACGGTATTGTCCGGCTTGACGACGACGAGCACGTCGCCGCGCTGCTCCCGCTCGCGCGTTCCCTCGAAAACGGTCGTACATTCGCCAGCTATCACACGGGTTCCGTCGTGCATGGGCCAACCTGGCCGGGTTCCGGTACTTAAACCCTCAGTCGGCGACAGGGCCCCGTCGAACGGTCACCGCTGCCGGAGTCGGAACAGCCAAAGCCGTCGCCGAGCGACAGGGAGGCAATGAGCGAACCACCGGCTGCAGTCTGTTTCGATATGGACGGCGTGCTCGTCCAATCCGAAGAGCACTGGGTCCGTGCCCAGCGCGAGGACATTCTTCCGACGGCCGCACCGAACGACGACATCCCTGTCGCCGCCATTACCGGTCGGAACTACCGGGAAGTGTATCCGGACCTCGATGCCGAGTACGACCTCGAAATCAGCCGTGAGGTATTCGAGAGTCTGTTCGAGAAACACGGCGAGCGGATTTACGGCGAAGAGGCGACCGTCCTCGACGGGGCACACGAGCTACTGGACGACCTGCGGGACGCTGGCGTGGCGCTGGCGCTGACGACCTCCGCGCCGTGGGCCTGGATCGACGTGGCCGACGAGCGCTTCGACCTCCTCTCGAAGTTCGACGTCGCCATCAGTGCCGGCGACATCGACGGCCCCGGCAAACCGGAACCGGACATCTACGAGCGAGGCGCGGCAGAACTCGGCGTCGCGCCCGAGGACTGCTGGGCCGTCGAAGACTCCACCGCGGGTGCACGCGCCGCCGTCGCCGCCGGGATGACGACCGTCGGATTCCGGGGCGACGGCGATGAGACGGACCTGTCGATGGTCCACGAGATCGCGGACGACGCCGCGACACTGCACGAGGTGCTGTTAGGCGGTGTATAACAGCCGAGTATAGTCTGTTTGCAGGGGCGGAGAGAGGGCAGACTCATACTCCGGCTGTAACTATTTCAAGAGATTCGCCACCCCGAAGTGGCGATATTCGTCACAGACGTACAGCCGGCAGTATCAGGAGCGGTGGGTAATAGCGATCCGATACAGAACTGGGCCGGAGACCGGGAAGCGATACTGTTCGGGTATTAGTACGGTGTACAGAGATTCGAGCGTCACGAAACAGCGTGAAATGCCGGCGTGGAGGGGAAAGACCCGGCCAGGTCAGGCGGGGTCACCGTATCCTCGGCCTGCCAGCAGGCCGAAGACGTTGAGGGCAACGACACCCACGAAGATGAGGAAGCTCTGACTGTCCAGCCCGCCCAGCAGCAGCGGCGGATATGCCAGCGGCGTGACGATAGCCAACCAGAACGCGATGAATTGCAAGGGACGAGTGAGTGACCGGAGGATGAGGCTACTGGGGGCGGCTTCCATCGGGGAACGGAAGGGCGATGCACTGGACATTGTGGGCTTCCTCACTTCTTCGTAAGAACCCATACCCCCATATAAACGCCAGACCCTTGGGGATAATTCGTGCTCTTTTCGGAATGTTAACCGGATTTCAGCACCTTTCAACGATATTTCACGGAGTGCTGTAACGCTTTTAGATAGCTTTGTAAATTTTACCGAGCCATCTGAGCGCGTTTCAGAGAGACAGTCGAAACGTCGATTACCGGACCAGCACGGATCGGGTTTCGGTAATCGTCGGGAGCGGCAGCGCGGGGAACGCGACCTCGACGGTGAACGTGAGTTCGTCCGCGTCCGCGCCGAAGACGGCCACCGGAAGCGTGGCCTCGCCGAGATACGACGGCTTGGCGGTCATCTCGCGCCCGTTAACCGTCACTCGCAGGCCCGCGCGGGCGCTGCCGCCGGTGTTCCTGACCGTCACCTCCCGCATGTCGTTGTCGCCGGGCGCGATTGTCCCGGGGAAATCGCCCCAGTCGATACTGATGACGGGGAGTTCCCGCGCGTTCGCGAGCACCTGTTCGGCGACGCCGTCCGAGAGTCCGGCACGGACGAGGCCGTCCTCGCCGGCTTCGACCACGTCGGCGGGTGATGTGAGCCCCGCAGCGGCGAGTTTACCAGCACGGCCGCTGCCGACGCCGTCGATAGCGGTCAATCCTACCGCATCAGCGCTGATACCGTGTTCGACTCTGGCTTCGACCCGGCAGGCCAGGTTCGCGTAGCGGGCCGGCCCCAGCGTGTCGACGAACTCCCGCATCGCCGCGAGCAGGCGAAGGGCGTTCTGGCGGATGACCCACGCGTCGCTTTTGAGTTCCGTCGGCGTCGTCCCGGTCATGCCCGAGCGGAGGATGGCCAGCACCTTCCGCTGACCGGCGTCGAGGCTGTCGTCGACGCTGTCTCCCAGCACTGCGTGGACAGCGTCCTCCTCGTCGGAGCGGGCGCTGACGCTGTCGAACTCCGTCGCGCCGGCCACCGCGGTCAGCAGGTCGTCCGCGTCAACGGAGACAGCGGAGTCCGGGTCGGCGGCGTCCTGACACCGTTCGGCGACGTCCGCGAACCGGCGCGCGGTCGAGAGCCGGAGGTAGAACTTCGAGGCTAGCTGCCCGAGCCGCGTCGGTTCGACGTTGAGACCGTCCTGTTCGACGAAACCCTCGTCGACGAGTGCGGAAAGCGTGTCACTGACCCGGTTTCGGAGATCGCTGCCGGCGTCATACTCGTTGGGGGCCGACTGCGAGCGAGCATAGTAAAAAGTCGTGGAGAGCCAGTCCATCACGTCGTCCACGTCGTCGATGGTTCCGAGCGCGATTTCGGCGTTCAGGTGGGCGTCGAGTTCCGCCGCGAGCCGTGACTCGATCTCCTTGCCGTCCCGGAGCAGGCGGCGGTACTTGTCGGCGTCCGAGCGGTCACAGACGACCCAGGCGTAGCCCATGTCGTCGTAGCCGGGCCGACCCGCGCGGCCGAGCATCTGGAGCACGTCGAGCGGGCTCATGTCGACCTCGCCTTCAAGCGGGTCGTGGAGCTTCGTGTCCCGGATGACGACACAGCGGGCGGGGAGGTTCACGCCCCACGCGAGCGTCGAGGTCGAGAAGAGGAGCTGAATCTTCCCTTGCTTAAACCACTGCTCGACTTTGTTCTTGTCCTCGCGCGCGAGGCCGGCGTGGTGAAAGCCCACGCCGTCCAGCACGGACTGGCGGAGCGTGTCGTTCGAGAGGTCGGCGGCGTCGTTGTGGAAATCGTAGTCCCCGCGTGCACCCATCGGGATATCTCGCTCGACAATTTCGTCGCGGGCCTTCTTCGCGGCCTGGACCGTGTCCTGACGGGAGGAGACGAACACGAGCGCCTGACCCTCCTCCCGGATGTGTGGCTCGGCGAGGTCCAGCGCCCGGTAGAGCCGCCGGTACTTGTCGGCAAAGGCGTTCTCGCCGTGGGAGTAGGTCTTCACGTCAGCGTTCAGCGGCACGGGTCGGTACTTCTCGCCGAAAGCAAAGGTCGTCTCGTCGGGGGCATCAAGCCAGTCGGCCACGTCGTCGATGTTCGGCATCGTCGCCGACAGCGCCACGACCCGCGGGTCACAGAGCCGGCGGAGCCGCGAGACGGTGACTTCGAGCACCGCCCCCCGCCGGTCCGAATCGAGCAGATGGACCTCGTCGATGACACAGCAGTCCACGTCAGTGATGAAAGAGTAGCGGCTGGTCTCGTGTTTCCGGGTGGCCGAGTCGGCCTTCTCCGGTGTCATCACGAGGATGTCGGCCCGCTCGGCGCGGCGGGGGTTCAGGTCCCGCTCGCCAGTGACGACGTAGACGGAGTAGCCCAGGTCCTCGAAGCGCTCCCATTCGCTCTCCTTCTCGTTGGTGAGCGCGCGTAGCGGCGCGAGAAACAGCGCGGTCCCGTCCTCGGCGAGCGTCTTGCAGATGGCCAGTTCCGCCAGCGCGGTCTTCCCGCTGGCCGTCGGCGCGCTGACGACGACGTTGTCGTCGCGGTTCAGCAGGGCCGGCAGGGCCGCCGACTGCATCCGGTTGAACTCCTCGAACGGGAAGGCGTCGACAAACTCGGGGAGCACCTCCGCGACCGCCACAGTCGGCTCGCTGTCGCTTCTGGATGACACGTCACAGTCGCAGTTCCGCGACGGCAAAGGCGTTTCTATGGGGGAGCGAACGTGTGTGAAAAGCGGATGCATTCTCTGGCTTCGCTGTGCAGTTCATCGGTGTGAGTGTCCAGCACACCTGGCAAAAAATTAACTCAGCTGGCTGATAGTGCGCAGGTGTGCCTCTCAGTGACCCCGAGGACTATTACGACGAGAACGACGAGAGCGAGTGGGACCGCCTGACAGCCACGCTACACGGGCAGTTGGAGTGGTCGGGGACCGTTGCACAGCTCGAAGCGAACCTCCCCGACACGGGACACGTTCTCGACGTGGGCGGCGGTGCTGGCCGGTACGCCGTCTGGCTGGCCGAACAGGGATACGATGTCACGCTTGTCGACCCCAGCAAGGGCCAGCGAGCTATCGCACAGGAGAAAATCGCCGAGCACGGGTACGAAGAGCGGGTGGCCGTCGAGGCGGGCGACGTGCGCGACCTCGGGTTTGACCGGGACGTATTCGACGCGACGCTGTGTCTGGGTGGGCCGCTTTCGCATATACTCGACGCTGACGAACGGGCAGCCGCCGTGCGGGAGCTGCACCGGGTGACGAAAGCCGGGAGTCCGGTGTTCGCCTCCGTCATGGGGCGGCTCAACTGGCTGGTGCTCTCGCTGGTCGGCGAGCCGGAACACCTCGTCAATGCGGCCGAACTCGCTGAGACGGGCGATTACGACCGCCCGTTCGTGGCGCAACTCGGGCACGACGCGGCGTTCACCGAGACCCATTTCTTCCGCGCCGATGAGTTCGAGGCGCTGTTAGAGGCGGGCGGAGTAACCGTCGAGACGCTGGTCGGGCTGGAAGGGCTGGCGTCAGTACTCGCCGCTCCATGGCTCCGAGAGACCGCTGCCGACCTGTCGGCACACGAGCGGGCCGGTGTTCAGGCGCTCGTAGACGAACTCCGGACGGACCGAACTGTCGTGGATATGTCCGCACATATGCTTGCGGTCTGCCGTGCCTGAGGTGGGCACGCGGGCAGTAGCGTTGATGTCCCTGAGTGCGCAGGTGGCGGTCGGTTCGGCTGAGCCGCCTGACCGCCCGACTGGCCTTCAACAAGGGATGTGACAGAGGACATGACCCCCGCACGTTTTTGACCGACCCAACCTAACTGCCGGTAATGAGTCGTTCGCGCAAGCCTGACTGGCTGAAGATGCGGCCACCGTCGGGCGAGCGGTTCACCGATATCAAGCAGACGCTCCGGGACCGAAACCTCAATACGGTCTGTGAGGAAGCCAACTGCCCCAACCTCGGAGAGTGCTGGAGCGGGCGCGATGGACCGGGGACGGCGACGTTCATGCTGATGGGCGACCGCTGTTCGCGGGGCTGTAACTTCTGTGATGTCGAAACCGGTGGGATGGACCCGTTAGACCCCGACGAGCCACAACAGGTGGCCGACGCCGTCGCGGAGATCGGGCTGGACTACGTGGTGCTGACCAGCGTCGACCGCGACGACCTCCCCGACCAGGGCGCGGGCCACTTCGCCGAGACGATCCGGGCCATCAAAGAGCGTGACCCGTCAATCCTCGTCGAGTGTCTCATCCCCGATTTCCAGGGCGAGCCGGAGCTCGTACGAAAGATCATCGACGCCGATCCGGACGTCATCGCGCACAACATCGAGACGGTCGACCGGCTCCAGTGGCCGGTCCGGGACCGCCGGGCGGGCTACGAGCAGTCCCTCTCGGTGCTTCGGCAGGTCGACCGCGAGAGCGATTGCTACAGCAAGACCAGCCTGATGCTGGGCGTCGGCGAGTACGCCCACGAGGTGTACCAGACGCTGTCGGACCTCCGGCAGGCCGGCGTCGACGTGGTCACCTTCGGCCAGTACCTCCAGCCTTCCCGCTCGCATCTGGAGGTCTCGGAGTACGTCCATCCGGACGCCTTCGACACCTGGCAGCGGGTCGCCGAGGAGGAATTCGACTTCCTGTACTGCGCCTCGGGACCGATGGTTCGGTCGTCATACCGGGCCGGCGAACTGTTCGTCGAGAGCGTCCTGCGTGAGGGCCAGAGTGCAGACGAGGCGCGGGCGAAAGTGCGCGCTGACAACTGATACATCGGAGTTATCACTAATAAATTGGGCAGAATTTAAACCGGCTCAGAATGTCTTAGGCACCCATATTCCCAGTAATACCTACGTCGGAGGTGTTTTTCAGCCCCGCGAAAGCTCTAAAGGTAGTGCGAGTGAACAGTCGTCGTATGCCACTTCGACGGAGGCGGTTTCTATGAGTGTCCTCCAGCGCGACCCAGCGGACAGGGTACAGATTCTCGATGAAGACGGGACAGTGGTCGACGGCGCAACGGTGCCGGACCTCTCGGACGACGAACTGGTGGAGATGTACCGGTATCTCAAACTTGGCCGGCACTTCGACCAGCGGGCAGTGAGTTTGCAACGGCAGGGCCGGATGGGGACTTACCCCCCAATGTCGGGACAGGAGGCCTCGCAGGTCGGCAGCGCCTTCGCGCTGCGAGACGGCGACTGGGCCTTCCCGAGCTACCGAGAACATCTCGCGATGTACGTCAAGGGATGGCCACTGTCGGACGACCTGTTGTACTGGATGGGGTCGGAGTCGGGTAATTCGCCGCCGGAAGACGTCCAGGCGTTCTCGTTTGCGGTCCCAATCGCGACGCAGATCCCGCACGCGACCGGGGCCGCGTGGGCATCGAAACTCAAGGGCGATGACACCGCTGCCCTCGTGTACTTCGGTGACGGTGCGACCTCCGAGGGCGACTTTCACGAAGGCCTGAACTTCGCTGGCGTGTTCGATGTGCCAGCGGTGTTTTTCTGTAACAACAACCAGTGGGCGATTTCGGTGCCACGGGAGCGCCAGTCGGCCAGCGAGACGCTCGCCCAGAAGGCCAACGCCTACGGCTTCGACGGCGTCCAGGTCGACGGGATGGACCCGCTGGCGGTGTATCAGGTGACCCGCGAGGCCGTCGACAAGGCGCACGACCCACCAGAGGGTGAACTCCGCCCGACGATGATCGAGGCAGTGCAGTACCGCTTCGGCGCGCACACGACCGCCGACGACCCGTCGGTGTACCGCGACGACAGCGAGGTCGAGCACTGGAAGCAGAAAGACCCGATTCCGCGGATGGAGGCGTTCCTCAGAGACCAGGGCCTGCTCGACGACGAGCGGGTCGACGCCATCGACGAATCGATTCAGGAGGAGGTGGCCACAGCTATCGACGAGGCAGAGGCGACCGAGCGACCGGAACCGGAGGAGATGTTCGCGGACGTGTACGCGGAGATGCCACAGCGACTCGAACAGCAACTGGACTACCTCGAAGACCTGCGCGAGCGACACGGTGACGAGGTGCTACTGGAATGAGTACACAGAACGCAGACACACAGAGTTTGACGCTCGTACAGGCCGTCCGTGACGGCCTCTACGGCGAGATGGAACGGAACGAAGACGTGGTCGTGATGGGGGAAGACGTCGGGAAGAACGGCGGCGTCTTCCGAGCGACGCAGGGGCTCCACGAGGAGTTCGGTGACGAGCGGGTCATCGACACGCCGCTCGCGGAGGCCGGCATCGTCGGGACGGCTATCGGCATGGCCGCCTACGGGCTCCGGCCGGTGCCGGAGATGCAGTTTTCCGGGTTCATGTACCCCGCGTTCGACCAGATTGTCAGTCACGCCGCCCGACTTCGGAACAGGAGCCGCGGCCGATACAATTGCCCGCTCACCGTTCGCGCGCCCTACGGCGGCGGCATCCGCGCGCCGGAACACCACTCCGAATCCAAGGAGGCGTTCTACGTCCACGAGGCGGGGCTGAAAGTCGTCGTCCCGTCGACGCCGAAGGAGACAAAGGGGCTACTGACGGCGGCCATCCGGGACCCGGATCCCGTCATCTTCCTCGAACCGAAGCTCATCTACCGGTCGTTCCGCGAGGAGGTTCCCGACGACCCCTACACGGTTGAACTGGGCGAGGCGAAGGTCCGTCGTGAGGGGAGCGACGTGTCCGTGTTCACATGGGGTGCGATGACCCGGCCGACGGTCGAAGCCGCCGAGGAACTGGCCGAGGAGGGCATCGACGCAGAGGTGATCGACCTGCGAACGCTGTCGCCGATGGACACTGACGCCATCGTCGAGTCGTTCAAGAAGACCGGGCGAGCGACTGTCGTCCACGAAGCGCCCAAAACCGGCGGGCTGGCCGGCGAAATCATCGCCACCATTCAGGAGGAGGTCCTGTTGTATCAGGAGGCCCCCGTTACGCGGGTGACCGGCTTCGACGTGCCCTACCCGCTGTACGCCTTAGAGGACTACTACCTCCCCGAACCCGCCCGCATCAAAGACGGTATCAGAGAGGCAGTGGAGTTCTGACGCATGTTCGAGTTCAATCTCCCGGACCTCGGTGAAGGGGTCGCAGAGGGTGAGGTGCTGACCTGGCACGTCTCGCCGGGCGACGCCGTCACCGAGGATCAGGTCCTCGCGGAGGTAGAAACCGACAAGGCCGCCGTCGACGTGCCGTCGCCGGTCGACGGCGTCGTGCAGGAACTGCACGCCGAAGTCGGCGAGATGGTACAGACCGGCGAGGTGCTCATCACTATCGACGAGGCGGGCGATGCCGAAGCGGCCGACGCGGCGGCTGGCAGTGCGGCCGACGCCGAATCGGCAGAAGCTACCACAGAGGCAGTAGCCGACGACACTGCGAGCGAAGCCACAGCGGCCGATGCGTCGGACCAGTCGGACGCAAGCACGGCCGACGGCCGCGTGTTCGCCTCGCCGAGCGTTCGCCGACTCGCCCGTGAGAAGGGGGTCGACATCGCGGCCGTCGACGGGAGCGGGCCGGGCGGTCGCGTCACCGAGGGGGACGTCGAGGCGGCCACGGCGTCAGCCGATGAGACGGCTGACAGTGACGACGGCCCCACGTCGGTCGTTTCGGAGGCGTCCGACGACGGGGACGGCCCGACCACAGCAGTTTCGCAGGTCGACGATGCGGACACAGACGACGGGAATGCTGTCAAGTCAGCCGTCAGAAGTGTCTCCGGTGACGGACAGGCGGCCGCCAATCGCGACCAGACGCTGGCGACGCCGGCAACCAGAAAGGCCGCCCGCGAACTCGACGTGAACATCGACGCCGTCCCGACCGACCAGACCCGGGACGGCCAGCCCTACGTCGACGAGTCGGCCGTTCGGACGTACGCGGAGGCACAACAGGCCGCGCAGGCGGCTGATGCCGAAGCTGTCAGCGCCGAAGGTGGTGCGGCGGGAACGGCAGCCGAGGCGGGCGGCGCTGGGGCCGAAACGACAGCCGTCGAGACAGGCGACGGCGAGCGCCGCGAACCGTACCGTGGCGTCCGTCGGTCCATCGGCGAACAGATGGCTCGATCCCGGCGAGAGGTGCCCCACGCGACCCACCACGACCAGGTCGACGTGTCCGGCCTCGTCGAGGCACACGAGCGACTACAACCGCTCGCCGAGGAGCGCGACGTCACGCTGACGTACACGCCCTTCGTGGTGAAATGCGTCGCCGCGGCGCTGGACCAGCACCCGGTGCTCAACACGGCCCTGGACACCGAAAACGAGGAAATCGTCTACAGAGACGTCCACAACATCGGCGTGGCGGCAGCGACCGACCACGGGCTCGTCGTGCCGGTCGTCGACGACGTGGACGGGAAGGGCCTGGTCGAACTCGCAGACGAGATCAACGACCTCGTCGGGCGGGCCCGAGAGCGTGACATCGAGCGGTCGGAGATGCAGGGCGGGACGTTCACCGTCACGAACTTCGGGGCCATCGGCGGCGAGTACGCCAGCCCGATAATCAACGTCCCAGAGACGGCGATTCTCGGGATCGGGGCGCTGAAGGAGCGGCCGGTGGCCGAAGACGGCGAGGTCGTCGCAAAACCCACGCTCCCGCTCTCGCTAGCAATCGACCACCGCGTCATCGACGGGGCAGACGCCGCACGCTTCGTCAACACGCTCAAGGAGTACCTGGCGGACCCGACGCGACTCCTGTTAGAGTAGCCGCTCGGGTTCGCAATCGAAACCGAAACGGGTCACTGGAACGACAGGGCTGGTGATGCCCTCCACGAGAGACACATGGATCTGGTACGGATTAGCCGCGCTGTTCGTCTTGCCGCCGGGGTGTATGGCCCTCTCCCGGCTGTCGATGGACCTGTTCATATCGTCAGGGTCGGCCGGTGAAGCGAGTCTCGGAACGTTCCTCGGCGCGTTTGCTCTGACCGTCCTCGCCAGTTGGGCGAGTGTGCTGTTCAGCCTGCTTCTCACGGTCGGCCTCTTTCTCGACAGTCGACAGCTCCGGCGGACCGACGGCGACTGGTCCCCGACACCGCTGTATGCGCTCGCCGGCATCGTCCACGGGGTGGGATCGACACTGCTCCCGGCGTTTGCGGTGTCGGTACCGGTCGTCGGCTATTATCTGTATCGCCGGCGCACGCGAGACACGACAGCGAGGTGAAGGGCGATAGCTTTTCACGGACCCGGACGAGGCACCGGTATGGTCGTCGGAGATGTCACTACGGGAACCGAACTGCTTGTTATCGGCGGCGGTCCGGGCGGCTACGTCGCCGCGATCCGGGGCGCGCAACTGGGACTGGACACGACGCTCGTCGAGCGGGACGCCTACGGCGGGACCTGCCTGAACCACGGCTGTATCCCCTCGAAAGCGCTCATCTCGGCCTCGGACGTCGCCCACGACGCCCGGCAGGCCGAATCGATGGGTGTGTTCGCGGACCCGGCCGTCGACATGGCCGGGATGACAGAGTGGAAAGACGGCGTCATCACACGGCTGACACGGGGCGTCGAGTCGCTGTGTGAGAGCGCCGGCGTCAATCTGGTGGAGGGGACCGCCGAGTTCGTCGACGACGGGACGGTCCGGGTCGCCCACGGCGGCGATGGGCAAGGCTCGGAGTCGCTGTCGTTCGAACACGCCATCGTTGCGACAGGGAGCCGACCGATGGCGGTCCCCGGCTTCGAGTTCGACGGCGAGCACATCCTCTCTTCGAAGGACGCGCTCGCGCTCGAATCGGTCCCCGAGAAGCTGCTCGTCGTCGGCGCGGGCTACATCGGCATGGAGCTCTCGACGGTGTTCGCGAAACTGGGCGCGGAGGTCACGGTCGTCGAGATGCTCGGCGACGTGTTGCCCGGCTACGAGGACGACGTCGCGGCGGTCGTCCGCGACCGCGCCGAGGACCTGGGTATCGATTTCAACTTCGGCGAGGCGGCCGACGACTGGGACGAGACAGAGGAGGGCATTCGCGTCCAGACCGTCGACGAAGACGACGCGGTCACCGAGTATAACGCCGAGAAATGTCTTGTCGCGGTCGGGCGCGAGCCAGTCACGGACACGCTCGCGCTGGAGAACATCGACCTCCAGACGGACGAGAACGGCGTCATCCCGACCGACGACCAGTGCCGGACGGCGTACGAGTCGGTGTTCGCAGTCGGCGACGTGGCCGGCGAGCCGATGCTTGCCCACAAGGCGATGGCCGAAGGCGAGGTCGCTGCGAGAGCCGCCGCCGGCGAACCCGCCGCGTTCGACCATCAGGCGATTCCCGCCGCAGTGTTCACCGACCCCGAAATCGCCACCGTCGGGATGACTGAGAGCGAGGCCGAGGCGGCGGGCTTCGACCCGGTCACTGGGCAGATGCCGGTACGGGCCAACGGCCGCGCGCTCACGGTCAACGAGAAGGAGGGCTTCGTTCGCGTCGTCGCTGATGCTGACGAGGAGTTCCTGCTCGGAGCACAGATCGTCGGCCCGGAAGCGTCGGAGCTTATCGCCGAACTCGGGCTGGGTATCGAGATGGGCGCGCGGCTTGAAGACATCGCCGGGACGATCCACACGCACCCGACGCTCTCCGAAGCGGTCCACGAGGCGGCCGCGGCGGCACGCGGCGAAGCCGTTCACACGCGCTGAGAACGTGTGGGGCTGGTTCACGAAGGCCCAGTCAAACACAACTCTGTGGGTGTTTACTGACAGAGAGACAGAATCTTGCGCCGTGCAAAAGGGTTATATTGTGGATTGAGTAAACTGTCGGTGACTAGGAACCGGTAAGATATGTCTACTGACTCAGAGCCCGACGATACCATCGCCCAGGCGATCATTTCGGGGTCGACGTACGAGCGACTCCGTTATGAACGCCACTCGTATCTCAGACAGACCGTCCCGCGAACGCTCGCACTCCAGAGCGCCCTGCTTGGTGCGCTGGCACTGTTACTACCGATCTACGGTCTGTATCCGGACAGCACCGCGGCGTTTCTCCCGGCAGTTGACCCCGCCGTCGCCTCGCCGAAGGTGCTGTTGCTCGGGCTGTTCGGCGGGTTCTTGCAGTTGTTCGGTGCGACGTTGCTCGTCGGGTCAGTCCTCTACCGAGTCCGGCTTGCCCCGCTGACTGAGCGACAGGCGCACGCGGCGCTCAACGCCGAGGACTTCGCGCGCTACGTCGGCCTCGGGACCGGCGGACTGGCAATCGTGCTCTCGCTTTGCCTGTTCGCTGTGGGGCTTGGCGGCGGTGACGCAGTGTCCGCATACGTCGCGTTCACGGGTCGAAACCCGTTCGTCGACTCCGGGTTCGGCCTGTCGGTTGCAACGGTCTCGCTGCTCGCCTTCGTCGCCAGCGTGACGGTTTTTTACGCCTCGCGATACCTTCTCGTTCACCTCGCGCTGTTCCACCGTAGCAACGAGTGAGGAGTGTCACCGGTAGCGATACAGCAGTGGCGAAATTCCACGTCCGTGAAAAGTCGAGGACGCCGTCAGTTAGTCGCAACGTCGTTGATACCTGACTGTATCAAGAACCACGAAATGGGACCGAAGACGACGAACAGCAGGAACAGGACCACACCACTCTGGTCGGTGACGGCTTCCGCCGCGTTTGAGATCTGCCAGATCCCGATGATGTTTACGAGAGGAATGACTGCCAAGATAGGAGTCAGGTTCTGGTCTGTCCCTGCATCGAGTTGCTTGGCGGTCTTGTACAGCCAGTACAGGCCATAGAGCGTTCCAGTCACGACAAACAGGACGACCTGCAGGCCGAGCGATCCGTCTTCGAACGCGGTTGCGTCAGTCACTTGCGGTGATGCTGACATACAGTCGCTATTCGCTCACGCTTGCTGAAAAAAGTACACCCGCTGTAGATTCGCAAGCAGTCGGACGGGTGCCTGTCTGGCACGGCACTGACGAGGACCTGGCACGGTTGTCCTGAACGGCGGCTGACGCCACCGAGACAGCGTCAGACGGATACCGCGACCGCCCCGGCACAGCGCTTGCCGATGACCACGGTTCTTTTGGTTCCCACCGCTGTACCCCGGGTATGACCACTGTTACCCTGGGTCCCGAGGGGACCTACTCCCACCGCGCCGCACAGGCAGTCACCGACGACGAGATATCCTTCTCCGAGTCGGTGACCGCCATCGTCGAAGCCGTCGCCAGCGGCGAGGCCGAGCGCGGCGTCGTCCCCGTCGAGAACAGTATCGAAGGCTCCGTCACCGAATCGCTCGACGCCTTCGCGGAGTACGACGTTGCCGTCGTCGAGGAGATTATCACGCCGATCCGCCACGCGCTGCTCGCACAGGACGAGTCGTTCTCGCTGGTGGCCAGCCACGCCCAGGCGCTGGCCCAGTGTCGCGGCTGGCTCGACGAGCACTACCCCGGCGTCAACGTCGAGGCCGTCGCGTCGACGGCCCGCGGCGTCGAACGCGCCCGCGGCGACCCGGACATCGCCGCTATCGGCCACCCCGAGAACGCGACCAACGGGACCGAACTGAAGGTGCTCGCCGAGGACATCCAGGACCGGTCCTCGAACGCCACCCGCTTCGTTGTCGTCGCCACGAAGAGCGAGCGCAGCGAGGCCGGCGGCAAGACCTCCTTCATCGTCTACCCCGACGTCGACTACCCCGGCCTGCTGCTGGAACTGCTGGAGCCCTTCGCCGACCGCGACATCAACCTCACTCGCGTCGAATCTCGACCCAGCGGCGAGCGCCTGGGCGACTACGTCTTCCACATCGACATCTCGGCCGGCCTCTACGAGCAGCGCACGCAGGACGCCCTCGCCGACATCGAGGACATCGCCGAGAAGGGCTGGGTCCGCCGGCTGGGGTCGTACGACTCGCAGACGGTCGTCAACTGAGTCAGCGGGACACCGCCGGCCCCGTTCAAGCGTTAAGTCCCGGGCCCGTGTACCCCCGTGTATGTCTGACCGCGATCCGTTCAGCGAGATCGAGCGCGCGTTCGATATGCTGGGAGAGCAATTCGGCGTCGACATGGGCGCTATTCCAGTGGATGTCGTCGACGAGGGCGACGCCTTCGTCGTCCACGCGGACCTGCCGGGCTACGACAGCGACGACATCGACGTCCAGCTCGTCGAGGACCGAGAAGTCACCATCAGCGCCACGTCGAGCCGGGAGCAAGAGTCGACTGACGGCCAGTACGTCCAGCGCGAGCGCCGCCAGCAGTCACTGAGCCGGTCGGTCCGCCTCCCCGAAGCCGTCGACGACGATGAGACCACCGCGAGCTACGACGACGGCGTCCTCACCGTTCGGCTGGCGAAGGTCGGACACAGCGAGGACGATAACGGGACGGATATCCCCGTAAACTGACGATGGTACTCGAACCCGGCACGGACGTGCCGACGATCAGGGCGACGAACCAGCACGGAAACCCGGTCCAGCCCGCCTTCGAGCAGCCAACGGTGCTGTACTTCTATCCGGCAGACGACACGCCGGGGTGTACGACGGAGGCGGAACAGTTCGAGGAGCACGCAAACCGGTTCGAGGACGCCGGCGTTTCAGTGTACGGCGTCTCGACCGACGGCGTGGAGAGTCACCGTGACTTTGCGGAAAAGAACCACATCAGTTTCGACCTGCTAGCCGACCCCGAGGGACGGCTGTGTGAAGCGTTCGACGTGCCGCTGGTCGACGGGCGGAGCCAGCGGACGACGTACGTCATCGCGAAGGAACGCGTCGTCGCCGTCTACGAGCGGGTCGGCCCCGACGGCCACGCGGCGAGCGTCTTCGAGGACCTCATTGACACCGGCCTGGTCAGGGCCGAGTAGGGCTCAGAAAGCGATAGCACGCCGACGGGCTACTCGTCGATGTCGATGGCCGGGCGACCGGGACCGGCTTTGCCGACGAGGTCGGGGTCCGCTTCCGCTGGTCCCTGAACGATTACGTCAGCGCCGAACTCTCGTTCGACGAGCCACGCGGCACGTTCGAGCGCCGCCTGTTCGCGCTCGGGTGGCAGTTGCTCGTCCAGCGACTGCGCGCGGCCGGCCAGTTCCTTGGCGAAGTCCGCGGCCGCCTCGCCCTGCTCGCGCAGGTCCTCGTCCTGCATGACGGTGCCGACGACGTTGCCGTCGGCGTTCCGAGCGAGGTCCAGCACGCGGTGCTTCCACTGGGGCGCGACGGCGAGCGTGATGGTCTGTGGGTCCTCGATGCCGACCGTGTCGACGATATCGCGGATGTCCTCGCGGGTGTTCTCGACCAGCCGGCGCTCCATCTCGTAGTCTTCGGGGGCTTCAGCAGCCGGCCACTCGGCCTCTGCGATGAGGTCGTCGTGGCCCAGTTCGGCCCACATCTCCTCGGCGGCGTGGGGCGCGACCGGGGCGAGCAGTTTCGCCGCCGTCGCCAGCCCGCGCTCGAAGGTGTCGGCATCGGGGGTGGTCGCTTCCTGATAGCGGCGCAGCAGCGACACCAGTTCCCGCACGGCCTGGAGCGCGTGGTTGAAGCGGAAGTCCTCGAACTCGGCCGTCGCGTTCGCCGCGGTGGCGTCGATTTCGCGGGCGACGTAGTCCGCGATGTCGTCACCGTTCGCCAAGTCTGTGGCTGTCTCCGCCTCGCCGTTGGCGTATTCCGAGACCAGCGTGTACACATTCTGGAGGAAGCTGTGGGCGGACTGCACGCCCTCGGGACTCCAGGCGAACTCCTTCTCTGGCTGGGCGGCCTCCATGATGAACAGCCGGGCCGTGTCCGCGCCGTACTCCTCGATGATGCGCTGGGGTGAGACGCCGTTATCCAGACTCTTCGACATCTTGTTGCCGTCCTCGCCCAGCACCATCCCCTGGTTCGTGAGGTTGGTGAAGGGTTCGCGGACGCCGTCGACCATGTCGAGGTCGTCCAGCACCTTCGTGAAGAAGCGGGCGTACAGCAGGTGCATCACGGCGTGTTCGATACCGCCGACGTACTGGTCGACCGGCATCCAGTCGCTGGCCCGCTCGGCGTCGAAGGGGGCATCCGCCATCTCCGGCGAAGTGTATCGCAGGAAGTACCACGAAGAGTCGACGAAGGTGTCCATCGTGTCCGTCTCCCGCACCGCGTCGGCCCCGCAGTCGGGGCAGTCGACGTGTTTCCACTCGTCGGCCGCGTCGAGCGGGTTCCCGGTGGTGTGGACGAACTCCGGCAGTTCGACGGGGAGGTCCTCGTCGGGGACCTCGACGTAGCCACAGTCGTCGCAGTGAATCATCGGAATCGGGGTGCCCCAGTAGCGCTGGCGGGAGATGCCCCAGTCCCGGAGGTTGTATTCCGTTCTGTGTTCGCCGTCGAACTCCTCGACGAAGCGGTCGCGGGCCTCGGCGCTCGCCAGCCCGTCGAACTCGCCGCTGTTGACCAACAGGCCGTCTTCGGGATACGCTGCCTCTTGCACGTCGATGTCCTCGGGGTCGGCGTCGGCGTCCTCGGTGGGTTCGACGACCTGCACGATGTCGATGTCGTGGGCCTCCGCAAACTCGTGGTCGCGCTCGTCGTGGGCCGGCACGGCGTACAGCGCGCCCGTCCCCACGTCGGTCAGCACGTAGTCGGCGACGTAGACAGGAATCTCCTCGCCAGTAGCGGGATTGGTCGCGTACTCGCCGGTAAACACGCCGGAGGTCACGTCGAGTTCGTCCTCGTCGGCCTGTTCGGCCGTTTCGATGTACTCCGCGACTTCATCGTTGCCCTCGGCGATTTCCTGTGCGACAGGGTGGCCCGGAGCCAGCGAGAAGAACGTCGCCCCGTGGATGGTGTCCAGACGGGTCGTGAAGATGTCGACCTCGCCGTAGTCGCCAACCTCGAAGGCGACGCTCGCCCCCTCTTGCTTGCCGATCCAGTTACGCTGCATCTCCCGGACGTTGTTCGGCCAGCCCTCGAGGTCGTCTAAGTCCTCGAGCAGTTCCTCGGCGTAGTCGGTGATGGTGAAGAACCACTGGTCCATCTCGCGGGCTTCGATTGGTGTGTCACAGCGCCAGCAGAGCTCTTCTTCGCCCTCGACCTGCTCGTCGGCGAGGACAGTCTCACAGGAGGGACACCAGTTCAGCTCGGCGGCCTGACGCTCGACCAGCCCTTCCTCGCGGAACTGTTTGAACAGCCACTGGTTCCACTGGTAGTAGTCGGGTTCACAGGTCGCGAGTTCGCGGTCCCAGTCGTAGCCAAAGCCCATCTCAGTGAGTTGCTCGCGCATCGAGTCGATGCACTGCATCGTCCAGTCCCGCGGGTTGGTGTCGCGTTCCTCGGCGGCGTTCTCCGCGGGGAGGCCGAAGGAGTCCCAGCCCATCGGGTGGAGGACGCTCTCGCCGCGCATCCGCTCGAAGCGGGCGTAGGCGTCCGTGATAGTGTAGTTCCGGACGTGGCCCATGTGGAGGCTCCCGGAGGTGTAGGGGAACATCGCCAGGACGTACTCCGGGTCGCTCTCGTCGTCGTCGATCCGGAACACGTCGGCCTCGTCCCACGTGCGCTGCCACCTGGGTTCGATCTCCATGTGATCGAACCCCCGCTCGCGTTCCTCACCGGTCGTGGTCATGATATCGGAACATCCGGCAGCGACCGTGCTATACCTTTCCCTTCGGGAGGCTATCAGGGGCCGCCGCACGAGCCCACAAGCCGAATGGATGTGAATCCGGGGGACCGGCGTACCACAGAGCGGTAACGTCGCCACAGGTCGACCAGCCGCCCGCTATGCCTGACAGTCGACGTTGCCGATGTCGAATCGAGCGCCGCCCGACTCGCTCTCGGACATGGAGATCGTCCAGCCGTGGTCCGCGGCGACCCGGCGAGCGACGTAGAGTCCGAATCCGGTGTTCTCCGGGACAGCGGTGTGGCCCGCGTCGAACACGCGCTCCGGCGGTTCGACATCGATGCCCGGGCCGTCGTCGGCGACGAAGAAGCCGTCGGCCGTCGTACCGACGGTGACGGTAACCGACGGGCCAGCGTGTTCGAGCGCGTTCTGGAACAGTATCTGGAGCAACAGCCCGGCGGACTCCTGATCGGCGACAATGCGGGTGTCCCCGTCGAAAGTCAGGCACGCCTCACTGCCGGCGAGGGTGTCCCACACCTCCCGACTGAGACGGGAGAGCCAGACGTGTTTTCGCTTCGGGACCTGTTCGATCTCGTCGCGCTGGCTCGAGCGGTTCGGATCGCTCGTGGAGAGTTCGACCACGGTATCGATAATCGTCGAGATCTGGGAGAGCGACTCCTCGATGTCGGCGGTCGAATCGTCACAGTCAGCCAGTTCTTCGAGTCGCCCGTAGGCGATCTGGAGTTCGTTTCGAAGCTCGTGAGACGCCACGAGTGCGACTTTCACCATCCGTTCGTGCTGGCGGCGAAACGCGTGCTCGCGGAGCTTTCGTTCCGTGATATCCTGAGTGTGTCCGACGATTCCCCGAACGTTCCCAGCGGAATCGTACCACGGCATCTTGCGGGTGCGGACGTACGACGCGTCGAGATCGAGGAACTCCTCCACTTCGATCCGGTCCGTGTCGCCCTCGATGACGTCCATCTCATCACGCAGGGCCGCTCTCGCGTGTTCATCGGCCAGTTCCGGGACCTCGACGTCGGTGAGGCCAAGCCGGTCGGTCGGCTCGTTGAACCCCCGACCCATCAGGACGTGTCGTGCCTGCTCGTCTTTCGCGTACAGGTGGTCCGGCAACTCGTTGAACAGGGAGAGCAACAGCGTCTCCATCGGGGACGGCGGGCGTCCGGCAACAGTCGGTGGCTCAGCGTCGAGACTGTCCCGGAGGGCCTCGGCGACGGTGTCTTCGAGACGTGTCGACGCCTCGACAGCCGTCACGTCGAGGGTATCCGGGACCGCCGCCGGGTCCTCGCCAGCGACGATCACCGGCAGGTCGGGAAACAGCTTCCTGACGCC
Source organism: Haloarcula sp. K1 (assembly GCF_001647155.1). Lineage (NCBI taxonomy): Archaea > Methanobacteriati > Methanobacteriota > Halobacteria > Halobacteriales > Haloarculaceae > Haloarcula > Haloarcula sp. K1. The sequence goes on from NZ_LRHL01000001.1 coordinate 29,646, forward strand.
GTACGCGATATCGGTTCCGGACTGGCCGTCGACTGTTTCGGGTAGAACGAGAGCGTGGAACACCGAATGGGTGAGCGTGTCAAAGAGGTCTGTGAGGTCCGACAGGTACGTGATCGAAGCCGGCGTCTCAGCGAGAGCGGATTCGAGAGTCCCAGTATCCAGCCTGTCGGCTGCGACGACGAGCACAGATTTGCTACCCATGGTGCGTTCCCAGTGAGCAAACTATTGCGTGTGGTGGACTGTCACTGTTTCGGGTGTTTCGAAGGCCAGACGCCGCTCAGGACTGCCAGTGCAGCGATGTCGCCCGGACTGTCGAGCCGATAGCGTCGCCGGTACTCCGGCCGAGAGAGCGGCGCCCCACACAAGATTTTTGCCGGTCTCGGCTGGTGTCGGGAGTGTATGGTACACTGCCCTGACTGCCAGACCTCGCTGGAAACGGCCGACGACATCGAGTTCGTCGAAGTAGACGCCAAGACCGGCTTGATTAAAGCCTCCAAGCGCTTTTACACCGCCAACTGCGCGGCCTGTGGCGTCACTATCGGTAGCGGCGTCGCCGGCGCAAAGTCCAACGGAGGTGCGGCCTGATGGTCCACTGTCCGGAATGCGACGCGGAGATGGCCGACCAGGACGATGTAGAGTTCCTCGACATGGATTCGACGACCGGCTTCTTCACCGCCTCCAAACGCTTCTACCTCGTGGCCTGTGGCGAGTGCGGGGCCGCAATCGGTAGCGGCGTTGCCGGCGCAATGTAGTTACACCGGGGCCTAGGCTTATACACGTTTCAGTGCAAGAGAAAGTATGTCTGAATCACCTGACGACGACACGAAGGACAGCGGACGACTGCCGGCACCGCTCCGGTCGGTCACGCCGGGGACGCGTAGCCGTCCCAACGAGGGGATGGACGTGATCGGTTGGGGGATGCTCGCCGGCCTGTTCGTCCTGCTGATGCCGCTCCTTCCGTTTATCATCATCGTCTGGGGCATCTCGAAAGTGACCGAGATGCTCACGCCCTCGTCGTAATCAGGACGTGTCGGTGTCGACGAGCGAGAACGGCGTCCCGTCGCCGTCATCGCTTGCGTTCTGATAAACGACGTGGGCGGCCGCGACATCCTGAATGGCCAGCCCCGTCGAGTCAAAGAGCGTGATGCCGTCGTCGTCGGTCCGCCCCGAGAGGGTGCCCGCGACGATGTCGCCGAGCTCCCCGTGGAGGTCGGTATCAGTCAGAACGCCCTCGCCCCACGGAACGTTGATCTCGCCGGAGTGGGTGCACTGTTCGTAGTTGTCGATGACGAGTTTCGCGTCCAGCAGCGTGCGTTCGTCGTGTTCTTGCTTGCCGGCGGCGTCGGCACCAATGGCGTTGATATGCGTGCGCTCGCCGAGCCACTCCCGGTTGACGATGGGGGATTCGACGGGCGTAATCGTCGACAGCACGTCACAGCCGGCGGCGTCCTCGATACTGCCCGCACGTACGTCGAACTGGTCGGCGAAGGCGTCGACGAACGCCTGCTGTTTCTCCGCGTCCCGGTCGGCGACGACCACCGTCTCGATGTCCCGGACCGACGAGATGGCGTCCAGTTGCGTGTACGCCTGCGTGCCAGCCCCGACCAGACCAAGGGAGTCCGCGTCGGCGACGGCGAGATGGTCGGTGGCGACCGCCGCGGCCGCCCCGGTCCGCAGGCGCGTCAGGACTGTGCCGTCCATCACGGCCAGCGGGAACGCCGTCTCGGGGTCCGAGTAGATGAGCGTCCCGAGGACGGTCGGCAGGTCGTGGTCGCGGGGGTTGTCCAGGTGGACGTTGACCCACTTGACCGCGGCGGCGTCCCACGTTTCCGCGTTGACGTAGGCCGGCATCGACCTGAAGTCGCCGTTGTACTGCGGCAGGTCGACGTATGACTTGGCCGGCATGATGGTGTTCTCCCTGGCATCGGCGGCGAAGGCCGCGGCGACTGCGTCGATGACTGCCGGCATCGCCGCGTGGTCCTCGACCGCGTCCACGCCGAGAAGTAGCGTCTGCATACGGTATGTTGACACTCGACGATATTCAGCCCTCCGCCGTCACAGGGGTTATATCGTCACACGACCAGTCACGGGTATGCGTCGCGGGGCGGCGATTGCCGCGGTCTGTCTCTGTCTACTGAGCGCCGGGTGTGCCGGTCTGTTCGGCGACGACGCGGCCGCCAGGGAGACGGTGACACCGGCTCCAGTCCCGACCGCGGACGCGCCGACGAGCCCCGAACAACGGGCCCCGGGCGTCGTCGGCGACCGCGTCGTCAACGCCACCGCGCTCGGCCGCGCCCACGTCAGCCAGCTCTCGAACACCTCCTATCGCGTCCACCACACCAGGACCGTCATGAACGGCAGCGGCCTGCACAGCCGCGTCCGGACCCGTGCCAGCGTCAGCGCGGGCTACGAGTCGTACACGGCCACCCGAACGATATCTGGGCAGAGTGTGACAGCGCGTGAGATCCATAGCACCTGGCGGGACGGCCGTGCGCTCAGGCGGACGACCGTCAACGGGTCGACGTCGGCGGAAGTGGTCGCGGACAGCCGCGGTATCGGTGGCCCGCCACGCTCACCTCGGGCCGCGCTGTTCTTCGAACCCACGTTCAACGGGCGTCTCATAGCGCTGCTTTCCGCCACTAACATCACATCCATCCGCCCCGGCGACGAGGTCATCAAGCAACTGTACGGCGTTCCGTTGTATCGCATCAAAGGAACCGGGTCGGCCGACGACAGCGCGGTTGCCACCCGTCCCGTCGACCGTGTGACCAACGTCTCCCTCTCGGCGACCGTGACGCCCAACGGCGTCGTCCGAGGCTACGCGCTCCAGTACACGGTCGTGAACGGAACGGATACCCACAGAGTGACCGAGATTCTCCGCTACAGCGACCTCGGAACGACGGACGTGGTGTTCGAAGACCGACAGCGGACCGAACGCCATCGAAACCGAACAGCGCGTCCCGAATGACGCGAGCAACGGCTGGACGCCGTCGAATCAGTCACAAAACGGAGAGAGGCCCCCACCCGCTGTCACCAGTCCGTCCCACCAAACGGACCGGGACAGTCGATACTTCGCAGAGACGTACCTAACTGTTTCTCCGGTTTCACGTCTCGATATACACGCTGAGATGACTCGGCGCGTTACAGAACCGCAAAAAACCGAACCGCAAGCGGCGATTCGCTCGTTCGGAGGTCTCTCCGGTCGACCTCCCTGCTCGCGTGTCGCTACGCTCCCGCTCGCAATTCGAGGGCCCTCACTTCGTTCGGCCCCTCGCTTACATCATGCCGCCCATACCGCCGCCCATGCCGCCCATACCGCCAGGGGCGCCACCGGGGCCGCCGGGGCCGCCTTCGTCGCCGCCGGAGGTCGAGAGCTCGCCGGCAGCGATGATGTCGTCGATCTTGAGGACCAGGTTCGCGGCCTCTGCAGCCGAGGAGATCGCCTGTCGCTTGGCGTGGGCTGGCTCAACGACGCCGGTGTCGAGCGTGTTCTCGACGTCACCGGAGAAGACGTTCAGGCCGGCGCTGACATCGCCGTCCTCGTGGGCGGCGCGCAGGTCGACGAGCGTGTCGATGCTGTCGAGACCAGCGTTCTCGGCGAGGGTGCGCGGGATGATCTCCAGCGCGTCGGCGAAGGACTCGATAGCGAGCTGTTCGCGGCCTTCGACGCTGTCGGCGTAGTCGCGGAGCCGGCGGGCGACTTCGACTTCGGGTGCGCCGCCGCCGCCGAGGACGCTGCCGTTGGCGACCGTGGACGCGACGACATCGAGCGCGTCCGTGACGCCGCGTTCGAGTTCGTCGACGACGTGGTCGGTCGAACCACGGAGCAGGAGCGTGACGCCGTGGGCTCCGTCGCCGCTGCCCTCGACGTAGAACAGGCCTTCGGCGTCGTCGCGGGTGACAGAGCCGTGACCCAGGTCTTCCGCGCTCGCGGAGTCGAGATCGGAGACGATGCGGGCACCCAGAACCTCTTTGAGGAACTCGATGTCGGACTTCTTGGCGCGGCGGACGGCCAGGATACCCTTCTCGGCGAGGTAGTGCTGGGCCATGTCGTCGATGCCCTTCTGGCAGAAGACGACATCAGCGCCGGTGTCGGCGATCTGGTCGACCATCCCCTTGAGCTGCTCTTCTTCCTTGTCGAGGAAGTTCTGGAGCTGGCTCGGGTCGTCGACAGAGAGCTGCGCGTCGACTTCGGTCTCGTCGAGTTCGATGGCCGTGTCGACCAGCAGGACGTCGGCGTCGTCGACTTCGGTCGGCATCTCCTCGTGGACCGGGTCCTTGTCGATGACCGCGCCTTCGAGGAGTTCGGAGTTGCCGGCGGAGCTGCCGGTCTGGGTCTCGATGTTGAGGTACTCAAGGTCGGCAATGACGGAGCCGTCCTCGGCCTCGACGGTCACGGCGTTGACCGCATCGACGATGAGCTGGGCGAGCAGCTCCTTGTTGAGCTCCGCGCCCTTGCCCGTCATCGAGGTTTCGGCGACTTTCTTCAGGAGTTCCTCGTCGTCGGGGTCGACTTCCGTGGCGATATCCGCGATTTCGTCCTTGGCCTGCGTGGCGGCCATGTCGAACCCTTTGATGATCGCCGTCGGGTGGATGTCCTGTTCGAGGAGGTCCTCGGCGTTCTTGAGGAGTTCGCCTGCGATGGCGACGGCAGAGGTGGTGCCGTCACCGGCCTCGTCTTCCTGTGTCTCGGCAACCTCGACGATCATCGAGGCTGTCGGGTTGTCGATGTCCATCTCCGAGAGGATGGTGACGCCGTCGTTCGTGACGGTCACGTCGCCCATCGAGGAGACGAGCATCTTGTCCATCCCCTTCGGGCCGAGCGTCGAGCGTACTGACTCGGCGACCGCGCGAGCGGCCGAGATGTTGTGTTCCTGTGCAGACTTGTCCTTCATCCGCTGGGAGTCCTCTCCCAGGATGATCATCGGCTGGCCCTGCATCTGGCGTTGGCTCATAATCAAGCGAAGATTGCATGTGGTTCTATATAAAAGTATGGGTTATGGGACGTTCGTCGGTCACCCGTTGAGACAGCCAGAACAGGTGAAACCACCAGACAGAGGGAGTACGGTCCGTCGGTAATGGTAGCTGTTGGCACGCCCCATCAAGCGAGCGACGACCTGTTTATATATTCACTCGACGGGTTCCGTCCAGTGGACCGTGACCGACCCGACGACGAAGGCGTCCTTCGAGTCGGTGTCCCGTCGGAACTGGATCGTGTTCTTGCCGAGGTGCAGTCGCTCGGGTGCAATCGTGTCCATCCAGAGCTGCCACCCCTCGCCAGGCGCGATGTCGAACCCCGACAGCGCCTCGCCGTTGACCACGATCTCGTGGTCAAAGTCCTCGACGTCGAACACCTGCATCTGCACGTACGGGTCATCCGGTGACGAGGTGGGGATGTCGAAGGAAATCGGATCGGTCGAATCACCGGTGTACTCGGCCCAGGGAACGTCGAGCGAGTCCGCCGACGGGCCGAGGAGCTGCTGGAACTGACAGAGCGCGTAGTTGGCACGACGTGACATACGGGTTACGTCTCCCGGGCGGTATAAAAATCAGTGGTCAGTTGCGGTCGCAGTGTCACCCAGAGCGAACAGAGCACGCACAGGAGAGCGGAGCGCCTATGAGTGGCCGGCTGTTGCCCATCGGTATGGACGCTGCGCTTGGCCCGCCAGAGAAGATGGCCGAGCTCGAGGAGGACCTGACGCCGATGATGGCACAGTACTACGAGCTGTGCCGGCAGTACGACGACGCCCTGGTCCTCTTTCAGGTCGGGGACTTCTACGAGGCCTTCTGTGCGGCCGCACAGCGGGTCGCCCGGCTGTGTGAGATCACGCTGACCCAGCGCGAGGACTCGACCGGCGAGTACCCGATGGCCGGCATCCCCATCGACAACGCCGAGTCCTACGTCGAGACGCTGCTGGACGCGGGCTACCGGGTCGCCATCGCCGACCAGGTCGAGGACCCCGACGAGGTCAGCGGCGTGGTCGAGCGGGCGGTGACGCGAATCGTCACCCCCGGCACACTCACGGAGAGCGAACTGCTGGGCGGGGCGGACAACAACTACGTCGCCGCCCTGACCGCTGGCGAGCGATACGGGCTGGCGTTACTGGATATCTCGACCGGCGACTGCTACGCGACCAGTGTCGGCTCCGAAACCGCCGTCGCCGACGAACTCAGCCGGTTCGGCCCGGCGGAAGCCATCGTCGGGCCGGAGGTCGACGTGGACCGGGACGCCGTCTTCGGCCCGGCCTGTCTGGTGACGCGCTACGACGCGGCCGCCTTCGACCGGGAGCGCGCCGAGGACCGCGTGGGGCAGTACTTCGGCCCGCCGGAGCGCCTGCTCGCCGGCGACGCGGAAATCCGGGCCTGTGGCGGCCTGCTGGCCTACGCTGAGTACACCCGCGGCAGCAGCGGCGCGGTCGGCCCCGACGGCGAACCGGTCGACGCGGACGTGGACCCCGCCGGCACGCTCGACTACCTCAACCATCTCACGCGGTACGACCCGCGGGAGTACATGCTGCTCGACGCCGTCGCCGTCGAGAGCCTCGAACTGTTCGAACGGCGCTCGGTCCGGGGCCACGAGAACCGAACGCTCGTGGACACGGTCGACGAGACCGCCTGTGCGCTAGGGCGGCGGAAACTGACCGACTGGCTCCGCCGGCCGCTGCTCGATGCGGACCGCATCGAGGCCCGCCACGGCGCGGTCGCGGAACTCCAGCGCGACCCGGCGACCCGCGAAGGGCTCTCGGACCTGCTCGCGGAGGTGTACGACCTCGAACGGCTCATCTCTCGGGTCTCTCGGGGTCGGGCGAACGCGCGTGACCTCCGGTCGCTGGCCGCCACACTGTCGGTCGTGCCGGATATTCGTGACCACCTTGCTGACGCCGATGCCCGCCTGCTCGCGGACCTGCACGCCACGCTGGACCCGCTGACCGAGACCCGCGAGGAAATCGAAGCGGCGATCCGCCCGGACCCGCCACAGCAGGTGACCGAAGGCGGCGTCATCCGCGAGGGCTACGACGATGAACTGGACCGACTGCGCTCGACCGAACAGTCGGGCAAGCAGTGGATCGACGACCTCGAAGCCAGCGAGCGCGAGCGCACCGGCATCGACTCGCTGAAGGTCGGGCACAACTCGGTGCACGGCTACTACATCGAGGTGACGAACGCCAACCTCGACGCCGTGCCCGCGGACTACCAGCGCCGTCAAACGCTGAAAAACAGCGAGCGCTACTACACGCCGGAACTCAAGGAGCGCGAAGAGGAGATTCTGCGAGCCGAGAGCGCGGCCGACGACCTGGAGTACGACCTGTTCTGTGCGGTCCGGGACGAGGTGGCCGACGGGGCCGAGCGCGTGCAAGCCCTGGCCGAGCGGCTGGCTCGCCTCGACGTGCTGGTCTCTTTTGCCGAGGTCGCGGCGCAGTACGACTACTGCCGGCCCACCGTCGGAAGCGACGGTATCGACATCACCGCCGGCCGCCACCCGGTCGTCGAACGCACCGAAGACGCCTTCGTCCCCAACGATACGGGGCTGGGCGGCGGGCCGGTCGGGGACAAAACGGACGGGAGCGGCGACGGCGATGCCGCGGACGACAGACAGCCCTTCCTCGCGGTCGTCACGGGACCGAACATGAGCGGGAAGTCGACGTACATGCGCCAGGTCGCGCTGATATGCCTGCTCGCGCAGGCGGGGAGTTTCGTCCCCGCGAAGGCGGCGGACCTCCCGATTCTCGACCGGGTGTTCACCCGCGTCGGGGCCAGCGACGACATCGCCGGCGGCCGCTCGACGTTCATGATAGAGATGACCGAACTGGCGACGATTCTGGACGCGGCGACCGCCGACTCGCTGGTCCTGCTGGACGAGGTCGGCCGCGGCACGTCGACGGCCGACGGGCTGGCTATCGCCCGCGCCGTCACCGAGTACCTCCACGACGAGGTCGGCGCGTACACGCTGTTTGCGACCCACCACCACGACCTGACCGCCGTCGCGGCCGACCTACCGGGCGCAACCAACCGCCACTTCGAGACCAGCCGCGAGGACGGCGACGTTCGCTTCGACCACGAACTCGCGCCCGGCCCCGCGGCGGCCTCCTATGGCGTTGAGGTCGCGAGTATGGCCGGCGTCCCCGAATCCGTCGTCGACCGGTCACGGGCCCTTCTGGCGGAGGCCGAAGCGACCGATTCGGGCGTCGAAGGGTCGAGTGGGGCAGAATCCGAGGGCAAAACGATGGGTGACTCCGATACGGGTTCCGCCCCCACGGCGACGACTAGAGCGACGGAGAACGGACCAGCGGTGGCGGCGGCCGATGAGGCTCCAGCAGACGACCACAGACAAGGGATGCTTCGGGCGAACGGAGCCGCCGAGGGCGAGTTGCCAGAGTCAGTGGCACAGCAGTTAGCGTCGCTGGACGTCGCGACGATGACGCCGATAGAGGCGATGAACGCGCTCGCGGACTTGCAGGACAGACTCGAATGACAGCGCCGGTCAGCTATCACCCTCAGCAGCCAGGTCGTCGTGCGGGCAGGCGAACATGGTCGCGACGAGTTTCTGTTCGGCAGCCCGCAGATGCTTGTGAAGCGTTGGCTCCGAAATATTGAGAAGCGAAGCGAGGTCCGCAGCTGTCGCTTCGCGGGGCCAGCTGTAGTACCCCGCTTCGTGGGCCGTCGCGAGAACCTCCTGCTGTCGGTCGGTCAGTGGCTCGGTGTGGGACGCGTAGTTCTGGAACCCGAACAGCGGCACGATGGACTCGCGCTGTTTCTTCGCCGCGAGTTCGGCATCCGAGTGGGCCGTCAAGAACGAATCGATAACCGCGGCCGTATCGGTTTGGCTCGGGACATCGGCTACGATAGTCCCCTGTCCATCGACGCTCCGGGCGGTCTGTGGTACTGCCCCGGCGTCCGCAAGCGAGACAACGGGACAGTTGTCCCGCACGTTGATTTCGACGAGCCCACCGTCGCTGGTGCACTCAATCACCCGCGCCGTACCGCCGTTTTCGTCCTCAATGCGTTCGACAAGCCGGCCGGGGCGAGCACCCTCGACCGAAAAAAACTCGGCGTACGTGTCGTCTGTCTGGGGGAGACATTTTTCGAGAATCACGGAACACGATTCGGCTGCAGACACCGAGACGAAGGGATACGACCCATCAGAGAGGGCAAACTCCACACGGGTGACCGCCCGGCCGTTACCAGACTGTTGGGACATAGGTAAATGTAATTGGCATACTGTGAAGAGTGTTGGCATATATCGTGTTTCGGCGTTTACTATGCTAGCCACACTGAACTTTACATCTACAAGACAAATACAACATGAGGTCAGAGAACCGTGTCCGGAATATCACCAACCGTTATAGAAGTCCACGGCGCCGACCAGTCTATCGTCACGGCAGTCGTTCGCGCTGTCGCGACCGCGGAGAGACGGCCGGTCGAGACGCTCCCCCCACTGGCCGATAGTATCAATCCGGATGCACTGACGACGTGCATCGCTGATTCGAACACCGACGGTCATGTGGCGTTCGACTACAGCGGCTACCGCGTCGTCGTTGACACCGATGGAACGGTTACTGTAGACGGATAACTGCGTCATCCAACCGTGTGACGACAGCGGCAGTCAGTACGGGCGCGAGACTGACAGCTCCCAGAGAAGAGGAGAAAATAGCGGTTATGGCGGCTTGAGCGAGACGAACTCCAGCCCTTTCTCGGCGAGCAACTGACGCGCTCGGTCGGTCACCGACGGAGCGACGAGGATACCTCGGACCTCGGTGTCGGCGTGCAGGTCGCGCTCCAGGGCATCGACGTACCGACCCAGTTGGCCGACGGCGTCGGGACCCACGCGCCGGCGCTTGAGTTCGAGTATCGTCGTCCGGCCGTCGGCGTCCTCGCCGTAGATGTCGACCGCGCCGGCGGGGGTCTCGCGTTCGGTCGCAAGCGGCGTAAAGCCCGACTCCACCAGCGCCGGCTCGTCGAGGATGCGGTCTTTCAGATCGGCCTCCGTGCCGGTGAGTGCGAGGTCCTTGGAGTCGGTCACGTCGAAGGCGGCGGCGTGGGCGACCGTTTCAAAGGCCACTTCGAGCGACTCCTCGGGGGTCGACCGCGTGGAGCGGACGACCAGCGAGCCGTCGTCGACGCTGATGCTGTGCTCACAGCCCGGCGGCTGCCAGTTCACCGGCTGTTGGCCCTCGTCGGTGTGGACCAGCGCGGCCCCGTCGGGCTTGAGCATCACATGGCGGTCACCGAGCCCCAGCGAACTGGCCGCTCGGCCCTCGTACTCGACCGTACAGGTGCCGACAAGCGTCACCAGCGCGCCGCGGTCGGCGTTGCGCGACGCGAGGTCCAGCGCGTCAGCGGGGTCGGGGTAGGTCAGCGTCTCGACGGCGGTCACGGGTGGCGGTTAGCGGTCCCCGCGTAAAAAGGACGCGTCGTCGGGGCAGTGGACGGACGAAGCGTGGTTTCGGAGCGACGCGAGTAGGGCGCGCCGAACAGTTGCCGGGTCGCAGCCGTTGCTATCGAGAGCGCGACAGGCCTCGTCCTTGCGCCCGACCCACCACGTCCGGAACGCATCCGGGTCGGCAGTGCGGGCCAGAACGATATCGTCGAGGTCCGACAGCGTCGGATCGAGCCAGCAAACGGTGTAGGTCCAGACCGACCCGTCAAGCACGACCAACCGGTCGTGGGTAGCATCGATGGCAGCGAGGACGGCCGACGCCGTCCAGTCGTTCCCCAGCGGCCGGGACTGCGTGATGGGGTCGGCGTCGACGCCCCAGTGTGCGATGCGGCAGTCGTAGCGGCCGTCGGGACGGGTGACAGCGACGAGCGTTCGACGACCCATCAGGGACCACCGAGCGTGTAAGCGGGCATGGGGTTCCGTGGCTCCGTGGTCCTATTTGAACGCTGGCCTACAGGATCCCTATCGAGTGCCCGCCAGCGTAACCGAAACCACCGACCATTGGTAACCCAGCACAACCCTCAAGTAGTACGTTCACGTATCATTACATATGATGGTGAGCGAGTGGCTCTACGGCGCTATCGCGCTTCTCGTGGGGCTCCATGTCCTGACCATGCTGTATGCGTACCGGCACCGGGGTGACCCCGCCGGTGCGACCGGGCAGGGCGATACCGAAGGGCGCCGTGGCAGCGCCACCGACGACAGCACTGAATCCATCGACTGTCCCCACTGCGGGGCGAGGAACGAGCAGGACTACCAGTTCTGCCGGCAGTGCGTCGCCGACCTGACGAGCGGGAGCCCGCAGCGTCAGCCGACGGATCGAAGCCAGCCGTACTGACCGTTTACAAGGCCGGGGTCGAATCAACCGGATTGAGCGCTGCTGTCGGCCAAAGTATTTATTTCTCCGAATATATATTTGAATATACTGACGAACGGGGGTAGACTGTGGAAACCGTTATCGACGTACGCTCCTCGGGTCGACCGGAGATATTCGAGCGGGCGAACACCGACGGGCTGTTCGGACGCACACGCCGGCTCGAGCAGCCGCTGGGGCAGTATCTACGGGCGGCAGAGACGCCACGATATCTCGCGTACAACGACCGGTCCGGCGTCGTCGCTGGCCGGGGAAACGATAAGTCGCTCACGCCGGCCGGCGACTACCGCGCGTATCTGCTTGCAACGAACATCCGGGTCGTGTTCGTCGTCGGCGACGACAACGGCGACCGGACCATTTCGCTCCCTTGCGAAGACATTGTGGCCGTACACTGTCAGTCGGGGCTCCGTACGTCGACACTCGAAATCGTCACCGTCGACGAAGACCGCTGGGCGTTCGAGTGTAAAGGCGACCTGACACCGGTTCGTGCGTTCGTCGACGAAACCACACAGGTCTGGACGCACACGCTGACCGAGCTTGACCGGGCAGAATCTCAGGTCGAGGCTGCAACGGCGGCACTGGAGGCGGCGAACCCCGACACAGCAGCCATGCACATCACGGCCGCACAGGAGGCACTCGATAGCGGACGGGAACGGGTCGAATCGCTGGGGGAGGGGGCGACAGCGACCATCGATGCACGCCTCCAGTCAACGCAAGCACAGATCGACACCAGCCAGCGCCGACGGCACGTCAGGGCGGCCGAGGAGCACCGCGACGCGGCCCGGCACGCGTGGGAGGACCGGGCGTACGAGCGGGCCGCGGATGCGTACGCACAGGCCAGCGTCGAGTACGAACGAGCACTGGCGGTAACGGCACCGGAGCCGTCGGCAGAAGCCATCACGGACGCACGGGACGCAGTCGAGGCGGAATACGCCGAACACCTGTCGGCCCCGGTCGACGCGGCACAGGCGGCTGCGGGCGCGGCCAGAGCCGCGACGGACCCGGCAGCGCGGGCCACACATTGGGAAGCCGCCCTCGACCGATACCGGACGGCGTACGAACTGGACTGGGGTCGTGACCGCCGCTTCGACGGCGACCGGGCGTCGCTCCGACAGGCGCTCGCGGACATCGCCGTCGAACTGGTCGATGCACACCGTGAAGCGGGGCAAGAGGCGCTGCGTGAGGGCAGCGACGAGTCAAAGCGAGAGAGTGCCGGGGCCGCGTGTGACGGTGCGGCGGCCCACTTCGAGCGCGCACGCGAGGTGGCCGCCGAACTCGTGCCCGACAGACGCGAGCCGCCAGCGGACGGACTGGCCGCCGTATCCGAACAGGAAGTCAGCGTCGAGTCAGAAGCGAAAGGTCGGTAATTGTTTATCAACGGAGAGTCGGGTATCGGTATGCGCTTTGGCATTATTTCGACGGCGAAAATCGCACGCAAGGACGTGATTCCGGGCATCCAGAAGTCGGACCACACGGTCGCGGCGATCAGCTCCAGAACCCGGGACCGTGCCAGCGAGGTCGCCGAGGCCCTCGATATAGACAGTGCCTTCGGCGACTACGAGACGATGTTCGCCGAGGCGGATATCGACGCGGTGTACAACCCGCTTCCGAACGCGCTCCACGCCAAGTGGAGCCAGCGGGCCGCCGACCACGGGCTCGACGTGCTCTGTGAGAAGCCACTGACCGTCGACACTGCCGGGGCAGTGGACCTCTTCGACTACTGTGCCGAACAGGGCGTCACGCTGATGGAGGCGTTCATGTATCAGTTCCACCCGCGGACCCGGCGGGCAAGGGAAATCGTCAAAAACGAACTTGGCGAGGTACACACCGTCGACGCGTCGTTCAAGTTCTCGCTCAGCGACGCCAGTAACATCCGGCTGGACCCGGAACTGGCCGGCGGGAGCCTGATGGACGTGGGCTGTTACGCCGTCAGCGCGGCCCGGGGCTTCCTCGGCGAGCCGGACCGGGCGTTTGCCCATGCCCGTGATTCCCGGGACAGCGGCGTGGACACGAACTTCAGCGGCGTCCTCTCGTACGACGACGGGGGGGTCGCCTCGGTTTCCTGCGGGTTCGACGGACCGAGACGGGAGTACTACCGGGTCGAGACCGACGACGGCTGGCTCGAAGCGCCGAACTGCTTCGGCCCGGAACACGACGAGTCAGTCTCGCTGACGTACAGCGTCGACGGCCGCGAGGTCACAGAGACGTTCGACCCGGTGGACCACTATCAGTTGCAGGTCGAGGCGTTCGCGGACGCCGTCGAGAACGGCGAAGCGCCGCCGATTGACCGCGCCGAGACGCTGGGGAACATGCGCGCCATGGACGCGCTGGCCCGGAGCGCGGACACCGGCCAGCCGGTCGACATCGCCAGTCCCGAGTGAAACGTAAATCGGGCGTGTGCCACGACACGACGAGCGCGAAACGGTTTTGACTGCGGCGGATGAGGCACGTACTGTGACACCCCCAACAGTGACGCTTCCGAGTGGCGACGAACTGCCGATGGTCGGCGTCGGGACGTGGGACATCGACGGCGACACCGTACAGGAGTCCGTTCGAGCGGGGCTCGATGCGGGCTACGCTCACGTCGACACCGCCGAAGGCTACCGGAACGAGGCCGAAATCGGCGAGGCCCTGGCCGACTACGACCGCGAGGACGTGTTCCTCACGTCGAAGGTGCTGCCCAAGCACCTCGATTACGAGTCCGTCATCGAGGCCTGCGAGGCGTCGCTCGACCGCCTCGGGACTGACTATCTCGACCTGTATCTCGTCCACTGGCCAAACCCCGCTGTCTCTATCCGCGAGACGATGAACGCGATGGCGACGCTCCACGACCAGGGGAAGATCCGCAACGTCGGCGTCTCGAACTTCAGCGCGTACCAGCTCGGGGCCGCTCAGCACGTCGCCGACGTGCCCATCGCCGTCAACCAGATCGAGTACCACCCCTGGAACACCCAGGACCAAGTCGTCGAGTTCTGCCGCGACACTGACACCGTCGTCGAGGCGGCCGCGCCGCTGGGTCGGACCGAGGTGTTCGCCGACGACGTGATTCAGGAGTTAGCCGGGGAATACGACAAGTCGCCGGCCCAGATTATCCTGAAGTGGGCGGTCGAGAACGACGTGGTGGTGCTACCGAAGTCTTCCTCTCCCGAGCACGTCCGCCAGAACCTCGCGTTGTTCGACTGGGAACTCGACGCCGCCGACCGCGAGCGAATCGATGCCATCGAACGCGAGCAGGCGGTCTACGACACCGGCGTCAACGACTGGGACAACGATACTTACGGCATTTCACAGTAGTCCCAGATGGTCGATCCGCCCGCACTGGACCGCTGGGACGCCACGGCCGCGGCGAGCATTGCCGCTTTGCTTGTCCTGGCGTACGTCCTGGTTCCGAACCCGACAGTCCAGTACGGGACGTGGCTGGTCATATTCTGCGTCTGGATGGCCTGGTTCGTCTCTTTCGGTGCCAGATGGTTATATGGCCCCTAGAGGAGGTCGTTGAAGCTTTTACTCGATTCCGTGTCAGCGGAGATTTATTTACTCCCGCTCTCTATACGCACTTGATGCCCCGTATCGAAGTCTCGGAAAACCTGTACCGGCAGATCGAGAGCGAAGCCAACAACGACGACTTCAACGACACGCTGTGGAAGATGGTGGGCTCCTATCGGCGGACGAACAACCCGGAAGCGGACCAAACGTAAACGCACGTATCGTAGTCGTCGACGCCCCGTAGCGAGACAGTTCTGAATGGCCAGTTATCTCCGATAGCCGCTGTATCCGTGGTCGATTTGACGCCGGTGTCCCGTCACTGTGAGCGGCAATCACTACCGTCAGTACGTACGTTTTTACCGTTTGAGCCGCTGCATACTGGTAATGAGGCCACGGATCGCCCTACTGAACGCGGCCCACGACGGCGATGACAACCGCCGGAACTTCCGGCGGGAACTCGACGCCGACCTCGTGGAATACGACGTGACCGAACGCGAACTGCCCGACACCTTCGCGTTCGACGGCTGTCTGGTCACGGGCAGCCGCGCGTCCGTCTACTGGGACGAGCCCTGGATACGGGACCTCGAATCCTGGGTGACCGACGCGGTCGACCGCGACATCGCGTTCCTGGGCGTCTGTTTCGGCCACCAACTGCTGGCGCACGCGCTCGGCGGGACCGTCGAGGCGATGGACGAGTACGAGATCGGCTACCGAACCGTCGAACACGACGGCGAGAACGAACTGCTCGCCGGCGTCGACGAGTCGTTTACCGTCTTCACGACGCATTCGGACCGTGTCGCCGAGGTGCCGCCGGGTTCGACCACGTTCGCCGAGAACGACTACGGCGTCCACGGGTTCCGGAAAGAGAACGTCTTCTCGGTGCAGTTCCACCCCGAGTACGACCCCGAGACGGCCGAGACGGTGACGAAAGGCAAGGACGAGCAACTCTCCGACGAGCGCATCGAGGCGGTGCTGGACGGCGTCACGGAGGAGAACTACCGCGCCGCCTGCGAGGCCAAGCGACTGTTCGACAACTTCACCGAGTTCGCCGCGCGTCAGACTGGTGACGCGACCGGCACCGCCGCTGCTTCCGATGACTAAGCCGTCGAAGTACCTTCTGACGGTCAGGTGAACCGGCCGGTCTCGGCATCACATTCCTCACAGCGTGTCACCAGCGCGTCCCGGTCGTCCGTCATCTCGACGTAGTTGTGCGTGCGACCGCCACACTCCTCGCAGTGCCGAAGCATGTCCGTGTCGCCCATCTCCTGTGGCGCGCCGAGCGCAAGCGCAACGACGCGCTCGTCGCCCTCGTTGTGGCCGCGTTGCCACTCACCGGGGGCAAAGCGGATGGCCTCACCGGTTCCGACGCGCACGTCGCCGTCCTCCGTCTCGAACGTCGCTGTGCCCGACTGGACGAGAAACACCTCCTCCTGGTCAGGGTGGCGGTGGTAGCCGAAGCCGAAGGACTCGCCCGGTGCCAGTTCGTAGTAGTTCAGCGCGATGGCGTCGGTGCCGAGCGGCCCGGCGAGCGCCCGCTTGACCGACGCCGGCCCCATTCGCGACTCGACGGCGTCGAGACTGACTTTCTCCATAGTTGCCATGTACAGCGGACAGTCCTTAACCGTTAGTCAGGGCGAGTCACATCGGTGCCACTGGGGCACGCCACGGCAGAAGCAGCAAAACGGAGCGTCGGTCACTCGCGTCGGTCGATGTCGAGTTCTTCGTCGAGGTCTTCGAGCCAGTCGGCGTCTTCCAGTTCCGCCATCTGTTCACGGAAATGCGTCTTGCAGACACCGACCTTGATGCCGTCGCTCTCGACGGCGATGTCGGCTTCACGGTCGCAGTAGTGACACTGCATACCTGAATAGTAGCCCCGGACGACATTGAACCCTCGGGTTCCGTCTGCCGGTTGTCAGACGCTGAGCGCTGTTTCTACCTTGCCCCAGGCGGCGGCGTCCAGACCGGTGTCACCCAGCGTCTCGCCGTGAGCGTCGCTGCCGCCCGTCGGCACGAGGTCGTATCGCTCGATAGCGTCGTCGACGAGGCTGTCGTCGACCGTACGGCCATAGGGGTACCACCGTTCGACGGCATCGAGCGACGCACACTTGGACAGCGCGGCCGCCGTATCGGGGTATCGAAACGGATGGGCGAGGCCGACCAGCCCGCACGCGTCCGAGAGGACTGCACAGCCGCGCTCGAAGGACGGGACCTCCCGGGCGACGTAACAGGGACAGTCGTCGCCAATTAGCTCGTCGAATGCGGACTGGAAGGTGTGATCCGACACCTCGGCGATCCCGTGGGCGATGTGGGGGCGACCCAGGCCGTCACGCGGTTCGACGGGGAGCGAGACGCCCAACCGGTCCTCGACACATTCGATGATGCGCGCGCCGCGCTCTCGGCGGTTCCGCTGGATGCGCTCACACTCGGCCCGGAGTTCGTCGGTCGGGTCGACGCCGTAGCCCAGCAGGTCCAGTCGCTGGGTCCCGGTTTCGACGCGGAGTTCGATGCCGTGGAGCAGCGTCACGCCGTCCCGGTCGGTAACGGGGCTGTCGAGTGCAGGCTGGAGTCGGTCGTGGTCCGTGAGGGCGACGACCTCGACGCCCGCTCGTCTCGCGGCGGCCGGGACCTCGTCGAAGGAGAGCGTCCCGTCGGAGCGGGTCGTGTGTACGTGCAAGTCAGCGACGACCATACAACACCCACAATCCCCAGCAGCAAGCCGCTTCTGGTCGAGCCATGTGTCGTGGGCACACGAAACGTGAGTTCCTTATACGCATTAAGGGATATTATGATTATCTATAGTGGAGGTTTATTATCGACCATGAACTTTCGACACATATGCGAATGCTAAGCAACGCGACGGACGCCTTCCAATCGTATGACTACCCGGTTTCCGCCGAAGAGATCATCGAGGGCGACGGCGACATGGAGCTAGAACTGCCAAACGGCACCGAACGGCTGGGCGACGCGCTGAGCCGGTCGGCCCCGGAAACCTTCGAGAGCGCGGAAGACGCCGAGTTCGCGGCGTTCGCGGGCGTGTCGAGCAAGGCCATCGGCCGAAAGGGCTACTCCGACCGCGACCCGGTCTGCATGGGCGAAGACGGGCCGGACCAAGTCTCCTTCTAACGGCCCAGCACTACCTGCGGCCACCCCAGCTCTGGACGGGTTTCCCGTCTCCTTCGTTTTTACACGGGCGAGCAGCAGCGCTATCGCTGTCGGTGAGTGCACACACTGGAGCCAGCTACCTGTCGAGAAAGTCCGGTCTGTCGACGGCGTCAGTGCTGTCGATCGACTGCCTGTCGAGCAGTTCCGAGGAGTCGAGCGCCGAC
Source organism: Haloarcula sp. K1 (assembly GCF_001647155.1). Classification (NCBI taxonomy): domain Archaea; kingdom Methanobacteriati; phylum Methanobacteriota; class Halobacteria; order Halobacteriales; family Haloarculaceae; genus Haloarcula; species Haloarcula sp. K1. The sequence continues at coordinate 47,770 of NZ_LRHL01000001.1, forward strand.
GGCAGACCGTCGCGGCCGCTGGTCGGCACGTCGTCTTCGTCGATGTACGTCTTCTCGCCGTTGATCAGGTCGGCCCAGAGGGCGTCCCGGTCGGCGTTGGTCGTCTCCGCCGCTTCCTTCGCTTCGTTGCGGCCTTCGTCGTACGCGAGTTCGACCATGCTCTTGTGGTACGCCGAGTTCATCTCGGCGTAGATGGCTTCGAGTTCCTCGCGGTTGTACTCCCCGAGGCGCTCGGCAACGCCGATGGCGTAGGCCCGGTCGGTCGCCTCGTCCTTGTCGAGGGTCTCCCAGTCGGTCCCGAACTCGCGCTCGTAGCGGCTCATGTCTCCACTTTCCGGTCGGCGTGGACCTGCAGTCCGGCGTCAGAGAAGGATATCTCCCGAATGTCACAGTCGATGGCAGTGCCTCGCATCTTGATAACCTGGACGCCGCGGGTCATGCTCCCGTTTTCGAGGAAGTTGTGGAAGAAGACGACGCCGTGTGCGAGGTAGTGTTCGTCGCTGTAGGAGGACGGGTCGGTCATCTCAGAGATGAGCAGCGTCGTCGCGTCCGTCTGTTTCAGCGCGGAGAGAAAGCCCGTGATCTCGTCTTCGACGTCGTTCATGAAATGCTGCAACAGCATCGTCGAGTCGATGACGACCCGCTGGATGTCGTTCTGTCTGATATAAGCGACGAGGCGGTTCGTCAGGCCGCCCTCGCTGCCGAACTGCGTGATAGTTCGCTTTCCGCTCTCGGTGACGAGGTTGAGGAACTGGATGGCGTCGGACTGCATGGCCCGGTCGAACCCGAACTCGTAGCCGGCCATGTCCTGCATCAACTCCGTCTTGGTCTCGTGCATCGTCACGTACAGGCACGTCTCGCCCTCTTTGACGCCCTGTGTAATGAACTGTGAGCAGAAAGTAGTCTTCCCGCTGCCCGGCGGGCCGCTGACCACATAAAGACGATTCGGGAGTAGCCCCCCCTCAATGAGTTCGTCGAAGCCGGGGACCCCACTAGAGAGACGCATATCAGCTACCTGAGTCCGTCTGGACATATGCTTTCACATTCTATTTTCACCGGTGATAACTCATTCGGCTGCCTCAGCGTTCGAGGGCGCTGGGGTGGCTATCAGCCAGTTCGAGCAGTCGCTCCGTGCCAGCCTCGTCGAACCGCATCGGCCGTCGCCACCACGGCCCCTTCCCCGAGTCGGACGACAGTTCGGTGACCAGTTCGTTCGCGTCGGTGCCGCCGCTCGGTGCCGACAGCGGGACGACCGTGTCGTACAGTCGTGACTCGTCAGCGTTGCCGCGAATGAGAACGCGAGCGTCGAAGGGGTCGCGTTTCACATGGGCGTTCGAGGCGAACTGTGCCTGTTCCTCGGACGGGAGGTCCCGGTACTCGTCGCCGGTCACCGCGTCACGAGCGAGTTGGAAGTGACCGATGACGTGGGCACCCCACTTCGGCGACGCCCAGGCCGAACGCTCGTCGGCCATCGACAGCGTCGCGTAGAAGAACAGGTAGTCACCGGCCGACAGCTCCGAGAGCGGGCCGGCCTTCACGCCGTGTTCGTCGCCGTACGTGTAGCGCTCGCCGCCGGCCTCGGGAAACTCCGGGTCGAAGTGGACCGGCTGGTCGGCCACCGCAGAAACGTCGGTCCGCAGGTCGAGGTCGCCGTAGGTCGGCACTGGCTCGCTGGTCGGTTTCGATTCGGGAATGGGAATATACTCGAAGGTGCCGTCGGAGAACAGTGGCCCGCGAAAGCCGGGCTCGTTCGTGTTCGCTCCGACGTTGATGGCGACGCTTCGCATACCAGGGGTTCGGTCGGTGCGGCAAAAGGACTGCCGGCGTGGCCGCACCGGCTACTGGCGGTCCGGCGGCTGGAGGTCCCGCTGGAACTCGTCGAACTGCTCCAGATTATCGGGCAGGGTAACGGACAGTTGCCGCTCGGCGCGGCGGTCGACGTTCGCCCCCTCGATGGGTTCCGCGACGGACTCCCAGCCGTCCTTGACGGTCAGGGACTTCGCCGGCGTGCCGGCGGCGATATGATGGGCTGGGATGTCCTTGCCGGCGATGGACTTCGCCGCGAGGATGGCGTTTTCCCTGACTTTGACGCCGGCCCGGACCATCGAGTCGTAGGTCAGGCGCACGTCGTCTTCGATGATGGTGTGGTAGTTGTCGACGTGGGTCTGGTCGACGGCGTCGTGGTCGTGGCTGTAGACGTGGGTGTCGTCGGAGATAGAGACGCGGTCGCCGATAGTGAGTCTCCCGCGGTCGTCCAGGTGGACGTCGTCGTGGACCACGACGTTGTCACCAACCTCGATGTTGTGGCCGTAGGTGAACGTGATGCCCTTGAAGAAGCGACAGCCCTCGCCACAGGAGTCAAAGAGGTGGTCGGCGAGCATCCGCCGGAACCGGAGCGCGAACTCGACGTTGTCCGCCATCGGCGTCGCGTCGAACTGCCGCCAGAGCCACTGGAGGTGTTTCGAGCGTTTGAACCGCTCCTCGTCTTTCTCGGCGTAGTACTCGCTTTCGAGGGTCGTGTTACAGGGGTCATAGCCCTGAAGCCGGACCCGCTCGGCCGGGGAGATATCCGCGCCGTCCTGCCAGCGCTCGTAGGCGTCCCGGTCGCCGTGGAGGTCGACCAACACGTCAGTGACAACATCGCAGGTGTCCTCGTCACCGGAAAGGCGCTCGTCGACCTCGTCGATGAACGCCCTGAGCCCCTCTTCAGCGAGCGGTGGCAGCGACACGTGACGCTTCGTCATGTCGAGTACGTGGCTTCGCGGGCAGATAGGGGTTTCCGTTACCTGAAACCTACCCAGTAACACCCGTGTCACGACACCGTATACCACGGAATTCGGCGAGCAAGCCACAGTTAAGACGCCGCCGTTCCAGACGACGACATGGTCAGGTCGGATTTCATCATGGAGATACGGCGCTACATCGTCAATCCCTCTGAGCGCCGGCTGCGAGCGCCGTGGCGGGTCACGCTGTGGGTGTTTCTCGCCGGATTCGGCCTCGTTCTGCTCTCAGGAGTGGTCGCAGTGGTGTCGTCCGTGGTGGGCGTGACGCCAGCGGTCGCAGTTGCGCGCCAGATTGCGCTCTTTGCGGCCGGAACCACCGTCGCTGTCGTACTCGGCTATCTGCTGGACCGACGGACGCTCTCTGACTACGGGTTAGGGTTCGACCGACAGTGGTGGCGCGACGCTGCGTTCGGCCTCGCGCTCGGGGCGGGGCTTCCCACGCTCGTCCTGCTTGTCGAGCTAGGCGCAGGGTTCGTGGAAGTCAGCGTCATCTTCGCTACCGTCGACAGCGGGCCGCTCCCACTGACCGCGTTCGGACCGCCGGTCGCTGTCCTCCTCTTGGGAGCGTTCTTCATCCTCCAGGCGACTGCAGAGGAAGTGCTCGTCCGTGGCTACCTGTTGACGAATGCGGCCGAGGGGCTCGCTGGCTGGGTCGGGAAGCGCCGCGCGGTCATCGCCGCGACGGCGCTGACCGGCGCGCTATTCGGCGTTCTCCACTGGACGAACCCCAGCGCGTCGCTGCTCAGCGTGACCAACATCACCCTCTACGGCCTCCTGCTCGGTGCGTGTTACGTCCTGACCGGGCGACTCGGGGTCGCCAGCGGCTTCCACGTCGCCTGGAACTACACGCTGGCACTGCTTGGCTTCCCCGTGAGCGGCCTCCGCATGGGTGTCTCCCTGCTCTCAACCGATGCGACCGGCCCGACGCTGGTGACCGGCGGCAACTTTGGCCCCGAAGGCGGCCTCATCGCGCTCCCGCTGCTTGGCGTCGGCGGAGCCGCGCTATACTGGTGGGTCCACCGCGAGTACGGCACGGTCGAACTGCTCGATGCTATCGCCACCCCCGAGCTCCGGATTCGGACGCGGTCCGACACCGCAAACCAAGACGGCTAAGTGGACAGCGCCGCTACAACGGGTATGGAATACGCGACACTCGGAAACTCCGGCGTCGAGGTCTCGGAAGTCGGATTCGGTGCCTGGGTCGTCGGCACGGACTGGTGGGGCGACCGCACCCGCGACGATGCTATCGACATGGTCCAGCACGCACTCGCGGAGGACGTGACGTTTTTCGACACCGGCGACGTGTACGGCCACGGCGACAGCGAGGAGATCATCGGCGAGGCGCTGGCGGAACACCGCGACGAGGTCACCGTCTCGACGAAGATCGGCTACGACTTCTACAACAACCCCCAGGCCGGCCACGGCGAACTCCCGAAGAAGGTCACGCCCGAGTGGGTTCACACCGCCGTCGACCGCTCTCTCGACCGCCTCGGCATGGACCACGTCGAACTTCTGATGCTCCACAACGCCAACGTCGACGAGGTCGACGAGGACGTGCTGGAGGCGCTGGACGAACTCCGCGAGGAAGGGAAAGTCGAGGCCATCGGCTGGGCGCTCGGCCCCTCTATCGGCTGGCTCGCCGAGGGCGACGCTGCGGTCGCAAACGAATTCGACGCGCTCCAGACCGTCTTCAACCTCTTCGAGCAGACTCCCGGCCAGCATTTCATCGACACTATCCGCGAGCAGAACGCCGATACGTCGGTACTCGCTCGTGTCCCGCACTCCTCGGGCCTGCTGAACGAGCAGGTGACCCCCGAGACGGAACTCGGCAAGGGCGACCACCGTTCCCACCGGCCGAGCGAGTGGTACGAAACCGGCTGGGAGAAAGTCGAGGAAATCCGGTTCCTAGAACGTGACGGAGCACGGACGATGGGCCAGGCGGCCATCCAGTGGCTCCTCTACAACGACGAGGTGGCGTCGGTCACTCCGACGTTCCGGACGAACGCCGACATCGACGAGTGGGCCGGCGCGCCCGATACGCCGCCGCTCAGCGACGAGGAGTACGACCGCGTGCAGGAACTGTACCGGGACAACTTCGGTATCGACCGCGACGACGGGATGGACGCCCTGCGCTCGTCGGTCGGCGGTGCGGACCTCGAAGAGACCGGGATGAAATCTGCCGGGGACTGACGGCGAGGTGTCGGAGCGCCGACGCACAGGCCACGGCAGATCAGGCGGGCGACTGATTTTCTCGCTGTCCACCGACTTTCGTACCGTCCAAACATGGCGGTTGGACTCTGACATCTCCAGTCGACAACTGACCCCTGGAGAACATCGACGACCAGACAGCTGTCTGTCGGTTCCCGGCTGTTACCCCTCTGTTTCGACAGGAGATGTACCGCCGTCTTGCGGTTGGGGTGGCGAAGTTTCACATTCACCACGGTGCGTCTGACAGCCGCAAGACGCGGGACGGAAGGCGGTTCGAGATGAAATGAAGGGGTTCGAGGCGCGGGAGCAGTCCACATGCCAGTTCGGGCGGACGCTGTTGCGGGTCTCGAAAACCGCCGGAGAAAAAGTCTGGAATCGTCGCGTCGGTAGTAGTCCTTAGGACTCGGGCTACTCGTTCAGCAGGCCGTCTTCTTCGACGCGCATGACGCCCTCGCCGTCTGGGAGGTTCGGCGCGTCGACGAGTTTGACGATGCGCTTGTTCCCCTTGGACTTGCGGAGGTACATTCGGAACGTGGAGGTGTGGCCGAGGATGTTGCCACCGATGGGCTGGGTCGGGTCGCCGAAGAAGGAGTCCGGGTTGGAGGCGACCTGGTTCGTGACGACGACGGCGGTGTTGTTGAGGTCGCCGACCCGCATCAGGTCGTGGAGATGCTTATTGAGCTTCTGCTGGCGGTCGGCGAGTTCGCCACGCCCGACGTACTCGGCTCGGAAGTGGGCGGTCAGCGAGTCGACGGCGAGCAGGCGGACGGGGAACTCCTCGTCCTGACTCTCGCTTGCGATTTCCTGGGCCTTCTCGGCCAGGAGAATCTGGTGGTTGGAGTTGAACGCTTTCGCGACGTGGATCTTCTCCAGCACGGAGGCGACGAGGTCATCGAGCAGGTCCTCATCGGTGGGGTCTGCGTCGTCCCCCTCCTCGACGATGCCGTGGAGGACCATCGTGTCTGCCAGTACCTCGTCGGCGAGGCCCTTGACCATCTGTTCGATACGCTCCGGTCGGAACGTGTCCTCGGAGTCGACGAAGATGGCGCTGCCTTCCAGTCCGCCGTGTTCGGCCGGCAACTGGACGTTGACCGAGAGCTGGTGGGTTACCTGGGACTTGCCGGCCCCGAACTCGCCGTACACCTCGGTGATGGACTGGGTCTCGACGCCGCCGCCGAGCAGGTCGTCGACCTCGTCGACACCCCACGAGAGCTTCCCGATCTGCTCGCGGCGTTCGAGCACCGTCGACCCGGTTTCGAAGCCGCCGATGTCGGCCGCTTCGCGTGCGGCCTGGATGATGTCTGCCGCCGACGACTCGCCGATGTCGGCCGTATTCGACAGTTCGCCGGGGGAGGCGACCGCAATCCCCTGGTATGAATCGTAGCCGTTGTCTTCGAGTTTCTCTGCTGTCGCCGGACCGACACCCGGCAGCTCTTCGAGGTCCTCACTTGCGGACATGGACGTGCCTTGTGCGTCCGGGGGTATAAAGCCTCGTTAACACCAGAGTGAAAGTGAAAGTGTAGGACGGCAGCGGTGTCGTTCGAGACGGAATCGGGAGTTTTAGATGGGAAAGGGGAAAGAGCGCGTCGTCCTACTCCCAGGGGTGGTAGCCGGGACGGTCGGGCCACAGCGGATACCAGTACTCCTTGTCGCCTTCCACGGTAATTTCGTCGCTGAGGTTGCTGTCCAGTTTGAACTCCGCGGACGTGTTGCGTTCGTGGCTGTCGTGAGGGTCCGGCGCGAACGGGTAGTACGCGCCCCGGCGGAACGAGTACACCCAGTAGACAGTCTGGTTCTCGCGCGCGTGCTCGAACGCGAACAGCGCTGCGAGCAGGCGCGACCCGTAGCGCCGCTCGACGAGCGTGTCCGCGGCGAAGTGGATCGACGTGAGCAGGTCCTCGAAGTCGTCGTCGTGCAACACGACCCACTGGTAGCCGTGGTCGTCGGTCTCGAAGGTCGCCCGCGTGCCCGTCTCGACCATCCCGGCGTCGAGAATAGATTCGACCTCGTCGACGGCGTCCTGGAAGTCCGTGCTGTCGACGTCGGCGAAACACAGTGCCGCCTCGCCGGTCGGCTCGTACCCCAGGTCGGCCTCCATCGTGACGTAGGCGGTACTCATCCCGAACAGGTCGTCGGGGTCGGCGTCGCGTGTCGCGTCGGCCTCGGCTTTCACCCCGAGGACGCTCTTGAGTCCGTCGAGCAATCCCATATGCGAGCCTCTACGGGCCGGGGACCAAGGTGGTTTGTGTCTCTGGCGGGAGGAGTCGGATTCAGGAACAGGTAGTAGAACAGCCAGAAAACCCCGCCCTGTAGCTGATTGAGCAGCCGAAACGGTGGGACTGAAAGGGGCGAGACGCTGGGCGTACGAGACGACGTAAGCACTGGAGCGAATGGAATGAGCGAAGCGCGCAGCGAGTGTGCGGCGCTCCGCGCCGCGACTACTCGAACGGCGAGCGAAGCGAGCCGTGAGAGTCACAGGAGCCCAGCGTCTCGGGGCTTTCTGGCTCTATGCAGTAGCTACTGCGAGACGGCACACTCCGTCATACCTGACAGTCAGAAAACTAGCTATTTCTAGCGGCCTTCGAGTTCGCGTTCGAGGTCCTGCAGGCGGTCGATACGTTTCTTCGTCGACGGGTGGGTACTGGCCAGGCGGCCGATCCACCCGACGTCGATGGGGATGATGAAGAAGGCGTTCATCTCCGCCTGGTCGCGCATGTCCTCCTTCGGAACTTTGTCCATTTGGCCGTCGATCTTCATCAGCGCGTTGGCGAGGGCGGCGGGCTTGCCGGTAATCATCGCGCCGCCGCGGTCGGCGGCGTACTCGCGGTAGCGGCTGAGCGTCCGGATCAGGAGGAACGAGATGACCCAGACGACCAGCGAGATGAGGATGGCGACGATGACCGGTACCTGCTGCCCGCCGCGCTCCCGGCCGCCGCTGAACAGCCAGCCCCAGCGGACGATGAGGAAGGCGATGGTCGAGAGGAACGACGCGATGGTCATCACCATCACGTCACGGTTCTTGATGTGGGCCAGCTCGTGGGCCAGCACGCCCTCCAGTTCGTCCTGATCGAGCGTGTCCATGATGCCCGTCGTCACGCAGACGGCCGAACTGTCTTTCGACCGGCCGGTGGCGAAGGCGTTGGGCACCCGAGAGTCGGCGACGGCGACCTTCGGCTTCGGGAGGTCGGCCTGCTGAGCCAGGCGGTCGACAGTCCGGTGGAGTTCGGGGTACTCTTCCGGTTCGACCGTCCGGGCTCCCATCGAATACAAGGCGAGCTTGTCGCTGAAGAAGAACTGCGCACCGAGGAACAGTCCCATGACGACCACGATAAGCGCGAGGTTCTCGAAAGCCACAACGAGCACTCCGAGGAAGACGATGTACAGCGCGAACAGCAGGAACATCGTCAGGGCCATTCGGCCGCGGAGCCCCCAGTCTGTTTGCCACTCCATGCCCAGTGATAGACGGTCGACACTCTAAAACCTCGCTATCGTGGGAAAGTGCCACACGTCGGGGCCAGAGGACCGTCAGCGGGGCAACTGTCCACACACATTTACTCTCAGGGCAACAACCGGATGCATGAGCGACACAGTCGTCGTCACTGGCGGGCGCGGGCGCTCCGGGCGTTGGATTTGCGACCACCTCGCCGGCGAGTATCGCGTCGTCTGCGTGGACCTGGACCACCCCGGATGGGAGATTCAGACGCGGGAGCACATTGATTTCAAGGCTGCCGACGTGACTGAAGGGGTGGAGGTCCGTGATTTGTTCAGCGAAATCGACCCGGACGCTGTGGTCCACTGGGCCGCGTTGCCAGCGCCGGAGCGCCACGCGGGCTCGCGGGTGTTCGACACCAACGTTTCGGCGACGTACAACGTCATCGACGCGGCGGGTCGGGCCGGCGCGGACGTCGTCTGGGCGTCCTCCGAGAGCGCCTACGGACTGGCCTTCGCCGAGGAGACGCCGCTCCCGGCGTATCTCCCGATAGACGAATCGCATCCGACTGCGCCGGAGGACCCGTACGGCACGTCGAAGGTCGCCGGCGAAGAAGTAGCGAAGATGGTCGCCCGGCGCGATGGGATCGACGTGGCGTCGATACGGCCGTCGTGGATTCAGTACCCCGGCGAGTACAACTGCCGGGACGTGGCCACGGGGGACCTCGCCGGCGGCACCGGTAACTGCTGGTCGTATGTCGATGTGCGCGACGTGGCGACAGCGGTCGCGGCGGCGCTCGATGCCGACATCGGCGGTCACGAAGCGTTCAACGTCGCCGCCGCCGAGAACTACGTCGGCCGGCCGACGGCTGACCTCGTGGAAGAGCAGTGGGGTGAGCTTCCCGCAGAGTGTGAACTGGACGACGACCAGTCGGCGCTCTCAACTGCGAAAGCGCAGGGCCTGTTGGACTGGGAGCCGGAATACGACTGGCGTGAGGCCGTCGACGCCGACATTGCAGCGCCGACCCTCACGGGTGAGTGAGCGCTTGGGAGCAGTGCTGGACCTGCCGACGGCGTCCTGCCGCGGCGGCGGAACACACGGCTTAAACAGTTCAGTACAGTAAGGCCGGTAATGAGCCGGTCGGGAGAGTTCTGTCCACGCTGCGGTGACGAAATACCGGAGGGCACTGACGAGCGCCCGGAGCTTGCGGGTGCCGGCGGCCAGCGCAACTCCGAGCACGTCCTCTGTGACGCCTGCTACTTCGAGGAGTTCGACTTGGTGGACGCCCCCGACACCATCCAGGTTCGGGTCTGTTCGCGGTGCGGCGCGGTCCACAAGGGGAACCGCTGGGTCGACATCGGCGCGGAGGACTACACCGATATCGCCGTCGAGCAGGTCAGCGAGGCGCTCGGTATCCACGTCGACGCCCAGTCAGTTGCCTGGCAGGTCGCCCCCGAACAACTCGACAAGAACAACATCCGGATGCACGCGGAGTTCTCCGGCGTCATCCGCGGAACGCCAGTCACCGAGGAAGTGACCGTCCCCGTCCGCATCTCCCGGCAGACGTGCAAGCGCTGCGGGAAGATCGCCGGCGGGTCATTCGCCAGCATCGTTCAGGTGCGGGCCGACGGGCGCGACCCGACCGACGACGAGCGCGAGCGGGCCGAAGAAATCGCAGAAGAGTACATCGCCGCCCGTGAAGCGACCGGCGACCGCAACGCCTTCATCACCGAGACGAAGTCCGTCGACAACGGGCTGGACATGAAGATCTCGACGAACCAGATGGGGCTTGGCATCGCCAAGCGCATCACCGCCCAGCTCGGCGGGTCGTACTCCGATTCGCGGCGTCTCATCTCCGAAGACGAGGACGGCCAGGAGCTGTACCGGATGACCTACGCCGTCCGCCTGCCACGGTACCGCCAGGGCGAGGTCATCGACCCGGAGGACGGCGACGGGCCGGTGCTGGTCCGTTCGGTGCAGGGGAACCTCAAGGGCGTCCGCCTGACGACGGGCGAAGACTACGAGGCCAGTTTCGAAGAGGGCGAAACGCCCGACGCCCGCCGCCTGGGGTTCCGCGAGGACGCCCAGACGACCACTCTCGTCGCCGTCGAGGACGACAACGCCGTCCAGGTGTTAGACCCCGAAACCTTCGAGAGCAAGACCGTCCCGCGGCCGGACTACCTCGACACCGACACCGACACCGACGAAGTGCCGGTGCTGAAGAGCCACGCCGGGTTGCACATTCTCCCGGCCGAGGGAGACAACACGGATACCGATGAGTGAGGACGGAGCCAGACGCGAGTCGAGCGAGACGGACGACCAGCAGCTAGCCGCTGTCGTCGCCAAGCCTCGCTCGCAAGTCGCTATCGAATCTTTGCGGGCCGAGGGCGTCTACGACGATACCAGAAGCATCACCGAGTGGACCGCGGACAGCGTCGCGGTTCCGGTGACGGCTCCGCCACAGGAGACGCAGTTCCGGGAGGTCGTCCGGCAGGTCGGCGAGCGCCGTCTCCGAACGCTCGATGACCACCTCCGGGAGCGCGGCTGGAGCGACGAGGAGATCGCTGCCGCGCCGAGTTCCTGGGCCGTCCTCGGCTCCGTCGTGCTGGTCGACATCGGCGACAGCCCTCGGCCGGCGGAAGTCGGCGAGGCGCTGCTGGCGCTCCACGGCGAGGCCGAAACGGTGCTGGCCCGTCACGGCATCTCCGGCGAGCACCGCGAACCCAGCGTCGAAGTCATCGCCGGCGACGGCGACACTGAGACGGTCCACACCGAACACGGCACGCGCTACGCGATGGACCTCGCCGAGGTTATGTTCTCGCCCGGCAACAAGGCCGAGCGGGCGCGGATGGGCGACATCGTCGCGGCAGACGAGCGGGTGCTGGACATGTTCGCCGGCATCGGCTACTTCACGCTCCCGATGGCCCGTGCCGGCGCGCAGGTCACCGCCGTCGAGCGCAATCCCACGGCGTTTCGCTTTCTGGTCGAGAACGTCATGCTGAACGATGTGGACGAGCGGGTCCACCCCTACCGGGCCGACTGCCGGGATGTCGTTCCGGGCTTCGCCGAGGAGGCACTCGCCGACCGAATCGTGATGGGATACTACGAGGCCTCCGCGCCGCGCGCGGATGACAGTCGGGCTCCGCCCGACGCTTCCCACGAGTACCTCGACAGCGCGCTCGACGCGCTCGCGCCCGGCGGCGTCCTCCACATGCACGAGGCCACGCCGGACGCGCTCGTGTTCGACCGTCCCATCGAGCGACTGGAGGCGGCCGCCACCGAGGCCGGCCGGGACGTCGAGATTCTGGATACCCAACGCGTCAAGGAGTACAGCGAGGGCGTCGCCCACGTTGTCGTCGACGCTCGGGTGCAGTAGGGCGTCTTTACGCACGCAATCCAGACAAGTGAGAACAGGTAGCATGCCCCGGGCAGACGGTCGTAACGCCTAATTAGGCGAGTAGTCAAGGGAACGGCATGGACAGACAGCAGATTATCGCCATCATTCTCGTCGGTCTGATGGTCGGGTCGTCGGTGGTCTACGGGTTAGCCTTCGCCTTCTTCTAGTCCCACACGTCCGAAAGCGGGTGGTTTCCGTCCCCGGACCGCGAGCGCGAGCGGTCGTGCCGGCGTTTGGTCCCCGAACTGAGCGCAGAAAGCGCCTGGTCCGGTGCGAACCGTGGCAGGTCGGGCGCTGAGAGGCGGTCGACCTGCGCACGGAACCAGTCGGGCATATCGTGCTCGGCGCGCTCAAACAGGTCCAGCAGCGACGAGTCCGCGAGGTAGGTCGCGCCATAGTCGTCGGGCGCGCGGACGACGCGGCCACAGGCCTGGATGACCGTCCGCAGTGCCGTCCGGTAGTACCAGCCCCACTGGTCGTCTTCGAGCCGTCGGGCGACGCGGGAGTCGCGGGTGTTTGGATAGGGAGCCTTGCACAGCACCTGCCAGCGACAGAGATCGCCCTCCAAGTCGAGGGCCTCCTCCATCTTCACCGAGAGGAACACGTCGGGGTTGTCGCTGCGCTTCCAGGCGGACAGCGCCCCGTCTCGGCCGTCTTTATCATGGGTGCGGACGCGAGCGCCGACGCCGAAGTCGTCGAGGAGGTCCTTCAGTTGCTCCTGAATAGCGTAGGAATGGCAGTGAATGAGCCCCTTCTCGTCCGTGTGCTGTGCCATGATGCGAACGACGGTCCGGGCGATGTCGGGCAGCGTGTCGTCGCGGTGCTCGTAGGTCATCTTCCCCTGGGCCACGTCGTACAGCGGCCGGTTCTCGACGGGGAAGGTGTGGCCGACCTCGACGAGCGCGACGTTACTGGGATCCAGACCGACGTTCGCACAGAACGCCTCCTTGTTGAGGATGGTCGCCGACAGCAGAGCGAAGCGGTTGCCCCGGTCCCAGACGGTGTGTTTGAGGTAGCGCTCGGGGTTCATCGGCTTGATCGTCACCGGGGCGTTCTCGCCGTCGGCCTGGTCGACGACCCAGGTGGTCGCGCTCTCGGTGTCGGTGTAGTCCTCGCGGAACCACCCGAGGTCCTGTCGGAGCGTGTTCAGCGAGTCACGTTCGGCCACCTCGTCGCCGGTGAGTTCCGCCTTGTTCCGCAGTTCCTTCACCCGGCGCTCGGCGAGGTGTTCGACCCGTTCAGTGAAGGAGACGGCCTCGTCCAGGCCGTCGATGTCCGGCACGTCGATGTCGTTCCACATCGGGATGGACTGCGGCGAGAGGTCGATGGTGGCGTACATCTCCGCCCACTCGCCCAGGCCGTGGGCCTCGTCGATAACGACCACGTCGCGCTTGCCGAACACGTCGCTGCCGGCGGTCTGCATGAAATAGGCCAGTGTCATCGCGGCGATGCGGCGGTTCGAGGCGATGGCGCGGTCCGAGAAGTACGGACAGCGGTGTTTGACCTGGCAGTCGAACTTCCGTTCGCGCACGCACGGGGCCTGGTTCACCGGCGTGTCCGTCTCGCCGGGGAGGATGCAGTCGTAGTTGTTCTTCCCGCGGATGACACAGAGGTCCTCGAGCAGAGCGTCCTCGGCCACGTCGTCCAGCTGGGAGACCTGCGGTGTCGTGTAGTAGGCGTCGACGACCTGTTCCGGGGCGGCCTCACCCGCGGTCCGGGCACAGCCGGCGATAGCCCGAGCGAGCAGGGACTTCCCGCTCCCAGTCGGCGCGCGAACGAGGACCACGTCCTTGCCGCTCTCAAAGGCCGCACGGATGTCAGCGAGGGCCTGCTTCTGGTTGCCCCGGTAGGACGGGGCCGGGAACTCGTCGGTAATCCGCGCGGGGTACACGCGAGAAAGCAACGGACGAGGCGGCCTAAACCTTTCTTGTCGTTGGATGAGCGTCGGCGGCTAGCCGAGATGACGGGGGTGTGTCGTGTTCACAGGCACACGGTCGTGGTACTGATACTCTCGGAACTCTTATACATATACCCCCTGTACGTATATTTGCAATGGCAAACGGTAAGGTTGATTTCTTCAACGACACAGGCGGTTACGGTTTCATCTCGACTGAGGACGCGGACGATGACGTTTTCTTCCACATGGAAGACGTTGGCGGCCCTGACCTCGAAGAAGGCGAGGAGATCGAATTCGACATCGAACAGGCCGACAAGGGCCCCCGCGCGACGAACGTCGTCCGCAACTAAGGCAGATTTCCGGTCGCCTTTGGGCGACCACATCTGACACTTGTTCTTATCTGAAGTCACTCGACGAACAGCGCGTACAGCACGGCACAGAGCCCTGCGACGGTCACGAGACCCCTGACGAGCAACACAATGCCAGCCCCAGCGCCCGCCCAGACAGCGATGGTGGCAGTGGCGTAGACGCCGGCGGTCAGCGACCCGATTCCGACGGCGAGCCACCACATCTTCGGCGCATCGTTACGCCGGTAGCCCCGGTAGGCCAGCGACGCGACGAACAGTCCGACGACGGCCGTCAGGGCTCGCGAGAGTTCCGCGACGGCGTCCGGCGCGAGCAGGTCGAACGGGACCGTCACGACGACTCACCCCCGTAGACGGTCCACAGGATCGTTCCGAGCCCGAGCAGTTCGCAGGCGCTCACGAGGAGCGAGCGCCCGACGACACCGACGCCGGTGGCCGTGGGGAGCGCGATGCGGAGGATCTCCGGTACAGTCGTGAGCAGGAGAAGCCCGACGGCGAGCGTCAGCATGCCCGTCCGACCCGGCCCGCGACGATAGCCGTGGACGAGGACGACAGCGATGGCGGCCGAGAGCAAGACGGAGAGTATCGACAGCGCGACGACGGCCAGCGCAATTTCCGGATCGGTCCCACCCGTGCGTATCTGCAGTAGCGTCGCGAACATCTCAGGACAGCCCCTCGAACAGGTCGGTGAATCGGTCCGCCGGGTCCGACGAGGACCGCGTGACAGCCACGTCGTACGACCCGTCGGCGAACGTGACGGTCACGTCCTCGACGGTCGCGACATAGCGCTTGTAGTGGTGTCCGTCGGGGTCGACGGCCTGCCGTTCGGCGACGAGGTCGGCGGCTTCCAGTCGGTCGAGGCGGCGGTACGCCGTCGGGTCGGACATCTCGCAGGCCGTACAGAGTTCGGAGACGGACATCGGTCCGGTGGTGAGTTCGGCGATGATGGCCCGCGCGTACTCGTCTTCGAGCAGCGCGAGCAGTTCATCGTCGCCGACCGCGTCCATGCTCGCTGAAAGCGAGCGAGACGCAATAAAATCGGTCCACTGGCTTCCGAATCAGAAGCAGTGCCCGCGGTGATACGTCGGTCCCGGCCGGTCGTCCGGACATGCCACCGAAGTCACCGGAGCAAAGAGACAGCCGGACGACCCCGAGCGTCGTCGAGCGGACTGTCTCTCGCCTCGTCTGGCCGATCTGGAACAGCGCGGACGGCAGGCTCAGAGCGCCACTGCGTGCGGTTCTCCCGGCGGTACTGTCGTTTCTCGCCCTCGCGGCGCTACAGAGCGTCGTTCGGGCCCGATTCACGCACCCCATCCGAGAACCGCTCGAAGCGGCCGGGATCGGGGCAGTCCTCGTCGCCACGGTGTTCGTCAGCGCGCGGGTCCTCGACCGCCGACCTGTCGGCGAGTACGGCCTGTCGCTCGACCGTCACTGGTGGCGGTCATTCGCCGTCGGCGGGGCGATAGCGACCGTGATCAATGCCGGCGCGCTCGCCGTCGCAGTCGGCGTGGGCTGGGCCACTGTCGTCGGCGTCGCGGAGGGAGCCGGCGATCTCCCGTTTCTGCCGGCGATGGCCGTCGTCTTCACCTACGTCGCCCTCGCGTCGGCGTGGGAGGAGATCGTCTTCCGCGGGGCGATGCTGAAGAACCTCGCCGAAGGGGCCGACGGGCCCGTCCCGCGGTGGGCCGCGGTCGGCGTGGCGGTGCTCGCGAGTTCGCTCGTCTTCGCCTTCCTGCACGGCGGGAAGGTCGACCACCCGAGCCAGTACGGCTATTACCTGCTCGCCGGACTGGTCCTGAGCGGCGCGTACGTCCTCACCGGCGACCTCGCCCTCCCGATCGGCTTTCACGCCTGGTACAATTTCACCCAGAGCGCGGTGTTCGGTCTCGGCCACTCACAACGGACGCCCGAGCTAATCGCAGTCGATATCGTCGGCCCCGCACGCTGGGTGGGCGAAGAAGGGATCGTCTACTCGCTCTTCGTGGTCGTCGGCGGCCTCCTGCTACTGACGTTTCTCCGCTGGCGCGACGGCCGCCTTGGAATCGACGAGCGCGTGACGCGGTGGACGCCCGGATTCGAACGGGAGACGTGACGACTTAGAGGGCGGCCACGTCCGCCGCCGTCACCTCGCGGTCGTCGGGAAGCTGGTCGATGCAGTCGTAACAGAGGAAATGCTCGGTGTCGTCGCCGAGTTCGAGGACGATGCCCTCGGTCGGTCTGGACTCCTGCGACCAGATGTTGGCGATACCGCCGGCTATCGAAACGTTCGTATCGCACCCGTCGCAGGCTCTAGAGGCCATTAGCGAGTTTTTATGCGCTGTATACACTTCAAGGTAGCTGGCCCCTTCGAACAGTTCAGTACAGTTAACTCTCGACATACTTTTGTCGTCCGATGGCCACCGTCCAGATAATGCAAATACTGGTCACAGGGGGTGCCGGGTTCATCGGCGGCCACCTGGCACAGCGGTTCGCCGCCGACAGCCACGATGTGGTCGTATTGGACAACCGCGACCCGTTCTACGATCTGGATATCAAGCAACACAACATCGAAGCTGGACAGGCGGCCGCCCGGAACAGCGACGGGAGCTACGAGTTCATCGAGGGCGACGTGCGTGACGCGGAGCTAGTGACGGACCTCGTCGCCGACGCCGACTACGTCTACCACCAGGCCGCCCAGGCCGGCGTCCGCCCGAGCGTCCAGAACCCCCGCAAATACGACGAGGTCAACGTCGACGGCACGCTGAACCTCCTCGACGCCTGCCGCGACGAGGGCATCGAGCGGTTCGTGATGGCGTCCTCCTCCTCCGTTTATGGCAAGCCAGAGTACCTGCCCTACGACGAGCAACACCCCACGACGCCCGTCTCACCCTACGGCGCGTCGAAGCTCGCCGCCGAGCGCTACGCCTGCGCCTACAGCGAGGTGTACGACCTGCCCGCCGTCGCGTTGCGATATTTCACCGTCTACGGCCCGCGGATGCGCCCGAACATGGCCATCTCGAATTTCGTCTCCCGGTGTCACAACGGCGAGCCGCCGGTCATCTACGGCGACGGCACGCAGACGCGCGATTTCACCTACATCGAAGACGTCATCGACGCAAACATGACGCTGCTTCACGAGGACGCCGCCGACGGCAAGGCCGTGAACATCGGCTCGACGGACAACATCGAGATCAAGACGCTCGCGACGGAGATCCGGGACCAGATCGACCCGGATCTCGACCTGGTCTACGAGGAACGCCACGACGCCGACGCCGAACACACCCACGCCGCGACCGACCGCGCCGAGGAACTGCTCGGCTACGACCCGGACCACACCATCCGGGAGGGCGTCGCGAAGTTCATCGACTGGTACCGCGACAACCGCGACTGGTACGAGCCGCTCGTTCGACAGTCCTGACGGGCGACACGAACAGGCCACGGTTTTAACCCCGTCCCGTCCTGCAGGAAGGGTATGCACGTCCTCGTGACCGGTGCGACGGGGTTCGTCGGGGGCCACCTCGCCCCGGCGCTCCTCGCGGCCGGCCACAGCGTCCGCGCGCTCGTTCGCGACCCGAGCGAGTACGCCCCGCCCGACGGCGTCGACGTGGCGACAGGCGACCTGCTCGACGCGGGCAGTTTCGACGCCGCCCTCGCCGGAATCGACGTCGCGTACTACCTCATCCATTCGATGCGTGCCGGGACCGACTACGCCGAGCGGGACCGGCGCGCTGCGCGGAACTTCCGTCGGGCGGCCGACGCGGCCGGCGTCGACCGAGTCGTCTACCTCGGCGGCCTCGGCGAGGACGACGAGACGCTGTCCGAGCACCTCCGGTCGCGCCGCGAAGTCGAGTTCCTCCTCAAGGAGGGCGAGTACGACCTGACGACGTTCCGGGCGGCCATCATCATCGGCGCGGGCTCAGCGAGCTTTCGGATGATACGCGAACTGACGACGCGGCTACCAGTGCTGGTGACGCCGCGTTGGGTGCGCACGGACTGCCACCCAATCGCTATCGACGACGTCATCGCGTACCTGGTCGACGTGCTCGACACGCCGGAGACGGCCGGCGAGACCTACGAGATTGGCGGCCCGGAGGTGTTGACCTACGCGGAGATACTGCGGCGGACAGGGCGAATCATGGGCACGGGCGAGCCGAAAATCGTGCCAATACCGGTGCTGACGCCGAAGCTGTCTGCGTACTGGGTCGGTCTACTGACCGACGTGCCATCGAGCGTCGCCCGGCCACTCATCCACGGACTGAAGACGCCAGTGGTCGCGGACACCGAGGCCGCTCAGGCACAGTTCGCCGTCGACCTGACGCCGTTCGCAGACGCGGTCAGGCTGGCCCTCAGTGAACCGCGGAGTCGCGAAACGGCGCAGGCGGCCGCGGCCACGGGTGGTGCAGGCAGATGAGCGGGGATAGCGCCCGTCCGGAATACGGCGAAACGTGGGTGTACGAGAGCATCATCGGCGCGCTGCCGGGGATTCGGCTACCGACGTGGGCAGCGATGGCGATTCAGCTGGTGATCTTCGAGGTCGCCATCGTCGGCCTGTCGTGGTACTACGACGTCTGGAGCGCCGCAATCGCCGGCACGGTCGTCGTGTTCGTCGCCACCATCGGGAGCGCGGAGATGCTCCGTATCAGTACGCTCATCCGCCGCATCGACGTGCCGCCGACCTACCGCGCGCTGTTGTTCGCCTCGAACGTCGAGGTCGTGCTCTCCGTGCTCGCGTACGTCGCGCTCCTGACTCACCTGTTCGTCTTCGACCCGCAAGTCAGTTCGATGCCGCTGCTGGACCAACTGTTCGGCTCAGAACCGCCGGTACTAGTGGTGTATCTAACGCTGCTCATCCTCTGGGACGTGAGCTACCGCATCGGGACGGGCTGGTGGGCCAGCGTCACGGGTCTGTGGCGATCAGCGCGCTACCGGTTCGACCCCGAGACGGCGCGGGTGTTCATCCGGGCCGACCTGGAGATCTGGGGCTTTGGCGTCCTCCAGCTCGTGCTCGTTCCGTTCGTGCTCGACCAGCCGGTACTGCTCGCGGCGCTGGTCGGCCATGTGATAGCCGTCACAGCCGTGACGGCCGCCTCTGTCGGGCTATTGCGCTACCGGTCGAGAACGGCCGCCGTCAGTCAGAGTTGATCTGCTTGAACTGGTCGAGCAGCTCTTCTGTCGACTCGTCACCGTCGTAGTCAACACTCCCGTGGTACGTGCTCCGGTCGTCGTCTTCCGACAGGTCGACCTCGCTGTTCTTGCGTTCACGGCGTTCGTGTTCGTCGTCGTCGTACGCTCCCATCGACATAGGTTACCACGGTGAAACTTGGCTGGTAGTGACTATCAATGTAACGGTGGTCCCAGAAACCGTACCACACGACCTACAGAGTGTGCGAGCAGTCCGAACCGGGGTGTCTCGATAGGGCGGAACGCCCAAGACCACTGACCGTCTACACGGCCCTGTGGCTGGTCCCTTACGTCTGCGACGGTCGAACGAGCGATGGAGCGAGAAGCGGGTCCGGACAGACCTGCTGACACCGCTGCAGAACACCTTCGGTGCGACGATGAACGGTCCGTGGTTCGCCCCGCCGGAGGGGTGGGCCGCGCGCCGACTGGAGATGGACAACGGCGACCTCGCACTGTTTTGCTGGAACGGCCAGCGCGCGTACTGGGTCGGGAACACCGAGACCCCGGAGACGCTGTGGCGAACGGAGAAGTACACGTTCGACGAGGTGCCCGACGAGATTAGCGAGTGGGTCCAGCGTGAGCTGTTCGCCCAGTTAGAGGTGGAGGACCCGTGGCTCACCGAGTACGAGACGCTGGCGCACTTCTTCCTGCCCGTGTTTCTCTCGAAGGACGGCCGGGAGTCGACACGGACGTTCTTCCGGGACCACGCCAGCGGCTTCCCGGACGCCGACCGGGCGGACGGGCTGGCGTTTTACGACGACTTCCTCGCGACTGGCGAACTCGACGACTACCGCTACACGATGGCGAGCAAACTCGGGACCAGCGAGGGCTTTGACCTCTCGCGGATGCGAGCGACGATGGGCGAGTTCAACGTCGCCAAACTGCTCGTCGACGCGGGCAACGACATCAGACCCGAGGTCGAACTGAACTCGGGCCACTCCGTCGATTTCCGAGTCGAGGACACGCTCGTGGAGGTCACCCGCCCACGGCCGCCGTCCCGACGGCAGGTCAACACCGGTATCGCCGCGGTCAAAGCATCGGGTGACGCGAAGACTCGCGACCAGCTAGCGGCCCACCCCGGAGCCGTCCTCGTCGTCGACTGCAGTTCCTTCCCGGACGACGACTGGCGGCGGGTCTACGGCGAACAGCCCGATGTCGGCTACTCGCCGACCATCGTCTTCCGCGCCCGGCCGGACGGCAGCATGGAAGGGTACGCCTACGGCTCGGTTCCGTTCCCGCTCCCGTTGTAGTCAGTTCGCAACTGACGGTAGGTCGCGTTATCTTCCCCGAAATTCGGGGCGTAACATATAACGCGCCGGACGGGCAACACTGAGAGAGATAGCCGTGGTGGACGACACAGAGCAATCGGGGACCAGCGGCGCGGGTCAGTCGGTTTCCGAGGTAATGGACCGGCTCGAATCGCTCCGGTCCGAAGAAGAAGAACGTTCCGAGAGCGCCACCGCCGGCGTGTTACTGGACCAGTTGCAGGAGGTCGAACAGCGACTATTGGCCTTCGGCGAGGCGCTGGGCGGGACCGCCGATACCGTGACAGACCTCCCGTTTACCGAGGAAGCCGGGCTGGACCACATGCCCGAGCCGCTGTACGTCCGCCACGACACCGAGATGCTGAATCAGGTCACGTCCTGGCTCCTGCAGGACCAGCACATCGGATTAGTGAGTCCCTACGGCACCGGAAAGACGGCCTTCCGGGAAATCGTCCTGCGTGACCTTTCGAAACACGAGGGCTTTGTCATCACGCATCTGGACAATCCACGCGAGACGACGCCGCGAAAACTGTACCAGACAGTGCTAACCGCCGCCTACGCCGCGGGCTACTCCATCGACCAGCGCAACTACTCGCAGGTCCGAGACGGGATTCCGTGGGCGACCGCTGAAGCGAAAGACGCCGTCCACGAAATCGTCCGTCGCGTACGCGAGGACGGCAAGACGCTTCTGCTGGTCGTCGACGAAATCGAGGTGCTGGAGGCGGACCTGCTGTCGCCGCTGCAGGTGGCCGGCGACGCCGGCGTCCGGCTGTTCCTCACCGGAACACCGGAGGGGAAGCGGCGGGTGGCGGAGATCCGGGGAACGCTCGACTCACGGCTTCGCTACTACGAGGGCATCGACCCGTTCTCGTCGGACGACGTGGCCGAGTACGCCGCTCGCTCGCTGGCGTACTTCCGGGGCGACCCCTACGAGGGGCAGGCCCCGGACCTGTTTACGCGGGCCGCAATCGAGGACATCCACGAGCGGACCGAGGGCAACCCCCGTGAGGTCCGCATCGAGTGTCGCGAACTGTTCACCAGAGCGGCGTTTGTCTGGTACCGAACCGGCCAGGACATCTCTCGCATCCAGATTACCCCCGAACTGCGCCACCGGCGGTTCGGAATGGGCCGCTGAGCGCCCCTGAAAGGGTATATAAACCACCTACGTGATACGGTATCACACCGACGAGTGTGGCATGTAGTCGGGCGATACAGCGTCCGGCACCACAGCTTTTATATAGAATCACATTCAATCATCGTTTGACTATGGCTCAACAGCAGATGGGCAACCAGCCCATGATTGTACTTTCCGAGGAGTCCCAGCGGACATCCGGAAAGGACGCGCAGTCGATGAACATCACGGCCGGGACGGCCGTCGCCGAGGCCGTTCGGACGACACTGGGTCCGAAGGGCATGGACAAGATGCTCGTCGACAACTCGGGCTCAGTCGTCGTCACGAACGACGGCGTCACCATCCTCGACGAGATGGACATCGAGCACCCCGCCGCCAACATGATCGTTGAGGTCGCCCAGACCCAGGAAGACGAAGTGGGCGACGGCACGACCACGGCGGTCGTCATGGCCGGCGAACTCCTCTCGAAGGCCGAGGAACTCCTCGACCAGGACATCCACGCCAGCATCCTGGCTCAGGGGTACCGCCAGGCCGCAGAGAAGGCCAAGGAGATTCTCGAGGACAACGCCATCGACGTCGACGCCGACGACACGGAGACCCTCGAAAAGGTCGCCGCGACGGCGATGACCGGCAAGGGCGCGGAGTCCTCCAAGGACATCCTCGCCGAACTCGTCGTTCGCGCCGCACAGTCCGTCGTCGACGACGACGGCAGCGTCGACACAGACAACATCCAGATCGAAACCGTCGTCGGCGGCGCAACCGATGAGTCCGAACTCGTCGAAGGCGTCATCGTCGACAAGGAACGCGTCCACGACAACATGCCGTTCGCCGTCGAGGACGCCGACGTGGCCCTGCTCGACACGGCCATCGAGGTTCCGGAAACGGAACTCGACACCGAAGTCAACGTCACCGACCCCGACCAGCTCCAGCAGTTCCTCGACCAGGAAGAAGAGCAGCTCAAGGAGATGGTCGATCAGCTCAAAGAAGCCGGTGCTGACGTCGTCTTCTGCCAGAAGGGCATCGACGACATGGCCCAGCACTACCTCGCTCAGGAAGGCATTCTGGCCGTGCGCCGCGCCAAGAAGTCCGACATCGAAGCGCTCTCGCGCTCGACCGGCGCGCGCATCATCTCGAACATCGACGACATCGAAGCCGACGACCTCGGCTTCGCCGGCTCCGTCGCCCAGAAGGACATCGCCGGCGACGAGCGCATCTTCGTCGAGGACGTCGAGGACGCCCGCGCTGTCACGATGATCCTCCGCGGCGGCACCGAACACGTCGTCGACGAAGTCGAGCGCGCCATCGAGGACTCGCTCGGCGTCGTCGCCGCTACGCTGGAGGACGGCAAGGTCCTGCCCGGCGGCGGTGCCCCCGAGACGCAGCTCGCCCTCGGTCTCCGAGACCACGCCGACTCCGTCGGTGGCCGCGAGCAGCTCGCCGTCGAGGCCTTCGCCGATGCCATCGACGTCATCCCGCGCACTCTCGCGGAGAACGCCGGTCTCGACCCGATCGACTCGCTGGTCGACCTCCGAAGCAAGCACGACGGTGGCGCAGTCACCTCCGGGCTTGACGCGTACACGGGTGAGGTCGTCGACATGGAAGAGGACGGCGTCGTCGAGCCCCTCCGTGTCAAGACCCAGGCCGTCGAAAGCGCAACCGAAGCAGCCGTCATGATCCTCCGCATCGACGACGTCATCGCTGCTGGCGACCTCAAGGGTGGCCAGGGCGACGACGACGAGGACGAAGGCGGACCCGGCGGCCCAGGCGGCGCGCCCGGCGGAATGGGCGGCGGCATGGGCGGCATGGGCGGCGGTATGGGCGGCATGATGTAAGCGAGGTTTCGAAGAAACCTCGGCACGCCGAGCGGGGAACAGAGCGGGACCGAAGGTCCCGCAGGCAGTCGGGCGGCATCGCCGCCCGACGACGAAGTGACCCGCGAGGCAAGCCACATTGGCGAAAAAGGCGGAATCGCCGCAAAGCGGCGATTCCGAGAACCGCGGCCTTCGGCCGCGGATGCCTGCCTCGCCCGTCGACCTCGTGAAGAATCGGTGCGATTCTCTATTTTTGTTTTCAGTATAGGTGGATAACGACGCTATGACGATAGCGTAGCCGCGGTGAACGCCGTCTCGCCCCTAAGAATCCTACTATCACGAAGTAGACGCCACGGTCAAACCGACGTATCCCTTTGAGTCGGTATGGACCTGACACGGACCGAACGGCGGTTGCTGTGGGTCGGAACAGCACTAGCGGGCGCGCTTCATCTGCTCGTTCCGGGGCTGTTACTGTCGCTGGCGCGGCTGGGCTATCGCTGGGTGCTGTCGGTGGAGTTCACGCCACAGGACGGGGCCCATCGTCGGGTCAGGCTGCTTGGCGTTGGGAACCTCGTTGTTGCGGCGGTACTGAGACGGCTACTCGACTGAAACGACGGCTACTGCACGGCAGACTCAACGTATGCGACAGCCTCGGCAGGGGTGTCGACGTGTTCGATGGCGTCGCCGTCGGCCACGCCGTCGAGGCGGTGGGTACCGAGCCCGGCGACTGGGCGATTTATGTCGAGGGCGTGGCCGAGTTCCGAGAGCGTTCCGGTGCCGCCGTCAACGGCGATGACGGCCGCGCCGTTCATCACGACGAGGACGTTTCTGGCGTTTCCCATCCCCGTCGCGATAGCTGTCTGGACGTAGTCGTTCGCGTCGGCCCGGCGCTCGCCGGGTAAAATACCGAGAGTGTGACCGCCCGCCTCGCTCGCACCGCGACAGACGGCTTCCATCACACCCGTGAGACCGCCACAGACGACGTCGTGGCCGTGCTCACCGAGTAGTTTCCCGACCTCGCGTGCCTGTTGGTACTGTTCGTCGGTAACTGTCGAGCCGCCGATGACCGAGACGCGCATAGCTGGTCGTGCAACGGGAAACAGAAAAACGCCGCCGGATTACAGTTGGTCGAGCCAGTCTTGCGCGCGGGATTCGGTGGTTTCGGCGATATCGGCCAGTTCGGCCGCGTCGTACTCGGCCAGGTCCGCGACGCTGTGAATGCCGGCGGCGTGCAGCCGTTCGGCGTAGGTGGGGCCGATACCGGAGACGCTATCGACGTCGGCGGGTTCGTCGGCTGCGTCGGCGTCGTCCTCGGTAGCGTCGGCATCGACATCGTCAGTCGCGTCAACCTCGATATCAGTGGATTCCGACTGGTCCACTGTGTCGTCTTCAGGGGACTCGACCTCGATGTCGACTTCCTCGCTCCCCTTGCTGCGCTCGGAGTACCACTCGGCGACCTCGGGCCAGAGGTCAGCGTGGGTCGACGACGAGACGGAGAGACCGATGTGGCCCGTCGAGAACTCGATGGTTCGCGTGTCGTCGCTGGCGATGACGTCGTTGAACGGCTTGGAGGCCTCCGGCGGGATGAGGTGGTCGTACTCGCCCATGAGCTGGAGGACGGGCATGTCGATGTTGTCCAGGTCGACGTGCTTGCCGTTGAGCTCAAGCTCGTTCTTGTAGAGTTTGTTGTCCTGATACACGTCTTCGAGGAACTGAACGTAGGCCTCGCCGGCGACGTCGATACCGTCACCGAGCCACTGCTCCATGCGGCCGAAGTTCTCGACGAAGCCCTCGTTCTCCATGTTCTCCGCGAACCGGATGTACTTCGTGACGTAGTTCTCGACGGGGTCCATCAGCGCGAAGCCGATGTCGAGCATGTCCGAGGGGACGTTGCCGAACGTATCGACGACGTCCTGCGGGGAGTAGTACTCCTCGGAGCCCCACTCTTCGAGGACGCCGCCGGTGTGATCGAAGCACAGCCCAGCGGCCATCAGGCCCAGGGTGTTGACTTTCTCCTTGTGGAGCGCGGTGTACATCACCGACATCGTGCCGCCCATACAGTAGCCGAGGATGTTGATCGCGTCCTGACCGGAACGTTCGCGGACCACGTCGACGCAGTTATCCATGTATCGGTTGACGTAGTCATCGAGCGTGAGGTGCTGGTCGAGCCGCGACGGCTCGTTCCAGTCGATGAGGTACACGTCGTGGCCTGCCTCAAGCAGGCGTCGGACGACCGACCGCTCTTCCTGCAGGTCGAGGATGTACGGCCGGTTAATGAGCGCGTACACGATGAGAATCGGCACGGCTTCCTTGTCCTCCTCGGCGACCTCGATGCCGGCGGCCTCGGCGTCGTAGTGGAGGAGTTCGAGCTTGTTCTCCTCGTAGACGACGTCGCTGGGCGTCTGGCCGACTTCGACGGACTCCATCAGCTCCAGTCGCTCGTCGGCGATCTGACTGGTCTCGGCGGCGTCGGTCATGTTCTCCAGCGTCTTGCGCTGCCAGTTGAGCGCGGCCTCGAACGGATTGAACGGGTTACTGGACATGAGTTACTCTTCCATGTGTTCGAGAATGCGGTCGAGCTTCTGTTCGACCGCGTGCTGACGGCGCTCCAGTTCGATGAGCCGCTCAGCAACTTCGTCGACATCGTTGCGCGTTGGGAAACCCATCTGCTCCAGAGCGTCCTGACTCAGGTCGTCGGCCTCCTGTTGCATCTCCATCATCGACTCGACGAGCTGGCCGTTGGCGGCCGCGAAGGCCGAGGTTCCCATGACGTGTTTGAACGCCTCGTTGGCGGACTGCAGCCAGATATCACGGAACTCGGCGGGGTCGACGTCCTCGCCCTGTGCGGCGTCGGTCGAGCGCT
Source organism: Haloarcula sp. K1 (assembly GCF_001647155.1). Lineage (NCBI taxonomy): Archaea > Methanobacteriati > Methanobacteriota > Halobacteria > Halobacteriales > Haloarculaceae > Haloarcula > Haloarcula sp. K1. The sequence goes on from NZ_LRHL01000001.1 coordinate 74,081, forward strand.
CGACCATCTGCTCGGCGGCGTCGATCCACTCCTCGTAGGCGCGGTTGTAGCCATCCATCCCGTCGGCAAGGTCCTCTTCTTTGGGAATCGTGTCCTCGACGGCGTCGGCCCACGACTCCACGAAGGCCGCCTGGGCCTTCATGTTCTGCTCCATCGAGTCAGCGACCGCGTTGTTCATCTCCTCAACCATCTCCGTCCATTCCTCCTGAATGTCGTTTGTATTACTCATAATAGTACCTCGGCGGCGGGCGCACAAAAAAACCGACTGTCGTATTTACGCTTCGACGTCGACAGCGTCGGCGGCTTCGGCCTGCACTTCCTCGACCTGTTCCTGAATCTCTTCGACCTGCTCCTGCACTTCTTCGAGTTGCTCGCCGAACTGCTCGGCGGCCTCGACAGACTGCGCTTCGAGTTCCTCGTGGGCCTCGACGAGCATATCGACCTGATCGTTGACAGCGGTGACGTACTCGTCGGTCATCTCGTCGTAGGTGTCAGCGCCCTCTTCGAGCTCCGTTTCCATGTTGTCGAATATCTCGGCGTGGTTCTCGAGCAGGAAGTCGAACTGCTCGTCGACGGTTTCGCGGATCTGCTCGACAGTCTCGGTCATGCCGGGCATCGTCGACGCCATCGCGTCGAGGTAGCTGTGGAAGGCGGTCTGCTGAAGCTCGACGCCGCGGCGCTGTGCCGACTCCTGTGTGTCGAGGCTGTCGATGACCGCGCTGTTGACGTTTTGCTGGAAGGAAACGCTCTGTTCGAGCGCCTTCTGGCTCTGCTCGATCGTGGTACGCTGCATCTCGAACGCTGTCGTGACGGGGGTTGTGTAGTCTACCATTGTTGGATTACTCGCTGTTGTTGTTAGTGACCGGGAGGACGACGGCTTGAACGATATCGCCTTCGTCGATGCCCAGCGCCTCTCGCTCCGCATCGGGGATGCTGATCCGACCCCCGCTTTGCACGCGGGTTTTGAACGTCGCCATCTGGCTCATGGCACCGAGCTGATTCATATCGAAACTCGGCATGCCACCGCTGGCGAACATCTGTTTCATCAGCTGCTGTTGCTGTTCCATCGCGTTCTCGCTTGCCTGTTGCATCCCCTTGAACATCGGAGGCCACAGCAGGCCATCATCCTCGTCGGCCATCGGTCAACTACATGTACTCTCCTCAACAATATAAACTTTCCGCTGAAACCCATTGAATACCATTGATTGGTAGAGAATGGTATTACCGATTGAGGAGCGTCGAGGGACGTGCTACGCTCTGTAGCACCGATAACTTCAACCCCAAATACACGTCTGACGCCCGTTAGACGGTATTTACCGACATCTGAGGCGAAACCAACACCAAGGTTTAATACTCCGACCAATAAATTAGCAGAACAGATGAGTTCTGAATCGCCACGAAACCCGCTGTTAGACACATGGACTGAAACATCGTCACATATGTTCAACAGCGTCGTTGCAGCTAACCGGGCAGCGTTCGCTGCGTTCGGCGTCCAGCAGGAGGACGAGAACGGCGTCACGCCCGCAGACCGTATCGAGCCGGACGAAGACCTCCCGGAGTGGCACGTCTCGATCTCCGAAGACCACCCGGGCCGCCTCGGCGTCGGCGACCACGTCGATTTCACGAAGACGATCTCGGAGAACGACGTGCAACAGTTCGCCGCCGCGAGCGGCGACACGAACCCGCTTCACCTGGACGACGAGTTCGCAGAGCAGACGCGCTTCCGCGGCCGTATCGCCCACGGGACGCTCGTCGGCAGCCTCATCAGCGCGGCCCTAGCACGCCTGCCTGGGCTGACGATCTATCTCTCACAGGACCTGGAGTTCCACAACCCGGTCCGTATCGGCGACCGACTCACTGCCGAGTGTGAGATCGTCGAGGACCTCGGCGACGAACAGTACCGGCTAACCACGCGCGTCCTCGCAGACGACGAAGTCGTCATCGACGGCGAAGCGGTCGTCCTCATCGACGACCTGCCAGAATAGTCAGCAGAACGCTCGAACGGCCCGGTTGAAACGGTCGGGGTGTTCCCGCGGCGGACAGTGCCCGCAGTTCTCGAAGATTTTCAGCGTGCTATCAGTGACCGTCCCGGCCGCCTGCTCGGACCACCGACGGGGGAGCAGTGGGTCGACGGCCCCGTGAATCAACATCGTCGGCACGTCTATTTCCGCTAACCGGTCGGAGTAGTCGGTCCGGAAGCCACACCACTGGAACTCGCTGCGCTGCCAGCGCCGCATCGCCCGGACGGTCTGGCGGTCGACGGCGCTGTCGACGTCCTCGACCAGTTGCTGGGGTGGCTCCCCGGGACCCATGCTTCGGAGACTGTTTCTGATCGCCGATTGGGACGATCCCACACCCTGCCAGAGCATATTTCCGAGTATCGGTGTCTGCAAGACGCTGCTGGCCGCTGTGCGCCAGTAGGCGTCGGAACCCAGTCCGTAGCTGTCGACTAATACAAGCCGTTCGACCGGACCGCCGTCGAGCGCGTGTCCGAGCGCGATTGCGCCGCCCATCGAAAGGCCGGCCAGCGCGGGTTCCTCGATACCGAGCGCGTCGATGAACTCGGCCACGGTCTCAAGGTAATAGTCGGTCGTGTACGCGCGGTCTGGCTTGTCGCTGTCGCCGTGGCCCGGCAGATCGAGTGCGTACACCGTCCGTTCCGGCGCGAGTGCGGGGAGTGCGTGACGCCACGAAACTGTCGCGGCGTCCAGCCCGATGCCGTGGAGAAACACCAAAGGCGGCCCCTCGCCGCCGGTCCGGTAGTGAATATCGACGTCCTCACCGTCGACGGACAGTTCGACGCGCTCGGACGAAATCCCTGTCGTCATCGGCGTTCGTTCGGGACCGAGGGCGTATGAGCCTTTGTATCCGCCCAGTTATCACGGCGGGAGCGTCCGAAATCGGTCACTCGGGTCGCTCGTACGCACCGTCTCGCTGGAGTCGGGCTTGCTCGCGGACGATAGCCGGCGTCCGACAGCGACCCGGTTCGCCGGTGACCTGCGGGACAGTGCAGTTGTTACAGCTCTCACACAGCGCGTCTGCGCCCTTGAGCAGGCGAGCGCCGAGCCGCGGCTCCGCGTAGAACGGGCGAGCCATTCCGACCGCATCGGCGGCGGGGACGGTTCCAGTCGCTCCGAGGAACCGATCGCAGTCGGCCCGCGTCCGAAGTCCGCCCTCCAGCAGAACCGGCACGTCCACGCGCTCGCGGACCGCCCGGCAGAAGTCGGCGTTCCACCCCGGGTCGCGGCTGAAACGGCAGGCTTGCAGGCGATTAAGCAACTGAACGGCACGCGCTCGTAGTCGGCCGCCGAAGACTGCTGCGTAGTCGTCCTGCAGGTCACTCGCGTCCCAGGCCCGGTCCGGAAACGCACCACGGACAATGCTCATGTCCCAGAACGGGGACACCTCGACCGGAACGAGACCATCATAGCCGATAGCCGCCGCTCGCGTCGCGATAGCCACGCCATCCCTCCGAGTGAGATGCCGTCGAACGAAACTCGGCGCAGCGGTCTCAGCTGGGACCTTCGTGACCAGCGGCACGTCGCCGGCGTGTTCCCGAACGGCGTCATGGATTGCTTCGAGGAAGCGGACGCCGTCCCGGAACTGGTCGTTCCGACGGTTGTAAAACGGCGAGAGGAACTGCTGGATAAGGCTCATGTTCGCCGCAGAAAGGTGGATGCCGTCGTATCCCGCCTCGACGGCGTAGCCGGCACAGCGCCCGAACTGCTCGGCCAGGGCCCATACCTCCTCTGTCGAGAGCACATCCGGCTGGAGCGAAATCAGGCCAAGCCGGTCAAGCATCTGGAGCTGCCACGGCGGGTGGCTGACGGCGAGCTGGCGCTGGTCCGGGTGCTGTCGGCGGTACTCGGTGTGCCACGTCGCCATGCTCCGGAGACCGCCGTGGGCCAGTTGCAGGAAGACCCGGCCGCCGTGGTCGTGAATCGCACCGGTGAGCCGTTCGAGGCGCTCGACGAAGGCCGGGTCGTGGACACGCGTCATGTTCGGCGCGGCACAGCCGCCGCGGTCGGTGACGATGCTCGCCCCCTGAAAGAGGAGGCCGACACCGGAGGCTGCCGTCGGTCCGAGTTCGTCGATAAGCGTGTCGACTGCGGCCGCGCCGTTGCCCGCACACTCCAGTACCGGTGCGCGGTACAGCCGATTAGGGACCTCGACGCCGCCGATCCGCAGCGGCGTCTCCAGGTCGGTCACGACTGTTCGCGCTCGTCAAACGTCGCCTCGGTACGGCTGCCCTCCTGTGGTGTCACCTGCCGGATGGCCGCCCGGACCTCCGTCGGCGAGTCGAACTCACCGTCGGTGCCGCCCTCGATCGCGGCCGAGAGGTCCCCGGCGGGCGGGTCGGCGCTGCCGTACTCGTCTGCCAGTTCCTCCACGCGGACCGGGTACGCGGCCCCACCGGTGGTGCGGTCGACCGTCGCCTCGACCCGGCGGGCGCGCTCGCTGGCCCGCTGCCGTGCCGTCCGCTGTGGATCCATGTGTGAATATAACACGGTCGTTGTCAAAAATACTGTCGCTACTTCTCGACCGGCAACAGCGCGACGCGCTCTCGGACGGCGTCGGGAATCCCGCCCGCCGTCGCTGCGAGCTCGGTGTCCGTCACGTCGAAGAACGACCGGACGCGGTCTTCGTCGTACGCGCCAAGCGTCGGCCGGGGCGTGAGGTGGTCACGGACCTCGTCCACAGCTGCCGCGATAGCGTCATCGCCCTCATTTCCTTCGTGCGTATCTCCAGAGTCGGGGTCGACGACGGCCACGACGACGGGACAGGTCCCCTTGCTGACGCCCATCGTCAGCGCGCGGTTGATCTGGCGGCGACCGGCCGCGTACAGCAGGATCTCCACGCCGAAGTCCTCGGCGATGCCTTCGCCCCGGTCGTGGGCCCGCGTCGCAAGTTCGACGGCCAGTTCGAGGTGGGCCTGGTCCACGACGTAGCGGGCGTCGAACGCCTGTACCGTGACATCGTGGCGGTCACCGATTGCACTGAGCGTCTCCACGAACGCCCCCACGTCGTCGATATCGGCAGTGCCCTCGACGACCCGCATCAGAAATCACCCAGGCTCGACTGGTCCTCGTTCGCCGCCGCTTCGGCGTTCGTGTCGGTGTCCGCCTCGTCGTCGAGGTCGACGGACACGTCGGCTGCGGGTTCGACGCCCTCCATCGACGGGTCGCGGTGGCCGGCGTTCTCCAGCACGTTCTCGGCCGTTTTCCGGCGGCCCCGGAGCGCCGCCAGGACGACCGACTTATCGGCGTCCCGGAGCTGTGCGCGGTCGGTGATACCGGCCTGAAACAGCCGGCGGGCGCGCTTGCGGCCGACGCCGCGGACGCCGGCCAGGTCGACCAGTTCCTCCCGGACGCCGTGTTCGACGCGGATGCGGGCCTCGCTGATGGCCCGCGCAGCGTCCAGATCGACCTCGCTGGCCAGCGATTCAGCGGCCCCGAGCAGCCACTGGGCGGTTTCGACTTTCCCGCGGATGTCGCCCGGGCCGACGCCGTAGCGCTCCGTGATCGTCGCCTCGTCGACCTCCGTCGCCCAGTCTTCGAGCAGGCGGGCGGTCTTCAGCGCCGAAAGCCAGTCCTCAAAGCGGCCCTCCTCGAACTCCGAGGGGGTGGGGCCGAGCAGTTCGTCCTCCCGTTCGAACAGTTCCATCTCGTACTCCTCCCGGTCGCCCGACCGGAGATACAGTTGGTACATGTCCGGCGTCCGTGAGACGAGGTGGTACAGGCCCAGCGCGGAGATGTCATCCGGGTCCGCGTCGGCGTCGTCGCTCCCATCGGCATCCTCGGCCAGTTCGCTGGCGGTGGTGAAGCCGCTGTCTGCCGGCGGTTCAGCGGGTGCGTCAGCCGGCGACCCGCTCGCGGAGGTGCTGTCACTTGCGCCGCGCTCCCAGTCCCGGAGGCCGTCGACGATTTCGGCGGCGCTCATCGGGTCAAGGTAGAGCCGTGAGACAGTGTGGCCCAGCGAGGTAGCATCCAGCTCTCCGCCCTCGATTTCGAGGAAGTCGTTGCGCTGGAGGTACGTGAGCACGTCGTCGACGACGCGTTCCAGTTGGCCGCTGTCGTCGGTCTGGCTGGCGTACAGCGTCTGTTCGAGGAACTCCAGCAGCCCCTCCCGCGAGCGGGCGAAGCCGGAGGCGACGGTCGCGAGGATGTGGGTCCGCAGCGCCGGTTCGGCCGCGAGTTTCGACCGGACCGGCTCCGGGTCGGCCCAGACGTAGCGCTCGAACAGCTCGTCCACTTCGTCGTGGCTGGACGCGATGAGAACAGCCTCGCCGTAGGGGTCGAGTCCCGGGCGGCCTGCCCGCCCCATCATCTGATGCACTTCGAGCACCGAGAGCGGGGCCATTCCGCCGGCCGAGCCGTCGTAGCGCCGCCAGTCGCGGACGACGACGCGCCGCGAGGGCGTGTTGACGCCGGCCGCGAGCGTCGGCGTCGCGCAGACGACCTTCACTAGCCGGTCCCGGAAGGCGTCCTCGACGAGTTCGCGGTGGCCCCGGGAGAGGCCGGCGTGGTGGAACGCCGCCCCGTCCGCGACGGCGTCCGCGAGGTCGTCGCTCGTCTCCGTGTCGCTCACGTCGCGGATCTCCTCGGCGATGTCGGCCAACTGGTCCCGCTCCTCGGCAGTAAGGTGGGGCCGGACGGTGTTCGCCAGTCGGCCCGCCGCCGCCTCGGCGTTGCGCCGGGAGTTGACGAACACCAGCGTCGACCCGTCGTCTTCCAGCGTGTCGCGGACGATTGCCGCCGTCTGCTTCTCGTTGTTTTGTACCGAGAGTCGCTGCTGGCTCCCGTCTTCGAGGTGCAGCGCCTGCCCGTAGTGGACCCCCTTCTGGAGGTCGATAGGCCGCCAATCAGAGTCGACGAGCCCCGCATCGAGCCACGTCGCCAGCGCCTCGGCGTTGCCGATGGTCGCCGACAGCGCGACGGTCTGCAGGTCGGGGTTGAGCCGCCGGAGCTTCGCCAGCGTCACCTCCAGTGTCGGCCCCCGCTCGCCGTCGTCGACGAGGTGGACTTCGTCGGTGACGACGCAGGTGAGGTCCTCGATCCAGGGGGCGTCGTTGCGGACCAGCGAGTCAACTTTCTCGCTGGTGGCGACGACGATATCCTTGTCCGCGAGCCACCCACCTTCCGACTCGTAGTTGCCCGTCGAAACGCCGATGTCGAGGCCGTACTGTTCGAACTCCTCGAAGTCGGCCTGCTTCTCGCTGGCCAGCGCCCGAAGCGGGACGATGTACAGCGCCTTGCCGCCGCGGGCGACCGAGGAGAGCATCGCTAGCTCGGCGATGAGCGTCTTCCCGCTCGCCGTCGGAATCGACGCGACCAGGTTCTCCCCCTCGGTGACGCCGGCCTCGACAGCCTCGGCCTGGGGCGGATACAGCTCCTCGATACCGTCGTCGCGCAGGTGGTCCGGGAGCCACTCGGGCACGCCCGGCAGGTCCGCAACGTCCATTACACCCCGCTTGGGTCCTGCCCCGATTTAAACTGTCGCACTGCAACCGCATCGACTCACTGGCGGATCGAGCACCGAGGGGGAACGCCTTTGCCCGCGAGCGGCCAACACGAGGTATGCGAGTCGAGTACGACTACGACACCTGTATCGGGATGTTCCAGTGTGTCGCCGAGTGGGACGCCTTCGAGCGCGACGAGGACGCCGGCAAGGCGGTGCTGGCGGACAGCGAGGAACGCGAGGAGGACGTGTTTGTCCGGGAGGTCCCCGACGACGCCGAACTGGACGCGAAGTTCGCGGCCCGGTCCTGTCCGGTCGACGCCATCACGATTTACGACGACGACGGCGAACAGCTCATTCCCTGATTATTCCCTCGACAGTCGCTTCGAGCACGACGGTGTCAGCGGTGTCGCCATCGGTCGATGTCGCCGCGGCTGTGTCGGCCTGACTGGGTTCGTCGCCGCGATTGCTGCGCCGGACGGTCACGTCGCCCACGAGAGCGACGCCGGCGTCGGGACGTGGGTCAACGTTCACTACCGTCAGCTCGCAGACTAGCGTCTCACCGGTGTACACCGGGCGCTGGAACTGCAGGTCCATCTGCGAGGCGAGCACTTCGAGGTCGCCGCCGATACTGGTCAACAGCGACGCGGTGAGCAGCCCCTGAACCATCCGCCGACCATCTCCGTCAGGCTCCGTGTGGCGAGGCTGGTCGTCTCCGGAGAGGGCAGCGAACTGGTCGACATCTTCGGGCTGGAACGTCCGCGTCTCGGTGAACGTCTCGCCGGCTTCGACGGAAGGCATGTGCTGGCCTGTCGGCGTTACGGGAGAAAAGTCTATGGCCTCGTCCCGAAACCCACAGGGGGCTGGACTTCCCAGGTCAGAGCGATGTCGACTGGTGGTCGCCTCCGTCGTCTTCTGACTGCGTTCCCGGCATTGCTGGCCAGTGCAGGGCTCGTCGACCGAGAGAAGGCGACTGCCGCGACAGATCTCGCCGCGCCGGTGATGGTCACCGGCGGGCTCCGGATCCTGCTGCGCCTCGCCGACTTCCTGATGGTCGGCCTGGCGCTCGGTGACGCGGCTATTGCCGGCCTCGAACTCGGCTTCCAGTACTACTTCGTCGGGTTCGGGCTCTCGCTGGCGGTCTCCTCCGGGACGATAAGCGTCGTCTCACGGCTGCAGGGAGCCGACCAGCCCGAGCGCGCGAACCTCGCTGTCAAGCAATCGCTGTGGATCGCGTTGCTCATCTCCATCCCGCTGTCGGCGCTCTGCTGGCGCTATCCGGATCTTCTGGTGGGGGTTCTCACCGACGATCCGGCGACCATCCGGTTCGGCGCGACGTATCTGGCTATCGTGATGCTGTCGCTGGCCCCGCGGTTCTGGAGCATGGTCGCCGCCCGCGCGCTGGCCGGCAGCGCCGACACGAAGACGCCGATGTACGTCCGCCTGCTCACGCTGCCGACGAACGTCGCGCTCAACGCCGTCCTCATCTTCGGGGTGGGCCCGTTCCCCGAACTCGGCATCGCCGGTGCGGCGTGGGGGACGGCCATCGCGAACACGCTCGCGGCGGTGATTTTCCTCGGACTGTTGCTGTCCGGGCGCTACGTCGTCACGCTCCGGCCCGGCGGGACACAGTTCAGTGCCGAGCTCATGCGCGAAATCGTCCGCGTCGCGCTCCCACTGTCCGGAATGCGGTTGCTCCAGACGTTCGCCCGCTTCCCGTTCCTGTTCATCCTGGGCGTGCTGGGGACGCCGACGCTCGCGGCCTACGCCATCGGCCGCCGGGTCATGCTGCTGGCGCTGATGCCGGCGTGGGGCTATGCGACCGCCGCGTCGACGCTGGTCGGGCAGTCGCTGGGGGCCGGTGACGAGCGGGAAGCGACCGCCTACGGCTGGCAGACGCTTCGCGTCGCGCTCGCCGTCCAGCTCGTCGCGGCGGTCCTGCTCGTGGTGTTTGCCCGCCCTATCGTCGCCCTGTTCGGGACGGCCTACCCCGATCTGGCGGCAGCGTTCGTCCGCGTCTTCGGCCTGCTCGTCGCCGGCTTCTCCATCTCCCGGACGATGCGGGGCAGCCTTCGTGGCGCTGGTGACACCCGCTGGCCGCTGTACGGGACGTTTCTGGGCGGCTACTGCTACCGGCTCCCGGTGGCCGCGCTCGCCCTCCCATCGTCGTTCATCGTGACAGTTCCCGTTCTCGACATCGCCGTCTCGCCGGGCCTCGGACTCGGACTACCCGCAATCTTCGCTGCGCTCGTCGGCGACTTCTACCTGAAGGCCGCGGTCAACGCGGGCCGGTTCTGGTCCGGCGGGTGGCGCGACGTCGCCAGACGGTCGGGCGTCGGTGCGATAGACGACTGACGCCGGAGGCTATCAGCCACACCGGCCCGCTGTCGACCGCGTCACTCGACCTGCGCGACGGCTTCGACCTCGACGACGGCCTCGGGTGTTGCCAGTCCGCTCACCTCGACCATCGTCGCCGCGGGGCGCACGTCGCCGAAGAACTCGCTGTGGGCCTCGCCGACCCGCTCCTGGTCGTCGATATCGGTGACGTACATCCGGGTCTGGACCACGTCCTCGATACCGGTGTCGAGGTCCGCGAGCGCGTCCTCGACGAGACCGAAGGCGTGTTTCGTCTGTTCGTACGGGTCACCCGGCGCGACGACCTCGCCGTCGTCGTCCGTGGCGATGGTACCGGCGACGCGGACGGTGTCGCCAGCGCGTATCGCTCGCGAGTAGCCAACCTGCTGTTCCCAGACGGTGCCCGTCGAAGTGCGTTCGCGGCGCATACTCAACACTCACTTTGGACCCCGAAAATCGTTTCTCAAGTTTTAATGTCTGGCCCGAGATACTCATTGGCATGAGCAAGGCCACAAAAATCGTCCTCGGAACAATCGGCGTGTCAGCACTGCTGTCAATCGGCATCGTCATCAACCTCGTCCTGTTCTCGGCGTAGATGTTCACCGAGCGTTCACTGACCGGCGAACTGCCGGCAGTACGTGCGGCCTACGCCCCTGAGACACTCGTACTGAACTGCGACCGTGACTTCGAGACGCTGGACCCCGCAGTCGCCGAGGAACTCCTGCTGGTGACTGACAGCCTCGACCAGATTTCTTACGACGGTGCGTGGCTGCCGACCACAGCCCCGGAGGTACTACAGGAGTACATCGGCAGCGACCTGACTATCGGGATGCCGGGGGACGGCGGTGTCGCCTGGACACACCAGACAGTCCCGCCCTGCGTGTTTGTCAAGCCACGGCTGGAGACCTCGCCGGACGACTTCGTCTCGTTTCTCATCGCCGAGGCGCTCGTCGAGGTCAGTCTCGACGAACCTGAGCATTTCCTTGGCTTCTTCGGCGAGCGCTACCCGGAGTTCGTGGCCGCCACCGAGGACCACCTCGACGCCAACTCCCGGTACCAGCTCGCAGCGGCGGTGTACACAGCGTATCTGGGCCTCCAGACCCGCGCGGAGTTCGCCGACTGGGCCGACGACTACCCCGAGCTGTACGCGGCATGGGAGGATGCCGGCGAGCGCCTCCAGCCCCGCCTCGAAGACCTCCCCAGCGAAATCGCCCAGGGCCAGACGGAGTTCGCCGCGGCCGCCGAACTCGCCTGTAGCGGCGTCAAGCACGGACTCGACCTGCCCGCGCCGTTTGCCGCGCTCGACACCGACGCCTATCTGGAGTACGGCGCTGACTACGCCGTCCAGTGGGCCGAGACGACGTTCGAGAAGATGGAGTGACTCGGTTCCGCTTCGGAGGAGCGGAAGAATACGCTCTAATACGATGTGCTACAGCCGTTCCAGCACCGCATCGGCGTCGTAGTTGAGCGTCAGCTCCCGCGACCGACCGCGACCCTCGACGTTGGTGTAGTCGGCGTCGATGATGTCGAGCTGGTCGAGCTTGTTGATGATCTCGGAGTACCGGGTGTAACCTAGGTCTGTCTGCTCGGAGAAGGCGTCGTAGATGTCGCCGGCCTGCTGGCCGTCGTGGGCGGCGATGACCTCCACGAGCGCGGTTTCCGAGTCTGACAGTTCCCGCAACCGGCGGGAGAGGTGGACGTATTTGGACTTGTCGTAGGCCTCCTCGACGTCCTCCGTTTCGACAGAGCGGGAGGCACGCATCTCGGCGTTCATCCCGGCCCGGCGCAGGAGGTCGATACCGACCCGGAGGTCCCCGCCCTGCTCCTCGGTCAGTTCGGCGACGCGGTCCAGCACCGTGGGGCCGACGACACCTTCGTTGAACCCCCGGTCGGCGCGCTCGCCCAGGATGTCCGCGATTTCGGCCTGTCCGTAGGGGTTGAAATACACCTCCTCCGGGCGAAATACGGACTGGACGCGGGTATCGAGGGCGTCGATGACGTCCAGTTCGAGGTCCGAGGAGACACAGATAACGCCGATTTTCGCGCCGGAGTGGGCCTCGTGGGCGCGCAACAGCGAGTACAGCGTGTCACTGGCCTCGCTCTCGTAGAACAGGTAGTTCACGTCGTCAAGGGCGACGACGAGCACCTCGTCTTCCTCGACCAGTTTGTCGGTGATCTGTGAGAACAATTTCTTGAAGGAGATGCCCGAGGACGGTGGTTCGTAGTCGAATATCTCGGCGAACAGGCGCGAGAAGACGGCATAGCGCGTCGAGTCCATCTGGCAGTTCACCCGCACGGTTTTCACGTCCGTCTGGGCGGTGAGTTCGTCGAACAGTATCTGGACGGCCGTCGTCTTCCCCGTTCCGGGCGGTCCGCGGGCGATGACGTTGAGCGGGCGCGACCCGCGGACGGCCGGCCGGAGCGCGTACTTCAGCGTCTCCATCTGGGTGTCCCGGTGTTTGAACGTCTCCGGGAGCCAGTCGATTTCGAAGACGTGTTCGTCCCGAAAGACGGACTCGTCCCAGCCGAGCATCCGGTCCTCGGGGTCGTCGCTCATCACTTTCACCGAGCTTCGCGGCCCACTTAACCATTTGCCACAGCTTCACGAGCAGTGACAGGTACACGAGGGATCGCGGTTTCGCCGGCGGTCGCTACTCGAACTTCCCGAGCAGGTCGCTGTAGAACCCATCGGCATCGTCGGCACCGTCGTCGGCGAGCTTCTCGACGATGAGTTCCGGCGTCGACCGGGCGAGCTTTCCCTTCACCGGTGAGCGCTCGACCCGCAGTTCGCCGTTTTCCAGCCCCTTGGCTTCGATGCCGTCGATGCTGATGTCGGTCTCGGCGGCCTCGCGGATGTCGCGTGCGAGGTGGGAGACGAAAATCGCCGTGGCCTGCCGTTCGCCCAGCGCTTCGAGGATGCCGGCCATAATCTTCGCGCTGGCCCCGGGTTCGGTTATCGACTCGAGTTCGTCGACCAGCACCATCACCGGGCGGTCGTCGGTCCCGGCCGCTGGGCCGTCGGTAGCGGCACCGTCGTCTCGTCCCGGGTTGCGGTGATCGACGTCCGCGACGAGGTCCCCGAACTCCCGCAGCGTGGCCTCGAACGCGCCGGCGTCCAGCGTGCCCTGGGTCTTGGCGTGGTAGTGGAGTTCCGAAACCCGGCCGACGCGGGCAGACTCCGCCGGGACGGGCAGGCCCATGTGGGCTAGGGTCGTTACCAGCGCCACGAGGTCCAGCGTCGATGTCTTGCCGCCGCTGTTGACCCCCGAGAGGACCGTCACACCCTCGACAGCGTAATCGACGGGCTCGACGGCTTCGAAGGGGACATCCAGCAGCGGGGAGCGCCCGCCCTCGATGGCGACGCCCTCGGACTCGGTCAGGTCCGGCATCGTGCAGTCGAAGTCCGCGGCGAAGCGGGCGATGGCCAGCTCCACGTCGAGTTCCAGCGCGGCGTCGACCAGCGCCGCGGCGTCGTCGCGCATCTCGGCGAGGTCGTCGGCGAGTTCCCGCTTCCGGCGGGTCGCGCGCTGGTCGCGCGCGGCAGTCAGTTCCTCGCGGAGACGGGCAACGACATCCTCGCTGTGTTCGACAGGATAGGCGGGCTCGTCGGGGAACGCCCGGCGCGCCGTCGCCTCCATGTCTCGGAGCGCCAGCGCGTCGACGAGGTGGTCGCGGGCTTTCTCGACGGCGGCGGCGTACTCGTCGGCCAGTTCGCGCTGGAGCAGCGAGTCGACGCCCGCGCCGCGTTCGACCAGCGACAGCAGGTCCGTCCCCTCGATGGTCACGTCCTGCTCCTCGATGGCCTCCCGGAGGTGGTCGTTGGCGACGCTTTCAGCCGTGGAGACCGCCGCGTCGAGATCGTCGACAGCGGTGGCGAGGCGGTCGAGTTCCTCGTCGCCGCTGACACTCCCGTCCTCGTCTAGCTGGTCGAGCGCCGACAGGAGCGTCTCCAGATCACACGGCGAATCGAGGTCGGCGACGCGGTGGACCTCGGCAGCGGCCCGTATCCGGTCGCGGTTGCGAGCGAAGAAGGTGAGCACGCGTTCGGGCACGACGGATTCGGGCTCTTCGAGCGCGTTCGGTTCTACCCGGACATCGCCATCCACGTCAACACCGGCGAAGGCCTCGTCCAGCGCGACGACCGTCGAGTACGAGCGGGCGAGTTCGGCCAGCTGGCGGGCGTCGTCGACGACCTCGACACTGACCTCCGGAATCGCGGCCTGCGCGTCGGCGTAGCGCTCGGCGTCGCGGGTCGCCAGACAGCGGTCCCGGACCCGCACGTCGCCGGGTTCAGAAAGCGGTTCGACGGCCGACAGGGCGTCGAGAACTGCCGGGTCGGGGTCGCGGGCCATCGCCGACTCGGCGAACGCCCGGACCTCCTCGATGCGGCTGCGGACGCCGCTGGGATAGATCGTCTCCAGTCGCTTCGCGGCGTAGTCGGTCACTGTCCGCTCGGTCAACAGGGCCAGTGCATCCTCGTGGATTTCCCGGGCGCGTTTCGTCGCGGTGAACCCACCGGGGTCGTCGTGTTCGGCCCGGATCGCACCGCGAGCGATGCGGGCGGCCCGGCCCTCGCTGATGCCCGGTGCGCGTGCGAGCGACGCCACGTCGCCGTCCCGAAGTGCCGCCTCCGGATCGTCTAGTTCCCGGAGCGCCGCGGCTGTCTTTGCCCCGACGCCCGGAACCGATTCGAGCTCCATCTGCCCGCCCATTCGACGCCAGCGAGAAAAAACCCGTTGCCAGCGGCTCCGGCGGCAGAGTGGGTAGTCGACACCGCTTCGACTACGTCAGCTAAACACCGAACGCGAAGGCGTTTTTGCGCTCCACCGAGAAAGGAATCCCATGTCTGCTGTTTCGGAGAAGCTAGCGGCCGCCCGCGAAGACCTCGAATCGCGAGACGGCGTGCTGATCGCCTTCTCCGGTGGTGTCGATTCGAGTGTCGTCGCCGCACTGGCTTACGACGCCCTCGGCGACGACGCTATCGCCTGTACCGCCAAGTCCGAGACGCTCCCCGCTGCCGAACTGACGGACGCCACGCGCGTCGCGGAGGAGATCGGTATCCGTCACGAAATCGTGGAGTTCTCCGAACTCGACAGCGACGAGTTCATCCAGAACGACGACATGCGGTGTTACCACTGCCGGTCGATGCGCCTGGGCGCGATGTACGACCGCGCCCGCGAACTCGGCATCGACGTGGTGTGTGACGGGACGAACGCCTCCGACGTGGGCGAGGGCCACCGCCCCGGCCTGCGCGCCGTCGAAGAACTGGACGCCTACTCCCCGCTGCTGGAACACGACATCGAGAAGTCCGAAGTCCGCGAAATCGCCCGCGAGTACGACCTCTCCGTAGCCGACAAGCCCTCGATGGCGTGTCTCTCATCGCGGATTCCGACTGGGCTCGAAGTCACGGAGGAACGCCTCTCCCGCGTCGAGAAGGCCGAGCGCCTCCTGCGAACGTGGGGCTTCGAGCAGTTCCGCGTACGCGACCACGACGGCCTCGCCCGCATCGAAGTCGGCGAGGAAAAACTCGAAACCGCACTTGATCCCGACTTCGTTCGCACCGCCCGCGACCACATCGAGGACTGTGGCTTCGACCACGTAACGCTGGATCTCCACGGCTACGAGACAGGAAGTGTGAGCCCAGAAACGGAAGAATCAGCCGAAGAAGACGTGGTCAGCAACGTTTTCGACGCTGACTACCCGTCCGTCGACTGAGGGCTCAGTCAAGCAACGTCCGCCAGCCAGTCAGTTCCTCGCCGACCAGTTCGGGGCTGTCCCCATCGAGCCGAATCTCGTTGACGGCGCAGTTCGCCTGTGAGTGTTCGGCCAGCGCCGCGTCCGGGTCTATATCCGTGAGTTTCGCCAACAGGACCTTGATGACGCCGCCGTGGGTGACCACCAGCGTGGTTTCACCGGCGTCGGTCGTCGCGATTGCCCGGTCCCAGGCCGACTCGACCCGTCCGCGGAAGGTCGGGATGCCCTCGCCGCCTTCCGGGGCCGCATCGAGTGAGATGACGCTCGCGTCCCGGTCGTGGCCGGGAAACTCATCGAGCAGTTCCTCCGCGTACAGGCCCTGCATGGTTCCGAAGCCGCGCTCACGCCAGTCAGTCTCGAACTCAGGGTCGGGCAGGCCACCGTAGCCGTCGTTGGCTGCGGCGGCCGTCTCGCGGGTGCGCCGGAGGTCCGAGGCGAAGACGCGGTCGACGCTGTAGCGGTCGTCGAGCCACGCCCCGAGCGCCGTGGCCTGCTCCTGTCCCTGGTCGGTCAGCCGACTCGGCGCCCATCCCTGGATGCGCCCGTCGCGGTTCCACGTCGTCTCGCCGTGCCGGGCGACAAGTAGGGTTCCCATCTTATTCACCCCGGTTTCGCCAGCGCGCGACGGCGATGGTCCCCTCGTAGAGGAGGATGAGGCCGGCGGCGACAGCGATTGCGGCGTTTCGCGGGAGGCTGAACTGGTTCACGAGGCGGAACAGCGTCGGGTCGGGGCTGCCGAGGTAGCCGACGACGATGGCGACGGCCCACACCGGCAGGCGGGCGGCCCGGAACCCGCGCCAGAGCTTGACCGAGCCGTAGTAGTTCTTGTTCACGTAGGCTAGCGCCTCGAACAGGACGATCATCCCGCCGCCGACGAGCATCGGCGTGGCGTTCCCGAGGCCGACGGCCGCCAGCGTCTCGGTGACGGTGGCCGGAAGCCGCTCGTAGTAGCCCGTCGGGACCGGCGCGGGGCTGAGCAGGTAGCCGGCGATACCGAAGACCAGCCACGCGGCGGGACGGCGAGCGGCGAGGTCGTCGGCCGTCGGCACCGGCGACGTGCTGCCGGTCCACCGGAGGAGCAGCAGGGTCCCCTCGAACAGGCCGATCATCGTCACGGCGACCATGAGCGGGGCCATCCCGGTCGGGTCCGGGCTGAACAGGAACGCCACGGCGGCGAAGCCACCCCAGAAGTACAGCCGCCGGTCCTGGAGCCACTGGCGCGTCGTCACGCCCATCATCACCGCAAGCATCACGAACAGCGGAATCTGGAAGATGAGCGCGAACAGCCCGAGCATCAGGATGATGAGGTTGAACGTCTCGCTCAGGCCGAAGGCCAGGTCGGCCGCGCGGTCGGAGTAGGTGATGAAGTAGTCGAACATCGCCCGCAGCACGGCGAAGTACGCGAAGCCGACGCCGACGGCTGCGAGGACCAGACTGGTCGGGACTGCCGCGAGGTAGTAGCGCCGCTCGCGGGGGTACAGTCCCGGCCGCATGAACAAGTACGTCTGGTAGACGAACACCGGCAAGGCAGCGATAAAGCCGACTAGCGAGGACACTTTCAGCCGCGCCAGAATCAGCGCGAGCGGGTTGTACACGTTCGGACAGTCCGCCCCTTCGACGACACTGCCATCGGCATTCGTCGCGACCTGACCGCATTGGCTTGCCGGGCCATCGAGGAAGGAGTACCACAGGAAATTGATGAGTTCGTCGGAGTACGGCAGGGCGATGACGGCGACGACGGCCATCACGCCGACGACGACGAACAAGCGCATCGCCATCTCCTCAACGTGGTCGGCGAGGGGCATCTCCTCGTCGTCGGGCGCGCCCTCATCGACGATGTCCTCATCCGGGTCGTAGGTGGGCGCGTTCCCGCCGCCGTGGGTCGGTGTGGCACTGCCACCAGCCGGTGACGGCGTCGACTTGCCCCAGTCGGTCGGGACATCTGCCGGGACAGCGGCGGCAATGTCCGACGCGTCCCGGTCAAACAGCCCGGCGCTGGATTCGGATTCAGTCGGCGTGGCGTGAGAGCCAACGGTATCCTCATTGCCGCCGGCCGGTGCGGGACCGGGGCTCGTTACTTCGTCCGTCTCCCGATCGGCATCGGCCTCGGCCACGGGGTCGGTGGGGATCGACGACTCGTCGGATTCGTCGTCGGACGGTAGTGGCGGCTCTTCGGACCCGCGCCGCTCGTCGTCTTCGTCACCGTCCTCCATCTGTTCCGGGCTTAGACGGTGGGTGTTGTAAACTTTCTTTTCGAGCAGTGACCGTCACCGGGATGAATAAATTGATAACGCCCACTGGGCTAGGCACAGAGAAGATGGCGAGTGCTATCGACGAGGACACCGTCCAGACGGTCCAGAGCGGGCGCGCGACGCTCGGCGCGATGCTCCGTTCGGCACAGGTGCACCTCCAGAAGGTGTTCATCGTCTTCGTCATCGGGATGATCGGCACGATCATGGGACTGCAGTACGGCGTCTGGGACACGCTACGCGCCGATCTCCTGTACTCGCAGATGGACCTCACCACGCAGGAGGCCACGAGCATCGTCGCGGTCACGCCCTTCGACGTCATCCTCCTCCAGGTGAAAATCGGGGCCGTCATCGGGATTCTCATGTCGTTGCCGCTGTTGATCTACTTCGGCCGCGACGGACTCCGCCAGCGCGGCTGGTGGCCGGCCGAGCACATCCCGACCTGGAAGGGCGCGCTGTTCGTCACGATCAGCTTAGGTCTGTTTTTCGGCGGCGTGGCTTACGCCTACGAACTGTTCTTCCCGCTGATGTTCAACTTCCTCGCCGGGGACGCGTTCAAGGCCGGCTTCACGCCACAGTACTCCATCGTCAAGTGGTTCCAGTTCGTCTTCCTGCTGGCCGTCTCCTTCGGACTCGCCGCCCAGTTGCCCCTCGTGATGACGGTGCTCTCCTACACCGAGATCATCCCCTACGAGACGTTCCGGGACAAGTGGCGCTACGCGGTAATGGGGATTTTCGCCTTCGGCGCGCTGTTCTCGCCGCCGGACCCCTTCACCCAGATTATGTGGGCCGCGCCGCTGTGTGGTCTCTACGGCATCAGCCTCGCGCTGGCGAAGCTCGCGATGCTGGTCAGGCGTTCCGGTGACCTCGTCAGTACCAGCGCCGTCGCTCGCGGGCACTGGAACACGATTCTCGGCGGTGCAGTGCTGGGCGGCGGCGTGGTGTACTACGTCCTGGCGACGCCGGCATTTCAGTACGTTCAGCGGTTCGCCGAGGTGTTCCCCTCCGACCGGCTCACCGGCGACATCCAGCCGCCGGCGCTGTTCGGACTCCCCGTCGAGAGCACGGCACTGCTTCTCGCTGCCGTGTTCGGTGTCATCGGTGCTGTCGTCGTCCTCTACTACCACGTCCTGACCGCCCTCTCGGAGAAGGCCGGCCCCGGTCAGGTTGGCGACCCGACAGCCATCGACATCGACGAACTCAACGCCTCGGCCGTCGAGGTTGCTCCGCCGGAAGTGTTCGAGGAGATGACCGAGGACGAGGCGCTCGCCCACGCCGACCGCGCCCTCGCGGACGACAACAAGGAGAAAGCACAGGCCGTCCTCGACCGGTGGGACATGGCCCACGAGGACGACTCGGAGGGTGACGGTGGCGACGGCGCGGACGAGACCGCCGAAGCGGACGAAGAAGAGGCAGGCGTGTTCACCTCGACGACCGCCGGCATGGTCGATGCCTTCACCGAGGACGAGACTACGGAAGACGAAATCGGCGGCTACTACTACGACATTCAGTTCATCCTCAGCGCGCTGGCCTCCCGGGCGTTCGTGATTCTGGGCATCTTCGGGGCAGTGCTCGCCGCCGCGTTCCTGTTCCTCTATCAGGGCGGCATCGGGTCGATACAGCGGACGTTCGTCAGCAGGCTCCCGCCGGAGATGGCCGCCGACGTGAGCATCGTCACGCTCCACCCCGTCGAGCACCTGGTGTTCATCGTCAAGTTCTCGACGATACTCGGGGCCGTCTCTGTCATCCCCGTTGTGCTGTACTTCGCGTGGCCGGCGATGCGCGAGCGCGGCCTCGTCATCGGCAACCGCAACATCCTGGGCATCTGGGGCGGGACGCTGTTCGCCGCGCTCATCGGCGGGAGCCTTCTCGGCTTCCTCTACGTGGCCCCGATGACCATCTCCTGGATCGCCTACGACCAGCTGAACTCGAACATGGTCATCGCCTACCGGGTGAGCAAGTTCGGCTGGCTCGTGTTCTTCCTCACCATCGGGATCGGCCTGCTGGCGGAGATCCCGGTGACGATGTTCCTGTTCCACAAGGGCGGGATTATCCCGTTCCACCTGATGTACGAGCGCTGGCGGGAGGTCGTCATCGCCATCGTCGCCCTCTCGGCGATTCTCTCGCCCAGCGGCATCTTCACGATGTTCATCGTCGGCATTCCGACGGCGCTTTCGTACATGCTCGGCCTCGGCATCCTCTGGGTGTACACGCTCGGCGGCCGGCGGACGACGAACCGCCGCAGCGAACCGGCTGACTGATAGCTGTTCGTAGCGGCGACACGTCGACCGTTATTCGACGAGTATTGTGCCGCCGTTCCGGTCGTGGAACGCACAGTGATACTCGTAACGGCCCGTGACCTCGATGACAATCCCCCGAGACTCCCCTTCCTCTAGACTGAAGCTCCAGGCTTTGCCCCCGTCCGGCCTGTCGTGAGTGCAGTAGATTTCGTGGTTTCCGGAAACTGCCTGAAAGTGGACGCCCGCTCCGGACTGAATAGTGATGCTGTCTGGCGCGACGTGGTTTTCATCATCGACGCCCATGCGGATAGTGTTTTCACTGACAGGAGTCGAATCCGCTGTCGTCGGACGAGTGTCCGTCGAACTGTTACGTTCGGTCGTGGTGTCGTCTTCTTCAGCACTGTTCTCATTACTGCAGCCCGCTAGTCCGACCATCAGCGGGACGCTGCCGAGTACTGTGCGTCGCTTCAACTTTCCCATATTTTTCTGTAAATAAATGCGGAATAAAAAGCTATCGGAGAGCTGTCTCAGCGCACGCCGCCTATTCACCGCCGGTCGTCAAACCACAGCCCATAAGATACTCTTGATATATTCTTCAGATATGCCCAAGATAAGCGTCGAGGTCCCGGCCGAACTGCTGGACGACATCGACAAGCACGTCGGCGAAGACGGGAAGTTCGTCAACCGGAGCGAGGCTATCCGCGCCTCGGTACGAAAGACACTTGACATGCTCGACGACATCGATGAACGCCAGGGACGACTCGACGATGACCAGTGAGCGGTCGGAGGCGGTGCGCGTCGGCCTCGTCGCGCTGTTCGTGACGGCGCTGGTCACCTCACAGGTGACGGCCTCGAAGCTACTCGCGTTCTCGCTGCCGTTCTCGCTCCCGCTTGCCGGGTCGACGCTCGTCCTGCCCGGAGCCGCGCTGGCGTACGCGCTGACGTTCTTCGCCTCCGACTGCTACGCCGAACTGTACGGCCGCCGAGCCGCGACGGTCGTCGTCAACGTCGGCTTCGCGATGAACTTCGTCCTGCTGGCGCTGGTCTGGAGCACCATCTTCGCGCCCGGCCTCCCGCAGGCGGCACAGCCGGTCGACCTCGCAGCCTTCCAGAACGTCCTCGGGGCCAGCACGGCCATCGTCGTCGCCAGCCTGTCGGCCTACGTCGTGAGCCAGAACTGGGACGTGTTCGTCTTCCACTGGCTTCGGGACCGAACCGACGGCGAGAAACTCTGGCTCCGTAACATCGGTTCGACGGCCACCAGCCAGCTACTGGATACGGTCATCTTCGTCGGCGTCGGCTTCATCCTGTTTCAGGGCGTCCCGCCGGCCGAGGCACTGGCGCTCATCGTCGGCCAGTACTTGCTGAAGCTCGCTATCGCCGTCCTCGACACGCCGTTCGTCTACGCTGTCGTGGGCTTCGCCCGGCGAAACGACGTCGCACCGACCCCGGCACGGGCCGACTGAAAAACGACTGCCAGCGGCTCACTCGACCGGTTCGGCGAACGCGTACCGGGGCTTCACGTCGTCGATGCGGACCTCGACGGTTTCACCCGCTTCGACGCCGCTGACGAACACAGTGAAATTCTCGACTTTAGCGATACCGTCACCCTCCTCGCCGATGTCGTCGATAGTGACTTCGACGATGTCACCCTCGCGGACCGGCCCGGTCAGGCGGTGTTTCGCAACCAGATACAGCTCCGAGGAGGAGTCACGGGAGGCGTCGGGGCGGACCTCACGGACGTACTCGAACTCCGGTTCGATATCGGCGATGAGGTCGTCGAGGTCCTGTCCGTCGAACACCTTCGCACAGAAGTCCCCGCCCGCGTCGAGCAGGTCCGTCGCGACCTCGAAGGCCTGCCGGACCAGGTGGACCGACCGGGCGTGGTCGAGGTCGTACTGGCCGGTCATATTCGGGGCCATGTCGGAGATGACCACATCGACCGGGCCGCCGCTGCCGTCGCTCTCCCCGACAATTTCGCGGATTTCGTCTTTCGTGCTGTCCTCGGTCATGTCGCCGCGGACGTACTCGACGGTCGGTTCGGGGTCCTCCAGCTCGTCGATGGTCTGGCGGTCGACGCCGACCAGCGTCCCGCGCTCGCCGATCCGCTCGGCCGCGACCTGCATCCACCCGCCGGGGGCAGCGCCGAGGTCCACGACGGTCCGCCCCTCGCCCAGCAAGCCGGCCGTGTCGTCTAGCTGCTGGAGCTTGTAGGCCGACCGCGCGCGGTACCCCTCCTGCTTCGCTCTGTTGTAGTAGTCGTCTTTGCCCGACATGGTTACCACACACCGCGCTGTGACACGTTTTGAGCGCCGAAATGCGGCGAAATCGCAGTCATAGTAGTGGGAAGGCGGTCAGCGCTGAAATGGATGCCGACTCGAAGTTTCCGGCCGAGCCACGGCACGACAGTCGCCAGTCGATTGCCGCACCGACAATCAGGGCAAGCGCCAAGGACGTGACTACGTGCTTTACCATCAAGCCGAACACGTTCAGAGCCATTCTTACCGCGCAAGAACGCGTCTCAGCGGCTGAGATTTGCCGTCCCCATATATACAGGTCACGCGCTGAGTCCTATCTGTAGGAAGTGACCTCCCAATGTCAACCATTCCGACGGCGACGCGGAGGCGGGTGTTAGAAGCCCTGGGCGTCGGCACGGCCGCGCTTGCGGGCTGTGCCAGCGCACCGGGCGCAAAAGAGCAACCGACCGAGGCGAAGACGACCCCACAGGAGCCAGCTATGAACGCCGCACAACAGACTGACGTCGACCGTATTGCCGCGGACCCGACCGCAATCCCGGACCCAATCGACCGGTCGGAGCCAAAGACCGTGTCGGTCGAGATGACCACCAAAGAGCAGGTCGCAGAGATTGAGCCGGGCGTCACCTACACGTACATGACCTTCGGCGACCAGATTCCCGGCCCGATGATCCGAGTCCGCCGTGGCGACACCGTCGAACTCACCATCACGAACGAGGAGGGGAACTCGATGCCCCACAACATCGACCTCCACGCGGTCCGCGGCCCCGGTGGCGGTGCTGAGGCGTCGATGGTCACGCCGGGCCAGACCAAGACGTTCCGGTTCAAGGCCACCTACCCCGGCGCGTTCATCTACCACTGCGCCGTCCCGAACCTCGATATGCACATCTCCTCGGGGATGTTCGGGATGATACTCGTCGAGCCGAAAGAGGGGCTG
This sequence comes from Haloarcula sp. K1, assembly GCF_001647155.1. NCBI lineage: Archaea > Methanobacteriati > Methanobacteriota > Halobacteria > Halobacteriales > Haloarculaceae > Haloarcula > Haloarcula sp. K1. The sequence continues at coordinate 97,329 of NZ_LRHL01000001.1, forward strand.
CCCGAAGTGGACCACGAGTTCTACTTCGGCCAGCACGAACTGTACACCACCGGCGACACCGGCGAGAAGGGGCACCACGACTTCGACATGGAGGCGATGGCGGCCGAAGAGCCGACGTACGTCCTGATGAACGGCGAGAAGTACGCAATCACGCCGGACGTTCACGGCGCGCCCAGCATGCAGGTGGGTGAGACAGCCCGGGTGTACTTCGTGACCGGCGGTCCGAACCTCGACTCCAGTTTCCACCCCATCGGCTCCGTCTGGGACGAGGTCTGGCAGCAGGGCTCTATCGCTGGGCCGCCGAACAAGTACGTCCAGACCACGCCGGTCAAGCCGGGGTCCTGTGCCATCGCGACCCTCCACGCCGAGGTGCCTGGACCCATCAAACTGGTCGACCACGCGCTCTCCCGGGTCGCCCGCAAGGGCATGATGGCTGTCATCAACCGTGAAGGGGCGGCAAACCCCGACGTGTTCGAACCGGAGGTCTGACCGCTTCGCCGGAGTAACGCTCCGCACTGCCGCTTCGCGTTCGGCCCGATTACTCGATAACCGGTGTCGCTCGTAACCGCTGGCCCGTCCTCGGTCGCTCGCGCGCACGCGGTTTCAATGAGGGACTTTTTAATGGATGGGGGCATAGTCCGGTTCAAGATGTTCAACGCCATCGTGAGCGCAGACACGCTCCAGGCGACTCTCGACTCTGTGAGCGTGCTGGTGGACGAGTGCAAGATCCACCTCGAAGAAGACGGGCTGGAAATCCGGGCAGTCGACCCGGCAAACGTTGGAATGGTCGACCTGCGACTCGACGCGGCGGCGTTCGAGTCCTACGAGACTGATGGTGGGCTCATCGGCGTCAACCTCTCCCGCCTCGAAGACATCGCCGGTATGGCCGACGCCGGCCAGCTCGTCCACCTCGATCTGGACGAAGAGACACGGAAGCTCCACATCTCTATCGACGGCCTGGAATACACCCTCGCCCTTATCGACCCCGACTCCATCCGTCAGGAGCCCGACCTCCCGGACCTGGACCTCTCGGCGAACATCGTCATCGAGGGGAAGGACATCGACCGGTCGGTCACCGCCGCGGACATGGTCAGCGACCACATCGCGCTGGGCGTCGACGCGACAGAGGAACTGTTCTACGTCGACGCCGAGGGCGACACCGACGACGTCCACCTCGAACTCACCCGCGACGACCTCATCGACCTCACTCCCGGGGACGCCCACTCGCTGTTCTCGCTGGATTACCTGAAGAACATGAACAAGGCCATCCCGAAGGACGCCGAGGTCGAGATGGAACTCGGCGAGGAGTTCCCGGTCAAGATGCACTTCAGCTTCGCCGAGGGGCAGGGCCGAGTCACGTACATGCTCGCACCGCGCATCCAGAGCGAATAACGACGGATGGGGTCCGCGCCGCCGATTCCGGCCACCGACTGGCTGCCGAACGATTCCGAGACCGAGTCGCTCTCGCTCCCTGACGGTCGGCGGCTGGCCTACGCCACCTACGGCGACGCCGACGGCTATCCGGTCCTTTTCTGTCACGGTACCCCCGGATCACACGTCGCCGCACGGCTGCTCGCCGCGCCGGCTCGCGAACGCGGCATCAACCTCATCGCTCCGGACCGGCCGGGCATCGGGAACTCCGAAGACGCAGCTGTTACGTTCGAGGACTGGCCGGACGACGCCGCGAACCTCCTGTCCCATCTCGATGTCGACGCGGCTGGTGCCGTCGGCTTCTCCGGCGGCGGCGCGTTCGCGCTGGCCTGTCACCGACTGCCCGAGATAGAGCGAATCGCGCTCCTGGGCAGCAGCGGCCCACCGTCAATCGGTTCGACGGGGCGCGTCCAGCAGTTCGTGGGGTCGCTGTCCCGACACGCTCCGTGGGCGCTCGGGCGACTCTTCCGGCTGCAACGATGGTTCGCCCTCCGCCGGGATCCGTCCTACGCTGTCGGGTTCGTTGCCGAGGAGACACCGGAAACAGACGCCCTGGCAGCCGACGAGGTGGCTCGGGTCGTCCGTGCGGATATGCTCACGTCGATGGCACGCGGTCCAAGCGGGATCATCCGCGAGCAGCGACTCCTCTCACAGCCATGGCCGTTTGCCCTCGAAGACATTTCAGTGCCGGTTACTGTGTTTCAGGGACGAAACGACGCCAACGTCGCCCCGTCGACGGCGAAAGCCCTCGCCCAGCGGCTTCCGGACGCCTCGCTCGACCTCGTCGACAGCGACCATCTCGGTACGTTGACAGCTGCTGGCGACGGCGCGCTGGCCGCCGTACAGCGTCGCACACGCGTCTGACGTACCGTTTTGTGGGTCGGGTGCCAACGGGCCGGTATGGAGAATCTCGGGGACGCGTACAACGACCGGCGCTGGGAGGGACGCGATCCCCGCCGCGTCGTTGCCGGTGCGACCCTGGGGTTCGTCGGCGCGCTGGCGGTGGTCGTGGCGATACTTCTGGTGACGACGCCGCTGTCGGCAGTCGTCGGCGCAACTGCACCCCACGCCGCCGAGAAACTCGGCGGGACGCTGGGTGGGCTGGGAATCCCCGCAATGTTCCTGAGTGTCGTCGCCGTGCTCCCCTCGAGCCGCCGGGAACAGAGCGGTGTCACCGTCGGCGCATTCCTCTGTCTGGTCGGCGTCGGGCTGTTTCAGGTAGCATATCCCTACAACTGGACGGTGGGCGGACAGACGCTGGCGTTCGAAACGACGATGGCGTACTTCATCGGGACGTGCGTGGCGTTCTGGTTCGTCTTCACGGCGATGGCGAGCTTCCGGCGACGGAACAACCCACACGGCACCGTGAAACTGGAAATTTCGCACAAAGGCGAGACCAAGACTGTCCAGGTGTCTCCCAAAGAATACAAACGCTACACGCAGGCGGTTCGCGGCGACGGCGGGACGACCGACGAGGTCATTCAGGAACTGGAGTCCCGAATCGAAGACTAAGCGTAGCTGAGCGTTACTCGGCGGCCGTCGTTTCGTTGCCGCGCTGGTCCGACTCCGTCATCGAGTCGCGATCCGTTTCCTCGGTTTCCGTCGTCTCGACTTCGGTCTCCTCGTCGTCATCGTCATTGTCGTCGGCATCTGTACCTTCGCCGACTTCCTCCACCTCAACGTCCTTGCCAGCGACGCCGCTCTCCGAGATGACCGGTAGGAGGTTGTAGCCGCCGTTGCCCTTCTTGACGACGTTGATGTCGAAGACGAAGTCGACCGATTCGCCGGCGACGACTTCGAACGGCTTGGTGAGCTGGAGCTTCTCGCTCGGGATCTTCACGTCGACCGACGCCCCGTCGACGACCCCGTCGACGGATTCGGCGTACAGTTCGATCTTGCTGTAGCGGCCCGCTTCGAGTTCGCCGTCGAGGACGCCGATGGCCTTGTCGCCGACGACCTCGGTGAGGTCGACGGTCGCGCCGTCGAGGTCGCGGACGACGAAGCCGTTGTTGTCGTCGCCCTCCTCGTCTTCCGTCTCATCTTCGTCGGCTTCGTCCTCCGGCTGGTCTACGTCGTCCATCTCCGCCGTCTCGGTCGGTTCGGCCGTTGCAGTCTCGTTTGTCTCTGTCGCCTCCGTCGTGGCAGTTTCGTTCGTCTCGGTTGCCCCGGCCGTCTCCGTGGCTTCGGTCTCACTCCCTGTATCCTCCCCGCCTGCATGGAAGATGCGGGCCCGTGAAAAGGACACGTCGAGCGAGTCGAAGTCGCCGATAGCCGCGGGCTGGTCGCTGATCAGCAGCCGGAACGTCCCAACGGTTCCGCCGTCGTCCGTCATCGCGTCCTCGTCGGTGGAGCCGCCGTCACTGGTTCCGTCACCGCTGGTCCCGTCAGACCCGCCGGAGTCGCTCGACCCGGAACAGCCGGCGAGGAGACCGACCCCGACGCCCGCGCCCGTGGCGATGAATCGTCGTCGTCTCATTGGCGTCGCTCCCCGTTCTGCGCCGCTATCATTACTGTCTCTGCTGTTGCGAACGAAATCATTCCATGACGTGGGATGGGACTGGTGCGTATATGCCCCGCGATAGGTCAAATCGATATACGGCCCTTTGAACGGAATGAACGGTCTGGCCGTATCTGAACGGTTTTACCCCCGTCGCTCCACGTCCTGATAATGGCAAACTCGAACGCGAAGGGCGACCGCCGCGAGCGCGAACTGGTCAACGCACTCGACGAGGCGGGCTTTGCGGTGATGCGCGCGCCGGCCAGCGGCAGCGCGACCGAGCGGGAACTGCCGGACGTGCTCTCGGGCGACGGCGAGACGTTCTACGCTATCGAGGCGAAATCCAGCGCCGGCGACCCCATCTATCTCACCGGCGAGGAGGTCGAGGCGCTACTGTTTTTCGCCCGGAACTTCGGCGCGAAGCCGCGTATCGGCGTCCGGTTCGACCGCGAGGACTGGTACTTCTTCCACCCGGCGGACCTCCACACGACCGACGGCGGCAACTACCGTGTCAAGAAGGAGAAGGCCCTCTCCGACGGGACCGACTTCGACGAGTTCGTGGGTAACTCCGAGAAGGTCACGCTGGACGAGGTGGGCGACGACGACCCCGACCAGAGCGTGCTGGACGTGCTGTCGGCCTTCGAGCGCGGCGACCTCGACAAGGAAGAAGCTGCGGCGATGCTGGAATAGCGGTTCGCAGACGTTCGATTACTGGGCCTCACTGCCGATGAGTTCAGCGTCCTCGACGCGGCGGAGCCGCGACAGGGGAAAGGCGTACTCTCGCGGGTCGGTCGCGCGGACAGCGTCCGAGAGATACGTCACCAGCACCACGAGGTCGTCGGATGGGTAGCCATCGTTGGTGTCGTAGTCGGCGACTGTCTCGCCCGTTGCCTCGATGGTCCAGTCGTCGGCCGACGTGTCGGTGACGGCCGTCACGACGAGTCTGTCGCCCGTCTCGCGGTCCCGCACGATGTCGCCGGTCTCCAGTCGGCAGTGCCCACAGAGATGCGGCGCCTGTGCGTCCGCGGCGACGAAGGTGACGGTACCACAGGCGTCACAGGTCGCCCGTTCCTTCCCGGGCGGCGCGATCCGCTTGGCAGTGATTTCGATGGCGACGCGCCGGAGGTGTTTGCAGTGCTCGCCGCGGATGCGGTTGTCGGGACAGGTACAGGAGTGCTGTGCGACGTCGACGAGGTACGTGCTTTCGCTCTCCGTCGTCACAGCGTACGTACTGCCCGCTCGCGGGCGCACGGCCATGCGCTCGGTCCAGGCGCGGGCTGCCCGGTCCGGGAGGGAACGGAGGTCCGGTGCAAGTGCGGTACTGTGCCGGTCAGCGGAAGGCTCGATAAGCGTCATAGGTGCGGACGCGGCTGTATTTTCCAATGCGTCCAGTTGAAACGTAGGTGCTACACGGTCCTAAATGGCTCGGCCAGCGGGCTCCGGCGCTTCGATACCCTTTTTGCCGGCCCTGTGAAACCGCAGAGCATGGATATCGAGCGGGAGACGCTCCTGCAAATCGTCATCTCGGCGGTCGCCGTCGTGCTGTTCGTCGGCGCAACTATCACCGCCTCACAGATGTATCTGGACGGGTCAACCGTAGAGGCGACGGGCGGCTACGCGCTCATCGGCGCAATCGGCCTCTTCGTCGTGTTTATGACCGCTGCCGGCCTCTGGCTCGAACGCCAGCAGTTCTAGGCGTCGGCCTCTTCGTCGCCCTCGTCCTCGCGCCAGTCGACCAGTTCCTCCTCGTCGGTGTCGTCTATCTTCTGCTCGTAGTAGCCCATCGGGTGGGAAATCGTCTCACAGAGGTCGTCCATGTTGACACAGTCGCCGTAGGACTGCATGGTCGAACACGCCGGCGTCGAGTACTCCGTCGGGCTGGTCTCCCCGCGGATGTGGTCGACCTGATACCGGGTCGCCTCCTCGCCGAAGCCGGGGTTGACCTGGAACAGGTCGACGATTTCGTCCGTCGTCATCCCGATGCCGATGAGGAAAGTCGCGATAGCAAACCGGGAGTGGTGTTCGAGATGTTCGCCCTTCTGCACCCGGTCGAGGAGGGACTTCATGCAGGGCGGGAACAGTTCCGGGACAACGGTGTCGATTTCGCGGGTGAGTTCCAGTTCCGAGAGCACTTCCTCTAAGCGGTCGACTTCCTCTGTTAGCTCATCGGCGATAGCGTCGGGGACGGTGAACGGCAGGCCGTCAGTGACCCGATGGCGGATGGCCTGTTTCAGGAGGACGTTCAGTTCCTCGGCGGTGACCCTGACCTCGCCGTCGGCCAGTGGCCGATTGACCAGCCGCCAGGAATCGCCCCGCTGGTCGGCCGCCAGGTCGAGATACGCGCCGACCTCGACGCGGTAGCCGTCACCAGTGTCGCTGACGGCGCTCGCGAGGTCGAACTCCGCGAGGAGTTCCGTGCGGTCCAGCGTCTCGCGTTGGGTCGATTTCAGTTCCGTCGTCGTCGCGAACTCCTCGGTGAACCGGTCGTAGGCCGCCTCGGCCTCCGCCTGGGCGTACTTCCGGGTGCAGATGTGCACGTCGACGAGCGACACCAGCACGCGGGCGACCGGGTACGACAGCAGTTCGACGCGGGTCCGCCGGTGTGGCTCCCCGACAGTGCCGTTCGTGATTGCCGATTCGACCCGCTCCAGCGCGCGCGCCGTGACCGTCTCGTCAGTGGCGACGATTTCGCCCAAGTCCACCGCCGCGGCTTCGACGGCCTCCCGCGACCGCGCCAGAAAGGGGTAGCGTGCGTGGAGCGGTTCCATTGCCACCACCTTTCGGATGGGAGTGAATAAAATTGCCGTCACCGGGACGGTCGGTGTCGGATTCCCGACAGCCGGTTCGAGAGTCAGTGCGGCGATATCGCGAGGCTATACATATAGTCCCAGGCCGGCGGCGGGTGAATACAGCTAGTAGACAAGCCGATACCTGCCAACCCCTACCGACAAAGTGTGGTAAGGACGCGGGTCGGCGACTGCACACGGTTCGGTCGGGGAACCGGACCAGTGCAGTCATCCCCGACGAGGGAACTGCCAGACGAGACACGGAGCACATCGATGACGCACGAGCACGATACCGATTCACAAGAGAGCATCAGAGCGACATTCGAAGAGTACGACGTCGGCGTGGACACGGTCGCCCACATCGGCGATCCCGAAAACCCGTCTGCGTGGATTCAGTCGACGGTCTTCGTCGACGTAACCGAGTAGGGCTAGTCGACGGTCTATCGGCGACACCAGCGGAGCGAGCGGTTTTACTGTCCGTCTCCCGGGACGGTCCGCTGGGACGTGGAAACCGGGGTGCTGTGCCAACGCTCAGAGGGAGCGCTGTACCGTCCCCGTGGCGCTCCGGACCACGGTCTCGGCTGGGACGTCTTCGGTGACGGTGGTTCCGGCACCGACGACGGCGTTTTCGCCGACCGTGACGCCCGGAAGGATCACCGCGCCAGCGCCGACGAAAGCCCCGTTCTCGATGACTATCTCGTCGAACGTGTCGTTCTGAAACTCCATGCCTGCGTCGGTGAGGTCGTGGGTTACGCCGACGATGGAGGCGTTGGGCCCGACCTGGACGGACTCGCCAAGCGTCGCGTTCTCGACGTAGGCGTTCGCGTTGATATCGGTCGGTCCATGGATAGTCGCCTTCTTGATCGAGGCCCCTTCGTAAATCTGGACGCCGTCGCCGATGTCGGCGTCGTGGATTGTCACGTATTCGCGAATCTCGACGGTGCCCAGCGTCGCGTTCTCGACCTGGGCGGTCTCGTGGACAGCCATATGCAGACGTCAGCGCCGACCGTAATCATCGTGGCGGCGGCCAGTGTCGGAACTGGATATGGGAGTCGTAGCGCGGCTCAAAAAAAGTCGCCAGTGGTCGGCGCTCTGGAAGGGGTGCCGCCGCTCGACTGTTCGGTTCTCGCGCTTGGCGCGAGAACCTACGTCCCGTGCTGCCAGGAATCCATATACTCGGCCTGGGTGTCAGTCAGCGAGTCGAAGTCGACACCCTCAGCGTCGAGCTTGATCTCCGCGACTTCCTTGTCGAGCCGGTCCGGGACGGCGTGGACACCGGCCTCGTAGTCGTCGCCGTTCTCGACCAGTTCGCGGACACAGACGGCCTGCACGCCGAAGCTCTGGTCCATCACCTCGACGGGATGGCCCAGCGCAATCGGCGTCGCGAGATTGACCAGCCGGCCCTCGGCCAGCACGTTCAGGCGGCGGCCGTCAGCCATCTCGTAGGTCCGGACGCCGTCGCGGGCCTCGTAGGTGTCGGCGGCGAGGTCCGACAGCGCGTCGAGGTCGACCTCTACGTCGAAGTGGCCGGCGTTGGCGAGCAGGACGCCGTCCTGCATCGCCTCGAAGTGCTCCTCAACGATGACATCGCGGTTGCCGGTGGTCGTGATGAACACGTCGCCCTCGGCGGCGGCCTCGGCCATCGGCTTCACGTCGTAGCCCTCCATGTGGGCTTCGAGCGCACGGCGGGGCTCGACCTCGGTCACAATCACGTCGGCGTTCTGACCGCTGGCTTTCTTTGCGACACCTTTGCCGCAGTCACCGTACCCGGAGACGACGACGGTCTTGCCGGCCCACGAGAGATTCGTCGTCATCGCAATCGAGGCCAGCGAGGATTCGCCGGTGCCGTGGACGTTGTCGAACAGGCGCTTCATCGGCGTGTCGTTGACAGCGAACACAGGATAGTCGAGTTCGCCGTCATCGTCCATCGCGCGCAGTCGGTGGACGCCGGTCGTCGTCTCCTCTGCCCCACCGATGATAGTGTCGATGAGTTCCGGATAGTCCTCGTGGATGGCCGCGACGAGGTCCATTCCGTCGTCGACGGTGATGGTCGGCTTGTGGCCGATGACAGCCTCGATAGCCTCGTAGTACTCCTCGTCGTCGACGCCGCGCTCGGCGTAGGAAGTGATGCCGTCGACGGCGTCGAGTGCGGCACTCACGTCGTCGTGCGTCGAGAGCGGGTTACAGCCGGTGATGGCGACTTCCGCGCCACCGATTGCGAGGATTTCCGCGAGGACGGCGGTCTTGGCTTCGACGTGCATCGCCATGCCGATTCGCTCGCCGTCGAAGGGCTGGTCGGCCTCGAACTGCTCGCGAAGCGCGCCGCAGATGGGCATATGCTGGATGGCCCAGTCCATCTTTCGGCGGCCGGAATCGCGAGCCTCGTCGAGGTCGTCAAGTCGCTCGGAGATAGGCGTCGTCATGTCACGACAGACGGAGAGAGTTCCTAAAACGCTACCGAAGCCGCTCAGTTACCGCGCTCGTCCGGCGGGCCGGCGTCGTCCGGTGGGCCACCATTGCCGCCGTTGTTGCCGTTGTTGCCGTTGCCGCCGTCATCGTCGTCCTCGTCAGCGTCGTCTGACTCCTCAGTCTCGTCGTCCGGTGCTTCGGTTTCGTTCTCGTCGTCTTCGGTTTCGTTCTCCGCGTCGTCATCACGATCCTCGGGCGGCCCAGCGTCTTCCGGGGGGCCGCGCCGGTCGTCCTCGGTTTCGTTCTCGTCGTCATCGCTGTCCGGGCCGCGGTCCTCGGGCGGTCCGGCGTCCTCGGGCGGGCCGCGTCGGTCGTCCGTCTCGTTTTCGGTCTCGTTCTCGTCGTCACCGAAGATGTCGGCCGGCGGACCCTGTCGTTCGCTGGGGTGGGTCTCGTTGTCGTCGGACTCGTTTGCACCGGTGACGTGTGCGGGCGGGCCGGCGTGGTCCGGCGCGTTGCCGGGGTTGTTCGCCGTCACGAAGCTGGCGACGGCCGGGCCGATGCCGCCGGTCCGGTTCTCGTCGCTCAACAGGTCGCTCACGTAGGCCGACACTTCGAGTCCGAAGGTGTCGAATTCGGTGACGTTCTCGGGCGCGACGGACAGGTCCGCCGTCGTCGTCGCGGTGTGATTGTCGGCCGTCGCCGTCACGTCGACCGTCACGTTCTGCTCGGGCGCGGGCAGTCCGACCGTCCCGTCGCTGTCGGTCGTGTAGTTGCCGGTCCCAGCGTAGGAGGTGTTGTCAGCCGATTCCACGGCGACAGAGGCGTTCTCGACGCCCGTCTCGTTCTGTGTGACCGATACCGTCGCGCTGCCGTCGTCAGCCTGTGAGACACCGACCGCGAGGGTGTTCCCCGCGCCGGTGTTGCCGGCCGAGTCCGCAGCGGCCGCCAGACCCGGACCGACGGCCAGCAGGGCCAGTCCGACAGCGGCGTACAGTGCGAAGAGTTTGGTGCGCATCGTAGCCAATACGTTCGCCGAGAGAGCGATAAACACCCCCTCCCGTTCAACTCGTTCACGCCGTTCGCAGCATCGACAACACCGCCTGAAATATAGTTATACCGTTTAAAACCCGTTCTCAGCGTTTATTCCGCTCACTCAGTCACCGGCTCGTTCGACCAGCGCGGACGCGTGGTCGCTCGCTCGTTCGCGGACGGCCTGCTCGTCGAACACCTCGACCGTGCGGTCGCGCATGAGCACTTCGCCGTCACAGACCGTGTGGCGAACGTCGCTCCCGTGGACGGCGTAGGCCAGGTGCGAGACGAGGTCGTGGGCCGGCGTCAGGTGGGGAGCGTCGAGGTCGATGACGGCCAGGTCCGCGTTCGCGCCGGCTTCGAGACGGCCGCTGTCGAAGCCGAGCAGGTTTGCGCCGTTTTCCGTCGCCATTTCGACGACAGTGCCAGCGTCGACCGCGCTGGCGTCGTCGGCCGCGAGTTTACCTATCATCGCCGCGTCGCGCATCTCGTCGAACATATCGAGGTCGTTGTTTGAGGCCGCGCCGTCGGTTCCGATGCCGACGGTGACGCCGGCGTCCAGCAGGTCCTGCACGGGGGCCATCCCGCTGGCGAGTTTCATATTCGAGGCTGGACAGTGAGCGACGCCGGTACCAGTTTCGGCCAGCAGGTCGATCTCGCTGTCGTCGACGTGGACGCCGTGGGCCACGTAGGTGTCGCCGTCCAGCAGGCCGATGTCGTCAGCGTAAGAGAGCGGGCGCTGGTCGTGCTCGTCGACGATGGGTGTCACCTCGTCGCGCGTCTCGTTGGCATGCAGGTGAATCGAGCGGTCATCGTCGAGGGCCTTCGGGACGTACTCGCGCAGGTATTCCTCACCGACGGTCGTCAGGGAGTGGGGCTGGAACGTCGTCCGGATACGGCCGTCGGCCGCGCCGTCGAGTTTCCGAGCCACGTCGAGACTCTCCTGCAGATCAGACCGTGCGGCCTCGTCGTCCTTACCGACGGTGACTGCAGTAAAGCCCAGCACTGCTCGTATCCCGGCCTGGTCGACGGCGTCCGCGATTTCCTCGACCTCGAAGTACATGTCCGATAGTGCTGTCGTCCCCGACCGGATCATCTCGACCAGCCCGAGTTCCGCCCCGGCGCGGATGTCCTCGGCGGTCAGTTCCGCCTCGACGGGCCAGACGTCCTCCTGCAGCCAGGCGTCGAGGGGCTTGTCGTCCGCGAGGCCGCGCAGCAGCGTCATGGCGACGTGGGTGTGGGCGTTGACCAGCCCGGGAATGACCAGGCCGTCGCTGGCGTCGAGTTCGTCGTCGCCGTCCAGTGTGCCCGGTTCGTCGACCGCCACGATCTCGCCGCTGTCCTGTGAAACCAGTACGTCCGCACGCTCGACGGTCAGGTCCGGCCGGAGGACCTGCCCGCCGGTAACGAGGAGTTCACTCATGGCGGTGGCTTCGCAACCGCGGGTCTTAGTTCGCAGGGTCCACAGCGCCGCTGTGTGGCGTGTTGCCATATCCCTGGAACAGGCTGACCGCCGAGACGGTGCCTGTTCCGTAGGGGTCTTTCCCCTCCGGCGCGTTCGGAAGGCCAAGAACATGGCGACGGCAGAGCGCATCCGACAGCGGGTCAGCGCGATGCGGCACGGAAGCCCGGCCCGAATGCTGCTTGCCGTCGCTGCCGGCTGGTTCCTCGTCCTCGGGATGCGTTTCGTCGTGCCTGCGGTTCTGCCGACGATACGCGAGGAGTTCGTCATCTCGAACACACAGGCGGGGCTCGCGGTCACGGTGCTCTGGCTCACGTACGCGGCGGTACAGTTTCCGGCCGGAGTTCTGATCGACCGGATCGGGGAGCGGACGCTGTTGGTGGCCGCGGCGTTGCTGTCCGGCGTCGGGCTGCTGGGCTACTTTTTCGCGCCGGTGTTCTCGCTGTTCCTCATCGCGACGGGCGCGTTCGGGCTCGGGACGGGACTGTACGGCCCCACCCGCGGGACCGCCCTCTCGCGGACGTTCGACGCCCGCGAGGGGACCGCCTTCGGTGTCGTGATGGCCGCCGGCTCTCTCGGAGCGGCCGCACTGCCCGCCGTCGCCGCGTTCGTCACGACCCGGTACGGCTGGCGGCTGGCGCTTGCCAGCGCCGCCCCGCTGTTCATGCTTGTCGCCGGCGCGCTCTGGCTCTCGGTGTCGGACCGTCCGACCAGCGAGTCCGAACGGAGCCTCCGTCGGGACCTCCGAACGGTCCTCGTCGGCTTTCGGGACCGCCGGCTCGTGCTGTCGGTTTCGGGCAAGACACTGATGTTGTTCGCCTTTCAGGCCGTGACAGCATTCCTCACCACGTATCTGGTCACGGTCCGGGGCCTCTCACAGGGAACCGCTGGGGCGCTCCTCTCAGTGCTGTTCGTCGGTGGCGCGCTCTCACAGACAATCACCGGCCGGCTCGCCGACCGATACGGAACGCCCAGTGTCCTGACCGCTGTCGCGCTCGTCAGTACCGTTCCGCTCGTACTCATTCCGTCCGTCCGCGGCGTCGTGCCGCTGGCCGTCGTCTCCGGCCTCATCGGGGTTCGGATGAGCGTCGGCCCACTGGCAAACGCCTACATCGTCGATACACTGCCTGACACCGCCGAAGGCACCGGCTGGGGCCTGCTCCGGACCGGCTTTTTCGGGATTAGTTCGCTGGGCTCGACCGCTGTCGGCCTGCTCGCCGACCAGAACCTGTTTGCGGTCGCGTTCTACGGTCTCGCCGGTCTGACGCTCCTGGCCGCGGCTACCTTCGTCGTCCTCCCACGCCGGGACCGCCTGTAACGGCTCCGCCCGCAGCTGGTCAGTCTGAGGGGAAAGACAGTTGCCCCGCGGCCTGCCAGTAGGCGTATGCGAATCGCCGTCCCCAACAAGGGCCGCCTGCACGAACCAAGCGAGGAACTGCTCGAACGGGCCGGCCTCCACCTGGTCGACGGGGCCGACCGCCAACTGCACGCCGACACCGTCGACCCGGACGTGACCGTCCTGTACGCCCGCGCCGCCGACATCCCCGAGTACGTCGCGGACGGCGCTGCCGACGTGGGTATCACCGGCCTCGACCAGGTCCGGGAGTCCGACACCGACGACCTCGTCGAACTCCGCGACCTCGATTTCGGCCGCTGTCGCCTCGTTCTGGCCGCGCCGGAGGACAGCGACATCGAGACCGTGTACGACTTCGAAGGGGGGCGCATCGCCACGGAGTTCCCCAAAATCACCCGGCGGTACTTCGACCGGGTCGATGTGGACGTGGACGTGACCGAGGTGTCCGGCGCGACGGAACTGACACCCCACGTCGACATCGCCGACGGCATCGTCGACATCACCTCGACCGGGACCACGCTCCGGATGAACCGGCTGGCCGTCGTCGACGAAGTCCTCGAAAGCTCTGTCCGCCTGTTCGCCCGCGAAGACACCGCTGACGACGAGAAGGTCCAGCAGGTCGACACCGCGCTCGGCTCCGTCCTCGCCGCCGAAGACAAACGCTATCTGATGATGAACGCCCCCGAGGACGCCCTCGACGACGTGGAAGACGTGCTTCCGGGCATGGGCGGCCCCACGGTGATGGACATCGCCGGCTCCGACCAGCTCGCCGTTCACGCCGTCGTCGAGGAGCGCGCCGTCTTCGAGACGATTAGCTCGCTCAAAGACGTGGGCGCAAGTGACATACTGGTGACAGAGATAGAGCGGCTGGTCGAATAGCCGTTTTGCTCGTGCTGTTTCTCACGCGCTCACGGAGCGTACTCGACTTTGATACACTCATCGGCGTCGACCGTGACGAGAGACTCGCTGAACCGAAACGAGATAGAATCGGTTTCGGGCGTCTCACGTTTGCTGTCCTGTCTGAACAAGTCATTCAGTGATTCGGGATTGACAACGCCGTACAGTGAGGGGAGCGCTCGTGGATGGCAATCCTCAGCGATACTCACAGCCAGGACGACCGCTTCGCTTACCGATTCAGCGGAACGAACCTCGCGTTTAATCATACTAATCCTATAATTCAAAATGTCTAATTAGTTCTGATTTTCACGTTCTGCATGTTGTTTATTATCCGGGTGAAACATCGGACAGCCCGCCAACAAGGACTCAACGGGGGTTACACGAAGCTGAAGATGTTGTTCAGCGCGAACCCGAGGACGGCTGCGAAGGCCAGGTGCAGCGCCACGAGCGGGGCTGTCGAGCGGGTCGAGAGCCGGTACGTGGTACTAATCGCGATACCGTCGGCCAGCATTGTGAGCACGAGGACGACCAGCACGCCCAGATCCGCCGAGACGACGCCGGACTCGACCCCCCAGCGCTGGAGGATCAGCGAGACGACCGCCGGTGCGGTGGCGGCTTTGGCCGCGAGCTGGCTGGGCACGTCGCCAATGAAAAACGTCGCGGCCAGGTGGAGCGTGACGGCGTAGAAGAGCCAGGTGACGAGAACGGTAACGAGGACGGCGAGGATACCGCCACCGGTCAGGCTAGAGAACCCGGACTGGAGCATACTCGAGGTTCGGCGGCCGCTCGCTTGTGCGTTTTGTTCCCGGGCGCGACCGGCACGCTCATAGCCGCTCGGCCACACCGCTCGGGCGTGTACGTCCTCGAACTCGGCGGGCAGGACGACGCGTTCGCGCGGCGGGAGGCAGCAAGCGCCGCGAGCGCCGTCGACACCCTCGCGCCCGGACTAGCGACGGCACGGGGCATCAGCGACCGTGTTCGCCACCTCGCGTTCACCCACCGGGCCTGTGACCTGATCGGAACCGCGGACCCCGACATCGAAAGCGCCGCCGCGCTGCTGTCGGCCGCGACCATCGACCGCGAGGGGAGCGTCGCCGTGCGAGCGGTCGACGTGCGAGCGAGCACTGGCATCGACACACAACAGGCTGAGCGGACGCTGGGCGGGGTGCTGACCGACCGCGGCTTTCCCGTCGACCTCGACGACCCCGACCACGTCCTCTATGCCTATCTCTCAGACCCCGACGGCGACGAGGAGGGCGGGACCGGCGAGGCCTGCTGTGCGCTGGGCTGGCTTACCGCCGAGAGCGTGCGGGACTTCGGCGGCCGACAGCCGACAGACCGCCCGTTCTTCCAGCCCGGCAGCATGGACCCGCTCGAAGCCCGCGCGCTGGTCAATATCGCCGGAGCCGGCCCGGACGCAACGATACTGGACCCGATGTGTGGCACCGGCGGCCTCCTGCTAGAGGCGGGGCTGGTCGGGGCCGACGTGGTCGGCGGCGACGCACAGGAAAAGATGGTCTCGGGGACGCGCGAGAACCTGAGCTACGCGCTCGACGGCAACGGCCATCCCAACAGGGACGCCTATCCCGACCCGGGCGACTGGGGGGTGTTCCGCTCCGATGCGTCCAAACTACCGGTTGCCGACGACGCCGTCGACGCCGTCGTCTTCGACGCCCCCTACGGCCGCCAGTCCCGTATCGAGGGCGAACTCGCCCCCCTCGTTTCCGGTGCACTCGGCGAAGCCGACCGCGTCACAGGACGGTGCGTGCTGGTCGCCGACCGCGACTGGCGCGAGGCAGGGACCGGCGCAGGCTGGACTGTCACCGACTACTTCCAGCGGCGAGTCCACCGTTCACTTGTCAGACACGTCCACGTTCTTGAGTGAACATACGTCCACCTTCTCTGGACATGCGTTGTTATTTATTGCGGTATGAGCAAGGTTTATGCCATGACAAATGCTAATTAGTACCAAGTATGCCGACGTGGTCAGACCCCGCCCCGTGCGACGACGACGAACAGTTATTCGAATGCCCGGACTGCGGAAAGCGCCTCTGTAGCGAGCGCTCGACAGTCACCTGCGACCGCTGTGAAACAGATATGCAGAACCTCAGCGTTCCACGGCCGGAATAAAACCAGTCGCGTCCCGTTTTCTCGCCGGTTACTCCGACACGAGCGCAATCGCCCGCTCGGCGTCACCGTCCATCCGCTCCAGCAGCGACCGGACCCGGTCCCGGGCTTCGGCGTCACAGTCTGCCAGCACCATCCCTTCGTCCGGCTGGCCGTACACGACGCTGGCACCGGCAGGTGCGGCGAGCACTGCGGGGAGCGTGGCGAGGTCCTCCTCGCCGTCGACATCGAGAAGCGTCGTTTCGCCGCTGTCGATACCGTCCCTGAGCGCTGCAAGCAGTTCGGCGGTGAGTGTCGCGGCCGGGTTGTCGACCGGGATGGTTCGGTCAAACCCGTCGATAGCCGCCGACACGTCCGCGTCGACGGCCGAGCGCTTGGTCCGTTCGTCGACCAGCGCGAGGTCGGGCACCCGTCCGGCCTCGATGAGGTGGTACGTGACCATATCGCCAACGGCGATGATGGGGTCACCGGCGTCGGCCAGCAGCGCCGCTGTATCGGTATAAATCCGTCCGAGCGGCTCTTTCAGCTCGTGCCGCAAGTCACTCGGGAGTTCGAGAACGACGTCGGACACGTTAGCGGACTTTCAGCGCGTACTTGCCCGGCTCGGTCACTTCCATCTCCTCAGCGATGTCGGAGCGCTCCGGGTGGGCGATGACGACGTAGCCGGCCCAGTCCTCGGTCAGTGCGGTGCCGCCGCAGGCCTCACACTGGCTTTCGATCTCCGCGCTCTGGACGCGGTGACAGTCGCGACAGACGAGTCGGTCCGCCATCAGCTATCACCGGCTTCCGCCGTGCCTTCGCGGCGCTCGCGCTCCTCCTGAAGCCAGCCGTGCTTGCCCAGGCCGACCTGTTTCGCCGTCAGACCGATTTTGGAGTCGCGGGGGTTGCGCTCGTCGATGCTCTTGGTGACGATACGCGCCCGGACGGCGTCGCCGACGGTGAGCGTCCGGTTGGACTCCCGTGAGGCGAGTTGCTGGTTCTCCTCGTCGTAGGCCAGATACTCGTCGGATATCTGGGAGACGTGGAGCAAGCCATCGACCGGCCCGATGCCGATGAAGGCCCCGAAGTTGACGACCTCGACGACCTCGCCGTCGACCACTTCCTGCATCTGTGGGTCGAACGTGAGGGCGTCGAACTCGGCCTCGTAGTAGACGCCGGGCTTGTTCGGCAGCACGGCACCGGTGCCGATGTCGTGGACCTCGATGACGGAGACGACGCTGCCGACGTCTTCGTCCATTCGTCCTTCGAGCTTCTCTTGCAGGAGCCGTTTGACCAGCCCCGGACTGACCTCCGCCAGAAAGCGTGGCGGGACTTCGACCGTATCGCGTAGGCGTACCCGTTTATACATGTGTTATGGTTGAGTGATACCCAGTTTGTTCCGGCCCCTTAAACTAATTACTGGAACGCCCGCGTCCAGCAGGCGTCGTTTGAGGGGGGTGTCGTTCGTGACCGCGTGTGTCGCATCGTCTGCCTGTGCCAGTTCGAGGACGGCGTCGTCCGCGTAGTCCGCCGTCGTCTCCCGAACCGTACACCGGTCGAGCAGGTCCTGCCCGACCGAGGCGGCCGTCGCTTCCGCACCGGCCCCGTTGGCCAGTTTCGCCAGTTCGTCGCGGACGGCAGCGGGCGCGACGTAGTCCGTCGCGTCCGGCAGCACCCTATCGAGTTCCTCGAACAGCCGTACGTTGCATTCGACCGGCATCATCAGTGCGTTCGTGTCCAGCACAATCATCACCGCAGCGTGCCGACACCGATGAGCCGCCACCGAGCGCCGACACGGCGGTTGATGGCGATCTTCGAGCCCGAGGCCGCACAGACCGGGCGCTTGAGCGCGACTTCACATTCCTCGTCGCGCGCGCTTGTGACCGAACCGACTGTGGTGGCGGTACCGATAGTCAGCATCAGCGGTTCGCCGGTCGAAATCTCGTCGACTTCGCCGCCGTCGTCGCCGACGATGCGTTCCAGCAGGTCCACGTCCATCGTGAACGTCTCGTGGACCGGCGGGAGGCTGCCGGGCGGGCCGGCGACCTGGCCGGCGAGGGCGTCGCCCTTCGTGATGGCGGGATCGAGACCGGTCCCGACGCCGAGCAGGCCGCCCGGCGTGACCGTGTCCACGAAGTCGCCGCCGGACTGGAGCGAGCGGACCGTCGTCGTCACGGGCTGCCACTCCGTCTGGCCGCCTTCCTCGACCTCGCGGCCGGGACGGAGTTCGATCTCGTCGTCGGCGTCCAGTTGGCCGCCAACGAGCGACCCGCCAAGCACGCCGCCCATCAGGTCGTCCCAGGTTGTACCGGGACGGTTGATGTCGAACGAGCGTGCGACCATCATGCGGGCGTCCTCGTCCGGGTCCCGTTCCGGCGTCGGAATCTCAGACTGGACAGCCTCGATAAGCAGGTCGATGTTGGCCTCCTGGCCCGCGCTGATGGGGACAACCGGTGCGCCTTCGGCGACGGTGCCCTCGACGAACTCCTGAATCTGCTCGTAGTTCTGCATCGCCCGCTCCTCGTCGACAAGGTCAACCTTGTTCTGGGCGATGACGATATTGTCGATACCGATGATATCGAGCGCGCTCAGGTGCTCCTCGGTCTGGGCCTGCGGGACGGGCTCGGTCGCCGAGATGACGAGAACGGCCCCGTCCATGATGGCCGCGCCGGACAGCATGGTGGCCATCAGCGTCTCGTGCCCGGGCGCGTCCACGAACGACACCGTCCGGAGGTGGTCGGTGTCGACGTCGTGGTCGTCGCAGTGCTCGTCGACGGTAAAGGCCTCCGGCTCCTCGGCCTCCGGGCAGCGACGGAACGTCGCGTCGGCGTAGCCGAGTCGGATAGAGATACCGCGCTTCATCTCCTCGGAGTGCTGGTCGGTCCATTCGCCGGACAGTGCCTGTACGAGCGTCGTCTTTCCGTGGTCGACGTGCCCGACGAGTCCGATGTTCACCTCCGGTTGTTTGTTCGATGTCATTTCGAGAGTAATCTTGGTGGAGTTTCGCCGCGTGCAACTGATAAACCTACTGTTTGCGCCCGGAGCACCCCCGCCGAACCCGGTTCAATCGCCGGTCTGGTCTCTGCTGACGGCGGCAACGTCACCATATTGCTCGGTATCGCCCTCGATATAGCGACGCGACCCCTGTCGGTTGGTGCGAGCGACAAGCTGTACGAGTCGGATGTCACGCCGGCAATCGCCGTTGCGATAGCTCCGGTTTGGTGAGTGAGAGTCCGCCGCTGAGGTGAGTGCGGCTACAGCCCGCTCTCGTCAGCAGTGTTACGTAACTGTGTTTCTGTGAACGCTTTTGTTCCCACGGGGACAAGTTCACGCACGATGCGAGTCGATGAGTCCCCCGAAACTGATGCCGACATCGACCCGGCGACGGCGTTCTCGGTCATCGCGAGCGAGACGCGTCTGGACATCCTAGAGGCGCTGTGGCGCGCTGAGGACCGGCCGGTTCGCTTCTCGGAACTGTTCGATGCCGTAGAACTGGCCGACAGCGGGCAGTTCAACTATCACCTGCAGGAGCTCACCGGCCAGTTCGTCAGCCAGGGAGCGGACGGATACGACCTCCGGCACGCCGGGGCGCAGGTCATCCGCGCGGTGCGGGCAGGAACGTTCACGCGGACACCCGACATCGACCCGTTCCCGGTGACCGGGGCCTGTACGCGGTGTGGCGGCGGTCTGCTGGCCGAGTACGCCGACGAGCAGTTCGCCATCGACTGCGAGGACTGCGGGAAGGCCCACGGCGAGTACCCGTTCCCGCCGGGCGGTCTGGTCGACCGGACGCCGGCGGAAGTCGCGACGGCCTTCGCCGAGCGGGTGCGCCACCTCCACTGTCTGGCCGCTGACGGCGTCTGCCCCGACTGCGCCGGGCGGATGGAGACGGAGATATCTCGCGATGGCGACTGCTGTCTCGACGTGTCGGTCCGCGCCGAGTTCGTCTGTGAACAGTGTCGACACGAACTCTGTTCGCCCGTCGGGCTGACACTACTGGACGACTCCCGCGTCGCGGCGTTCTACGACGACCACGGCGTCGACCTGTCGAGTCGCCCCTACTGGACGCTCCCCTGGTGTGTCGACGACCAGTACACGACCGTCGAAGGCACCGACCCGTGGCGGCTCGCGGTCCGGATTCCGCTGGCCGAGGCGGAACTGACCGCCTATCTGGACAGGGACCTCCAGCCAGTCGAGTTCGAGCGGCAGGCCTGCGGGCACTGAGCCGATTCGCCGGATATACGGTCGGGGCTGTGCCCAGCGAGCTATTTTCCCGCTGACTGAAATCGTCTGCAGGAGAGCGCCGGTACGCGCCTCCTGCAGAAATATCATTCAGATTATGCTTATCGCGTTTCTGGACCATCGTTTCACTGTAATGTACCAGCCTGCACCGTACACCGACCCCGAACTGTATAGACCGACGTATCCGCCGCTGACCGTTCGTTCCCTCCTCGGAGTGCTGACTGTGTATCTCGGCCTTCTGGCGATACTCTCACTGAGTCCACTTCTCGGACTGGCGGCGCTGGCCTGTCTCTTCGTCGCTAGGCGGTAACCGGGCGCGGGGCTTTTGCCCGTCCCAGCCCTCCGTCCGGTCGTGCGGGAGTTCGACTTCGAACTGGCGCTGTGTGCCCACCTCGAACGCGAGGGCCGTCTAGTGAGCCGCCAACTCGGTGGCGCGGTCCACGGCCGGCGCGTCCTCGACACTGTCGTCGTCAAGCCGGGGCCCGAGTTCGATGAGCGGGCGGCCATCACTCCCGAACGGTTGCCGACAGCGGCCATCGAAAGCAACGTCGGGCCGGGCCGGGCGCGGTACTGGAAAGACGCCTTCGACTGCCACCCCGACCGCGCCGAACGGGCCGTCGAACTGGCGGCCGAGCGTGGATTCTTCGAGCGCGAGCGCCGCGGCGGCCGGACGTACGTCCGACAAACGACGCGGTACCCCGGCTGGTTCGACGGAATCGTCGCCATCGAAAACAAGCCGGACCTCGGGCGGCCCGGCGACCTGGAATCCCAGTTGCGGACCGACGTGTCGCTCGCGCTCGCCGACCGCGTCGTACTGGCGACGGCCTCTTACGTCACCGGCGCGCACCTCAACCGGATTCCCGAGGAAGTCGGCGTCTGGCGGTTCGACCCCGACAGCGGAACCATAGACGTCCGTCGGGAGGCGACACCACTGCCGACCGACGATGCCGGCGTCGAACTGCTGGAGGAGGGGCCGGTCCGGACGGACGTGCGGATCGTCGATTCCGCTGAAAAGGCCCGTGCCCGTCGAAAACTGGCCGAGCGAGCCTACGGAAAGGGGTGGCGGAGTTTCGACTACCCGACGTGTGAGCGCTGTTCGCCCGACAGCGACGGGATTCCGTACTGTCAGTGGAAAGGGCGCGCTGTCCGCGAAAGCGACGACTGCGGCCCGGACTGTGGTGGGTACGAGGCAGCCGACCCGCCGGCCGTCGACGGCGACTCACTCCGGGCCGAGCGGACGCCGTGGCGGGCAGACCCCGACGGGCGCAGGCGTCGCCAGTCGGGACTGGATCGGTTCGGATAGCCACGAGAAGTTGTCACCGCTACCGGGTGTCGTCGCTTGACGGCGCGTTATCGGGCGGGACGCCGCCGTCGCCGGCTGTCGGACGGCCGTGCTGTTCGTAGTTGTCTTCTGTCACTTCGGGGGCCTCAGTTGCGACCTGCGCCGCGTGTTTCGTTCTGGCCTGATAGTTTGCCGCGGCCGCGATACCAATACAGGCCACCAGTCCCACCACCAGCACCCAGTCGATACCACCCACGAGGCCCTGCTGGGCGGCGGTTGCGAGGACACCGCCGGCCAGCGACAGCCCACCGACCTCCGCGATGCCGCGCCTGTCCATATAGCGGCATTATCCGCCAGTACCTATAAGCTACGCCCTGTTTCACGGAGCCGAACGGCCATTAGAGCGTGAACCGCTCGCCGTCGAGACCGATGTCATCGGCGAAGGCCCTGTCCGCGGGGACGTAATGTGCGGTGTGGACGATGCGGTAGTCGTCGGCCTCGATGTCGGTGGCGAAGTCCCGCGCGCCGGGCAAGGTCATGTGTTTCGTGCCGAACGTCCGCGGGACGCCATCCTCGTCGTGGTGCGTCCCGCCTTTCGGGTGGTACTCGCAGGCTTCCGGATGGACGATACCCTCGACGAGCGCGAGGTCGGCCCCGGTCAGCACTGATTTCGAGCGGTCGGGCACGTCGTAGCAGGTGTCGCCGGAAATCGACAGCACCGCGCCGGTCTGTGGTTCCTCGATTCGCAGGCCGTAGCACAGCAGTGGCGGGTGCGTGACCGGGACGAGCGTCACCTCGAAGCCGGCGACGATGAACGGCTCGAACGGCGTCTGTGCGTGGACAGACACCGTATCGAGGTAGTCATAGCGGCTCCGGACGCCCTCTGCGACACTCTCACCCGTGACCGGGTCTGTCTCGTCGGCGGCGTGGACCGGCAGCTCGTCGAACAGGCGATAGGCGTTCCCGAGACCGTCGAGATGGTCGAAGTGGACGTGCGTGACGATAGCCGCGTCCGGCAGCGGGACCCCTTCGCGGAGGAACTGGTGGCGGAAATCGGGGCTCAGATCGATGAGTAGCGACTCCCCGGTTTCGTCGTTCGCCACGGCGACGGAGAAGCGCGACCGCTCGACGCCGCCCGTTGGGTCGATGCCGCGCTCGCGGACGCGAGCCCGGAGTTCCTCGTCGGGGTCGCGCGCCCGTTCACAGGTGTCACAGTCGCACTGGACAGTCGGCGTCCCCGTCGTGTCGCCGGTCCCAAGCAGCGTGACCTCCATTACTGTCCCTTCAGGGAGCGACTCGCCTAAGCCCCTCGCTTTCGTTACTCGCCAGCGAGGTCCGACGGGTCGACGTCCTGTCGCTCCAGCGTCGCCGCCAGCAGGGACTGGGCGCGCTCGTCGGAAAGGTCGTCGAACAGGCAGTCGAGGAACCCTTCGAGCAGTGCCGGTCGGATACGTAGGTCGACGTACTCGACTTGCTTTTCAGCGATAACTACGTCTACATCCCACTCGCCTTCATCGGGGTCAGTCATGCGAACGTCGACCCACGATTCCGCGGGGTCGTCTGTCTCGGTGAACACGTCATCGTCAGCCATGGCTACAGGGAATGGTTCCTGTACTGATAAGTAGATCGCTCATAACGACGGCCAGAGCCGGCGCTCGAACGGGTGATCCGCCGCTCAGTGGTCGTGATCGTGGTCGTGGTCGCTGCCACCGTCGCCGGAGAAGCCGCCGCTCCCGGCGACCAGCGCGTCGGCGTCGCCGTCCATCATGTCCATGTTCTTGAGGTTGTCCCGCTCCTCGAAGTCGATGATGGCGTCTTCAAGGTCCTGCTGGGTCAGCGTGGTCCGCTCCTCGGTCAGGGCGTTGAGGACGGCCTCACGGAGCACGAGCCGGAGGTCGCTGCCGGTCAGTCCCTCGGTTAGCTCCGCCAGCGTCTCGGGGTCGAAGTCGTCGATCTCCATCTGCTGGGTGACGATACGGAGGATATCCGCGCGCATCCCGTGGTCCGGCTTGGGGAAGTTCACGATCTCGTCGAAGCGCCGCCAGGCGGCGGCGTCGAGCTGGTCCGGGTGGTTCGTCGCGCCGATGAGCAGCACCTCGTCCTGAATCAAGGATATCTCGTCGATGCTCTTGAGCAGGGTGTTGACGGCGCGCTTGATGGCGGCGTGTTCGTCGGAGGACCGGGTCTTGGCGACGAAGTCGAACTCGTCCATGAAGAGGATACACGGCGAGAGCCGCTTGGCGACCTCGAACACCTTCTCGACGTTCTTGGCCGTCTCGCCGAGGTACTGGCTGGTAATCATCGACAGCTTCACTTCGACGAACGGGAGGTCGAGGTCGTGGGCCAGCGCCCGGGCGACGCTGGTCTTGCCGGTCCCCGGCGGGCCGACGAAGAGCAGTTTCCCGATTTCTCGCAGGCCGATGCGGGCGAGGTAGTCGCGGTGCTCGATAGCCTTGACGATTTTCTGGATCTCGTCTTCCTGGTCGGTGGTCAACACCAGGTCGGCCAGGGTCATCTCCACCTCTTCGGGGGCGCGAACGTCCACGAGGTCCAGCATCTCCTCGTCGTCCTCGTCGTCGGTGTCGAACGCCTCCTCCAGTTTGGCGTCGATGAACGCGCGGTCGGCGCGCGACGGTCGGTTCTGCTCGCGGGCCCGCTCGTAGTCAGCGCCTTCGACCTGGTCCTCGAAGGCTTTCGCCAGGACCGGATTGTCTTCGAGGTCCGCGGCATCGACCCGTTCGAGGAACCACTCCTCGGCGAGGTCGCGGTCCGTCATGGAGATGCTCCCCGAGAAGTCGTCGCGGTCGGTGAACATCAGGCCGGAGATGGCCGCCCAGGGCCGCTCGACGCCGGTGGCCTCGCTCGCGGTCGTGTTGGTGACCGACAGCGGCCGTTCGATCTCGCCGTCGCTCCAGAAGACGGACCGGTACGAGGCCGGCAGGTCGTCCGGTTCGAGGTCCCGCCGCTCGCTGTAGATAGTGGCCGTCAGCAGAAACTCAACGACATCCAGTTCCGGATTGCTCATTCCCACTGATGTTACCACGCAACCGGTATAAGTCACTCGAAGCCCCGGTGACCGACACCAGGGTAATATACCCCCTCTGTGTACTCCCAACGTGGCAACTGATAATACATTAATCAGCGTGTATCGGAACCGCATCGGCGAGCCGACGACCGACGACGAGGCCTACGGCTACTGGCTGTTCGTCATCGGCATCGTGCTCGGTATCGTCGGCCTCCTTCTGTTTTACCTGACAGCATCGCGGAGTACGCCCCGGCAGTTCGGCTATCTGCTGGGAGCTATCGGGCTCATACTGCTGTTTGCGGGACCGACAATCAGACTGCCGCTGACACGGCGTGGGCTGATACTCACCTATCTCGGTGCCGTAATCGGACTGGTCGCGATGGTGTGGTTCACCACGTTCTATCCATCGAACTGGACCGGCCCCGAGGGGAACCCGGCGGTGACGCTGTACATCGTCGGCCTCGGACTGATGGCGGTCGGCGCGGTTGTCTCCCCGCTGCTGACCGGGCGGAAGGAAGCATACGACGAGGCCGTGCGGACGGCACAGGAAGCGACGGAGTCCGCCAAACGGTCCTCAGATGAAGCAGAGCGAGCGTCCAAGGAGACCGAGCAGGCCTCTCAGACGGCCAGCGAGCAGTCTCAAATCGCTGAGCAGGCGGCCCGCGAGCGCGACACGCTGGCCGAGAAGTTGGCGACCAGCGAGGCCGCCCGCGAGGAGATGGTGACGGTCACAGAAGCTACCGAGGCGGAACTCGCCGCGGCCCACGGCACCATCGCGGCTGCGATGGACAGCAAGGCGACGTTCGAACTGTTCGAGGACTCGGCGGGCAAGTACCGCTGGCGGCTCCGCCACCGGAACTCCAATATCATCGCCGACAGCGCACAGGGCTATTCGTCGCGCCAGAAGGCGATGCAGGGGCTCCGCAGCGTCCAGTCCAACGCCGCCGGCGGAGCCGTCGTCTTCTTCGAGGACGCGACCGAGGACGACACCGCCGAGGACGTGCCGGTCGTGCCGGCTCCCGAAAGCGACGCGACGTTCGAATCGTTCGAGGATTCGGCCGGGGAGTTCCGCTGGCGCTTGCGCCACGACAACGGCAACATCCTTGCCGACAGCGGCGAGGGGTACGCCTCGAAGTCGAACGTTCGACGGGCGCTGGAGAGCATCCGCGCGTACGTCCCCGGTGCGGCCTATCTCAAGATCGACCCCGTGGCGTACGAGGTGTACGCCGACGCCGCCGGGGAGTTCCGCTGGCGCTTGCTCCACCGCAACGGCAACATTCTCGCCGACAGCGGCGAGGGGTACAGTTCCCGGTCGAACGCCCGGCGGGCGGCCCGCCGCGTCGGCGAACTCGCGCCCGACTCCGAGGTCGACGACGGCTTCGAGGTGTATCAGGACAACGCCGAGGAGTGGCGCTGGCGGTTGCGTGCGGCCAACGGCGAACTCGTCGCCGACTCCGGCGAGGGGTACGCAAATCGGTCGAAAGCCATGGATGCCGTCGAGCGGGTCCAGTCCTACGCCGCCGACGCCGACCTGCTGGAGATCGGGAGCGCGGCCTTCGAGGTGTACGAGGACAGAGGCGAGGAGTGGCGCTGGCGACTCCGCCACCGCAACGGCGAAATCATCGCTGACTCCGGCGAGGGGTACGCCGAGCGCAACAAAGCCGTCGCCGCCATCGAGCGAATCAAGCGCCACGCCCCCGGTGCAACACAGGAAGGGTAGCGGCGACCGAGACGCCCGGGCGGGCAATTCTCCGTAGCGAAGAATAGCCGAATTAATTAAACAGGTTTCAGTTGAAGTTACACCTATATGACAATAGATACCCTCGAAGCGGCCGGACTCACGCGCATGGACGACAGCAACATCGCGGCGTTTCTGTCGAACCAGCGGGTCGGCGTGCTGGGCCTGCCGACCGGGAACGGACCGTACATGATTCCCCTGTCGTTCGGGTACGACGGTGACCGGTCGCTGTATTTCACCTTCATCGGTGGGTCGGCAAGTCGTAAACAACAGTTGACCGAGGCGGCAGCGGACGCGGCCGTGCTCGTGTACAAGGTCGAATCGATGTTCCACTGGGAGAGCGTCCTGCTGCAGGGCGGCATCGAGGCCGTCCCCGAGTCCGAGTGGGACGAACTCGCAGACGTGCTCGATACGGCGTGGCGGCCGGAACTGCTCGAGGACGCTATCGAGGACGGCGACATCGCAGTCTATCGGTTCCACATCGACGAGAAGGAGGGGCTCAGACACGCCGGTCTGCCGCCGGCGTTCGAACAGGAGTGAGCCCACTGTCCGACTGTTTCGGGGAGCGGTTGGCCCGGTCGGAGACAACGGTTCCCCCACTGTGTAGAGTTTGTCAGGTTTTAACACAGGCCGAGACGTTCCGTTGTCCATGCCCACACCTGTCATCGTGGATGCAGTCAGAACGCCACAGGGAAAGGAGGACGGCGCACTCGCCGGCGTCCGGAGCGAAGACCTCTCTGTGCCGCTTATCAACCAGTTGCTCGCGTCGACCGGCGTCGAGGCCGAGGACGTCGACGACCTGCTGTGGGGGTGTGCCCAGCAGCGCGGCGAACAGGGCAACAACATGGCCCGGGTCATCGCGTTGTTGTCGGACCTCGGCGAGAGCGTCCCCGCGTCGACGATCAACCGCTGGTGTGCGTCCTCCGCCGAAGCGCTGATGCGGGCCGCCGACGCCGTCGCGGCCGGCCAGCGCGACGTGCTCATCGCCGGCGGCGTCGAGTCGATGTCCCGCGTGCAGATGGACGAGAACACCCACAACGTCCACCCGCGGCTGGCCGAGCACTACAATATCGGCGAGCTTCAGATGGGAATGACCGCCGAGAAGGTCGCCAGCGAGATGGAGGTCGCCCGGCAGGAACAGGACGAGTACGCGCTCCGGAGCCACCAGCGCGCCGCCGACGCGACGGAGTCCGGTCGCTTCGACGACGAAATCGTCCCAATCGATACCGAGGACGGCCAGCTCGAAGCAGACGAGGGTATCCGCCCGGACACCACGCTCGAAAAGCTGTCCCAGCTACCGACAGTGTTCAAGTCGGACGGGTCAGTCACACCCGGCAACGCCTCGCAGGTTTCCGACGGCGCGGCGGGGCTGATGGTCACGTCGCGCGAGTTCGCAGAAGACCGCGGGCTCGACATCCTGGCGGAGATCGGTTCCCACGAAGTCGCCGGCGTCGACCCGACCGTGATGGGTATCGGCCCGGTCCCCGCTGTCCGGAAACTCACCGAGCGCACCGACCGTGAGACGGACGACTACGACCTGGTGGAACTCAACGAGGCCTTCGCCTCCCAGTGCCTGTACTGCCAGCGCGAACTCGGCTTCGACGACGACATCTACAACGTCAACGGCGGCGCAATCGCCATCGGCCACCCGCTCGGGGCCTCCGGCGCGCGCCTTCCGGTGACGCTCGTCCACGAGATGAACCGCCGCGACGCGGAGCTCGGCCTGGCGACGGAGTGTGTCGGCTTCGGCCAGGGTGCGGCAATCGAGTTCCGACTGCCCTGACTGGGTGCTATCGGCGCAGTTTCGGGATTTTACCGCAGTACGTCGTTTTCGAGTGCGTTATTTGCGAACGTCGAGGCGCTCGCGCGAGCGAGAGTCGAGAGAAGACAGTCGCTAATCGGCAGCCACGTCGCCGGCTGTCGCCGCCTCGGCGGGACTCGTCAGTGAGTGGATGTAGTCGTCGAGGTCGAGCGCGAAGGTGGCGTCGGTCGGGAGATCGACCCACGAGAATTCGAACTCCGCGCCGCGCTCCTCGCCCGTGCCGGTGACAGTGTGCACCCAGTGATCACGGGACTCGTGGACGGGAAGGTGGTAGAACGACCGCACGTACCGCTTCGGGGGTGATTCACGACGCGTCCAGACGTCGGTGGCGATGTGTTGCAGGCGCTCGAAGGAGGCGAGACCGCTCTCCTCGACGGCTTCCCGTTGTACGGCGACCCGCGGTTTTTCGCCCGGTTCGACGGTTCCCTTCGGTATCTGTAGCCCGTCGTGGCCCGGTCCGTCGAACACCAGGAGTTCCGATCCGTTTCTGGTGATGTAGGCGCAGGCCTTCTTCACGTACGTCGCCCGCTGTGGTTGCATACTATCCGGTAGCGACAGCAGACATATAGTACTACCCACATATCTGCCTAAAATCATATTAGGACACCGGATGGCTGAGAAGAGGAGTGAGCGGGCGCAGTACGCCGGTAGCGGCGCACCACAGTACACTGACGCCGTCATTCTCGGTAGCGGATACGCACTGTGATGGTGGCAGTTCCGGGTAGTGAGTGTTAATTTTAATCTAGATTGCGAGGATTAAAGTTGTGTCAACCATGAGGACTGTGTATGGACGGTCACATCACACCTGAGGAGTGGGAGCGAATCGAAGCGTTCGCACAGAAACCGAGCTACCTGCGTCGCCCGGAGCATCTACTCCCCGAAGAAGCCACGGAGGACGAAGAGAGCGTGGACGGAGCGGTCGCGGGCGACTGACAGGAAGCCGTGTTCTGTAGAACCGACCACACCTGACCCGTTGTTGTTCGTTCTCGGAGACTTATCAGACTCGGTTCCCTGGAGGTAGCCATGAGTCTCCAATCGATGTTCAACGACATCCCGTTTGTCAAGCAGTTAGGGATGGAAATAACTGCCGTCGAGGACGGCTATGCGGCAGGCGAACTCCCGTTGGAGGACGGTCACTCCTCGAACCCCGAATCGATAATCGCACACGGCGGCGTCACGTACTCGCTCGTCGATACCGTCGGCGGGGCGGCCGTCGTCTCGCAATCCGGCACCGTCTCGCCGACGGTCGACATGCGGATCGATTACCTCGCGCCCGCAACCGCCGATTTGCGGACTGAGGCGGAGGTGATCCGGAGCGGCGGGAGCGTCTCCGTCGTCGACGCAGAAGTGTACGACACTGATGGCCATCACATCGCGAGCGCTCGCGGCACGTACAAGACGGACGGCGACCGCGGCGAGTCGCCGTGGACAGAAGGCGTCGACGAGTCAGACGTTACACGGCTTACCGACGACTAGTCGCCACTGACCATTTTCATCCCGTCGCGGACGGACTCCCGACGGCCCAGCAGCGTCACCATGTCGCCCTCTTCGAGGACGTAGTCGGCCGTGGGTACTTCGGCATTCTCGTGGAGCTCGCCGCTGACGAGCGCGACCAGACAGGCGTCGGGCAGCATCGGCCCGACCTCACTGATCGGCTTGCCGATGAGGTCCGGGTTCTTGACTTCGACTTCCTGGACATCCCCGCTGCGACCGATGTCGGTCATCCAGTGGGCGATGGCCGGGCGCTCGATCTGGTTGTCGATGGCCCAGGCCGTCGCCATCGCCGAGGAGATGGTCCGAACGCCGAGGTCCTCGAAGGCCTCGACGTTGTCCGGGTTGTTCGCGCGGGCGATGACCCGGTCGACGCCGAACTTCGAACTCGCAAGCTGTGACACCAGCAGGTTCGCGTCGTCGTCGCCGGTCGCCGCGACGACGGTCTTGGCGTTGTCCGCACCGGCCGACCGCAACATATCGGTGTCGGTTCCATCGCCGATCTCGACGGCGTACCCCTCGTTGCGGGCTCGTTCGACGCTCTCTTCTTCCTGCTCGATGATGACGACGTTCTCGCCCCGGTCTTCGAGGCGTGCGGCGAGCGCTCGGCCCACCTGTCCGCCGCCGACGATGATGACTCGCATTGGTATCACATCCAGTTTTTCCGCGATGAATCGCGCCAGTCCGCCCTCAAACAGGGCGGTCGCAAAGATGACAAGGAAGACGGTGCCCAGCAAGATATCCGCCTGCGTCCCCAGTAGTTCGGCCTGTGCCCCGGTGACCTCCTCGGCCGCGGCGTTCAGTTCAACGGCAAACAGCGTGGCGACAGATGCCGGAATAATACCGCGCGGGCCGACGAAGCTGACGAACAGTTTCTCGTTGGTCGTAAACCGGTCACCGACGGCCGAGACGAACACCAGCAACGGCCGGATGACCAGCGCGACGGCGAGAACGACGATAATGCCAGACAGTCCGACGTCGATGAGTGACGCGAGCTCCAACTGGGCCGCCAGCGCGATGAACACGAACGACAGCACCAGCAGCGTGATGTCGCCTTTGAACTCCTCGATGTCTTCCTCGTAGGGGTGGTCGACGTTCCCGAGCGCCATCCCTGCCGTCGCGGCGGCGGCGACGCCGGCCTCGGTCGCTATCGTGTTCGCACCCGCGTAGGCGATGAGCGCCCCGGCGAGCACGAGCAGTCGGGAGTTCCGCGGCGCGTCACCGGGCGAGAGGTCGACGTACTGGAGGAGGTAGTACACTACGCCAGCGACGAGGAGACCAACGAGTAGCCCCGTCCCCAATCGAAGCGCGAACGCCCGCAACAGCCCCTCGCTCGACGCCGCCGGATTGACCGTCTCGAAGATGACGACGGCGATGATCGCCGCGGTCACGTCGTTGACGATCCCCTCCGTCTCCAGCGCGGCCGCGACGCGGTCCCGAACCGGAACGACGTTGAGGATCGGCGTGATGACCGTCGGCCCGGTTGCGACCAGCAGCGCACCGATCAGGAACGCGAGGTTCCAGGAGACGGCCGCGGAGTTGAACGCGAACTTGACGGCGATAGCGGTACCCACCAGTGCGATAGCCGCACCGACGGTAACGAGTCTGAACGTCGCAGCCGGGGCTTCACGCAGACGGTCGAACCGGAGGTGGTAGGCCCCCTCGAAGACGATGATTGCGACCGCTAAGCCGACGATGGCGGACAGCGCCCCGCCGAAGGTGCCGTCACCGATGATGCCCAGTCCGGGCTGGCCGATGATGACACCGACCAGTAAATAGAAGATGATACTGGGCACCCGCAGGCGCGCGGCGAGGACCTGTGCAAGGACGCCAAGTCCGATGATGCCGGCGACAAGCGGAATCAGTAGCCCCGAACTACCAGCCACAGTTGGCCTCCATCTGTCCAGCCTAACGCATCGCCCTCGTATAAACGCATTCACTCACCGGCACACGGGGGCTCCATTGGGACCGCAGTGTCAGGCCTCTGTGACGCTGGCTATTCTTCGCGGTTGTCGAGGGCCACGAGCACGCCCCGGACGTTCAAGCGCATCTCGGCGCGACCCTTCCGCTCGCCCCAGAGGTCGGTGTCGGCCCGCTTGAGGAAGTAATCGATGACAGCCTCGTCGTCGCCGAGTTCCTCGCGCTTGCGCTCGACTTCGGCAACCCACTCGGGCAGGATCTCGGCGTAGGTCTCCAGTTTGTCGCCGGTTTCGGCCGGGCCGTAGTGGCCGAACATGAGGATGTCCGGGTCGAGGTCCTGTAGCATCGTCACGTCGTCGAGGGCCCCCTCCAGCGTGAAGTTGACCGGCGGCGTCGTGACGTGCATCTCGTCGGTCGCCGGCGTGTAGATACCGGCGGCGTCGGCGGTGAACACACCGTCGACGACGGGGTCGTAGAAGACGACCTGGTGTGGGGCATGGCCCGGCGCGTGCATGACGTCCAGCGAGTGATCGCCCAGGTCGATCACGTCGCCGTCGGTTAGCGTCTCGATTCGGTCCTCGGCGACTGGGATCGGCTTGCCGTAGAACTCGATCTGGTCGCCGACGGCATGTTTGGTCCCCTCCCAGAGCCGCTGGGGGTCGACGAGGTGTCGCTTCCCGGACTCGTGGACGTACACCGTCGCGTTCGGACAGTCCTCGACGAGGTAGCCGGCCCCGCCGGCGTGGTCCAGATGGACGTGGGTCGTCGCGATGACTTCGAGGTCCTCGGGCGCGATACCGACTGACTCCATCGCTGAAAGGATGTTCTCGTGGCGCGCGCCGATGCCGGTGTCGACCAGCGCCGGCCGCTCGGCGTCGATGATGTAAACGGAGCCGTACTCGGCTACGTCGTACATCCCGGTGTCGACGTAGTGGACGTCTGTGCAGTCCCCGACCGTCACCTCGTAAACGTCACCGATTCCCATACACTTCCTCGTGACCGGCGGGGGCAAAACCGTTGTGCTGTGGCCGTCCTGACAACCGATGGTCAAGAAGGGCAAAGCCATTTACCCGGAATCAGAAACACCACTGTATGTACGACGCCGTACTCGTTCCGACCGACGGCTCCGAGGGGTCCGTAACTGCGGCCGAACACGCTATCGACCTCGCACAGCGCCACGATGCGAGTCTGCACGCGCTGCACGTCCTCGAAACCGAACAGGTAGTCGAACAGATTCCCGATTTCGAGGACAGCAGCATCTTCGACCGCCTCGCTGACGCCGGCCAGCAGGCCGTCGACGACCTGCGCGCGCAGGCCGAAGACGCCGGCATCGACACCGTGACCACAGCGGTCGAACAGGGCGTCCCCCACGAGGAAGTCGTAGACTACGTCGAGCGCAACGACATCGACGTCGTCGTGATGGCGACGGAGGGGCGGACCGGGCCGTCCAAGGAACTCATCGGCAGCGTCACCGAGTCGGTCGTTCGGGCCTCGCCGGTGCCGGTACTGGCGGTCAAGGTCGGCGGCGAAACGTAACGGAGGAGACGCACAAGTCGACAGTCGGGGGCAGCCCCACCGCGGGACCGACACGCCTAATTTCTGCCGCCGAGAACCGTCGTCCATGTTATCGAGACAGTTCGTCCGGGAGCACCCCGAGACGGTCCGTGACGCTATCGAGCGGAAGGGCGTCACGGGCGTCGACCTCGACGAAATCCTCGAAATCGACGAGGAGTGGCGGGAACTGAAGGCCGAAGGCGACGGCCTCCGGCAAGAACGCAACGAAGTGTCGAGCAAGATTGGCCAGCTGAAACAGGACGGCAAAGACGAGGAGGCACAGGAGGCCATCGACCGCTCGCAGGAACTCAAAGACGAACTGCAGGAGGTCGAGGAGCGCGCCGACGAACTGGAGTCCCGGTTGGAAAAAGCCCTGCTGGAACTGCCGAACGTCCCCCACGAGTCGGTCCCGACCGGGGAGGGCGAGGCCGATAACGTCGAGCGCTACCGCGAGGGGTTCGACGACCTCCGGGACCTGCCCGACGAAGTAATTCCTCACTACGACCTCGGCGAGGACCTCGACCTGCTCGACTTCGAGCGCGGCGCGAAGGTGTCCGGCGGCGGCTACCAGTTCGTCAAGGGCGAGGGGGCACGTCTGGAACACGCCCTCATCCAGTTCATGCTGGACGTCCACCGCGAACAGGAGTACGTCGACGTGCTTCCGCCGATTCCCGTCAACTCCGATTCGATGGAAGGGACCGGCCAGCTTCCGAAGTTCGACGAGGACGCCTACCGCGTCGGCGCGCGCCAGGACGACGACTACGACAGCGACGACCTGTGGCTCCTGCCGACGGCGGAGGTGCCGGTCACCAACATGTACCGCGACGAGATCCTGCTGGACGACGACCTGCCGGTCAAACACCAGGCGTTCTCGCCGAACTTCCGCCGCGAGGCCGGCGAACACGGGACAGAAACGCGAGGCTACGTCCGCGTCCACCAGTTCCACAAGGTCGAACTCGTCAACTTCGTCCGGCCGGAGAACAGCTACGACCGACTGGAGAGCCTACTGGACGAGGCCGCCGAGGTACTGGACCGTCTCGAACTTCCCTACCGCGTGCTTGACATGTGCACCGGCGACATGGGCTTTACACAGGCCAAGAAGTACGACATCGAGGTGTGGGCCCCCGGCGACGACATGGCGGACGGCCCCGACCGCGGCGGCCGCTGGCTCGAAGTCTCCTCGGTGTCGAACTTCGAGGACTTCCAGGCGCGCCGCGCCGGCCTTCGCTACCGTCCCGAACGGCACGAATCCGCCGACTACCTCCACACGCTGAATGGCTCTGGTCTGGCAGTCCCGCGTGTCCTCGTCGCCATCATGGAGTACTACCAGAACGACGACGGCACCATTACCGTTCCCGAACCCCTCCGCCCGTACATGGGCGGCCAGGAAGTTATCGAGGGCTCCGAGAAAATCGGCGAGAGCGCCGTCGGAGCCGGCGAGAAAGAGTAGGCCGCCGCGGTCCGTTGCGCTCGGCCGGTGTCCCGCTTTCCCGTATGCGGTGCGTTACACGACACCATATTTTAATGCACTATTACATTCGTTCGTCAGCACCGCCGAAGTATGCCGGACGACGCTTTCGGGCAGATGGTACTGGACTTCCACCGCGACGACCTCGCCGAGCGGCCCCGCTATCGCCGCGACGACGGCGATTTGACCGAGGCGCATCTTGCGGGCTACTTCGAGCCGCCGTCCGAGTGGCATCCCATCGAACAGCGTCTGCTCTCGGACGTTACTGGACGGGTCCTCGACGCCGGCTGTGGCGTCGGCCGGCACGCGCTCGCGCTGCAGGAGCGCGGCCACAGCGTGCTGGCGGTCGACCGGAGTCCGGGGGCTGTCGCGGTCGCCAGCGAGCGCGGCGTCACGGATGCAGTGGTCGGCGACCTCCGGCGGCCGCCGGGCAATGGGTTCGATACTGTCGTTGCCCTGGGCAAACAACTCGGCCTCGGCAGTTCGCTGGCCGACCTCCGGGCGACGCTCAGCGAACTGGCGGCGGTGACACGGCCCGGTGGCCGTCTCGTCGCCGACGTGGACACGCTCGACCGGGCAGACCCGGAGACTGGCGCAGCCCACCTCGCCCAGCCCGGTGTCGCCTACCGCACCTTCCGCATCGAGTACGACAGGCTGGCCGGCCCGTGGACCGACCTGCTGCTGGTAACGCCGTCGCAGTTCCGCGCCGCGGTTCGGGAGACACCGTGGTCCCTGGACACGTTCGTCGGGACCGAAACCGACGGGTCGGCTTACGGCGTCCGGCTGTCGCTGCCGGGACAGTGACACAGCAAATCCGAAAGCAGTCAAGCCTCAGCGCGTGTACGTCTCGATGCGCTCGATATCGTCCCCGGCGAACGTGAACACGTCGACGAAACCGACGATGCACTCGCCGTCGGTATCGAGCAGGCGGCCGCGGGCGACGACTTCCGCCGTCGCCGTGTCGTCGCCGTCGGCCGGCTCCGCTACGCTGTCCGGGCGACAGTAGAGGCCGTCCAGCGGATGCGTGGTGTCTGTCTGGGGCCGCTCTTCACGCATGAACTGTACGAACCGGTCCCGGCCTTCGATAGTCTGATCGGGGCGGTCGTGGACGAACGACGGGGCGAGCAGCGAGGCCAACTGGTCGTAGTCGTCGCCGTCGATGGCGTCGTAGTAGGCCCGTGTACGCTGACGGAGATCGGGTCGCGTCACGGGCCTGATTCGGGTTCCTCAGGGGTGTCTCTATCGCTCTCCGTGTCAGATGGCTCGCCGTCTGTTTCCGGTCCCGAACCGTCATCTAGCTCGGATTCGACTGCTTCTCCGGTGTTGTCCTCGTCGACGGGCGTCGGGTCGGCCAGATCTAGTTCGACTGCGTCGTCAGTCGCCGTCTCGGAGTCGGTGGCGGCATCAGGCGACGCGTCGGCAGTCGACTGCTCGCCGTCCGGTGCGTCCTGTGTCGAGGCGTCGTCGTCCGGTGCGTCCTGTGCCGAGGATTCGTCGGCCGCGCTGCCGACCGTGTCGGGCGGCTCTTCGACCATCGCGGTTGGAGTCTCTTCCAGCGGGTCCGTCGGCTCGGTCTCGGCTTCGCTGGCGGCCAGTTCGGCCTGTATCTCCTCGATATCGGCGTCATCGACGTCCGATATATCACCCTCTCCGTCGGGTACCGACACTGACTCCGGCGGCGCGTCGTCGGCCGACGTTGCCGCAGATTCCGACGCTGACGGTTGGTCTACGGGTGCAGTCGGTTCGTCGGTCGAAGGCGGCGGATTCGTCGACTGGTCAGCTGTCCCCGCTGGTGTCGTCTCCTCAGCTGGTTCTGCCGCCGGTCCGTCGGCTGCGTCTCGCATTTCGTCGGCCGCATCGGCGGCTTCGGGTGATGGCATCGAATCCAGCGCCGACTCGGTAGCCGACGATGCTGTCTCCGACAGTTCGCTGTCTGTCCGTTCGACTTCCGCGTCGATATCCACGTCGAGCGAGGTGTCCACAGCGGTCTCGTCCTGTGTGAGGAACGCCGGCCGGTCGTCGTCCTCCTCCTTTTCCAGCGTCTCCAGAGCTGGTGGCCACGGATCGTCGGGGTCGGGCGGTTCCTCGTAGCCACGGGCAGTTTCGAGCGGGCGCTCCGCGTCGTCCCGGAGTTGCTGGCCCTCGGCTCCGTTCCCGCTAGAGTAGGCGCGGGCGGCCTGGGTGAGCCAGTCGCTGGCCTGCCACAGCGAGTTCGCCTTTGTCTTTGCGTCCTCGTAGATCGGTTTCAGGGACTCGTCGTCGACGAACCGGACCGCGGTGTCGAAGTGGCCTTCGGCGTCTGCGAACTCGTCGCGTGCCTGCTGGAAGTCGCCCTGTGCGACCATCCACTCCGACTCGCGGAAGGCCTCCATCGCCGAGGTGAACGCGCGCCGGCCCTCCGTGTAGTGGGCGTAGCCGACGCGGTAGCGGGCGAACGCGGTGTCGTCGCCGCCGGTGTCGGCGATAGCGTCCTTGATCTCCCCGACACGGGGGAGTTCCTGAAGGTCGTCGGTACTCCAGGCGTACTGCACGTCGCCGTCGTGGTCGATGACGACGACAGCGCGCTCGATGAGCTGCTGGCCGATGTCGTCCACGAAGTCGAGCCCGTACTCGCGGGCGACATCGTGGTCGGTGTCGGACAGCAGCGGGATGTTCAGGTCGTAGCGGTCGGCAAAGGCCCGGTGGCTGTACACCGAATCCGGGCCGATACCGAGGATAGTTACGTCCTTCTGCATCGTAAAGAGGTCGAGTTCGTCCAGATCACAGGACGTCTCGTCACAGGCTGGATTGAAATCCGCCGGATAGAACGCGAGGATGACCACATCCTCGCCGAGATAGTCGGCTAGTCCGACTCGCTGGCAGTCGTCATCGACGAGCGCCGGTAGTTCGAACAGTGGTGCCGTCGTCCCCTCTGAAAGCACACGTTGTACAACCAAGCCCGGCTATAACAGTGTTTGCACAGTGTCACCGAACGAGTCGCTTTTATTCGCCAGCGTAGTAGCGCTCGTGTGGAACTGCACGTCCGGTACGAGGGTGACGACGACCCCGACAAATGTAGCGCGCGGAAGCTGGCCCGGATGGACGAGGCCGAACTCCACCGCGCGACGCGGTCGACGCCGCCCGGCATCGTGCTCAACCCCTTCGCCGAGCAGGCGCTGTCCCCGGCGGACCGGCCGACCGCCGACGACGGCGCTCGCCACAGCCGCCTGGTCGCGCTCGACTGCTCCTGGGAAACCGCCGAACGGGAGGCGTTCGACCTCGAAGGGGTGCACCGCTCGCTCCCGTTTCTCGTCGCCGGCAATCCGGTCAACTACGGGACCGCGTTCCAGCTAAATACCGTCGAAGCGTTCGCCGGTGCGCTCGCCATTCTCGGGGAGCGCGACCACGCCGAGCGAATCCTCTCGACGTTCTCCTGGGGCCACACCTTTCTGGAACTGAACGAGGAACCGCTGGAGCGGTACGCGAACTGCGAGGATTCGAGCGACGTCATCGACGTACAGGACGACTACCTCGCCGAGGAGTAGTCATCGGGGCGTTGCTGGCTTTTCGAGGAGCGGCGCATCACAGTGTGGACAGGCCCGCCGCGCATGTGCCTCTAACACGTCGTCGATGCGTTCTCCGCAGGCTTGGCACCGCATACTATTAGTTAGTATTCGAACAGTATTGTAGGTTTTCCTTCACTTCTAAGGGTGCTTACGAAAAGCCCGTTCCGATGCCGCTCAGCGCCGCTGGTGGGGTCAGCGGACTCGTCGGGAGGTCCATGTCCGGGTCGGGGTCGTTGTAGCCGCCGGGCGCGACGTCGTTCGGCCCGTCAGGATAGCACAGCGACGCCAGCGCCTGGATGTGGTCGCGACCGACGCCGAGTTCGAACTGCCCGCCGCCGTACAGGTCGATGCCGTGTTGCTCACAGTAGTCGATGGTCGCAAGCACCGACTCGACGGTCCCGCAACGGGACGGTTTCATGTTGAGCCACGCCGGTTCGAGCGGCAGCGCCTCGATGCTCTCGACGCCGGTGATAGGCACGTCCCAGGTGACGCGCGCTTCTTCGCCGTCGAAAACCGGCCGAGTTGCGTCGGTCAGGTCTGGGTCCTCAACCAGCGCGTCGGGGAGGCCGGCGACGACGCGGCGGTAGAACTCGGGGTCAGCCTCTACGTCGACGTCCGTCCCCTCGTACAGCCCTTTCAGGTCCAACACGCGAACATCGTAGTCCGTCAGTGCGTCGACGAGGGCATCGCTCCAGGACGGCGTGGGGTCTAGTTTGAACGAAAGGTCGCCGTAACGCTCACACAGCATCGCCAGTCTGTCAGCCGTCGGCGGCGTGTCGTCGTCGGCGTTCGAGAGCCGCGTCGAGACGACGAAGTTCACCGGGTCGTACTGCCGGTCGAGCACCGTCCCGAGATCCGTGTCGGCCTGTTTCAGCGCCAGGTCTAGCGCCGCGCTCTCGAACCCCCAGCGCCGGTAGTGGCGAAAGCGCTCCTGGTCGGGAGGGGCGGGCCACAGGTCGGCCGCTTCCAGCGCCGCGGAAAACGAGTCGACGGTGTACTCGCCGGCCAGCGGGGAGTCCGAACCCTGCAACGTATCGCTGTCCTGCAGCGCGTCGTGGGCCTCGGCCGTGTACGTCACGTCCTCGCCGCTTCCGGTCTCACCCGCACCGGAGAGGTGGACAACAGTGGTGACCCGGTCGAATCCGCTGGAGGTCGCCCGCTCTCGGCGCTCGAACGCACAGTTCTCGACGGTAACTGGCAGGTCTGCGACCTGATTGTACATACCCTGGCTTCGCCGTTCGGGCATCTAAAGCCGGCGACGTCCGGAGTCCGATTCCCGTGCTCGAACGGTCACCGCTCCCCGTACCGAAACTCAAAGCTTAAACGCGCGCACCGGAAAGAGGCGCGCATGGCTAGCTTCGAGACTGCGTCCGACCGACTCCTCAACAAGCAGATCTGCATGCGGTGTAACGCTCGGAACCCACAGCGCGCACAGCAGTGCCGGAAGTGCGGCTACGGCAACCTGCGTCCGAAGGCGAAAGAGACCCGCAGCGCCTGATTTTCGGGTCAGTTGCCGCCGGCATCCGGTGGCGGTTCGTCGCCAATCAACTACTTCTCAGTGGGTTCTCTGTCCGCTGATTGCCGGTCGAGCGTCGCCATGCGAACCGACGCGTGTGAGACGATGAGTTCCAGCAGCTTTTGATCTTCTTCCCCGACAGTCGTCTCGTCCGTCGTGACTGAGAGAACGACCGTCGCCGTGCCCTCGTCGTCCAAAACCACCGCCGACACGCAGTCGGTGACTGACTCGGGGATGTCGACGGAGAACGGCCGGTCGTGAACAGTGATCTCACCCTGTTGCTGTGTCCGGACTTCCTGTGCGAGCGAGCCGACAACGTCGACCGGCACGGTTCGAATCGTGTTCGCGAGCACCACTGCATCGCCGTCCTTGAGCCGGATGACGGCCGTCTCCTCCATGCCGGTCATCGTCCCGAAGGCCTCGACGACGAAGGCGGCGACGCCGTCGACGCTGGGGGCGCTGGCGATGGCGCGTCCGTAGTTGTTCACGTCGGCCGCCTTCCCGGCGAAGGCCTCGATACGGTCGCGCTCGGCCGCCAGTTCGCGGAGCCGACTGCGGCTCCGGGCGTCGTACAGCCCGACCAGAACGCCCGCCAGCGCGCCGACGGTGACGAGGTCCACCGTCAGGTACGACGCTCGGGCGAGTGACCCGGAGGTCACGCGCTGGCTGAACAACAGGAGCGCCGCGATGGCGGCAAACGCCACGGTCCCGCCGGCGGCCCACGCGGCCACCCGGGACGTGGCCCCCTCGAACGTCGTGTCACGGACGAGCCAGACGCCCGCGTACACTATCGCCAGTCCCATCGCCACAAAGGGGAGCGCATCGACTGCAATTGCCACCGGAATCCGGGTTTGCTGGAACGCATGGAGGGCCTGCATAGCGGCCAGCACGACGCCGGAGAGCGCCAGGGCCGTCCCCGTCAGAAGTCGCTGGTTCATGGAGTCGAATATCGGCCCTATCACTAGAGCGTTGCGCCGGTTTCGAGCGGTCACTCGTCGGGATACTTCGGCTCGCGGCGTTGCGCCCGGTCGAGGGCGCGTTCGACGACCTCGCGAACGTCACCGTGGAAGACGCCGCCGTGACCCGAGTACATGTGTTCGACGCCTGCCGGCATTCGGTCGAGAATGCGCTCGATGCTCTCGATGAGGCGCTCGCGGGACTGGCCGGGGCGGTCGGTGCGGCCGAAGGAGCCGCCCTCGAACGCGCCGTCGTCGTGGACGACCACGTCGCCGGAGAACAGGGACGACTCGGAGACGAGCGAGACGTGGTCGTCGGCGTGGCCCGGCGTGTACACGACCTCACAGTCCTCGTCACCGACCGTGAGCGTGTCGCCGTCAGCGAGTTCGTAGTCCCGGCGCGGGTGGGAGCTGTAGGCGTACAACGGCGCGTCGAAGGCGTCGAGGACGGCGTCGAGCTGCTGGACGTGGTCGCCGTGCTGGTGGGTCAACACGACGGCGTCGAGCGCATCGACGTGCTCGCGGACGACATCGACGACGCCGCGCATCGCGCCGGCATCGACCAGCGTCGTCTGCTCGCCGGTCGCGAGATAGGCGTTGCAGGTGAACGTCTCGGCCTCGGCGGTGACGTTGTGAACGTCCATACACCAAGCCTGTGGCGCGGCCCGCTTGAGTGTACTGTCCGCCGGCAACCCGACCGGAATAGGGTATTTCGACTCACAGTGCCGAGAAAATATCGGTTATCAAACACGATAGTGTCGCCGAGTGATTTTTTACTAAGAACGTCATAGTTGTACACGTACCATGGGGTTCGGGAGCTACGACGAATCGGAACAAGACAATCAGGAGTACGACACAGACTTCGAGGACGAGGACGGCCTCGATGCTGAAGAAAAC
This sequence comes from Haloarcula sp. K1, assembly GCF_001647155.1. Taxonomy (NCBI): domain Archaea; kingdom Methanobacteriati; phylum Methanobacteriota; class Halobacteria; order Halobacteriales; family Haloarculaceae; genus Haloarcula; species Haloarcula sp. K1. The sequence goes on from NZ_LRHL01000001.1 coordinate 138,759, forward strand.
GCCCACGAGGGCGACATCGAGTACGAGTTCACCGCGTCGAACGACGAACTACTCGATAGACTGGAAGACATCAAAGACAACCAGAACACGTGAAATCAGGGGCACGGGCCCTCGGCGTGGCGGAGTCGTATCGGGCTGAAACCAGTCAGTTCGCTGGTGCCGTCGTTCGCGCCAGTCGAGTGGCTGACGGCTTTGTTTTCAGTACTGCCACAGTCGGTGGGAGCGACGCGACTGAGACGGTGTGTGCGATGGTCGACAGACTGGACCGCGAGGACGTCCGCTACTTGCTGGTGGCGGGCATCGCGCCGGCGTGGTTCAACGTACTCGACCTCGAACAGATTCACGACCACACCGACCTGCCGGTCGTCTCGGTCACCTTCGAGTCCTCGCCGGGACTCGAAGGGGCCATCCGCGAGGCCTTCGACGACTCCGATGTCGTGCAGGACCGGCTGGCGACCTACCGTGCCCAGCCGGAGCGCCGACCGGTGTCGGTGAACGACGAGACGGTGTACGTCCGGAGCGTCGGCCTCGACGACAGCGCCGCCGCGGATGTCGTCCGCGCGTTCACGCCGGAAGGCGGCCGTCCTGAACCACTCCGTGTCGCCCGACTGGCGGCGCGGGGACTGGTCGAAATGGAGTGACTCACACAGCGGGAGCGACCGACCGGATGCGGTATCGTATTGCCCATCGGTACAATGGACGGCCCGAATTCACGTCCTTCAGATACCCCAACGACTCATTAGCTATTACTAAGTTAGAGATGGAGGTTTGAACGACATAGGCGGTAGCAATATCCTATCGTAGGTTGTATTTAGCAATAGCTAAACATAGTCTGATTGTCCGGCACTGTGTTTGTAGAGATACAATGGCAGAAAGCAGAACGCAGACGAGGAATGCTGTAGAGCCCGCAGAAACGAACGAGCAAACGAACATCAACAGTAGCGTGACCCGGTACGAAGGCGACCAGCCGACAGAACACAGCGTCTACGGCACGCGCCAGCAGGACAGCCAACTCGTGTTCTTCGACGGCCAGTTCCCCGACGCGGAAACGGCTCGCAGCGGCGACGTTCAGGAACAGACGCTCGCCGTGCTCGACCAAATTCGTGCCATGGCTGCCGAATCCGGTCTCGAACCGCGTGACCTGATGCGGACGACGGTGTACCTCACGGAGATGGACCACCTACCAGCGGTCAAGCAAGCGTACGCGGCGTTTTTCGACGGACAGCGACCGTCACGGACTGTCGTCGGCGTGGCACACCTGCCGAACGACGCGGCGGTGCAGATCGAAGCGACGGGTGTAAAGCGGTAATCGCTGCCAGATCTGGACAGTTGTTTTCGCTGAAGCTAGCGGAACCGGATTCCGACCGGAAGCCCGACGGCGGACCGCTGCGTTTGAGAGCCCCCGGCGCAAACGACGGGACATGGAGCAGATGGACGGCCTCAACGTCGTCGGCTGTGAGCGCTGTGACGACCTCTGCCGCTCGCGCTCGCGAATCGTCAACGGCGTCGGCCCCGCGGACGCGGACCTGCTGTTCGTCGGGGAGGCCCCCGGCGCGAACGAGGACGAACAGGGCGAGCCGTTCGTCGGGCGGAGCGGCGACGTGCTCGACGAGGCGTTGCGCGAGGCCGGCCTCGACCGCGGCGACGTGCGCATCACCAACTGTGTGCGCTGTCGCCCGCCGGACAACCGCGACCCGCGAACGGGTGAACTCGCGAACTGCCGCGACTATCTGGAGACGGAGATCAACCGCGTCGACCCCGAGGTCGTCGTCACGCTCGGGAAAGTGCCGGCTGAGCACCTGCTGGAGCGTGACGTCGCCGTCACCGGCGAAGCGGGCGACGTGTTCGACGTGGCTATCGCCGGCCAGCCACGCCGCGTGCTCGTCTCCGTCCACCCGGCGGCGACGCTGTACGACCCCAGCCAGAAGGAGACGTTTGAGGCCGCGATAACGACTGCCGCGGAGTTCACCGACGCCCAGAGCGGACAGTCGCGGCTCGGCGAGTTTTAAAATAGTCGGGTAGTGCGGCCCGGAACCGCTACTTCGCTGCGATGTCCATCGCCTCTGCCTTCGTGTCGACCAGCGAAATGTCGACACCAGGAATCTCGCCGACCCGGCTCTTGAGCGCCATCTTCTTGATTCCCTCGGAGACGATGACCCAGTCCGTGATACCGAACTCCTTGCCCGCCTCGGCGGCCTCCTGTGCTCGCGTGAATACGTCGTCGTTCAGTGACGCCTCCATCTGGAGGTTCGAGATATGCGTATCGACCGCCGGCTGTGAGGCGAGTTCCTCGAACCGTTCATTGACTTTCGCGAATGTCTCGTCTGTCATCTCCATCTCTTCGGGAAACTCAGCGATGAGAACGTTACCGTCGACGTACAGAACGTCTGTAGGATCAACCATCAACGGCCGTATGCGGTAGGTCAATAAAACTGGGCCGGCCTATTTTCATAGTTGATATCCTTATCAGGTCCGGGTGTCCGACTGTAAGCGACACCTCCCGCCGGACAGTGGTCGTGCCGAAGATTTGTTCGAACAGGAAGTCACTTAGCCCCTGTTCGCCTACGATCCCGTATGAGTGTCAGACAGACGACCGCGGACGTGGTCGTCGTCGATTACGGACTGGGGAACCTCCGGAGCGTCACGCGCGGGCTCGAACGCGCCGGCGCAGAGGTCTCCCTTTCGGAGGACCCGGCGGAGTTCGACGCGGCCGACGGCATCGTCCTGCCCGGCGTCGGAGCGTTCTCCGAAGGGATGGACAACGCCGGGCCGTTCCGCGAGGCACTGGTCGAACAGGCCGAGGCCGGCAAGCCCCTGTTCGGAATCTGCCTCGGGATGCAGATGCTCCTGACGACGAGCGAGGAGGCCGACCACGAGGGGCAGGGCGACGCCGAGGGACTGGACCTCATTCCCGGAAAGAACGTCCGGTTCAGCCGCGACCAGACCGTGCCACACATGGGCTGGAACGAACTCGACGTGACGCGGGACCACCCGCTCGTCGAGGGCGTCGACGGCGAACACGCCTACTTCGTCCACTCCTACTACGCCATTCCCGACGACGAGAACGCGACGGTGGCGACGACGGACTACGGGACCGATTTCGCCTCGATTGTCGCCAACGACGCCGGCAACGTCTTCGGAACGCAGTTCCACCCGGAGAAATCGGGCGAGACGGGGCTGCGCATCCTCCGGAACTTCGTCGACTACTGCCTCGACCACTGAGTTCTGGGCTCGGGATTCGTTCGTATGTCTACAGGAGATTCTGTCGTCCTGCTCACCGGGGCAGCATCGGGTATCGGAGCGGCGACGGCGCGGGCGTTCGCCGACGACGGCTGGACCGTCTACGCGACGGACATTCGAGCGGAGTTCCCTGCGGATATCCGCGAGCGCTGTCGCTGTCTCGAACTCGACGTGACTGACGAGGCACAGATCGAAGCCGTCGTCGACCAGGTCATCGAGGAGACAGGCCGACTCGACTGTCTGGTGAACAACGCCGGTTACGGCGTCGCCGGCCCGGTCGAGGACACTGGCAGCGGCGACGTTCGCAAGCAGTTCGACGTGCTGGTCCACGGCCCACACCGGCTCGTACAGGCAGTGCTCCCCGAGATGCACGAGCACGGCGGGCGCATCATCACTGTCTCTAGCGTGCTGGGCCACACCGCCTCGCCCGGACTCGGCGCGTATTCGGCCGGCAAGGCCGCCGTCGAGTCGCTGTCCGACGCACTGCGGATAGAGGTCGCCGGCGCGGACGATGTCCACGTCTCGCTCGTCGAGCCGGCGTGGGTAGACACCGGCTTCGCCGACAGCGCGCTGGGAAGCCTGAACGACGAAGATCGGACGCCGACCTACAACCGGACGTACGAGGCGCTGGAGGACGGCTGGGTCCTCACCGGTGGACCGCTGGCGACAACGCCAGAAGCCGTCGCGGCGACGGTACTCGCCGCAGCGACCGACGACCCGCCGAAGGCCCGCTACCCCGTCGGAAAGTTCGCCACGTTCGTCCGGTGGACCCACTGGCTCCCGGCGCGACTGCAGGACCCGATACACCGTGGGTTCGGTCGAGCGAGCGCGCTTCTGGGGCGGTGGTTATGATACACCTGTCCGACGGCGACCGGGTTCGGCTCTCGACCGGCCACGAAGTGACGCTGCCGCTGGTCACCGAGGCGACGGTTGCCGGCGCGGTGCTCCCGGCGCGATACGACGTTGCCGAGTCGCTGCTGCCCGATGGACTGACACCGGTTCGAGTAACGGCCCGGCAGGCCGCAGTCGTGCTCCTCTGTGTCGAGTATCACCGTATCGGCGACGACGCGATGGCCCCCTATGACGAGTTCGCCGCCATGATTCCAGCGACTACAGTGGGCTGGCGGCCACCGCTGCTCCCGCTGCTGACTCGGGCGGCCGGCAGCTACATCTGGTCGCTCCCGGTGACGACCGAGCCTGCTTGCGCCCTCGGCGACGAGATCTGGGGCTACCCGAAGACGGTCGCCGACATCACGCACCGCGACGACGCGACCCGCCGCGAGACGACGGTCGTCGAGGACGGTAGCCGCGTGGCAACGGTCGGCATAGACTGGCCCCGAGCCTGGAAGCGCCGCGAAACGGTCGAGAGCTACGCAGTTCGGGAGGGGCGGCTCGAACGGACGCCGATAGAGTTCCAGGGGAAACTGGGGGCCGCGCCGCTGAGCGACCGCGTCGACGTGGACCTGGGCAACCACGAGCGGGCCGACACGCTCCAGTCCCTCGACCTCGGTACCCGGTCCGTCCTTCGGTTCTCGCTGGAAGGGCGGATTACGTACGGCGCTGGGCGGCCGGTGGAGCGGTAACGGAATGGTGCGGTAGCAGGAACGGAGCAGAGCGGTAGCAGTAGCAGAGCGGTGAGGAAGCCGTACCGCATAGCATACCGCGCGCCGACGGAGCGCGGTTTCACTTCTCGCGACCAGCGGGAGCGAGAAGGTCGTTTTTAGCGTAGATTTTTGCGAGGAGCCCTCCCGCAGCGGCGCTACGCGCCGCGAGGAAGGGCGACGAAGTAAAAAGGTACTATAGGAACTCCCGGACCTCAGAGTACCACATATCGTGCTCGTCGACGGCGTCGATAGCCTCGGCGACGCGGACGGCGATGGCGTGCCAGCAGAGCTGGTCGGGGTCGTCCGCATCGAGATTGTACTCGCTGTCGGCGCAGGTACAGCCGCCGTCCTCGACGATGTACTCGTCGTCGTGGCCCACGACGACGGTGAAATCGCGGTACTGCTTGACGCGGCTCTCGCCGACAGCCTCGATGGCCTGGTGGCCGCGGTCGCCGTGGACGTCGACGATAGCCGACACTGCGTCGGGGGTCAGCTCCCCGGCGGCTTCGAGGTCGGCCACCCACTCCTCGACTCCGGTCACATCCATGCTACGGAAAGGGGTGACAAAACGGCGTCGGCTTCAGCAGCCACGTCCCGGCTGGCTCGCAGCCGCAGCAGGGAGTTATCAGTGCTTGTACTGTGCCCGGAAGAATAAACACGGAATACGGGTTTCTTCCGGCATGAACCTCGACCTCCCGTGGCTGGCGCTGGGCTCGTTTGCCTCGGGATTCGGGTCGCTGTATCTGCTGGCCCAGCTCCAGGCGCACTGGGACAAGCCGGGCGCGCGGTGGTTCGTCGCGACCATCGTCACGCAGACGGGCTGGTGTTTCAGCTACGGCGCGGCGCTGCTGGTGTTCGACCCGACACTGCGCCTTGCCTTGGAGATGGTGTCCTGGCTGGGTATCATCTGGATCGGCTTCTGTTTCCTCTCCTTTGCGCTGGGATACACCGGTCGGACGAACGTCCTCGAAAGCGGCTGGTACCGGGCCGTAGCGGTGCTGCCGCTCGCCGGAACGGCGCTCGTCGTCACGAACCCGCTCCACACCGTGGTCTGGCAGGGATTCCGGGTCGTGCCGACCGCCGGTAGCGCGGGAGCCGACTACGCCGTCTTGCCGGTGGGGCTGCTCACGATCATCGTCGCGATGCTGTTCGTCAGTTTCGGGACCCTGCTGGTGTTCGATACGGTCGTCAGCTACGGCCCGCTGTACCGGCGCGAGGCGCTCGCGGTCGGCCTGAGCCCGATACCGCCCGGCGCCGGGGTGTTGCTGTGGGCCGGCGGCGTCGGACCGGTTCCGGCGGTGAATCTGACGACGCTCCTGTTCCTGCCCCACATCGCCCTTGACCTGTACGCGTTCGTCCGGAGCGATATGTTCGAGTTCCACCCGGCGACCCGGCGGGCCGGCGAGCGGGCGGCCATCCACGACATCGCCACGCCGGTCGCCATCGTCGACGAACAGGGACGGGTCGTGAACCTCAACCCCGCCGCCGAGCGGATGCTGGGCGTGGATAAGCGCGAAGGCCTGACAGAGCCACTGAACAGCTTTCTAGCGGGTGACGACATCGCGACAGACGGCGGGAGTTCGCGGGCGTCCATCGAGGCCGGTGGTCGACACCGGGAGTTCAAGGTCCGGCAGACGGCGCTCCGGGACGAGGCGGGGACGCAACTGGGATACACAGTCGTCTTTCAGGACATCACAGACGAGATCCGCCGCGAGCGCCGCCTCGAAGTGCTCAACCGCTTTCTCAGACACAACGTCCGCAACGAGAGCGTCGTCATCCAGGCCCGGGCGGAGTTGCTGGCGGGAGAACTCGACGGCGAGCAGTCCGACCACGCGGCGACCATCGAGCGGTCGGTCAGTCGTTTAGTCGACTCCGGCCAGAAGGCTCGAACGCTCGCCGAAGCGGGTGCTGGCGACGCGGGCCTGGAATCCGTCGCACTTGCCGACCTCGCCACCGGAGTCGTCGAGTCTGCCCGCGAGGAATACGGTGGCTCGGTCACGGTTGAGATACTCGACGACCTCCGGCTGACGACCCAGCCCGCCCTGCTGGAAATCCTGCTTACCAATCTCGTCGAGAACGCTCTCCAGCACGTTCCGGACGCCGTCGTCACCGTCGGTGCGAAGGTCGATGGCGACGATGTCGTGCTGACCGTCAGCGACAACGGCCCTGGCGTTCCAGAACACGAACTCGGCGTGCTGGAGCGGGGCCGCGAAACGGACCTGAACCACGGCAGCGGCATCGGCCTCTGGCTCGTCCGCTGGACGACCACGACGCTTGAGGGGGACCTCAACTTCGACACGAGCGACGGAACGACGGTGACCGTTCGGCTGCCACAGGAACGGACGGCCGCCGAAGCGGCGTGAGCGGAGAGCCTTCGAACGACTTAACGGCGCACGCACGGACCGGGGAGTATGCGCGTCAGTGAGGGCCGGGTGACGGTCACGGTGCCGGAACAGCCTGATGCGGGGAAGGGCGCGGACGTGTTCTTCAACCCCGTCCAGGAGCTGAACCGCGACATCACCGTGGCGGCGCTGCGGGCCTACCGAGAGCGAACCCCCCGCGTGTCGACGTACCTGGACGCCACCGCCGCGAGCGGCATCCGGGGCGTCCGCGCGGCGGCCAACGACTGGGAGACGACGCTGTGTGACATCGACGACGACGCGACGGCGCTGTGCGAGCAGAATCTCGAACGCAACGACCTTGCCGCCTCGGTCCGTCGGTCGGACGCGAACGTGCTCATGCACTCGGAGGCGTTCGACGTGGTCGACGTCGACCCCTTCGGCACGCCGATTCCCTTCGCCGACGCGGCGGTACAGGGCACCAAACACCTCCTCTGTGTGACGGCCACCGACACCGCCCCGCTGTGTGGCGCACACTTCGAGAGCGGCGTTCGGTCCTACGGCGCGGTCCCGCGCAACACCGAGTTCCACGCCGAGATGGGGATGCGCGTCCTCCTGTCGGCGATGGTCCGGACGGCCGCCCGCTACGACATCGCCGCCAGGCCGATTCTCAGCCACGCGACGAAACACTACGCCCGGACCTACCTGGAGTTCGACCACGGCGCGAAGGTCGCCAACGACTGCATCGACGAACTCGGCTACGTCCACCACTGCCAGCACTGCCTCTGGCGCGACCACGACTACGGCCTCATCGCCGACCCGCCCGAGGACTGTCCGGTCTGTGACAAGCACCTCCAGACGGCCGGCCCCATCTGGCTCGGTCGGACCTGCGAACCGGCGTTCGCCGACGCCGTGTCCGAACAGGTGACCGAGGAGATGGGCACCGCCGACGAAGCGAGAGAACTGCTGGCGACGCTCAGCGAGGAGATCGACACGCCGACCCACTACGACCAGCACCGCCTCTGCAAGCGCTGGGGGCGCGGCGCGGAAGCCATGGACGAGTTCATCGAGAAACTCCGCGATGCCGGCTACGAGGCCTCCCGAACGCACTACGGCGGCACGACGTTCAAGACGGACGCCGACGTGGTCGAAATCCGCGAGGCGACGGCGGAGTAGCAGGGCGGGAATTCAGTTCCGTCTCGACTCGTACTACCGACCGTTCGCCCGGCCAACGCTCTCTCGAACCGCGGAGACGAGATCGTAGCCCAGCAGATACACCGGCCGCAGGAAGTAGTTCGCCATCCCCGCGAGACCGAGCAGTCCGCCGATGGCCTGCACCTCGCCGGGTGTGGCCGACAGGCGGACGAGCAGCGGTAGGGCCGTGACGAGCGGCGCGAGCCACAGCGACTGGACGATGCCGTCCATGTCGACACCGGCGACGGGACCGAATCGGTCCTCGTCCGGTCGGGCGGCGAATAGAACAGCCGTCAGTACCAGCAGGCCCACGACAATCGGCAGGGACGCGCCGACGCCGGCGACGCCGAAACCGATAGCCAGTGCGGCCGCGACGAGCAACAGGACGGTCACCTGCATCGTCCCGTGCCGGATGGCCGCTTCCGTATCCATATCCGGTCGTTGCAGCGGCGCTGTATAAACCCTGTGAGGGCGGCTAGCTGTTCGAGTCTGTAGCGGTAGAGTCGGCATTGTTTCACTGGCGACAGCCGCAAAGAGCCAGAAAGCCCCGAGACGCTGGGCTCCTGCGACTCGCTGCGCGCTTCGCTCATTTCATTCGCTCCAGTGCTTGCTTCCTCTCGAACGCCCAGCGTCTCGCCCCTTTCAGTCCCACCCGCGGCCGGTTTGTCAGTGCTGTCTCTGTGGGACTGAAACGAGCAGGCCGGTATTTCTGGACTGGACCAGTCACGTCTCCTGAAACAACTACACCCGCTGGCCACCGTAGTGTTCAGATAAGGATTGAAGAGTGAGGCACGGCGGTTT
>NZ_LRHL01000002.1:0-21850 GCF_001647155.1 Haloarcula sp. K1
CGCTGCTGTCACGCGGTTCTTCTCTTAGCTAAAGACGGATGCTCGGCTGTTTTCATGATGAGTCCTCGTACTAATACGTATATTCTCAAACAGCAAAACAGTTGCTATAGAGGCGATACAGAGCGGATTTTGTGTTTCTCTAGTGGCTGAGAGAATCCAACAATGAGTAGTGGATACCGACGAGGGACTACCGGGCCGAAAAAGTTGAAGTGGCGCTGGAAAGATGAGACGGAGAATCGGTCGCTGCCCCAATCGTGGGCCGACAACGGGCGCACAGAATCTCCCAAGGAGAACGAAGTGCATCTGTACGCAATCCAGTGTCGGGCTGGGCTCTTGCTGGAATGGCTGGTCAATACACGAACAGGGAAGCCACTCAGAGGCCCGCTGAGCGAGAAGCCGGGGCTTCGTGTCCTGTACGTTACCGCCGACGGTGAGTATGCAGTCCTGAAAGAGTTGGAGGCCCGCGAAATTGATGACAGTTGGAAGCCGCCCAAGCAGTTCGCCAGCATCATCGCAAAGCACCCGGAGGAGGCCGATCCAGTTCCAGACTCCAACCAGGACTACTACCGACGGGGGGTTGAAAACCTGTACGACGTGAAGTGAAAACGGCGATCTCATACCAATATGCTCATATATGTAATATTGTAACCGCGAATATGCACGACCTGACAGCATTTCAACGAGACTTATTGTTCGTAGTTGCTGGGAAATCCAAACCCGCTGGTGTCGCAATCAAAGACGAAATTGAAGAATATTACGAGAAGAAGATTCATTACGGCCGACTTTATCCAAATCTGGATACACTCATCGACAAAGGTCTCGTCGAGAAAGGGAAGAAAGACGGACGGACGAATGGCTACATAATCACCAATCGTGGGCGTCGAGAGATTCAAGCCCGGTGCGACTGGGAGAATAAGTACTACAACTGACCAGATTCACGACTGTCGGCAGGCCAGATTTTGTGCCTCTCTGGTGGCTGAGAGAGCATGGCTTCGCCACAGATCGACGTCGACGAGATTGTTGAAACGCTTGAGGAAATCCGCCAGCGCGGGCACAGCGCGCACACGGTCTTCCGAGACTGGGTCAACCTCATGCTGTTCGCACTGCAGGACCGAGACGATCCGTATCTGGAGATCGTCGACAACTATCGCGAACGCGGTGACATGGCCCATCCAGACGGACAGCGCTCGGTCGACCTCTTCGCCAAGGCGTTCGGCCAGCTCCAAGAACGGATGGCGGCCACCGACGCTGACGTTCTGGGTGCTGTCTACGAGGAATACGGACTGTCCAGCGATGAGTTCGGCCAGCACTTCACACCTCACTCTGTTTGCGAGACGATGGCCGAGATCGCCGGCGTCGTAGACGAGAGTGATACCAACGACCGGCAGACAGTTTGTGACCCGGCCTGTGGGAGCGGTCGGATGCTACTGGTCGCCGGTCGAAAGCAGCCAGACGCGCTGTTTGTCGGGCAAGACAAGGACCCACTGTGTGCCCGAATGACGGCGCTGAACTGCTGTTTCCTGAATCTGGACGCCTACGCTATCCAAGGCGACTCACTCACTGTCGAGTTCCAGCGAGCGTGGCAGACGTCGTACTCTTCGCTGGGCGGGAGTGTTCGCGAACTCGACGACGAGGAAGTTGAGGAGCTTCGCGAGTGGGTGACCGACACCTTCGAGAACACGGCCGAGGAGGAGAACCGGTCCAGTCCAACGCAGGGGACAGACACGGGCGCGGAAGACCAAGCATCTCCTGTTGCGACGTCTGTCCCAAGTGAGCAGGCTAGTCTGGGTGCGTTCGAGGGCAGCGATTGACGGCTGTTTTGTGTGCCCCAGTCGGGTGCGGGGCGGTCCAGTGAGAGCGTCCCGAGGAAAACCATGTCAGAAGAATCAGACACAGAGCCGGATGCGGCTCCAGACTCAGTCGAAAAGGTCGAACGAACGGACTTTGGGTGCAGTATGGAAGCACGGTTGGATCGAGGCACTGACACTCGCGATCAAGACAGAGTGACGATCAAATCGAAGGGTGAGACTGCCGAGGAGACGATTGTGGAGTTCTACAAGCTCATAGAAGAGTACGACCAGGAGATCAGTGGTCGGCTTCGGGATGTTCAGCCCGAGGCAGACGAGGCAGGCGAGGAAGACGAGGATTAATAGCTAGTTTACCATCAGATTTCAGCCGTTTTCGAGACCGGTTCTATCCCTCAAAGTAGCCATTAATGCGTTTGGATTTTGGTCAATTTCAGTAAACTTAATGGCGCAAAGTTGTTAGCTGTCCTGAAATGTTTGACCTCACCAGTTTTCAACGTGACCTGCTGTATGTGGTGTACGGTCTAGACGGCCCACATGGCCTCGCAATCAAAGAGGAGATGGAGGAATACTATGAGGGAGAAATCCATCATGGGAGGCTGTACCCGAGCCTTGACACACTTGCTGATAAAGGGCTCATTGAGAAGGCACAAAAAGACAGACGGACCAACATCTACTCAGTCACGCGACGTGGCGAACGAGAGATAGCTGCTCGAAACGAGTGGNNATCCGACTCTGAATGGCCACGCCGCAGTCGAGATCGAGAACGTGCTTCACGCGGTCGTCTCAAAATACGATGAACAGGGTCACAAGGGGTAATTTACAGAGTGTGGCACCAGATTGGAAGACTTTCCAGACGGCGAAATCATCCGCGGTGATCGCAAGGAGGGAGAGGGTGTGTGACGTACTCTATGACACGCTAGTATTAGACTAGTCTGCAGTCGCACCCCTCGTTGCCGCTGTAAACAATCGAGAACAGTTGCCTGTCTCTTATTTTTATGCGAGGTCATGTTTGTACACCCCTCATTGCCGCTGTAAGTGAATAGGCAAAGCAGCCACAGCGTGTTACCATATCAAGTTGATAACTCCGCGTAGCCACTGAATTAGGACAGGCATCATCAGTTTTATTATGATCTATGCTGTTTGGTACCGTACCACGCTTTTGCGTACTAAAATAACGACGCTTTAGCGTCGGTAGCGTGAAATACCGGTTTTCACTCTTCTACACAGGGTCTGTTCAAGCGCGTGTAGATAGCGTGTCGGTATGCTATCACTCATTATGTGCCCGCTTTCATCTGGAAACTCATCTCAACTGTTACAGCGGCAACACGGGGTGTGGGAGTACTACTACCTTCTAAATTCATACAGTATCCTGGAGTAGGATATCACCAATAGATGGGAACTGAGCGACTGATATACGACTTTCCAAATATAGCATACCAATCTTACCTGTTTTACAGCGGCAAGGTGGTGGACAATATTAATATGAGGTCCATGAGATTGTGTTGGTATGAATGAGTCTGAGTCGTTCTTCGGCAATCCAGATCCAATCTTTGCTGACAAGGAACTCCTCAGAGTGAGCCACCTTCCGGAGAGTGACCGGATAATCGGACGCGACACTGAACTTCGAAAGCTCGCTAATGCTATCAAAGACGCCCAGCGGGGAGACACCCCGAACAACGTATTGGTTTACGGAAAAACGGGTACGGGCAAAAGCCTGTGTTCAAAGTATATAACTCGCGATCTCACTGAGGCGGCCGCCGACAACGGTGTCAAAATCGGCGTCGCATACGTGGACTGTTTCCAAGAATCAACTGAGACACAGACAGTCCGCACAATTGCTCAAGCACTCAATAGCCCAGAAGAGACAGAAATAACAGTTCCACATACTGGGGTGAGTACCTCGGACTATTACCGCCGTCTCTGGGATATTCTTGATGCACGGCTGGATGTTGGAATCATTATTCTTGACGAAATAGATAAATTAGAAGGTGACAACGTTCTAATGCAACTGTCACGCGCTGCCGAAGCAGGCAAGGTGACAGAAAGTACTCTTGGTGTGATTGGTATCAGTAACAAAATCCGTTACAAAGACTCTCTCAATGAACGAGTCAAATCAAGCCTGTCGGAACGAGACTTCGTTTTCCCACCGTATGATGCGAACCAGCTCCGGGAGATCCTCAAATCTCGTTCCGATGCTTTTCGTGAGGGTGTTCTAGATGAAGATGTTATCCCGAAAGTAGCAGCCCTCGCGGCGAAGGAACATGGAGACGCGCGCAAGGCAATCGATATCCTCCGATATGCTGGGGAGATTGCCGACGAACACGACGATGATACAGTAAAAATCGAATATGTTGATGAGGCGCATGACCGTGAGGAGCAGGCTAGACTTTCTGAGCTCATTGCCAAGCAGCCAGAACACTCAAAATACCTGTTACAGTCGCTTGCGTTACAAGTACAGGATACGCCAGGTAAGAATCCTCCAATCCCAACGAAAAGCGTCTATTCGGTGTATGAACGCCTGTGTGAGAGCAATGGAGTTGATCCACTGAAAGTGCGACGTGTTCGGGATCTACTCTCCGAACTTGCGTTTCTCTCGCTCGTTGAGCAGGAGCGCAAAGGGCGGGGAAAGGGCAAGGGCGCACACACAGTAAACCAACTTGTTGACGACCCTGAAGTTGTGATTAAAGCGTGCAAGTCAGCGTAAATCGCCCGATGCCAAGCTCTATTCGCCTTGACCACGAGTGAAAATCGCGAATGTGACTGAACCCGTAATTGTGATCTGGGGTGACAGGCACGGATCGCACTCCAGAGTCCGAACTACTCAGCACCCTTTGCAGTAGCTGTATATTTCACTGCTTTCCAATGATATCGTTCGCTTCATCGCGTGTCCGCTTTGCGGCCTCCTGTGCGTAGCCTTTGTGGGTCGTCTCGATAGACTTGTGCCGGAGTACGTCTTGTGCCAGCTGTGGATTCTCGCGATAGATTTCTCGCCCGAGGCCACGGCGAGCGCCGTGGGGTTTCAGCGGTTCATCAAAGTCGTAGTCGGACCACTCGCAGAGTTTGGCGAGGATGTCCCGAGCCGACTGGGTTGTGATCGACGGCGTCGGGTCAAGTGCTTTTGCCGCGTTGTCGAGTCTGGGAAACACAGCTTCATTCTTGTCGGGCTCTCGAAGTTGCTTCCAGCGCCGGAGTGGACGGATAGCATCGTCGAGGATCGGCGCAGACTCGCGGGTGCGGTTCTTGCCGAATACTTGCATCGTGCCGGCGTCGAGATCGACGTGACGCCACCGCAGGCCGTTCCGTTCTTCATCATCAGAAACAGCGACCAGTTCTGCACTACGCGCACCGGAGTAGGCGAGGAGGAAGACGAGTGCTTGGTCGCGGTAGGCCGCCGTGCGGTCGACGTCATCGCTTTCGCCGGCGTCGTCGACGCGGGCGGTCGCAGTGGCACAGATGGCGTCGCGGTCCCGTGCCGTCCAGTACTGCTGGTCTGTTTCGGTCTCATCGGTTGGCAGCGGGCCTTCGGCGTGGTTAGTCTTGGCTGGGTTCGTCGGAATCAGACTCTCGTAGACGGCCCACGTCAGAAACGAGCGGACGTAGGCGAAGTAGCGTCGGGCTGTTTCTGGTGAGATATCGTCTCTGTCGTCGGCCCGGGCCAGGTCACGAGCGTACTGCCGACAAAGGTCGTCGTCGATATCCTCGGGACTGGAGATACCGTGCTGGTCCCGGGACCAAGCTGCGAACTTCCGTAGGACGCTGGCGACGTTCGTTCGGTAGCGACCGGAGTCGATATCGACTAGTCGTTTCTCGATGGCTGCTTCGAGGGCATCACCCCCGGGAGTAGCGTCGTATGCAGGCGGAAGCCGATCCATGCTTCCCGTACAGCGGCGATCCGGGTAAAACTGGTGGTGCTTAATATTATAATACAAACCTAATCCGCGAACCCGAATATCGGCGTTTCAGGCACTCTGGTAGTGGAAATTCGGTACTTCTGTGTTTGGTAAAGTGTATGTAGCTATATCAATCTCGCTCAAATTCTGACCTCTAAGAAACAACATAATTTTAGGACTCTAAGATAGGCCGGCTAGTTCGTGAGAATTCAGGGGTCTCAGCGGTTACGATGAGTCGAAGATAATTCCATGTCTGACTATAATTTATATAGCATGAACCTATAGGGTATACCTATATGGTACAGTTACAGGGTGGTAGTAATGGCTAAGACACGCCGTGCAGCACTATACCTTGATAAGGGAGGTACTGGAAAAACAACAAGTGCGGTTCATCTGGGCGCTGCACTCAATGACCTCGGTTATAGTGTGCTTGTAGTTGACTTAGCCGGGAAGCAGGGAGACTGCGCTGATGCACTTGGCATTCTTGAAGAGGTCCAGACTGACATTGAGAATGAGGACGACTTCCCAAATGTTGCGACAACGATGGGAAGTCGGTGGAGCGACGTGGCAGACATGGTCGGAGACGAGGAGGCAGTTGACCGACTGGTCTACCAGACTAACGCCGGTATTGATCTTATTCCGGCGCACCCAGATCTCGATGGACTGGATGCAGACCTAGGCAACATTGACAACGTTGACGAACGGTATAATCGACTTCAAACATTCTTAGACGAGTTTGTGGAGCCAGTCAACCGATGGGATGTAGTTCTACTGGATATGCCAGGACTCGCTAACAATATCACTTATAATGGCCTTTGGGCCGCTCAGAACGTTGTGACACCAGTCAGTATGGGTAGTTTCGAGCTTAAGCAAGCGCGCTCCCTTGAAGATGATCTTGAACAGATCCGCTCGAACTACGGGCAAGACGTACGACTAAGAATGCTCATTCCGAATCTGTTTGACAGGCGGACTACGCTTCATGCTGACCTCCTGGAACGCTTCGAGAAAGAGTTCGCGGATCTCGTGGCTCCAGAATTTGTCGTTGACTCACAGCAAATTCGGACCGTCACTGAAGCGGGTCAAACGTTGTTTGATCTCAATGAAGATAGCCTTCTAAAGACTGGCAAAGATGCGCGTGATGCATTCCTTGCAAACGCTGAAGAACTGTACTACCGACTTGGAGAGAGCCAATGACAGATAACGATATTGATGAGAGATTAGATGAGCTGCGAGAAGAGGAATCAACCGGAAACCGCTTAGATCGCGATGATCCCCAAAATCAGGCCTCTTTCGTTGATGTCCTTGTTGACGCGCTTGACTCAGCCGAAGCTGGGGACCTCTCTGAGACAGTTACTGCATATGACCCGACACTTGCAGCTGTCCTTCAGGCACTTGAGGAGGATGATCGAATGGACGATATATTTAATCAATTACGTGAGGCGTACGACGGAGAGTCGGGCCTCACAGACGAAAGCCGAAGCGCTATTATTCGACTAGCCGTCCGTGTAGGGCTTCAAGAGGGTACTGACGATGTCATGGATGACCTCAAGCAAGCCGTTGAAGATCGCCGGACGACCACCATCTAGTCCCTGTTAGTACAGCTGTAGCCAATGGAATTGTCCTATACCTAAACCCTATAGCAAAAACCTATAGTTTTAGCCTATAGCTTGAGACTCAGGGTTGAAGTCGTGTAACCGCTTCTTGAAAATTATCACTAACCTCGGTCACGTAACCAATTCTCTGGAAAATTCCGATCTACACTCTTTCAAGATCACTACACAGAAAGCTCGTCAATCGGAGCCAGATACTGATTTTCCCACTCTCGATGGCCTTGGAGGTCTCGCACGCCACGCCTTGTCAGTCGATACTTGTTTCCTCGTCCGTTCTTATCCATTTTCTTGATACGCTCTTCTGTAGCGGATTGTTGGTAAGTTGGAGCAGTAGCTGGNNGTGCCGAATCAGCGATTCGGCACGGCAGCTATCGGGTGTTTCAACGGTATCTGTGTAAGGATTGCGGCCGGACGTTCAACGACAAGACCGGCACGGTCTTCGAACACTCAACGATACCGCTCAGGAAGTGGTATCTCGCCGTCTACACGTATATCCGGCTGAACACGAGTATTCGGCAACTCGATGCAGAACTCGCCGTTTCGTACAAGACGGTCTACCGGCGCGTCCAGCGCTTCCTGCGGGCGCTGGACGCGCCTCGGCCACAACTCGAAGGGCCAGTCGAAATCGACGAGCTGTACGTCAACGCAGGGAAGAAGGGCCGCGAGCGCGACGGCTGGTCGCGCTCGCGTGGCCTGTCCACGCGCGGTCGTGGAACCTATTACGAAGACAAGCCGCCCGTGTTCATCCTCGCTGACCGCGGCAGGGGAGAAACGTACGTTCATCCGGCGAAAGCCGCCGGTGAGTCAACGATTCGACTCCTGCTTGACGACCGCAAAGAGGAGTCGTTGACAGTCTATACTGACGGCTTTCGAGCGTACGAGCCACTCGACGAGGACGACGCATTCGACCGCCAGTACGTCGTCCACGGAGAGGGTGAATACGCTGATGGAGACGTGCACGTCAACACGTGCGAGAGCCACGCGTCGCTGGCGCGACGGTGGCTCTCGCCTCATCGAGGTGTCTCGAAAGACAAACTCACACCCTATCTCAGAGCATTACAGCTTCGAAAACGCGTCCGCCGAAAACCCGGCGACGAAGCGCTCAAAACCATCCTTGAAACAGCGCTATGACGCCACCAACAATCGCTTACCCAAGAGCGTTCTTGATAAGCCCTTTCTCAGCCATTTCGTCCAGTTGCGGATACACACGTCCGACTGTGATCTCCTCAGCATAGTATTCCTGCAGTTCGGCGGTGAGTTCTGTCCCCATCGGATCGTCCATGCCTGCGATCACGACTAGCATATCACGTTTGAAACTATTCACATCGTACATCCTGTCAAACCAAACGCCACGTCCGAGAGTCATAATCTTATTTATTCGCACTCATCTGAACCCGCCTTGGTAGCCTCCTGAAGCACTGTACCGGCCCTTTGCCTTACTCACAATGTCCGTTTTGTGCAGCCCTCACAGTCGGAGACTCCACACGATGTCCAACCCACCAGACGACGCATTGCTGACCGAATTCGCAACCTACCAGAACCGGAAGCTCCTACTCTGGCAGCTCGCAGCAGACGGACGCGCGTTCTGTGGTATCCAGTTTGTCGCTCGGGAGCACGACCTGCAGAACGCGCCCGTCGACAAACAAGTCCAAGCCTTCGTCGACGATATGCTCTCGGACGGCGAGGTTCGACCAGAGTACGACGCGATGGCGGACTGGGAAGCCCTGGAAGCGAACCACGGCGACACCGCCGACCAGTACCTATAGACCAGACTCCGCCGCAGGGCGATTTTGTGTCGCCTCAATGGCTGGAGGCTTTCCAGTATGTTGCCGACAACCGAACCACCGTTCGACCCGATCTTCGTCGATGAACCGCTGCTGATCCCAAACTACAAAGAGACGATCATCAGCAAAGTCGGCTTACCGTTCTACGCCGACGTTGACCGCCCCGATGAAGTGCCCGCTGATGAGCGCGAGCGAACCATCGACCTCACAGAACGAATCCTGCGCGCCGGCGGCGTCCGAACCGGCTTCGGGCACCACGAAGAAGTCCGGACCTCGATGGAGTCGTGGGCTCCAAATGCTGACGAGGAATGCGATGCTGACCCCGGCTACTGGCGGTCGTCAGTGCTCTTGATGGCTCCCCAAGAGATGAATTTCGGACAACTGGACGGCGAACCCGAACAGAAGCACAAGAAAGCCAAGACCGTGCTTGCGTGGGCCGCCGACTGTATCGACAGTGACGTCCTTCAGGAGATCGAGCGGTCCCAAGCCGAGGACATCAAGCAAGCATGGCGCGACGCCGCAGAAGCCGAACTGACTCAGCGCAAGATCGAACAGTTCGCTGAGGAGCCACCGGAAGAACTCGATGGCTGGCAGAGACTTGACGCCGGCCACGACGCCGTTGAAGTGGCCTACGTCGCTGACAACCATGGGACGCCGTCGGTCGCGGCCGTCTTTGAAGGCGCTGACAGCGAGTTGGAGGCGCTTGAGTTCACGCTGGAAGCGTGGGACGAGAACGATGGGAATCCTCGCGAGGCAAGGCCAAATCGGCACTGTGTCACGACTGACGGTGACGGGGCCTACGCCCAACTCCGGTCGCATCTGCTGACCTTCGAGGTCGAGCAGATGGAGCAACTCGAAGTGTAAGTTACTCCAGCGGTCAGTACGGTCAAATCGCAGACTAACCACACCGTGTTTCGAGTGTAAACACTACTTCCGTCTGGTGGTTTTTCACCGGAAACGGTGGTGTGTGCACGCGTGAGCAGTAGTCATTTGATGATGGCAGTGCTGGATCGAATATGTCGTTCAGTGTCAACTGGCATACGCTGTTGGAGGAGGCTGATGAACTCCCATCTGATGCAGTGCTGGTGACGCCGCTCTCGCATACGCCGTTCCGGATCAGTGAGACACAGGAACACCGAATCATCGTCGACTACGTCGAAAAGGATGAGACTCGGCCACTCCAGCGCAAGCAGTTCGAGACGCTGTTTCGGCGGGTGCATGACGAACCAAATCAGGAGTTCGCTCTTGACCGATTGCCACCCGATGCCGAACCCTTCGCTACGGTCTGGTCGCTTCATCCACGAATAGAGATTGACGAAGATGTCGGCATCATCCGACAAAGCAACCTCGAAACCACGACACAGATCGCTACGACCGGTGATGGGGATGAGGACACCGAGCGCACTGAACCGGATCTGCAAGTGTACAGCGACGCACTTCTATTGACCGACGCGCTTGAGCGCCACGACGCCGAAACGTTTGGGGATATCGAGACGGATACGCTCGTGGACCTGTACACGATGCTGTCGGATGTCCAGCGGAGTGCCAACGACCTTCGGAAAGAGGTCGCTGATGTCATCCTGAGTCGGCTCCATCACGACCAGCCAGTCAGTGGGCAGTTTGGCTCCGTCCAGCGGACCGCACGCCGTCAACGCTCGCTCAAAGACGAGGAGACTGTGCTGAACGCACTGGAGGCCGCTGGGATTGACCGTGAGCGCGTGACGAGCGTTGATCGAGACAAGGTGGACGATGCTCTTGAGGTGACTGAACTATCCGAGACGGATCTGTACGACATCGAGAGTACAGAGTACGTCCGCAAAGCCGATGTTGACGAGGAAACCAAAGAGACCCGGCTTCAGGGACTGAAAGATCGCCTTGTCGCCAGCGATGGTGATAATGCGGAAGTCCAGCAGCTCCAAGACGAGATTGCGGAACTCGAAGACCGCATCGAGGAGTTGACCTCGTTTGATTCCGGGGCGTCCTATCACACGTCTTCAGCGACCGAATAAGCGCTCATCAGCTGTCTGTGCCAACGGTATCCTGTGGTCAGTGCAGGGCGCGAATGTCGCAACCGGTCGAGCACGGTTTACCAAGATGGTGATTGCTCAGTACAGTCCAGTAGTGTGTAGTATATTCGCGTGAATTACTCTCTAAAAAAGAGGATTCCAACAGAGCTACGGCGTGCAAATTGACGATATATGATCTCCTCCGGTTTGTGGCTCCAGACACGGTGGAGGAATCAAAAACAAATGTCTACCACTAACACGTCCATCGGTGTGATCATCCCTCTGGGATATACGACATCATCGCCGTTTTGAGGAACAGTACCTGCCTCTACTCTTCGGACGGTTTAACAGAGATGTCCAGAATATCCATAAGTATCTCATCAATCTTCCCGATAGGTTCAGAAAGATCCCCATCGCCACGTTCTGCAGTCTCCAACTCATCGAACAGCGTAGCAAGTTCCTGAACGGTGTCTGCCGCTAAGTCTCGAGGATCAATCACTGGCGAGGATTTTAGCGCACCAAGTTCGATTTTCTCTAGACCACTGTATGATCGGCTCACTTTGCTGATTTCTTGTTTGACGATATTGCTGTTCAGGTAGGCAAGCAGCGCTTTCACCTGTTCCTCGCTCTCCTCGAAGTCGGGGACGATATTGTGCATATTATTCAGCGTCCTCAGACCCGCCTTGTTGTGGATGAACTGAGACCCTGTTCGGCTCATATACTTCGCTAGTATCGGTGCAGGCTCGCGTTCATCGACACAGTACCAGGGATTTCGCTGGTCCAAGAGCTTCCGGTCAGTGTCGTATTCTTTTTCGCAGTAATCCAGATATGCTGCGACCCCTTCTGGATCTTGGACCTTCTCCCTCTCATTGTCATAGCAGTACAGTAGCCAGACATCTCTTCCCTTGCTGTGCCATGATAACCAGTCTTCGCTAGTGATCTCGTATCCAGGAATGTCTTTCGCTGTTCGGATTATGGGCCAGAGGTATTTCTTCGGAAGCTTGTGGTTCTCAATATCATCCTTGGTGAGGCAGAAGATCTGGTTATTCCCCGTGGCAATCCCACGCTTGATCGTCGCAATATCGCTAAACTCGCTTACACCGGTAATTTCCTCAGTGTCCGTTGGCGCGAAGTAGTGCAGCCACTTTTCTTCAGGGGAGAGTAGTCGCTGTGCAATATCTACCCGATACCCCTCCGGACCATCTGAGTCCTCGAAGTCCTCATCAAGGAGTTCAGTCAGTGACTCGTAATCTGGCCATTCAGGGAGGTTGATGAACGTAACATCGTGATTCTGCTGTGGGGTCTTTTTTGTCAAGAGCAGCAGACTCACCGTCGTCTTTACGCCCTCAAACGTCCCCTCTTGATCATCGAGATTTACTACGGCCTCAATCTGGAACTCCTCTTTGAGATATTGCTTGAACCCCACCCCGAAGTCAGTCTGCATGAATCCGGACGGGATGACGAACCCTAGCTTTCCACCCGGCTTAACGAACTGCGATGCATGGATGAGGAAGTACACATACAGTGGCGACTTACCATGGAGTTCGATCCCTGCTTCCCTAGATATTTGCGTGTTTACCGCCTCCTTTTCATCTTCCGTGAGTAGCTGTGACCGAGAGTAGGGAGGATTCGAAACCACGGCGTCGACGGGGTCAGATTGGTCTCTTCCCTCACTGGTCCATTCGTATGCCTTCAGGTCGAGGAAATCTTCAATACTCAGTTCCGGGCTCCCGGCTCCATCGATTGACTTCAGCGAAACTGCAGCCATCGAGACGGACAGACCATCGATGTCGATGGCCTTGATGTCCTGAATGGGGGTAGGGTCTCCTCTCTCTGTTTTCTCACGGACTACTGCAGATGAGAGCATACCGGCACCTACGCCAGGGTCCAAGACAGTAGCAGAGTCTTCCGAGACGGCCCACTCTGCTAGGAGCGTGCTGATTCTATTGGGGGTAGCAAATTGCCCCAGTTCCCGACGGGCGTTCTGTGTGAAGAGACACTCATAGACGGTGCTGAGGACAGTGGCTGGCTGATCGTAGGCACGAAGAGCGCTCCGAAGCGATAGAATCTGGCGCTGTGCACTCTCTGGGATTTCTGCTGCTAACTGGCTCGGTGGAGTGGGCGAGAAACCTTCGTTGCCGGTGAGGTTCCTCGCAGTTTCGAACTCTCGGGCATGATCGGCATCGACATCTAGAGGTTCGAGCTCTTCAACCTCCGGAACGTACAGGGAGTGTAGCGTGCTCTTCAGATAGAAATCGAATACGGCAGCACGGGAGATCACCTCCGCGGATGATTCGGATGCATCCATTCCTCTGTCGTCAAGCCACTGTCGAACTGAGTGAGGGGGATCTTGAATAAGCGAAGAAGAATCTATGAGCTGCTGTGCCGTATCATCGATGGATTCGAGGATCAAAGCTGCCAGTTTCCCCCTTGTAAGTTTGTCCAACTTCGGCTCTTCTGCTCCGGTGTGTTCTACACTCAGAAACCACTCCAGAGGGTTACTACCCTCACTACACTGAATTACTCCGAGTTCCGAGAGGCATCGAAGTTTCTTATATGCTGTCGGGTACGAACAACTGAGTTCAGACGAGATGTGCGATGTTTCAGCACGGCCGAAATCAGAGACGGTGTTGAAAAAATCGACGAGAGGGTATTCGATTCTGTGGGGGCCCTCTCTTAGTTCCCGCCTTATCGACATACGCCAATAAATATGGTCGGGTATATTGGGGCTTTTGGAACGCCGTTATTAGCAATCAGAAAGTCGTGGGTGGTGGCTGAGATCCAAAGATGGCAACAGTGGTCTGATTTATCTATAGACATCTACGCTTTTTCTAGTAGCTTTTGCCAGTCCTCGTTCCGGTGGAGCGCATACCAGAACATCTGTAGCTCACTTCGATATCGATCATACTCTGGGACCATCGACTCCACAAGATCCCAGAACGCCTCCGAATGCTCCGGGTGCCTTGTATGTACAACTTCGTGAGCGACCAAGTAGCGAAGGTGGTCAAAGGGAAGGAACGCGGACCGGAGGTTGAAATTGAGCGTGTGGCCAGACGAGCAACTTGCCCACTTCGTTTGCTGATTGCGGATCGTTATCTGCTCAACAATTAGATTGTGGGTTGCACATATCGAGTCCGCGATCGTAGTAACCGCCTCACGGACCGCTTCCCTCGCCTGGTTAAGAAGAAAGCGCAGGTGGTCACCGGACTGTGGCGTCTGTACTCTTACCGTGCTCCCCTCAATGTGAATTTCATAAGAACCGGTCCGTCTTTCCAAATCATATTTCTTCCCCCAGAAAACGAAGCCAGACGTAACATCACCGTATTGCTCAGTGACACATTTTACGGACTCCTTTTGCTCATCGAACTTCTCTGAAATCCAACTGGTATTTTTCGCAACGATTTCCCGACCAGAGGCATCTGAAGAAACTGTAACAGAGAGAGAGCCGTCTGGATTGAGCGTTAGCTTCGGGTTCTTCACGTTCCGCTGCTGGACAGAGTATGGTATCCGATCCCCGGATTGAAGCTCCAGAATCTCTCGTTCGGCGCTCACGATAGTGATAGGCAATTCCCCAAGTGCTTTTAAACTTACCACCGTATCCTGTAGTCAATGAGTAGCTCTCCAGATGATGTTTCATTCACCATTGACAGCCGGCTATTAGAGGAACTAGGAGAGAATCTCGTCACCCGAAATCACGTCGCCGTTAGCGAGCTTATCAAGAACGCGTATGACGCTGACGCGACTGAGGTTGTCCTTGAGTTCGTAGATGCGAGAGCAGACGATACAACAGACAGTAAGATCCGAATCCGTGACGATGGGACCGGAATGTCTCTCGCTGAGGTCCGTGATGACTTTATGCGGATCGCAACGACAGATAAGAGGGAAAATCCGAAGTCGGAGAAATTTGGACGAGAGAGAGCAGGGTCAAAAGGGATCGGTCGGTTTGCTTGCCGCCGATTAGCTCATGTGTTGGAGCTTACTACTACAGCGTATATCGAAGCCGATAACGAGTACGAGAGGACATCTTTGACAATTCCTTGGAGAGAGTACGAGAGTAATCAAGAAATCGACGAAGTCACATTCTCCCCAACTGTTGAACGGCTTCCTGTAGATGGGAAAGCGGAGACGGGGACAACTATCGGACTACGTGATCTCCAAGACAAGTGGAATCAACAGGATTTCAATACTCTTCGACGAAATGTTTCGACACTTGCGGTTGTCCAGCCGACAAACAGGGGCCCAGAGTATGAACCAGACCCGGGCTTCGAGATCCGATTTGATGCCCCAGAATTTGAGGATGGGGAAGGTGCACTTTCAGAGCAGGTTCACGATGCCAGTTGGGGCTGTCTAGAGGGTACTCTATCCGAGAATGGAGAGGTGTCTCTCTCGCTAGATGCGAAGTTGATCGGTAATCGAACATATTCCTTCAACCACCCTGTAGATAGCCTTGCTGGAACAGAATTCAAAGTATCCTACATTCCTCTAGACACAAAGGAACATTACCGTGATTCTCAAACGCTAAGCTTGGGACGTGCTAAGGAGATTGCTGAGGATCAAAGCGGTGTTAGAGTGTACAAGGGTGGGTTCCGGGTATTCTCATATGGAGGACCAGATGACGACTGGTTAGGAATTGATGAAAGGAGGACAATCAACAAGGACCGAAAGCCGGATGATAGATTTGAAGAACTTTCCGACACACTTGAGTTTCACACAGAATTCGAAAACACTCTATTGTCACTACCAAACAACCGGAACCTGATCGGACGTGTAATGATCAGTTCTTCTGCAGAGCTGAAAATGGCGTCCAATCGTGAGGATTTCCTCGACAATGACCTGATACAGCAGCTGAAAGAGATTGTCGTCCTAAGTATCGAGTGGATGACCCTCCAATATAGCCACTATAAAGCTAGAAAGGCTCAAGAGGAGTTACAGAAGGAGACTGAGAAGTTCCTTGAGGAAACCGGAGAAGATGATGGCTCCGATAGTGAAACAGAATCGGGGGGCGAAGCAGAATCGGAGAGCCAAACACAATTGGGTGACCTGAAGGGTGAGGAGCCTGAAACGGATGATTCGGGTATTGGAGAGGAAGATAGATCAGATGAAACCGTAGACAAAGCGATTGATCTTCTGGAGGGGGTAGCAGATACAGCGACTGAGGCGATGCCAGAGGAGGATAAGCAAGTCTCTGACGAAGCAGTTGAAACTGCCACTAAGGTTATTAGGAACTCGATTGACAGAAAGGAACAGGAAATTGACTTCTTTAGGTCTGCTTTCTCTGTCAATCAGGTCGTCTTCTCTTTCTCCCATGAGCTTCGGTCTATGGTCAGTAACTTGGAAAGCAGTGCTTCGCGCATTGAAGCAGTCATCGACGATTTGCCTGAAGAGCAACGGACGAGATTCTCAGATGTCATTGATGATCTTCGAGATATGCAAGGGCGATTCGAAGACCAGATGGAACTCTTTGGCATCTTCATGGAGACTGGTACACAGAAAGAAATCTCGCCACAAAACGTCGCAGATACCGTAACGGATGTTACGGACGCAGTTGAGTACATCGGTAATTACTACGACGTGAGCATCTCTACTGACATCCCCGAGTTGCTTCGTACTCCGCCGATGTATGAGTCAGAACTCTATTCAGTTATTGTGAATCTGGTGACAAATAGTATCAAAGCCGTTGGAACCACTTCTGATACCGGCAAAGGTATTTTCGTCCAAGGAAGCTCGACCGATGATGGAGTTCGTATCAGAGTATATGACGACGGGGTTGGTATTCCGGACGATCAGAAGAATGCCGCATTCGAGCCGTTGGTCTCTGACCCGGCTGAGAACATGTACGAGGGGCTTTCAGAGCAAATGCCTGAAGAACTATCTGAGCATCTTGGGAAGGGAAGTGGACTTGGACTTAGCATTGTTAGGAATATTGCTCAGAAACACGATGGGCACGCTGAGTTTGTGGAGGCGGAAGACTGGACAACGTGTGTGGAGGTTACGCTGAATGAGTGATTATACTGTCTGGTGGATTGACGACCGAGATAATCGAGAGAAAAATTTTGCCAACGTTTTAGAGGAGCAAGCAGATCCCCTCTCTGTTGAATTCTCTAATCCAGAGGATGCTACAGAGGCGCTTCAATCAAACAACCAGCCAGATGCAGATCTCGTTTTGATTGATTGGGTGCTACATCAGAACGGCGGTTATACCGGGAAAGGGCTCACAATGGCCGGCACAGTCAGAGAGAACCTTCCTCAAGTCCCCATATATGCCTTTAGTGGGGAGGCGATTGATGAACTTCAACAGCCCGTAAGCAAGAGCCATTTCCAGTGGACATGTGAAGTCAGTGATTTAGTGGGTGTGGAAAGAGCTACCAAACTGGTTAACGATCTATCTGATTATGAGGCCCTGGAATCAGTTAGGGGTGAGGGGTTTGAATCTCTGATCGAAACTCTGAATCCTCCAGAGGCCGCTAGGCAGGAGGTAGAAGCTGTTATTCCAAGAGAGTTCAATTCTGGATTGAAAGAAGATCCAACAATGAAGGGTGGGAACAAGCTTGCGTTTATGGAATGGGTATGTCACCGATTCCGCGAGACCCCCGGGCCACTTTGGAATAAAATTTGGACTGCTACAAAGCTCGGATTAGAGGTGGATGTCTTCGACGACTATCTTGAAGAACTATATGACACATCCTATGGAGAATTCACCTATGATGGGATTTTTTCACACTGGTCTGGAGAGCGTTGGTGGTCTTCCGAAATGATTGGGGCCGTTGTTGAGTTGAACCAAGACCGTGATGCGCCGGTTGGAGAGATCTGCCGGACTGCTACAAAGATACTGGATGTACCTGAGGATAGTATCGCATATTGTAGAGTATGCAGGGATAAATACCCGGAAACGGTCGCTGCTCAAACAGAGGGTAAAGATGCTAGATTCCCCGTACATCTCATCTGTAGCAATGTACATCACTCTCGGGAGGGAAAATTTGAAGATTATCGATTGGTGGATGAGGGCGCGCAATAGTGTCTTTTGATGACCTACTCCCTCAGGCCAACCAGCTATATGAGCATCTGCTGTCCGAACTTGATTTCCTCCGAAATTTTGAATCGGGGGCTTTTGAGCGAAATTGCGAATATGTCACAACTGCTTATTTCAACATGAGGAGTCAGGAATCTAGTGACTGGGCTCTTAATCTCTCCCCGAACTGGGTGTTAGATATTGGCGGAGAGGACTTTGATACAGGAGAGGCACGGGATTTTGACGAGAACATGGGGAAGGCCATTATTGGGGGGAAGATATCTGTTTCCGAGGGGAATTTTGAGGAGTACTCTCTCAATCTCACATTGTTGGCCCAGGAGGACACAGAAGCGCGTGGTAGAGATACGAATAGGCACCTTGGAGCCCCTTGCTGTTGGAGTGCTGAGGCCGCAGAGTTCGATTACCGAGTCGCTCGTCGATATCACTTTGATATTGATATGGGGGACAATGAGGATGAGAGGAAGCCGGTCTCACATCTTCAGAATGGGGGGAAGTTTGACACAGGGCATCTTCAGCACGCAAATCCCCATTATTGCTCAAGTCCGTTAGATAAACCTCGGCTACCTCATCCGCCGATGGATCCGATTCTGATACTCCATATGCTTGCAAAGCAGTATCAAACGCTCAGTCAGATGATACAGAGCGAGTGGGGTAACAGAGTACGTAGAGCTGAACGCCAACTCTGGGAGCCATATCATTCCACAATCAGCGACTGGTATGATGTCGGACCCGGATCCGAGACATTCGCTTCTTACATTGAGAACGAGTGAATCAACCTACCATTACCGTACTGCGACTTTCCGAGCTGCTCTTTTGTTGAAGAAGCGATGAGCCCGAGCAAAACTCTGCTAAGCCTACTGCTTCACGCGAGATAGGTGTAACCGTTGTCGCAGTAGCGGTGAAACATCTACTCAGAGAAGTCTAGTACCGTCTACGGTACCGATTCAGGATCGTTCCGATCAGTACGCAGGCATATTTCATCGACTAATTCAGTATTCGGTTGGCGAAAATAACGCAATCTCTGTGCTGGACGAATCTTCTCTATTCAGCACGCCATTTGTGTCACGATAGGATAATCGCCGAAACCGTTCATTCCAGGTTCGCCAGACTGCGGCGCTTCCGTTCACTTCCAGTCATCTTCCGTTCATCGGCTATTATTGGGTGTTTTATCGGTACGATACGTATTTCTATCTCCAGAATGTCAGTGAAATCTATTTCCGATCACCCGCGCCCAGTCCTTTTACATACTACTTCGTGGCCGCAAGTATGCCGCGTACACAGACACCCGACAGGGTCGAGCACGAAACGATTGAGGGGAAAAAGACAAAGACGTACATTTACCACAGCGACCCCGAGTACAGCAGTCGCATCGAGGTCGAACGCGAGGAGCGCTGGGAGTTCGGCATTGACGAGGAAGCTAGGGCCGAATTGCTCACGACGACCGACAGTGTCGACGACCTGCTGGTCGACCCGGCACTGCCAGAGTGGCTCGAAGAGATTCTACTGAACGCCAAAGAGGTGCTTGAAGCGGGCGGCTGGCGGGTCGTTCACGGGATCGTCGATAGTCTCTGGGTCCAGCCCGTCGACGGGGAGGAACAGACGGCCATCCCGGAGCTGTGTGCCCGCATTTCGGAGTGGGAGTCTATCCCGCTGGAGCTGGAGGATCGATACGACTGGATCTGTTTCGTTCCCCTCAGTGATTCCGAGGCTGGGGCGCTCACGAAATACTTCGGTCGCGTGGCTGGCACAGATGAACTCGTAACGAAAGGTATCGAGGCGGTCCAGCGGAGTACCCCGACGTTCATCGAGGCACTCCAGCGGGACCTCATTTGGACACTTGATCGTAAGCGGTCGCCAGAGGCCGTCTGTGAGCGGTTATATCGCGGTATCCAGACGTTGGAAGCGGGCAACGTCACCCACAGGACCTAGTGATTCGGAAGCGCGTCTCCAAGGCGGTCGAGGACTACGACCAGCGAACACAGACCGTCGCCGCCCTCCAGCGAGCGAAGGACCAGGGACTCCCGCGCCACCCCGGTCAGGATGTGGAGTATGTCATCGTCGACGACGACCGCCGCTCGAAGGAGTGGGTCCAGTTAGCTCACGAGTCTCTTAGCGAGTACGATACCGAGTTCTACCGGACGCTGGCGCTTCGGGCCGGTGAGAGTGTGCTTCGCCCGCTTGGGTGGGACCAGACTGATTACCGCCGCTATCTTCGCGGCACCACGACGCTTTCGCTGGAGGGATTTCAGTGAGTGGTGGGCTTGTGAGTCTGAAAAGCGACGCAGAGTCGCTACGCGTTGTGGTCGATACCCATCTCTCGGAGTTCCTCGTCGGTGGGTTCGTGGCCGGTTTCGCCCTTGTGGAGCGCGACCGCGTCGTTGAGCATCTCCAGGGCTTCTTGACGGGTGTCGCCTTGCGTGGTGACGCCGGTTTCGATGTGAGTGATTACCCAGCAATCACCCTCGGGCCACATCCGAATCTCGTCCTCGTTGATATTTCCGTCGCGCGTCGAACCGGCCATTGTGTCGTATTTTCCGTATCAGCGGCATAAACGTTCGGCTGGCGGATCACAAAGGTGGAGACAGGAATCGACGGGACCCGAACACGGGTACTGAAGAAGACATATTCGTACTACGAACTCACGGATATGGGCTGAACTGTCCTCACAGAGGGGATTCGTGAGGGGGTCAAGATACTGGCACGCGAGGAAGTTGCGCTGGAGGATAAGTAGAGCAAGTGACTCGCCTTTCGGTCACGCGATTCAAGAGATCGAAGCGCTCCCACGGGAACCGAGGCTTTCTGAACGAAGCCGAAGCCCTCAGCCTGTCTCACCCGTTGACGTTTACACTCACCTGTATCGATCTGTTTTGTCCCACCTCCATGGGTGGAGGTTTAAGTACCATGACGAACGCAACCAAGCGTGTGACTGACCGAAATCCTGAGTACGATCCCGCTGATATCCTCGGCGCAGCGAGTTCCGATCCTGAAACGAGAGGGAACGGACAGGAACGAGTCCTCGAATCCACCAAGTATCCCGACCGTACAGAGGATGAGACTCGTACCTGTACGACCTGTGGGCAGGATATTCCACGGGATGAACGCCAGTGTCCGTTCTGCGCTCAAACCGGTATCTCAGAGATTCCTTCCGACGATCAGGATAGCAGCCCACTTGGGGAGTGGACGTTCGGTCGGGTTATTCTGGCACTCGTCGAAGCGAACACTGACTTCCATGCACGAGCCCTCGGCGCTGCGGCCTTCTCCGTGTCTGATAGCATCGCGAGCGGCGAGGATGTCTCCCATGGAACCGTGAAGTGTCGAGCAGCATTTGGAACCGAGCCAGCCGCCACTCTCACGAAGGGCTGGCCCGACCTGCCAACCGAAACCACGATCGACGAGAAACCCGGACAGGCGCTCTTGGAGACAGCCGACGAACAGACCAACTGGGACGGGGATGGGGACGACGTCCAGCCACGGATCTATCTCGAGGACGGGTCGCCGGTCACCGACCGCTCGGAGTTCCAGCGCCTCACGGATGAGTTCCGAGAAGACGATGGGACGTACTGGCTTGTTCCCGGCGTTGTGCAGCGCCATCAGGCAAGAGCCGAACCGGAGATAATCGGTATCGGATTCTACTGCTGCCAGTGTGGCGCCGTGACGGGACACGAATCTCACGGACTGGATGGCTTCGAGTGCCACCCACACCTTGACCGCATGATCTGGAC
>NZ_LRHL01000003.1:0-245141 GCF_001647155.1 Haloarcula sp. K1
TCCCGCCTAAAACTGGTGGTGCTTATTACATTAATACAAACCTAATTCACAAACCAGAATATCGCCGTCTCAGGCACTCTGTGCGCGAATATTTGGGTATTCTGTCCCTGATAAAGTATATGTAGCTATATCAATTTGCCTCAGTTGGAAGTTGAGACTACAGGGGGTTTAGCGGGGCTATGATGCGTGGTTTCGGCTGGTTCAGTGATCGGGAACTGGCACAGACTGCTCTCCAAACACCTGATCTTGTTGCACTGCCACTCATTTTCGCGAATTTAGACGACTTCCGACAGCGTTGCCACTCAGACGCGGCGCTAACACGGAGAGAGCCCCTCACTATCCGATTCCCGTTTCCTTCTTCAACAGCGTCAGCGTATTGTCGGCTGTTACGATCGGCGAATGCTCGTATTCACCAGTCAATTCGACCTGTACCAGTAAATCGACTGCTCGCCAAATCGAGTACAACAGACACGCGAATGCGAAGTAGAAGAATCGGAGGCCAAAATCCTTCGATGTCGTGGCGGCCATGAAGCGCTTGATCGATTTATAACCGCTTTCAATCTCCCAGCGATACCCATACTCGGTAAGATAGGCGCTGCTGGTGTTTGTCATGAATACCGAGTATTGCCGGTGATCGTCGTGCTCAGAGTCTTCTTGCCGACGGTAGATCAGCGTCGTCTCGTGCCACTCGTTCTTCCCAAGATGGAGTTTCCGATCAGTCTCGTATCGGTCTTGACCCCGCTGGAGCAATCGCTTGGCTTGGGCTCTCTCACTCGTCTGCATCCGTTTCGGGACGACATACGAAAGCCCTCGTTGGCTGAGCATCTCCAGAATGTGCTGGCTGTCGAACTCACGATCCATCAGTACGTTATCGACGTGAACGGCGTCTTGGGCTGAATCCAGCAGATCCTCCACTATCTCTTTCCGTGATTCACCTCTTCGTACAGGACGGGCATCGAGGACAATCGGAACCGCATTGCCGACCAACTGGACCGTCGCCCACTGATAGGCGTACTCATCGGTCTTCTCCTTTGTCCCAATAATCTCATCTTCGTGTCCGGTTCTGTCGCCTGTGAACGGGTCTGCTTCAGTAATATCGATAGCGATGATTCCTGCTCGGAAGAACTCCTCCGTCTCCGCTGCTTCCTCCAACAGTCGAGTCACAGCCTGCCGGTACATCTCCCGAATCTGCTCAATAGAGAGGTCACGAATCTGATCGCGATGGGCGTGGCCCAATGGCGTCCGATCCCGATTCGATTCATAGACGAAACTGCGGGCTCCTTCATTGGCAGCTAACCGCTCACGAAGTCCGAGATATGTTTGTAAGTCCCAGTAGGCGTTCTCGTGGATCTCACAGCCATTGTCACGATTCAGTGAGAATGCCGGGAAAACGACGTGACTGATGTGGTTCGTAATTGATGCCGCTTCGTCGAGGACGGCTTGATCGTCTGAGACTGGTTCTTCTTCGTCATCTTGCGGTGGAAAGCTACGTTCTGGCTCGCGCGGAACAGCAACGCCCGCGTTCTGAGCTTTGATTAGAATTGTCCGCGCAGCTGCCTCAATTGTCTCGCGAAGCTCTGTAGTGAATCGTTCGTGCCAGCTTCGCCATAGCGTCGACTGGTCTGGGACCGTCTCTATGTCTAGTTGTTCATGGAGTTCAGGATGGTGAGTGAGGTACGTGAGGAGTGCCGTCTCGTGGGCCCAGCCGTGAAGTTCTTTGAGTAGAAATAATCGGAACAGTTGAGCCATCTCGTACTGAATAGCTCCAGAATACCGGACATGTGGCCCAAACTCGACGTACGCTACTGGGTAGTGAGATACGAACTCGTCGACGGAGTGGTGAGCCTGGTGGTCGAACCATGTGGACGCAACGGTCCAGATGTCTTCTTTCAGGCCGGCGAGAGAACTCCGGTCGTAGAGTGAAGTCGAATCATATGCCGGCCATTCAATGAATGATTGCTGGGCGATTCGTCGAAAGACACTGCGTTGAGAGTCGCAACTCGCAACCACTACGAGATGCTGGCCACGGCAGGCTCAAGAATCCGCTTACTGCTCAGTACAGGGAAGGTACGTAAACTCACTTTTTTGAAGTCCACAAGACAGATATTGCCTTGACCGGAAGTTCAGTTATGCCCCGTGACACCCTCGTTTCGTGGAAAACATTTGCTCTATTCCTCCTCTTCCCGCCTCTTGCCATCATCGCTATTGTATTGTTCCCTCTGACGCTACTCGTCCTATTCTGGCTCTATAACAGGGGAAAGACCCAAGCAATACGTGAGAGAACCACCTCCGAGCCGGGGTCATCTGTTGATAACTAAGCACCTTACTGAGCAGTTGTTTCACCTGCAAGATAGGGGGCGAAAGCTGTATATCAAATCTGTCTCCAGAAATCCCGAGTAGTGGTGACGGTGCAATCAACAGCCATACTATTTTGATTTGGTCCCGTAAATACCAATAGTGGCCAGCATATTTGTAGAAATACCACTGATGGAGCGAGATGACTTCGACGAGACGGCCCCTGACGAAATCATTCCCACGACAACGCCGAAAGGGACGTATTCGGCGTTCCGGCCTGACCCGCTTCCCCCCTCAACTGACACTGAACAGCTCATTACACCGCTGGCCGAGGCGACACAGGCACTTGGACGACTCCACGGTATCGGCCCACGTGTTGGCTCAAGAGAGATCCTGATCGAACCGTTCATTCGAAAAGAAGCCCTGGAATCCTCGCAAATCGAAGG
This sequence comes from Haloarcula sp. K1, assembly GCF_001647155.1. NCBI lineage: Archaea > Methanobacteriati > Methanobacteriota > Halobacteria > Halobacteriales > Haloarculaceae > Haloarcula > Haloarcula sp. K1. Next base: position 2,742 of record NZ_LRHL01000003.1, read on the forward strand.
AACACATGCTACCCTCTCGGATATCTACGCCTATGAGGCCGGACAGGAAGCTCTTATCGACGAAGACAGACAGCAGGGCACCCAGGAAGTCGTGAACTATCTACACGCCCTGACGCACAGATTGGATGCGATCACAGCTGGCGATCCAATTACCGTCGAATTGCTGTGCGAAATGCACAACCGGTTGCTTTCGGGTGTCCGTGGGGATGAGGCTGACCCAGGTGAACTTCGTACAACCCAGAATTTCATCGGCAGTACGCCATACATCCAAGACGCCAGGTACGTGCCGCCACCACCGAACGAAATCCCTGACCTTCTCGAAGACTTGCTCGAGTATGCGAACCAAGAGACGAATTTACATCCACTCCTCCGAATCGGATTGATTCATTACCAATTCGAGACGATTCATCCGTTTCTCGATGGGAACGGACGACTCGGGCGGCTATTGATCAGTCTCCTCCTACAACGTGACGGTCTTTTGCCCGAGCCGTATCTCTACCTGAGTTCGTATTTCAATGCACGACGTTCGGACTACGTCGATCACCTACTGGCAGTCAGTCAGCGGGGTGAGTGGGAAGAATGGTTGCTGTTCTTTCTACGTGGTGTGCAGTCACAGGCAGATGAAGCTCACCAGCGAGCGAACCTACTGGTCGACCTCCGAGAGGACTATCAACAGCGCTACCAGAGCGAGCGGTCTGAGAATATCCTCGAACTGGTCATGCGACTCTTCGAAGATCCGTACTTGGACGTGAACACAGCAGCCGACCGGTTGGATGTCGAATACAGCACAGCCAACCGACTGATTGGACAACTCGAAGATGACGGGATACTCGAAGAACTCACTGGAAAAGAGCGTAATCGGTTCTACCGTGCAAGCGAAGTCTTCGAGATTATTAACAAGCCAATCGACCAGCTCTAGATCATAGCCTAACAAGAGACGAGCCATATGCATTGAGATGGCCAATCTCAACTACTGGGGAGAGGGGGAAGTCACGTTTTCGGGATCTCAAGTTCTAGGCACTGTCTAGTTTTGGATGACCTCAGTTGGCGTTCGTCCGTCAAGTGCTTGGTTGGGTCGTTCGTGGTTGTAGTGGTGTCTGAAGCGTCGTAGCCACTGTTTCGCGCTGGATTGACTGCCCCTCCAGAAGAAATGAAAGCGGTCGATTCGCATGGTCACAGTCTGGAACCACTTTTCGATGTGGTTCCGGCTTCGGTAGTTGAGCCGACCGCTCAAATCGTGGCGTGAGAGGGCAGTCAGATAGCCGCCAGCATCGGCGAGAAACTCTGTATCGGCGACATCGTGTTTCTGAGTGAGTCGGTGCAGGAACGCCGCCGCGGGGTCGGGCCCGCGGCGGCTGAACACGTCGACCTCTAGCAACAGCTTCGAATCAACGTCGACGGCGGCGTACAGCCACTTCTTTTCGCCGTCAACCTCGATTTGTTTCTCGTCGACCGCTACCCGCGACGGCTCCGCCGTCGGCGGGTCGCTCTGTGCTTCCGATAGCGTGTGAACCCAGTTCCAGACCGCTCCGTGAGAGCGATCGACACCCAGCAAGTCTAAAATTGCGACTGTCTCCCTGATCGACAGCCCCGCCGTGTGGAGACGCACCCCAAACCGCCGGACTGGTGTCGGGGTGCGCTCGTTCTCCCAAACGTCTTGACTGTCCTCGTCTAACGTTTCTCTGAGGAGGTCTGCGAGCTTCATGGACAAAACTCACTAAGACCTCCTCGCTTCTCAAACTCGCTCAACTAGACAGTGCCTTTACGTGTACCATATGTGTATTTGTGACAATTAATTCTTTCCGAGAGTAGTTAACGCAAATAGATAGTCTGGTAGCTCATTCTATTGACTTAAGAGTCTAACAGACGCAAATCCGCTACTCCTCGGTGGCAGCCTCCCAGCCCTTATGAAAGTACACCAGCGCCATGTCGGAGTCAAAACACTGCCCGGATGGAACGTGCTGAAAGACGTTTTGTTCAGGAATTGGCTCAACCACACCCTCATTGAGTAGACTGGTGACCACCTCACAGCCTCGTGGCTCGTCGATCTCGACAGTATCGGGACGCTGCCGGTCGCGGTCCTGTGCGATCTGTTCGCGCTCGAAGCGCTCGTAGTCTGGAACTGTTTCAGTCGGGTCCATGAAGGAAATCCCTCACCCGACCGGGGAGACACAAAAGTAGCGTTAACCAACAGTCGGGAAGTATTGCGGTCGCTATTGGTTAAGACACCAGCGTGTCATAGAAACGTTCGCAAGACCGAGAGAAACTTCCTCGTCAAGCCGGTTGTCGAGGAAGTTAAGGAGTTGGTACTCGTGAATTTCACTGTCTGCTTGCTGCTGTTTGCTAGGCACATTCGCAGCAAGCAGACGTCTCAACTAACCGGCTTTGTGAGGTCCTAAATCTACATAGAGCGTCCGACTCCGGCGTGTCAACAATAGATTTAGATAATGCCCGGAGAAACCAGGATTTGATGGCTATCTCGCTGGTAACGTGGCTCCGTCTGTTCGGTGGTGTCGCCCTCCTTCTGGGAAACAGCTTTTTCGTCACGACCGAGTTCGCGATGACCCGCGTCAGGCAGTTCGAGGAGGCGGAGTTTCTCGGTAATGGACGTGGACTTGAACGCGCCTGGAACATGACCAAGCGGTTGGAGATATTTCTCACAGGCTGTCAGGTGGGGATCACCATCTGCAGTGTCGGCCTGGGAGTGGTCGCTGAACCGGCCGTCACAGCAGTCCTGGGACCGCTACTGGGTGCAGTTGGCGTCACCGGCGGCGGACACACGACACTGTCTGTCCTCCTCGCGTTGGTCGTTGTCAATCTCATGCACGTTATTGTCGGCGAGCAGGCACCGACGTATCTGGGGATCGAGCGTGCCAAGTTCGTCGCCAGGTACGGTTCGGGCCCGCTGTACGCCTGGACAAAGCTCATGTATCCGGTAATCATCTCGGCGGACTGGGTGGCGAAAACGTTGCTGGGCCTCTTCGGCGTTGAGATCTCCCGTTCGTGGACCGAATCGGAGGCCGAAAGCGATCTCGCAACTACTCGGGCCGAACTGCGTAGCGAAATGGGCGAGTCGCTCAGCCGACTCGATATCCCTGAAGAGCGACGGACTGAAGTTATCAACGCTCTCGACATCGGCGCGACGACGGTCAGTGAGATCATGGTTGACCGCAGTGACATCGTCGCGCTCTCGACGACTGACGACTTCGAGACGAACATGGACCGGATCGACGGAATGCCATACGTCCGCTTTCCGTTGATCGAAGGCTCACTGGACTCGTTCGTGGGTGTTGTCTACGCGCCGACGGTGCTGCACAACTACGAAGCGCTGGATTCGGGGACGACCACACTCGAAGAACTGGCAACCTCGCCGCTAACTGTCGCTGCTGAGACGACTATCAGTGACTTCATCGACCGGTGTCAGGCCGAAAGTCAGGAACTCGCCCTCGTGGTTGCAGACGACGATGTCGTTGGTCTCCTCACCGCGACAGACGCCTTCGAGGCAATCACCGGTGAACTCGAAGACCCGATGGATCGCGCGGCCGAGTGACTGTCAGCACAGGCACATCATCGTCAATGTGTACCGAGAGTTCGATGACCTCTCCAGTATCCCGACTCTAGATTATAACGTCGTTATCAGAACCACTCGCGGGCCTTCAGGCGAGCCGTTAGCTGGACGCTCTTGCGGAGTCCGCGGCGGACGACACCGCCCGAATTCGGCACGCCCTCTCCGTCTTCGTACTCCAGTCCCCGGACGACCGTAACGGGGATCTGTTCGTCCGCCTGTCCGAACAGCAACGCCGACCCGGCGGTGAGTTCGTCTGCGACGAGGTCGACACCGCCGACCTTCGGCTCTCCATACAGGTCCGTCTGTCCGAAGTTGTTATCGATCGCCTCGATCCCTGAGCACCCGATCGCCAGATCCATCGAACCCGGGCCGGCAATTTCCGAGTCGGCCAAGACGACAGCCACATCTGCGCCAGTCTGTGCCTCGATTCCCTCGCGGAGGCGACGGGCACTCTCGTCTGGATCTTCAGGTAGTAGCGTCATCATCCCGTCCGGACTGTTTGACCAATCGACACCCGCGTTCGTACAGAGTCGACCGTTCCGCTCGGTCACGAGCATCGCTGGGACCTCAGCAAGTGCCTCCTGTGCCGCTTCGGGGTCTACGGCATGTTCCAACAGCACGTCTTCGCCGACCTCTGCGATCGGGATCGCACCGATGACCTCGCTTTCGTCGTAGATGACGGCCACTTCTCGCGGATCGATGCCGGTGATGTCTGCCACCCGGTGGTCGCGGTCAGTGACTTCGACCTCGTCGGCTTCAACGAGTCGGTTCTCGGCGAAGGAGACGACCTTCGCGGTGACGACGACGATGTCACCGTCTGTCAGGGGATACTCTGCAGCCGCTGTCTCGACGATCCGGTCGACGAGGTCGTCGTTCGGTTCGACTTGCCCGATATTAAGTCCGTGGAACGTTAGTTCCGTCATCAGTTGAAGATCGGAAACAGCACACTTCAACGCTGAGACGATTGCACATCGCTGGGAATAGACGAGACGTTCTTCGAAACGTGTCCCACTCAGTGTACCGGCGGTATCGGGCAGTCGACGGAACGTAATCACGTCGCACCCACACGGCAGGCGGCTTTATTGGTGCAGGCTGTGTATCGATTCCTGTATGCCCGAAGAAGTCCTGTTCAAGTCAGAAAGTGATCAGAGCCGAGAAGAGATCGCATCGTACCTCCGGAAAGTCGCGGATAATCTCGACAGCGGAAACGCTATCAACCTGAAAGCAGGCTCCGAGTCCGTAACGCTGGATCCCCCTGCCCGACCGACCTTCGAGGTCAAAGCCGAACGTGAAGGGCCGGCAGACAATATGACGGAGCTAAGTGTCGAGTTCGAACTCGAATGGGACGAAAATGATGGCGAGGAGGGCGGCCGAAGTGGTCAGTTAGAAATCGAGTAATCACGCCAACACACGCTGGGAAGTCGATTCAGCGGAACCTATCTAAAACAAATGAAGTCGCTGTGCTGTCCGGTCTCTTTAACTCTTCCTCCTGTTTCTGTCTGGGGGACTGCGTTTACGATACAATCTCTTGGATGTAGAGGTGGGCGTACGCGCTCGCCCACACGATTGAAAGTAGGTCTCCAACGCTTGTAGAGAACACACGCAAAACAGGCGTCACCGAAGCGACGCCCGTCCCTATCTCGGGTAGATAGAGGTTGCTTACACTCCCGATAGCGATCACTGCGATGAGCACGAACTTCCGACGGTAGTTCGTCGTAATCTGCCAGCTAATCCGAAGTGATTTGAGAGGGCCATATTGGCCGATAACGCAGGCCTCCGGTGCGAACCAAAACTTGAACAGCAAGCCGAGAAACGGCACGGCAAAAACGAGCCCACCCACCGCCGCAACGACGGGAAAGCCAATTATATCTGCGGGGTTTCCCGGAATAGCGCCAGCAAAGAGGAGTAGTGGCAGAAACAGAAAGAACGGAACCGTCATTACAGAAAAAACGATAAGCAGTGTTACGCCAATCAACGCCGGTGTCCGGGTGATACTCCGATGGACTCCTTCGCGTATCGTTACAGAGTTATCAGTCAGTTCTCCGGCGACAATTGTTCCCACATAAGCTCGAATCAAGATTATGAACACAAACGCCGTCAGAGCATCGAATACGCCGATTACAGGCATCGGGAGCCCGTTGATGATGTCCGTCTCGAGAAGTCGGTTGGCCAAGATAGTCACACCCGCGAAGGCGATGATCGAGGGGTAGGAGCGAAACAGGCGAACGGACCAGACCAATGCATCAAGGGCGGTCCGATTGGTGGTCGTCGTCTCGATGTTTCGGCATTCGAGACAACCACAGCCATCGGTATCTTCCCGTGACTTGATCGTTGGTGCCATGTCACACTCGCTTGTGTCGTCACTGGTAGAAGCGCTTCGGATTGGGGGGTCGGTGTGTTCGCTCATTCGGCAGTGATGAACTGTGAGACGGATTCGCCGATAGCGAGTAAAACCGAGGGGGGACCAAGCAGCGAAGCGAACGATTTGAACGCACGTTTGAGACTCGGGCGGTCGTCCTCAGTGCCGAGAAAGAGGAGTGTCGGGTCCTCTGATACGACGTATACACTCATCTCACGGCCTTTCTCCGAATAGCAGGTGTCAGTCACTTCGATTACGCCGGCCGATTCGAGATTCTCCAAATGATAGTGAACGTTCTGCAGGCTCTGGCCGAGTTGCTCAGCGATCCGTGCCGGTGTCGCTGGCGTTTCGTTGAGCAGTTGGAAAATCTCGTACGCAGTCTCGGAGGACAACGCTTCGATTACCTCCCGTGTCGTGTCGTCATCGAGACTCAAGATAGCGGGGTTATCACTTCGTTCGACGGCGGCGTCAGTTTGTGTTGGAAGAAGTCGTGCCATGTGTGTGAGTAGCTGCTGTGGCTGGAGCACGGGATCTGACCCGGCTGGTTGCTGTTCGAAACTATCGTTTGTAATTGTTGGTCGGTGTTTATGTTGATTCCGGGACAGCAGTTAATCGCAAGTAATAGGCCGTGTAGACCGTATAAAAGTACGCGAAGCCGACTGAAGACAGAGCGATTCCGAGAGGGAGCAAGACGATCATCGGAATTCCTATCTCAATCGGTAATACGTCAGCCGGTCCAGCGTTCGTCAGCGTCAACCGGACGAGATATTCGGGAATGAAGAAGGCGTTCAGCAGGACACTCCACGCCAGTGAGAATCCAACGACGCTTCTGAGATTTGAGCGGACGAGTGCAACACTTTTTCGGAACGCATCAGTAACACTCTCGTTCTCGATGACAATCGCAGTGTCGTAAAACTGCACGAACATAATGACAACGAGGATGGACAGCAGCCAGATGAGTATAGATCCGACGCCGGCGACGAAGGCAGCCATCTCGTTAATTGGGGCGAGTGCCATCGATCCGATACCGAGGATGAACCCGATAAATCCGAGTCCGACAGCGGTCCCGAACACGATAAGTATGAACAACACAGTTGCGAGGAGAAGTGGGAAGTAATGTGTTCGCCCTTCAATGAAAAACTGGGTGAACGACGCGTCTACTCCTTCGATTGCGGTCTGTGCGGTGCCGATGAATCCACCGAGAACGAACGGGAACACAATGAGCCATACGAGAGAGACACCCGCTGACAGTAGTGGTGATTCGATCAGATGATCCACGTACTGGAGTTGACTTACGGCCCCGATGAGGAGGCCGGCAACGAACAGGCTCGGGTTTTCTCGGAGGGCAGCGGATCCATCTTTGAATGCGGAGACTGTCACCATTGTGTTCACGAATTACTGTCGTCGGGTATTAGGTCGAGCGTAGTATCAAAATCAGATTTGAGCATTTTGAACGGTAGTACAGGCGACGAGTACCGATCTCGCCAACGCTCGGTGGGGTAGTCATCGAGCCACCTTCTGGTGGCGGGACGGTGGAGCCTCTGCAGTTGTCGGATGGATAGACTGTAACTCTGAATCACAAGTATTTTTGATACCAAGCACGTACTGAATAGTTGGGTTCTGGTCCCCACTCCACTTCCCCCCTGAATCGTATCCGATTCACCGATCGGCCCGGATCCAGAACCCGTTGTCGTGGATGACGGCTTCCAATGGTGTGTAGCACGCCGCTCCCCCCAGCTGCACATCATCTCCCAAGCCTTTGCTGCTTGGACCGTCGGAGTCGTGCAAGCGTGTCTCATTGAAGTTTATCGTTGAGTGAGTTGTGTAATCGGAAAATCGACAGACAGCGTGGGGATATTACAAGCGTTTTCGTGGCCACTCGTATCAAGAGCAAGTGGGTTCCGTGCCCTGTCCAATTCCATTGGATTCACCCATCCTATCGATTGTTTCAGGGCTAGAGCCCGTCGTCGAAGTAGACGACTTCGGATGGTGCGTTGCAGACCGCTTCTCCCACCCCTATCCACCATTCTGCTGGTGTACACAGCGGAGCCACGGGGTATTGTGTACGTCCAAGTGCGTACGCCACTGGAAACATCGGTAGGGTGGTAGAGCTGGCCACTATTGTGAGTGGGTTGAAGCGTGGTATTTGCTACCGTGGTTCCACAAAGGCTATTTATGTGGCGTCTGTCACAACCGAGTGGGTTCTGGTCCCCGCTTCGAGTTCCCCTGACTGCTGGTCGTCTGACTGGGTTTCCCGGGTCCAGAACCCAGCCGTGCCTCTGACATAGCAGAATGGTGGGCGCTACGCAAGGTGCCCATTGCAGCCCACCATTTCCCTCCAAACGAACGGGCAAATATCAGTTCCTATCTCTCCTCACAGTCGTCGACGCTAGCCACCATGTGAGACTGCGTCTTTTCGAACCCGAGCTTTTCGTAGAAGGCGATGGCTCGCTCGTTGTCTACGTGCGGATCGAGACTGAACTCCTCACATCCGGCTTCGCGTGCCCAGTCTCTGAGACGGTCGAACAGGTCCGCAGCCAGTCCGGTTCCACGATACGGTTCGCCAACGTAGATGTCACAGATGAACAGTCGGTCGGGGCGGTCGAAGACACTCGGCGCTTCGTCGACTTCGGCCGCGATATACCCGGCAAACTCACCGTCAGCATCGGCGAGTGGAGTCTCGTCGGTGAATCCATCGACGGCGATCCACGTTCGATACTCCTCCGAATCGAGTCGATCGACGCGGAACGGGAGTTCCTCCGCGACGAGGTCGACGTCGTCGGCGAGTGAGAAGGCATCGACAGTCCCTTCGAGTTCGCGGTAGTACGGTAGCCAGAGCTCCTCGATAAAGCGCCGGACAGCAGGCTCTTTTGCTGAGAGTTCCACAATCTCCATACCTGTCCGGACCAGTCGCGCCACTTATTTGTTGTTACTCTCGGAGTCGACGATGAGTTTGAGAGCGAGAAAGCTGATTGACGGAGCGCATCCAACGCCAGAGCCAATAGAAGGGGCACCTGTCTCTGCACCTGCTGATGGATGTTCTGCTCATTTGCTGCGTGCTCTCTCCCCGAATCGGTGAGACAACAGTATGACTCGGTCGAGGACCACGAACGTCACCCCAGACTTGAACCGGTCCATCATTTAGGACTAACTGACAAATCCTTTGATTGCCTTGAAAAACAGTGTCTCGTTGACGCGTCCCTCTTCTATGGACGGTCAATATGGCCTTCTCACGGAGCCGATGTTCTGTACAAGTAGATGGCACAGAGGGCGAGGATAGCCTCAGCTACCTTCGCTGCGACGGCCAGCGGATTCAGGTTCCCCTGCATATAGAACGCGTCAAAGCTGAACCCCTGGAACACAAACAGTGCGAGAATGGTGACAATGGCGTATCCCGCAGCGACAAGGTACAGCTCGGGTCGCCAGTACCGGCTACTGTACAGGAGGACCCCGCCAAGAAATCCAAGCCCATTCAGAATAAACAGCGCCCCCAATGTCTGACTGAATCCCATGACCTGTGGACCGAGCAGTAAGTGGATGCCAGCAGTGGTAAGCGTAGCTACGATTGCGAGGTACCCTACTGGATGCGATGGGAGTGTAAAAAACGAGTCTTGTCGCTGTGTCGATTGAGCAACCATACTGAGTAATTGTCACTGAAGTGTATTAAATCCATGTGAGTTTTTCGACATTACGGGAGCAGGCAGAACGGATATGATCGGCTGCGTTCCTGGTTCAGCACTGGGTGTAGGAAGTTATCTGTCCGTTCGACTGTCCCATCGAATGCGGAGACAGGCCAGTACATCAGCACAATCCACTACCAGTACTGTGTCCGAAGACCGTATCTTCCCCAGCGGTAATACGTCCCGTTTTCTGCATGAGTCTTCTGGCCCCTCATCAGCAATCTCAACCTGAATCACTGATTCGATCTCGATTTATCAACTCTGGCCGTGACACTCGGATGAGACAATCGGAATGATATTCTGTTTCCTGTTGGAACACGATCCTACGGATGGTCTCCCGTCGAACAATCGCGCTCCTCCTCGGATCGGCGCTTGTGATTGGTTATGTCCAGTATGATACCGTCTCTGGACCCTTCAAACCTACACTGACTGTGGAAAACAACGACACGACAGCGTATCAACTGTCAGCGTACACTGTCGAAAGCAGAGAGCAGGCGATGTACCTGAATTTCGAGGTCACGACTAGAGATGGCGAACACAGACTCAAGACGCTCTCGCAGTTGATCTGGCCGGATGGGGATCGAAACGTCACACTCGCTGACGATGGGGTCCCCACACAACAGATCACCGTCGCTCCCGGCGAGACGGTGACGACCACGATTGATGGGTGGACGCGTGGGGACGTGACAGTGTACCTCGGCGAGAAAGTCGCCGATAACGGGACGCACGTCTACACTAGAATACGGACGTGTCCCAGAACTGGTCAGGAACACAGTTTGACCTTCGAGGAAGCTGGAACCAGTGGTAGCGCAACCTGTGCCTGAGTGATGCGCTAGTGACGATCCACAACAGCGAGACCGCTCACAAACGTATTACCGCCTCTCGCCCGGGCGTGCATCCCTCGATTCGATCTGGTTGGCCGGGATCGCCGCTGTCCCACGAGAGCCGGTCGAAAAGACGGTTCCGATCGCCACAGAGTGGATCGGTGCCACTACCGCAGTACTCAGAAACCCGCCGGCGACCGGCACGGTCGCGAGACCCCAGTAGGCGAGACCAATGACGATGATGAGGCCGCCGATAGTCATGCCCTGACCTTGTGATCGATGATAGCTCTGCCTGAGTGCCGTCACAAAGCCACGTCCGGTGACTAGCAACGCCGGAAGCAGGAACAGACGGGTCAGAACGAACAGAGCAACCGCCAACAGCAGCAGTCCGAACAGGAAACCAGTGATATCCACCGAGAAACCGCCCAACAGCTGCGGGATGGAGACGACCGCAGCCAGCGCGATAAGATACCTGCTCAACGCACGGGGACCTGAGTGGGTATCGAGGACTCGTGTAATCGTCACCCAACCGGCGATCCCGACTGCGAGTGGAACGAGGGCTTCGAGCCCCACAGCCCAGAGGAGATACCGTGTTTCGAGGTCGACCAACGCACCAACGTGTCGGGCCGTTCGTGCAGTCCCTTGCGGGAACACTGCGTAGTTGACACTGACCGATTGACTGAGCGCGTCGGTTGGTGCCATTGGAATTGAATCGTGCTGGCGAAGCCAGTCGACGAGTGCAACCAGCACACCAACGACGGCGAATGGGACAGCGAGCACAGGGTCGCGACGAATGCGCCCGAGCGCGGACTTGAGAACGCCCAGAGTAGACAGTCGAGGCGTCGGGGATGGGTGTCCAGGTGAAGACACCCTTTCGCTTCCAGCCCCCTCTTTTCGGGGCACTATGCTTCCTCCAGTGCGAGAACTCGGCCACGGTTCGCCAGATACAGCATACCATCCCCGACCATCGGTGGCGAGAGGGGTACTTCCGAAGGATGGTACTCGAACTGTTTCTCACCCGTGGCGACGTCGAACGCCTCCAGTGCCCAGAGTGAGTCCACAGCGTAGACGCGACCGTCAGCGACAACCGGCGTCGTTTTTCCGTCGAACGGAGCTGTCCACCGTGTCTCGCCGGTTGCCAGCGAAAGCGCATGCAGTTCCTCCTGCTCATCGGCAACGAATATCGTCCCGTTGGCTACCGCTGGCGTGCTGTCGGTCACATTCCCGTCAAGGTTGCGTTCCCACAGGAGTGCGCCGTCGGACCTGGTACGCAACTGAACCGACTCACGCGTCGGAATGACGACGCCCTCGTCTGTCGCCACTGGCGGCAGAACTGTCATCCCTTCGAGTTCACGGTGCCAGTGTTGCTCACCAGTATCAGCACGATACGCAGTGGCCTGTTGTGGCCACGCGGTGACAAACACGAGGCCGTCGTCCACCGCGGGTCTGTTGTACGTCCCACTGACTGCCTCGTCTTTGTGATGGGTTTGTTGCCACAGGATCTCCCCACTGTTCGGGTTCAGTGCTACGATTGAGTTCGTCCCAGGTAGTGCCGTGTATATCGTCCCGTTCGCAGTGACCGGCGTTGTTGACTCGGCCGGCCCGAAGAAACCGGGCGTCGGTGATCGCGGTCCTATCCATCGCTCGCCGCCGACGCTCATATCTATGAAGGGAAGTTCCCGTCCGCCATTGGCGTTAAGCCCGTAAACCCCATCTGACCCGGTTATACCGAGTGTCTTCGTCTGATAGATCGAGGCTGGGGCAATCGCTGGAGTTGAGTGATACGGCCCCTGGAAGCTGAACCGCCGCTTCCCAGTCTCGGTATCGAGCGCAAGCAGTCCGTTGCCACCGACGTATAGCGTCTTCCCACGGCGGATCGGTTGGGTACTCCCCCGAAACCAATCCGGGGCCTGGTGTGTCCACGCAACCGCTACATCGTCTTTTGGACCTGATACTTCGGGATTGTGCCCGGTTCCGGGAGGATCGTACCGTCCCATCGGCCAGTCGGAGGGTGACTGACTACCAATACGTTTCTGCGTATCGAGAGACGTGAAGTCAGCTGAACCGGTAATTCCCAAGGCGGCTAATCCCAGAAATCGACGTCGTGAGGAGGGCATCTACTCGCTGGTTTATCACAAGCAAAATTATCGCTGTCGGTCTTTTCGCCGGGTTCACAAGCGGCTGAGTTTCGATGAGAAGCGCTCTTTTCGTAACCCAAATCTGTTCGAATACCAGGCGTCGATCCAAACGGTGACTGACCAACCCAGGTAGTTTCCACAGTACTCTGGATACAGGGTTTTGTTCTGGATGTGAACCCGGTGTAGGGCAGTTTACCCACAGCAGTCCCATGATTGTCTGGGTGTACTGCAACCGCTTTCGAGCCTATAGCTGAGTCTACCCTCCAGTACAGTTATCAAAAATACTACGCTGAAGACTCGGAATGCACTCAATTTCGGTCCAGCTATTGACTAGTGACCCGACCGCGTAGTCCCAAAGACCATGTACTGACCTCCAAAATACCAGCCAGAGATGCCACCTGACCGGCTCCGGAGTATCGTCCCGATGTTCGGCGGCGCAACGAACTACGTCAAGACACTCAATGCAATCCTCGAGTACGTCAACGACCAACAGCCCACTCCCGATGAACTCATCGGCTGGCACCGGGGACACTTCGAACGAGTTTCGAGCCGGGACTCGATACAGCGCCGGATCGACTATCTCGAAGATGTCGGCTTTATCGAACGCGACGGCCACCACTGGCGACTCGGCCCGGAGGGGACCACCTACATCGCCGAGCAAACGACCGAAACGCTCCTTGAAATCATGTGTCGCCGGAACGTCGGCCTCCGGAGCCTGCTGTACTCACTTGTGCCCGCTCCGATGACAATCGAAGAAATCGGGCACCAGCAACTCAAGACGCATACAAGCTTGGGCTGGGATCCGGCCAACACGGACATGGCCAAACAGCGGGCAAACTGGCTCCGAAGCCTCGGACTCGTCCACAAGGACGGCCAGCAGTATGCCCTCACAGATGAGGGCCGCCAGTTCGTTGAGACCGCCGTCGAGCAGTGGGCTGGGTCTACCCCACAGGCCGATGCACCTACCACAGATACTCCGACGGTAACGACCTACGAAACGACGGTTCAGGCCCGTGCAGTTGATCCGGAGTTCCGGGAGACAGTCCTCGTCCAGTATGATAAGACCTGCCCGATATCCGGCGTTGACCACCGCGGGCTGTTGGATGTCGCTCATGTCCTGCCCTGGAGCGACTACCCACAGCACCGGGCGGATCCCACCAATGTCCTCCCACTCAGCAAGATTCACCACGCAGCTTTCGACCGCGAACTATTCACTATCGACCGCAACTATCGGCTGCACGTCAATCCCGACTTCGAGACCGACAGCGACCTGCTGAAACAGACAATCGTCGACCGAGCTGGTGAGTCAGTCCCCCAGCTGGACGGCAACGTCGCACCAACGTATCTCCGGCAGCACAATGACTCTCTCGATTGGGTGACGAATTAATCGGAGCGAAGACTGTGCCTGACGTGTACTTCTCGAACGCTTTCGCGGGGGAGGATACCACAGCACAAAACGGATTCAACCGGGCTTCAGCGGTCGATAACCTCGCCGTCCCCAACAGCTAGTTCGGATTCGAGTTCGGCGATCAGTTTCGTTCCCTCGGCATGGAGTTCGTTCGCCCGTTCCAGCGAGACGTCCCCGTTTTCGAGCTGTTCGATAATCTGTTCGAGCCGGTCGGTCTTGTCGGCGATTGTCTCGTCTTTCATAGTGGAAGCAGGATGTACAGGAGCAGAGCCACAACAAGCAGGCCCAGAGCGAGCAGGACGAGCAGCAGCCGTCGACGCTGGCGGCGATAGGCTGTGGCCTCCTGTTTCCGTTTCCTCTCCTGATCGTACTGGGTGCGTGCTTGCTCTAGCCGGTTCTCAAGATCGGTCAGTGCATCGCGAACGTGCGTGTCGTATGCGCGGTCGAGTTCGCCTTCGAACGAGGACAGGTCCGATTCGGCGGTCCGTCTGTAGGCGTGGGTGAGTCGGTCATCCATCGTCTCCAGCGTCGTCTCGACGGTCGCTGTGTAGGCCGTGTTGAGACGCTCTTCGAGTGTGTCCAGCTCCGCGTCGAGGGTTGTCCGCTCCGGAACGATGTTGCCTACCTCGGTCGGCGTCATCACCCGTCTGTCGGCCACTTCGTCGGCCAGTGTTCGGTCGTTCTCGTGGCCGACCCCAACTACGATTGGCGTCTCGGTTTTGTGGATAACACGGCAGAGCGGCGTTTCGTTGAACACCCGGAGGTGCTTGTCGGACCCACCACCGCGAGTAAGCACGATAACGTCGATCAGCGGGTCGTCATCGAGTTCGCTGATCGCACCCATGATCGACATCATCGCATCGTCGCCCTGAACGCTCGTGTTCTGGATGACGATATCCACGTCGGGATACCGCTCGTGGACGCTGGTGATCGCATCCATCCGGGCATCGCTTGTCGCACTGGTGGCGATTCCGATCCGTTCTGGAAAGTCCGGCAGGGCTTGCTTGTGCTCCGGATCGAGCAATCCATCCGAGTCCAGCAGTTCCCTGTTTTGCTCGTAGATCTGCTGGTACGTGCCCTCACCGACCGCCACGATGTCTTCGACGATGACGGAGACGTTGCCCCCGTCTTCGTAGTACGACAGCGAGCCTTTGACAGCTACCTGCATCCCATCCTCGATTGTGGTGTCGATTGTCGATCGTTTGTACCCAAAGAGCACGCAGTGGATCGTCGAACCCTCGTGGACCAGATCGAGGTGGACGTGGTCGCTTGAGGACACACCATAGTCGGAGACATCACCGACGACGTAATCGAAGGCGAGCTGGTCTGCGCTCTCGACGACTGTGCCGATATCCTCGTTCAGCGTATCGACGTAGGTGATTCGCTCCGTTTGGAGTGCTTCCTGCAGTGTCTCCAGCGACGTGTGCGTCGGCTCCGGCTCCGAACCCATTCGACTCCTCTGTAGTGCGGTTGTGTACTTAAGCCATGGTACTATCTTGTGACAGCGATCCGGACGACCAGACGCGGCCAGCCAGCGGTGTGCCCTGACCGCATTTTGTCGATTTGTGTTGCCTCTTGAACTAGATGATTGAACCAATTGATTGAACCAGTTGATTGAATCGGTTAGTTGAACAAGTTGCTTGAATCAGGAAAATCAATCAATAGGTTATTTCAACTGAAGGCTATAACAACCAGCTATGCTCTCATACAGCACTTACAGCGAGGCCGGCGGCGTCGGCAAGACGACGACCGCCGCGAACCTCGCCGTCGCACACGCCCGCGCCGGTCTCAAACCACTGGTCGTCCCACTAGATCCGCAAGAAGGCAATCTCTCGCGGCTATTTGGCGTCGACAAGGACCGCTCGAAGAACATCGATCATCTCGCCCGGCATATGATCAACCGGCCCAAAGGTGACTTTGAGGATCTCATCGTCACCGCTGAACACGGCGTCGATGTCATCCCTGAACACAACCAACTCGCCGATCTCGGGGACTGGCTCCGCCGCGAACAGGACCAGGCCGCCGCTGTCGGGGATGCGTTCAATATTCACGCCGCGTTACTCAGCACGCTCGCCGATGCTGGCGTTCGTGACGAGTACGATGTGCTGATTTGTGACCCGCCGGCAACGGAAGGCCCACACCTACACAACGCTATCAACGCCACACGGTCGTTGGTTATCCCAGTCGAACCGAGCGCGAAGGGTCAAGCCGCTGTTGAGGGGTTGGAACAGCTCGTTTCCGGGCTTGAAGACACGCTTGAAATCGATGTAGGCGTCCTTGTGGCCGTCCCGGTCGGCGTGAAAGGGACGAACGACCAGAAGCGCGTCCTTAGCGAGATCCCGTACTCGACACCAGAAATCTTCGGCGACCGTACCTCGCTAATGGAAGGGTCGTGGGCACAGCAGTGCTCGGCGTTCACGTATGTCCGAGACCATCGCGACCGTCGACGTGACTACGAGGTCGAAACGCTAGCACAGTACGACCGATTGGCTCGCTACCTCGAAGCGCAAGCCGAGATCGAAGCCCCGAACCCACCGGAACCCGGCGCTATCGAGGAGGTGGCGTAAATGGCGGGCATGAAAGAAGGCCCCGGAGAGGACCCGTTCGCCGAGGAGACGACCGACGAGCAAGACGACCCAGCGCCGGACCCAACACCTGAAACGACAGCCGAATCTCCGTCCGAATCCGAAAGCGATAGCACCGACAACATGAGTACAGACGAAATCCCGTACGTCATTCGCCGACAGACGGTCAAAGAAGACCGCGATAACGAACACGTCGCGTTCCTCCGTGACGAATACGCCGAATTAGAGGACCAAGTGAGGGGCGACGTGGCCGATGAACTCGGTATGCGCTCAAAAGATGTCTCGGTGACGGATCTGCGCGAGGCGTTCGTCGAACTGGCGGCAGAGAATCCCGACACTGTGGCTTCAATACTGGAGAGTTGGGGCTACGAGCATCTCAAGTGACCAAGACCAGACACTATCGAATACGCTGCTCGCACAAAGCAATGGGTCGCAGATCGAGTGGATGACCCACCGGTCGCGATTCATTGCGGCTACCGCATATACTGCTTGCCGTTCCTCTCCCTCATGTATGCCCACAGGAGTCCTATCAGGACGACAATAACGGCGATAACTCCAAGTTTAACGAATTGTATTGGGGCAAGCAAAGGGAAGTCAAATTCGGGACCGAGGAGGTGGAACGCGATTCCGGGGACAGTAATAAGTGCCTCAGTTCGAGTTCCGGTCCAACCTTGTGACGGCATGAACGCAACTCCGGCGAGGAGAGCCCCATAGATGATGAACGGCAGTTGGTAGACCAAATATACGAAGAAGAATCCGCCACCCGACATCGTAAAGAGCCGATAGTACTGCCCCTCATAGGCAATCACATACTGACCCTTTCCGGGGTTGATCGTATCACTGTAGAAGAAACGGTCCGGAAAGTCTTCATGCCCATAAATCGTGTAATGGCCGTCGGGGGATTCGATGGCTCGTCGAACAGGGTCTTGCGCGGAGTTTGAGAGATTATCATACTGGAGTACCGGACTGTTTTCATTGATGTCGGATTCCTCGATAGGCTCAGTAGTGAAGTCTGCCTCCTGGCTCCAGTCCAACATAGTAATTGGAGCACCGATGAGTGAAGCTGCAACTATGAGGGCAAAGATTGAATGGACCAATCGATAATTCATGAGTAGGGTATCTGGAGAAGGAAATAAATGTCTTGTCTGTATGACTAATACAGCGACTCGTGCAGGTCGAATTGACCGGTGCATACGCACACTCGCCAATTGTGACAGTCGATAATACGTTGACGCTGCTGAAGAAGAATGGAATCGGAAAGTGAGGTACTCCGTTCGGGTTAGCGCGGCGTCTGAGTGGCTACACTATAGTACCATTGGAAATCAATGCACACCTGATCGCACGGCGGCAGTGCGATCAGTGTGTACATCGTTTCAATCGTTACTATAGCTGGTGCCTCAGAACCACTCTGAATTCGTTGCCTGTACACAAGACCGACCGTTTGGAGAGCAATTTGAATCCGTCTCCATTCGTTGATTCGGCTGAAACCACGGATCACAGTCCTGTTAAACCCACTGTAGTCTCAACTTCCAACGCAACAATCCATATAGCGATGTGTGCTTTAAAGCGATATTTACCAAACCACCGTAGAGACATAAGTCCAGTACAAGCCACCCGCATCGACGGCTATCTGTTCCCCTCGGAACGCTCGAAAAACGGCCACGTCGACGGAGCCACAATCGCAGGCTAGTTCCACGACCTTGCCGAGAAGGCCGAGTTCCAGAAGAGATCGACGGCGTCGCACGGAAGTCGCACATGGGCCGGCGGTTCTGGTACGATGCGTATTCGCGAACCACGCAGGATCTACTGGAACACGTCCAAGATATCGCTGGCGAGCAGGGTAGTGCAAGTGCCAAAGTCGTGTCTGATGACTATCTGACTGATGAACGGAAGCGCGAACTCCGCGTGTGGGAACTTCCGGTATTCGACCTAGGGGTATTGGTCGGGCAGGCGGTTACCTACCTAGCGGTTGGATTATTTGTCTTCCGGGTTGGGACAGCTAAAGCACCCAAACGGGGTGTTCTCGGGCACTAGTAATGGATGGGAAGCAGTGGCCGATGTGTAATAAACCCAAACGCCACACCAGTGCTATGTGATAACATGAAATATTTCCCACATATTTAGACTGAATTTACAAGTATAAACACCACCATCATGATATAACAAGCGTACACTTGTAAGATGTGGTGATTTAATCGGTTCTATGGTTCTTTCTAGCGGTTTCTCCAACAGACACTGTCGCTAAAAACGCCCCTGTGAGCCGACAGTTCCACCAAAGCTTATTGCAACGACCGCGGGATATTCGATTTCTTCCCATCGCCAAGCAGAATCTCGGACCCGGATCACCAGAGTAATTACCTGACCCTTGACTAAACACGACGTTTTGGGTAGGGTAGGTTACCTAGTTACGACAGAGTCGGTCGCAACATGACGCTCTAAACGCTCGGGGAGTTCGTCGATCTCTCCAGTCTGAATTCTCCACAGCATCGCGTACAACCCGTCTTCCTCCAGCAAATACTTGTGAGTGCCGCGCTCGACTATCTGTCCGTCTTCAATGACCAGTATCCGATCTGCATCACAGACCGTTGAGAGACGATGCGCGATTGCTATCGTGGAGCGTTCCTCCGCAAGTTCAGTCAGACTCCGATTGATCAGCAGTTCCGTTTCCGTGTCAACACTTGCCGTCGCCTCGTCAAGAACGACGACATCCGGATCCTGAAGGAATACTCTGGCAAGCGCGATTCGCTGGCGTTGTCCCCCAGAGAGCTTCACACCGCGCTCCCCGACTTCTGTCCCGTACCCGTCTCGGAGATTCTCGACGAACTCGTGTGCCTGTGCCGCTCGTGCCGCCTGTCGGACGGCTTCGTCACTCGCCTGTGACTGCCCGTATCGAATGTTTTCCGCTACCGTGCCATCGAATAGGAATGGCTCTTGGTTGACGTATCCGATGGACTCGCGCAAGCTCCCTAGCGTCACCTCCCGAATATCGTGCCCGTCCGCTCGTATCTCTCCGCTCGTCACATCGTATAATCGTAAGAGGAGCTTTGCTATCGTCGACTTTCCTGCACCAGTCGGGCCGACGAGTGCAACGGTTTCGCCCGGATTCAGCGTGAACGAGATGTCAGCAAGTACAGGTTCGTCAGCGCTCGACTCAGGATTATTTGTCCCGTAAGCGAATGACACTGT
This sequence comes from Haloarcula sp. K1, assembly GCF_001647155.1. Lineage (NCBI taxonomy): Archaea > Methanobacteriati > Methanobacteriota > Halobacteria > Halobacteriales > Haloarculaceae > Haloarcula > Haloarcula sp. K1. The sequence continues at coordinate 22,490 of NZ_LRHL01000003.1, forward strand.
ATCGAACTCGACGTGACCATCGATGCTGTCGAGCACCGCTGCGTCGGGATTTTCGGTTACGTACGTGGGTGCTCGTAGGAGTCCACAGATCCGCTTTCCAGAGGCTTTCGCGTTCTCGTACCGGTCGACGACGTCGGAAAGCTTCGCGAGTGGGTCGGTGAGCCGTTGGGTGAGTAACATAAATACGACGAATGTACCGACAGTGAGATCACCCGTTAACGGACCTGGTGGCCCGGTGAACACCCAAGTTCCTCCGACGACGAACGTTGCGAAGAGTATCAATCCGGTTAAAAACCGCATGCCAGGCCGGTAAACAACACTCAATCTGATTGCACTGATCGCATCGTCGTACAGATCTTTCGCCGCGTTATCGATGCGGTTAGCCTCGTATCCCTTTGCTGGCGCTGTTTTGACGAGCAGGCTGCCGCTGATCGCGTTCTGCAAACGAGTGTTTAGATGCCCGACTGACGACCGCCAGCCGGCGTATCGTGGCTCGACCGCCTGGGTGAACCACCATGTGAAACCTATGAAAAGCGGGAGTGCGAGCAGTGTAATCACTGCGAGCTGGTAGTTGAGATGAAGAAGAATTCCCGTAACTCCGACCACCATGACACCGATCCGTACCATGTCTTGAAGTCCGTTGTCGAAGAACCGTTCCAAATTGGTCGTGTCGTTGTTCAGGATGGACATGACCTCCCCAGTGTCTACCTCCTCCTGAAACACCGTGTCTAACTCTTGGAACTTCCTGTAGCTGTCCGCTCGAATATCGTACATAACACCGTGGGCGAAATCATTCATCATATAGTCTCGGAGCCATGCCGTCAAAGCGACCAGTACGAGCGACCCGCCAACAAGCAAGGCTGAGAGCCAAAACTGACTCGTTGCGTCCGATGGCAACCAGGCACTGGGGACGAGAGGAAGTGTATACGCTCCCTCATTGTTAAAGACGGCGTCGATGGTTGTTCCCAGAACTATCGGCGTGACGAGCCCTGCTCCGCGTGAGACGACACTGGCGAACAATCCGAGTGCTAACCGTCGCTGCTTCGTCCGTCCATATCGAACGAACAGACTACGGAGAGGCTGTTCGATGTCCCGTCCGAGTTCGTCGATAGTGGACCCGTCCCCGCCTGTGTTCTCCTCTGTCATGTGTTCAAAACGCTGCTGCTATTGAAATCTTGATTCTCGCAAGTCTGGTCAATGCGTATCATGTGAACTCAGCGAGTGGGTTGGGAATGGTACCGTGATGGCGCACTTTCGGGCGCGTATTGGTGTTCGTGTAGCCGTGATCCAGCAACCGATTCCGGTTGAGACAGTAGTTCCGGAACCGAGGTCTAAAAAGGTCGATTGCTTCGTACCGATCCTCGTATCTCGGGAACTTTTTGTGGTAGTTTTCGATGGTGTTCCGAACGTGCTGCCAGAACGCTGCTTCAGTGAGTCCGTGGGTTCGCTCCAGCGCGTCAGAGACAAACCGGAACACACCGTCGAACAGCGTTCCCACGATTCGATGACAGAGGAGAATCGGTGGTTTCCGCTTCACGATACTGTGCGTGTATCGGTCATCGTCGCGGAGTTCTTCGGGGAGCTTCTCGATCAGTTCAGGGAAGTTCCGGTCTATGACCGCAACCTCGTCAACGAAGTCCGTGATCGCAATCCGGGTGGGAACGTCGTCCTCCAGTATCAGGACGACATTCGTACCGTGCGGCATAAATACAAGACCATAGCGATAGAGACAGTGTAGAATTGGATTCAGCAGAGTCTCCAGAAACTCGGTGAGCCACGTCTCCGGTGTCATCCCCGATCGATCGACGAGTTTTGCCACGACCGGCGTCCCATCGAAGTCATCCTCGTACACTGCAGCCAGAGCTATCGGGGACTCGCTGGAGTCTACTGAAGGCGTGACGCTCTCTCGCCAGACACACCCGAGTAGCTCGTGAAGTTGGTACGGAGCGTCCTCGAGTTGGCTGAACTTGGGGTGTTCGTAGTTCACACCTGCGATTTCTCCGGGAAGGACGAGGTTACAATTGGTTCGAAGATACGGATCGTCGTCTAGGATTGACTGTACGAACTCGGTCACACGAGGGGCGGCTTCAGCTTGCTCACCGAGTATCCCACGGTACACGTTGGTGTTCAGCACGCGTATGGGGAGCTTCACATGCTTCTTCTCGGGATCCGTGACATTTGAGAACGTACGAATGGACTGCTGGGGAAGGTACGTATCGGGACCTTCACCGAGAGGGACGAGCAAGTCGTCCGCGATGTCGCCAGCGAACAGTTGGATAACGCTGTCCGTCCACTGCCAGTCGTGAACAGGAAAGAGAACGTAGTCGTCCGGATCGAGCCCGTCACTCGAAAGCCGTGACCTGAACGCCTGATACTGGTCCCCCAACTCGTTCTCAAGGAGTTCTCTCTGTGAGATCCCAGCAACCGACGTGAACGTGGCCCGATTCTCATGTGCCGCGACCCAGGAGAGTGTCCGCTTACGTTTCGTCTCGGGGGCGTACTTATGGTAGTCGTCGTAATCGAACCCGACCCTGCCTTTGTTATATGTGTACTTGGGATGTCCTTCCAGTTCTCCTTCGACCATTGCGTAGGGGAGGTCAAGAATCGACTCACGCTCACGGTTATCTTTCGACGCGCGAACGTGTGTGTCGGCGACGAGTGTGTTGTAGTACTCTCTGAGGAGGCGTGCGAGGGTTGTCTGGCTGGTTCCCAAATACGCCTGGGCGTCGACCAGGAACTGAATCGGGTCGTCTGCCGGCTCCGGCTCAGTCCCTGCAATACCGTCACGTCGAATGATCGAGTCACAACGGACTCGATAGGTTCCGAGCGCGCGCTGATGCGCGTCGAACTGGTACTCGACACCATCTGTCAACCGTACCACGTATCGAGTCCACTCCTCGACGGGCTCGTCGGATTCTGCGGGGACGGTCCGTGTCTCCGTCGGAGCTAAAAGGCCCTCGCGGGTGAACTCCGCAAATATCTTCCGTAACATAGCCTCGTTCGCCCGCTTCCAGTGGTCGCTTCCGAATGTGGAGCGTACCGTGTCTGAGTACTCCATTATCTGTACTCCCCGTCTGTGTTTGCAATCCGTCTGTCGCTCTTGCAGTGACTGAGTACGAACATCGTAATCGCCTAGTTTTAGGCTAGCCTAAATTATATATAAACCTTGTCCTGCAAGAACGGTGTGTTGTATGGACGGCTAGTAGCCATTGAAAATCAATGCACACCTGATCCACGAGGGCAGTGCGATCAGTGTGTGAATCGTTTCAATTGTTACTATAGCATCGTGCATTTCACACTACAGCGCCTACTTTTTTAGGCTAGCCTAATAACATCTCCTATCGAGGAGTGCTGATGACAAAAGAACCAGCTATCCAGTCCCGATGTGCAGAGGAAGATATCGACCTTGTTCGGTTGCTCTTCGTCACACAGAGCGGCGCAGTTCGCGCGCAAACTGTTGACACGGCCAAACTGGACGAAGCAATCGAAAACGGAACGACCGTCTCACAGTTGATTCAAATGTACAACGCGGTCGGGCGGAGAAACAAGGACGGTCATCTCACGACTGTCGGGGAAGTTCGGCTCCGTCCGGACCCAGACACGTTTCGAGCCCTTCCCTACGCGGAGCGAACAGGAGTCATGTTTTGCAACATACAAACGCTCGACGGGAATCCCTGGACGATTGACGCTCGTTCGTCCCTCCGTTCGTTCTCGCGCACCCTCGAGAGTAAAGGCTTGTCGCCACGAGTCTCCTTCGAGAGCGAGTTCCATCTGTTTGAGCGGAACCCAGAAGGCGGCGACCAGACTATCGGTTCGCCCGGCGCATATCTTACAGAAAGCACGCGCGAAACACACGGGACGATCCTCCGAGCTATCGATGCTCTCGAGGAACAAGACGTCGTTGTGGAAAAGTACCATCCAGAGTACGCCCCCGGAAAGCACGAAATCGTGACAGGTCACCAGTTTGGACTCCGTGCGGCCGATGAGCACGTCCTCGTTCGTGAGACGGTCGACAGCGTCGCCCGATCTGATGGATACCGGGCCACGTTCTTACCTAGGCCGTTTGATAACGCGACGAATGGCTGCCACCTTCATGTTTCACTCTGGGACGGGGAGACGAACCAGTTCTACGACTCTGGGGATGGGAGCCTGAGCCGGATAGGCAAGCAGTTCATTGCCGGTGTGCTAGAGCACGCACCAGCACTTACAGCCCTTGCAGCCCCCACTGCCAACTCGTACGCCCGACTACGACCGCAGAACGGTGCAGCAGGGTACGTCTGCTGGGGACAGGAGAACCGAGAGGCTTTGGTTCGCGTCCCGGCGCTTAACGCGGGCGATCAGAGTGGGAACTCGTTACGACTGGAATTCCGTGGTGCGGACAATGCGGTGAACCCCTATCTCTGCTTGCTGGGACTTCTCGGGGCTGGATACGACGGTGTTGATCGGGGTCTGGAGGTTCCCGAACCACTCTCCGTTGATCCAGGGAATCTCACTGCGGAGGAGCGGTCTAAAAAGTGTGTCGAGCGATTGCCCCGGACGCTTGGCCAGGCGCTTGACGAACTTGAGTCCGACGACGTGTTGCGGGACGTGCTCGGTGGCGCGTTGTTCGAAACATATGTACAGGTAAAACGCAGTCACTGGCGCCAGTTCGCGTACGACAGCGCACAATCGTGGGAGATGGAGCACCTACGAAGCGTGTATTAGGCTCTTACCGCTTACACAGACCCTTGCCACCTCATTCACTGTAACGATGTAGAATAAAATTCCGGCTGTCAGATTTCACCGCCATTTTTCAATCACCCGACAGGCTTTTGTGTTTTTAGGCTAGCCTAAAAAACGCATGTATCGAGAATCCAGCCGTTCAGGGAGAATCCCGCACCGAAGATACGAGCAATCTAATACCCAACTACGGCAGAGCCAAGAGAATAGAGAGTCCAGCGCGCGGACGTATCCACGAACACTTCCCTTCGCAGTCGCACGAGCCAAAGGTGCGATACTTGTCGACGCCGACGGAAACGAGTACATCGATTGCTTGGCTGGAGCCGGGACGCTAGCCCTCGGACACAACCATCCAGACGTGGTTTCGGAGGTGGAGCGAGTGCTAGCCGAGGACCGGCCCCTCCACACATTAGATATCACGACCCCTGAGAAGGAAGCGTTCGTGGACGCGCTATTCGAGAGCTTCCCGGACGAGTTCTCGGACACGGCAAAAGTACAGTTCTGCTCCCCGGCAGGAACTGACGCCGTCGAGGCCGCACTGAAATTGGCGAAAACTGCGACCGGCAACCGAAGCGTCCTCGGCTTTCAGGGCGGGTATCACGGGATGACTAATGGTTCTCTCAGCCTTATGGGAGACACCGATGCGAAAGAGGCAGTTCCGGGGCTTATGCCAGGCGTCCACCACCTACCATACCCGGACCCATACCGTCATCCGTTCGGGCTGAAGGCAGGTGAACACGAATCTATCAGCCGATTTGTAGAGCGAGTGATCGCTGACTCCGAGAGCGGCGTCACCGACCCTGCGGCGGCGATCGTCGAACCCGTTCAGGGAGAGGGCGGCGTCAATCCGGCACCCGACAAGTGGTTGCGGAAGCTCCGCCGAATGACGCGTGAAAACGACGTTCCGCTGATCGTTGACGAGATCCAGACCGGTCTGGGCCGCACTGGTGAGACATGGGCGTTCGAACACGCAGGAATCACTCCGGACATCGTTACCTGCTCGAAAGCGGTCGGCGGCGGTCTCCCACTGGCGCTTGTTGTCTACGATGAGAATTTCGACGTGTGGGAACCTGGCGCTCATGCCGGAACGTTCCGCGGGCACCAGCTTGCAATGGCCGCCGGCCGAGTAACAATACGGCACGTATTAGAAAACGACCTTGACGAGCACGCAGCGAAGATGGGCGAGCAGCTTCGAGAGGAACTCGACTCGCTAAACGCCCGCTTCGATGCGATCGGTGACGTACGTGGCTGTGGGTTGATGCTCGGTGTAGAGTTTGTCGACCAGACGGTGGACACTGACGATGGAGAGGTTCCCCCGCCAAACAGCGAACTTGCGTCGACGGTGAAGGCGGAGTGTTTTGATCGCGGACTCGTCATCGAAACCGGTGGCCGTGACTCAGCTGTCGCACGGTTCCTGCCGCCACTCACTATCGACCAGAACCAAGTGAACGAGATTGCCGTTCGTTTCACCGAAGCCGTCGAAGCGGCGATAGACGAAACAGCCGGGATATAATTATGAGCGACAGGAAGAGGTCACAGGGGCTCGGAGCAAACTGCAAAACGCCAGCAGAGCACGCTGAATCAGCTACCCTGCATGCACTACTGAACTGTTATCACCGGGAGACCGGTAATGGACGGATCATTTCCGGTGCGGAGGCTCCCGTGTCGGTTCACAGTACTGAATCCATCCTTTACGTACCATTCACACAACAGGAGGTTGCGGTGTATGCAGCGCTTCGATACGACTCTGAAACCGGTCGACACATATTTGACCTTCCGATACACGTCCGTCAAAAGGGCCAGACTTCTACAGTAGACGCTGGAACGCTGGCTGCGTTTATCCGCCGCGAGATTATGTTGTCAACGGGAGCAGATACAACCGAGGCGACCGATTTACTGCGACGTATCCTTGTCTCACAGCGCGAAATAGAGCGATTCATTCGTGAACGCAGTGACAACGCTGCTCACTTGGAGAAACTCCCCACTTTCATTCGAGCAGAACAGTCGCTCTGTTACGGTCACCTCCTCCATCCGACTCCAAAGAGCCGTGAGGGAATCGCGGAGCACGAGGTTGCCGAGTATGCACCAGAACTCCGTGGTTCGTTTCAGCTCGACTACTTTGCCGCTGATGCCGAGATCGTTTCACAATGGTCGGCACACGACGAGAGTGCAACCCAGTGGATCTCGTCGGGACTCCGCGAAGCGAACAGTATGATCCCGCAGCGAGCAGAGTCTGCTCTCAACGATGGAAAGTTACTTATTCCCGTCCATCCGTGGCAGGCTGACGCCCTACGCTCACGACAATACGTGGCGGATGTAATAGACACGGGACACCTGATCGATCTTGGCGAATTCGGTCCCACATTCTATCCTACCTCTTCTGTTCGGACGCTATGGAGCCCCGAAACTCCCTATATGGTCAAATCCTCGGTAGCCATAGAGATAACGAACGCCGAGAGAACAATACCGCGGTCGAAACTTCGGTTAGCAGTCGCCGCTGCCGAGCTTCTCACTACAGAGTACGCCGATCGGCTCAGTGATGCTCATCCGCAGTTCTCGATATTGGCAGACGCTGCTGCTGCAACAATCGATGTCGGCTCCGGAAGCGAATCGGGGTTCGAGATGATTCTTCGAGAAAACCCATTCAGAGGCATTTCTACGGAGAATACTGCTACCGTCGTTGCGCTCTGTCAGGATCGACCGTCTGAGCCACCGTGGGTCTCACAGATCATCCAGCGAATAGCACAGCGGGAGGGTCGTCCGGCGTCAAAAGTAGCCCGTGAGTGGTTCCGTCAGTATCTGAGAACCGTAATTCACCCTGTTGTGTGGTCGTACTTCAAGCTTGGTGTCGGACTGGAAGCTCATCAGCAAAACACTGTAGTTCGACTGGATGAGGACGGCTGGCCAAAGGAAGGGTTCTATCGAGACAACGGTGGATACTGCTTCCCCAGATCACGGTACGATCTGGTCGATAGCTGGATTCCCGGCCTGGAAAATCGGGTAGAAACCGTTTGCTCCGACGAAATTATTGACCGTTGCCTGAGATACTATCTATTCATCAACAATGCATTCGGTGTGATTAACGCACTGGGTGTCGGCCGGGCTGCTGATGAAACTACGCTATTAAAGGTTCTCCGCGAAGAGATAGCGTCTCTTGTGGAGATCGAGCCCGCAACCTCCGACCTTCTCTCAGTACTACTCGACAGCGATCAAATACCATGCAAGGGGAACCTGTTTACGAGGTTCGAGGGATATGACGAACTGGATTCGACTTTAGATGACGAGTCGGTCTACGTCGAAATAGCGAATCCACTCACAACGCCTTTTAGGCCGTCCTAAAACGCCAACGTTAAGTGAGATTAGGCTGGCCTAAAAGTATGGACGGCAATAACGGTTCCCAGGAAACACCAACGCGGCGAGATGTCCTCAAGTACGGCGGAGTTGCTACAGGCAGCGGATTGCTGGCGGGCTGTGCCGGTGTATTTGGATCTGACTCTCAATCCACTCCGGCCAATAATACAACGGAGAAATCAACTGAGACCGCTACTGAATCTACTAACTATTCGGTAACGATGGAACCGATAGGTGAGGTAGAGTTCGACTCAACTCCTGATCAATGGATTGCCTACGACGGTAGCTACGCTGATATGGGGGTCGCACTGGGCCAAGCCGATGGCATGACCGGTATCGGAGGTGCTGACCGATACTACACACATCTGTACAACGAAATACCAGGTGTGGAGATCGATACCGAACCTATCGAGAGTTATCCAGAGGTCCGGACAAAGGAAGAATTCTACGAACTTGACAACGATGTCCACCTATACGATCCGCAAATGCTCATTAATTGGTTCGACTGGGATGAGTCGGACATCGAGGAAATCACCACGAACGTTGCCCCGTTCGTGGGGAACTTGATCTTCCGAAGATCGGACGACTGGCACGACTACCGGTACTACACGTTGTACGAGGCCTTCGAAAAGGTCGCACAGGTGTTCCAAGAACAAGAGCGCTATGCGGCGTTCAAAGAACTCCACGACGAGTTCATTGCGGACATACAGAGCCAACTCCCGACAGCCGATGAGCGACCGAATGTCTTCCTTACGTACGGTGTCACGCAGGAACCAGATGAGTTCACACCGTACCGGCTCAACGACCAGGGAACGAGTAAGAAGCAGTGGCGTGACCTCGGCGTGAGCGACGCACTTGGCGGGACGGACATCGAGAATCAGAGCACTACGGGGAACATGGACCTCGACTACGAAGGGCTACTCGATTTGGACCCGGACGTGATTCTGTTCCGGAATTTCGCCGAGATGTCGGTCGAGGAGTTCCGAAATACCATCCTCGCATATATGGAAGATCATCCGGTCGGTAGCCAACTGACGGCCGTCAAGAACGGTCGCGTCTATCGTGGCGGATACCTCCATCAGGGACCGATCCACAACCTGTTTTTGACCGAACAGGCCGCAAAACAGATTTACCCCGACGTATTCGGGGACGTGACGGACGACACGGAACTGTTTGACCGGCAGCGCGTCGCGGACATCGTCAACGGGGATTTCTATAGTAACAATTGAAACGGTTCACACACTGATCGCACTGCCGTCGTGCGATCAGGTGTGCGTTGATTTTCAATGGCTACTATAGAGTCCGGTCTCAAACTACTGTCGCTCGTCGTCCAGTCCAGACGACCGTTCCGTTTTGATCTCCTCGGCCCGTTCAAGTACCGCATCGTCGTCGATGTGCTCTACGAGATGGCGGTGACCATCCCGACGTCGTTTGCGCTGTTCGGATGGTGAGATCGCTTGCTCCACCTTCCGCTCGACGTACTGTGACTGTAGCTCATCGAAACGTGCCTCGGAGAGGTCGGCGTCTCCAACCCGTTCCGGGAACTCCTTCCGGACGTGTGCTTCCCAATCACCGTCGATGACAGACCCTTCAACGAACACCCAGTCAGTGTAGTGAGTTGCGAGATCCTCGGGCAAGCCCTCATCACGCCGCACGTCATGGATCAGTCCGAGCGCAGTCTCGCCCGCTTGTCCTGCGGCGACCACAGCTTGGTCCTCAGCCGTCCCAAGTCGACCAGCAAAATAGAGTCCATCTACCGATGTTCGACCGTAGCGTTTGTGCTCTTCCCAATTGATATCGACTCCCCCGTCGTCCCCCAGAAATTCTCCCTCGTCAAGTGTTTCGAGCCACTCTCGCCCGTACTTTGCTGCCGCGACGAGCGATTCAGTTGCATACTCGTCACCCGTTTCAGTCTCAATACGAAAGCCGTCTTCTGTCTGGGTTGCTTCTACAGCCTTCTCACGCGTGATTTCACAACCGACTCGCTCGGCTTGTGCGTGCAAAAGTTTCTGGAATGTTGGCGTATCGATTCCGCCAGGGAAGCCAGGAAAGTTCTCCAGATGTGCGATCCGGCCCAGTGATGACCGACCACGATCTAGGATTAGTGTGGAGAGTCCGTATCGACTCGTAAAAACACCAACTGTAATCCCTCCGACTCCTCCGCCAACAATAACAACGTCGTATTCTCCAGCCACGACCTTTCGAGACTTCTTCGACATGAGTGGATTAGGCTGGCCTAAAAGTAAAATTCTTCGATTTGCTATTTATTATCTGTCAAGAGGGTTTTCCGGAGCCAGTACTTCTGTGAGGGGTTCAACTTAGTATTGGGAGTTGTGGGCCACGTCGAGCTGTCGCTGTAGAAGGGTGCCGCGGTAGCGTCACCCGACACGGTCCGACAGTAGCCATTGAAAATCAATGCGCACCTGATCGCACGACGGCAGTGCGATCAGTGTGTACATCGTTTCAATTGTTACTATATCTGAAGTACTGAGTTCAACGGCAAGCACTGTAAGCTTGCTGTGGACGGTCAACTGGTAGTGTTTAGTTTAGAGGGATGTGTCAGCAAGATATTCTAAAGCCAATTTCCAGCGGTGGTCGGTTCGTCGTGTCACAAACATATGAAAACGGAGAGTTTCTTTGTCCTGTGTTTTAGCTTATATATTTGACAGTAGTCCGATTTCCATAGTGTGCTATCAGGGATGGTCCAAACTTGTTGAAGTAAAGCTCAGGGATGTTTCGTATTACATACGAGAAACACAGAGGCTCGCCATGTGTTTTGCTCTAGTCCTTGGAGAAGGATTTCTGTGTGATTTGTTATCATGGTCAAAGACAACCGCTATGGAGAATATTGCTTCTTTTCGGACTCGTAGCGTTTATGAGCGTGCGCTTTTGTCCAGCCCATCAGAATGGGATAGCCGTTCTGAGGACGGCCTACAGGTAGAACTACTGATCGGTGGTTCTACTGATTACAGGAGGAACTATTAATTCCTTATATATACTTTCGCAATGTCACTTTCAAGCATTCAGAAAGAATCAAAGTCGTCATATTTTTGTCGTACGGGAAAGGTTGGCTCAGTCTCGGGAGTTCGTGTGAGCGCTGTGTCCGCGTTGACGGATTTGCTCAAGCGTTGCAACAATCACGCCGACACCGATCTGTGGCGGAACCATACTCGCTCGGCCAGCAGAGGGCCACAAAATCCGACCGTCGGAGGGCACCACTCTGGGACAACTACTCGTGGCATGAACTGGTCAGTACAGACGAACCAATTATTGATGCTAACTGATCAGGAGTGCTAATCCGAAGCAGTCTCAACGCTATATTCATATCCAAGTTTCTCACGTAGCTGACGGAACGCCTCCAGTATCTTCTCTCCGTCTTCACCGGCAGGAATCTCGACGTGTGCTGGTGGAGTGGCACTCTCCGGATTCAGGACTCGCCAAACCGTTCGACGAAGTAACGACTCCTGGGATACCGGCTTCCAATCGAGACGTAGGCTATCCTCAGAAAACAGCACAGTCACCTGCTTCAGTCGTTCCAAATCATATGATGCGCTCTTCTCTTTATTGGAGCAATACAGCGAGTCCCATTTCAAATCATACGTGGTATCGTCAGTTGTCCAAGAGACAAGCCCGCCAAACGGGACAACAGCCGACCCTCGTACCGGATCGAGTGTCTCGTTCAATTCCTCAATTACTCCCTCGTGTCCACCCGCGTTGATTTCTCGGATATGGGTCTCATGCGGTACTGAGCGATACAGCCACGACTGGTCGGTCAGGACTGCAAATTCGTCGAAGTAGAACAGACGGTCCGTCCACGCGTCAGTATCACCGTCCGGGATTTCGAGTACTGACTCAATCACCACCCGGTCCTCAGGAAGCGACGCTCGAAATTCGTGATCCGAACGGACAAACATACATTTCGAGTCGGGAACCCGCACTAGCTCCCGTTGTACCGTCTCAAATTGACCGTGTTTTGGCTCAAGCTCTAGGTGGACAACGGTTCCGTAGTCCATCAGAACGCGAATCGCCCGGTTCTCGACTGTCACACCGCCGAGTTCGTCCCAGTCCTTAACACCGGATAGACTCCGAGAGACGAGCCTATGTGTCGGTTCTGCAGCATCGAACTTCTCTGTAAACCCCATTGTTGTCGCGTACTCCCGGGGTTATTAAAATCCTCGGCAGTGATCTATGCTAATTCAGTTACAGTCAACACAGGGGAACTCTTTAGCGGGTCAAACTTCTGGTAGGACGTATGGAGGCAGTTCAACGGATGCTGTTTCGTGAACCAGACGGACGACGGAAGGGCCTCTTATTCTCACTCTTCTCGTTCATTTGCATCCTTGGGTGGGCGTATTTCGGTATTGTACTCAACGGCCCTCACAACATGCTCTTTTTGGGTATCGCGTTTGCGTTCTCTGGATTAGCCGAATCTCTTCCTCCGAGCCGACAACGTTCGGCAGGGGTACTGCGAATACTTGGTCTCGGTATCCTCGTTGTCTTCCTTGCTCTCCTCATAGTGGTTCCAGAATCAATATGGGGTTGAGCGCAAGTAAACGGGTTTGACAACTACTTTAGCGACGGGCGAGGCTGGTCACAGACACGTTCCCGCCCGCGGCTAACGCGACAAAGATGTCATTGCTGGTGAATACATTCTTAATCGTACGACGTAAATGGCCATGCATGGGACTGCGTTGTGAGGTATTTGGACACGACTTCGGGGAGTCGACGATAGAGGAGTCGTACGACGAAGGTAAGCGGGGCACTGTTCTAACTGTTCGGGAATACAAGTCTTGCGAGCGCTGTGAGCATATCCGAAATATCTCTGAGAACCAAGGCCTGATATCCACCACAGAGGAATCGAAAGCGAATGGCGAGCGGTCGGAAGAAGTCGAACACAGAACCGAAAACAAGGGGCCAGCGGGGGTGAGAGAGAACGCGGAGGTCGAGACCGAAGCGAGAGATCCGGTGCAGGCAGCGGACGAAACGGAACCGACCGAGCCACCCGCATCAACGATGGCCGTGTCAGACAATGTGGCAGAAACATCTCCAGATGTGGAGGCGAGTGACGAGTCACCGGCGGTGACCGAATCGGCGCTTCTGGAAACGACTGATGACGCCGTGATACTGTCGGAGACACAGGAACCAGATGACGACAGCGACACGCCGTCAAGTAACGACGATGCAGTCCTCATTGATGATGCTGCTACAGACACGGCAGAACCGTCGTCTGAAACCCCCAAAGAGCCGGGTATAGGAAACGGTCGAGACGAGCAGTCGTATACGGCGGACCGCTCAAAGAATACCACAAGCGACTCGGTTCCGACGTATCAGTGTCCGAGGTGTGAGTTCGAACTCCCCGCGAGTGAATCGTCGTTCTTTCCCGGTGACGTTTGCCCACAGTGTCGGGTCGGCTACCTCGAGGACGTATCGGATGGTGAGTCGTAGGCGCTCGATGGGACGTACCCTCGTGGAGAGATAGTCGACGTCAGACAGTGTTTTCGCGAGGAGAGTGTACTCAGTAGTTTTGAAACAGCAGTTTTCGGACGTCGTCTTTCGTCCGGGCGCTCACCGTTGAACCGTCGGGAAGTGTGACTTCGTATGGTTCGTCGGTCTCGTCTGACCGGGTCCACTTCTCGTCATGTTCGGTTAGCAAACGGTTGGCAGCGGAAAGAGTATCACTCGGAGTGTCGTCAGCTGCCGCGTTCGACTCGGCCGCGTCGGCGCTTTCGATGGTATCGGCTGACGGTGTGGTCTGTGTCGGCGTACCGTTCTGTGCGACGTCACGTCCGTCGTCTGGCGTGTCCCCCGGCCTAGTTGGGCCGGCAGCCGCCTCCTCACCCCCCTCGTTCGCTCTTTTTTCAGGTTCGATATCCGCGAGGCGATCCGCAAGTTCACTCGTTCCAAGTGCTGCGAGCAGTTTCCCTCGCATCTCATCGGCCTCAATACCGCTACCGGGAACGTCCGGCACCTCGGAGGCGATGTGTTGGAGTTCCGGATACTCAGCCGAGGCGAGTCGCTCGTAGTCGGTACGGCTCAGGCCTTGCTCGTCTTCCAGCTGGTCCGGCGGTGTGTATGTATCGAGGAGGTAGTCAACGACATCTTGCGTACGAATGTGCCCGTACGTCTCGATGAACGCGTCTTCGAGATCCTCCCGAATCGACGTCAAGTCTTCCTGTTGTGTGTCCGTAATCTCGATCTCCGGCATCACCTCCAACATCGGTCGCCCATCTCATAACTCGTTCCCTAGACGGCGATACCTGACGGAACCATTGTATAGCAGAGGCACGCATGGTCTAGTATGCGGTGTCCCCGCTGTGAATCCGATCTCAGCACGTATACGCTTGCGACCGCTGACCAGACAGCTATCGTCTGTGAATCGTGCGGCTTCGCAGACATCTCTGCGTCGCATCACAACGAGGCCTCCCCCCCAGAGTCCTGGGAGTTCGCTCTCGCTCGGTTCAACGAGCATCCTGATTCTAACCCCGGTAAACCCGAAAACACCGGCCGTACACCCAGCGTCCCGATTCCCGAAAGGGACGAGCCCACAGACCGACCAGAGTTCTCGCTTGAACAGGCTGGTGTCGCGGTGGGAGTCTCTCTTGGGTCTGCTGCTAACAGGTTCCGACAGGACGCTGTTGACGAATTGAACCGTGTTATCGACGAGAACGAAATTGAACAGAGCGGGAAGGTTACAGCCAAATCTAATGAGAACGACGAGAATAGCCAAGACACGGAAACTGAAGCCGACAAAAACGGGGACGAAACTGAGTAGCGTCCGACGTCAGTTGTATTGTCTGGACGGGGACCAGTAGAATGTTCCGGCTGACGCCGGCGAGCAGTGCTTCTATTCGAGACCAACCGTTACTCGGCGGTGGTGTCAGATTCTTCGGCCTGCTCGTTTTGCCCCTCGCGCTCTTCTTCCGACCGCGCTGCGACGAGTGCGCCCTGTGCGACACTATACAGCGGATTCTCGGCTTGGCGGACGTCGCTGATTGAGAACGGTATCTCGGATTCGTTGATCCGTTCGGCGAACAACTCTTCGAAGCCGTCAGGACTGGATGTCCCACCAGTCACGACGACCGGGACATCCAGTCCCTCCTCGACATCTTCCTCATCGACTTCACTGATGATGTTCTCGATGACATAGTCGAGGAGATTATCGTAATAGATACTCAGTGCACCTTCAATACCGCCGACGTCCGTCTCGAAGTTGAGTGCGAAGTCCTCTTCTTTAACCGAGGTGACCTTATCGACGGGCGTGCCAGTCGCCTGTGCAGCCTGCTCGTCGATCCAGTCGCCACCGCGTGCGATGGAGAACTTCATTACGGGGACTGCATAGTACGACAGACAGACGTTGGTCATCCCGGCGCCGAAGCTGATACCGAGGCCAGTGAACTCACGGTTGGCAAGCTCGGAGTAGATGACGGCCATCCCTTCATTGATCGGTTCCGGGCTGTAGCCCATATCAGTGAGTAGGGACTCAATCGTCTTTTGATGATATAGCGTCGAGACATCGGCATCGATTGGGTCCGCGGGAACCGAGAAAAACAGGCGTTCATTCGGGAACTCCGGCTGTCCAACCACCTGTTCCGTGATGAGCTTAATCATCGGAATAGCTGATTGCTCGTCGCTCGAGAGAATCCCGGCTTGCATCGGGCGGCGTGTCTCCTCACTGAAGATGTTCGCGAAATTCAGGGCGTCATCGCCAACGATGTAGACGCGATCATCCTTGCGGATGTGGAGAACATCACTTCTCGACAGCATCTGTTCGGCCATGTCGCTGTAGTCAATTTCGACGAAGGAGTTCCGCTGCTGCACAAATACTGTTTCGTTACCATCTTGGCGTGCAGACAGGAGGTTCATCGTACCGACATCGAGACCTTGGGGCATACAGTTGTATTCCTCCCACCAAGTTGAAAAAACTATCCTGTTTTGTTGCAATAGGTTACATTTTATTTATGAAAACAGACGGACTGGTTCGTAGGAACATATTACTCCGGGTTACCCCACGCAACGAGAGAACAACAGCGGAGTGTCTGTGGTGAGCAGACAGTCTATTCAAATAACAACGACCGAAGACGGGTAACAATGCTTCGTTGCTCTTTGACACCGGTTTCCACATCGTCATCTTCGGCCTGCTCATTTCGAAACTGCGTGAGAGCGTCGACCTGTTCTTCGGTACCGGTGCTTCGTTCTGTCTTTGATTGGCCACCCTGTAGCTGTCTGAGCCCATCTACTGCGTCATCAACGTCATTGCTGTCGGCTCGTGTCGTGGTCGCCTCGGAATTCTCGATAGCCGTCCGATCGAGGTCAGAGTCCGTTTCTGGCATATCCAGATTTAGCCGCTTAGTTTTGGGCTGCTGTTCGACACCACCCCACGATAGTTCCGCTCCGTCTAGTGCCTGTTCGATATCGTCGTCCACATCTGCTTTGCTGACAGATTCAGACTCGCTCTCGGCCGACTCGACTGGTTCAGTTGAGTCGCTTGGGGTTGCCGCTTTCTCGAGGTAGTGTGCAACCAGCGCCGCTCCTGTTGAGGCCGCAAGCATGACTAAGCCAGTGGCGTAAACGCTGATCGTCCAGACGCTGCCGTTGACTCCGCCACTGTTCGTCCACCCATACGGAAAGACATTAACCAGAATTATCGTTGCGGCGAGACAGAACAACGTGCCGGCGGCACTGACGACCCGGGTCTTGAAACCGACTGGGAGGAGTACGACGACGCTCAACAGCACGGAGGGCAGTCCGACGAACCCAACGACGAGCGCAACCTCACGAATCTGCCAGTACGGTGCGCTCCCGGGCTCCAGAACGTTACTGTACAGAAAGAGGCAGAATCCGACGATGGCAAGCGTAACTCCGGCAAAAAAGAGTCCGAACCCAACGTAAATATCTCGCTCTTTAGCTGGTTCGCCGACATATTCGTAATAAATCGACGCAAGCGTGTCGCGATAGCCCGACACTGAGTCGGCAGACTCTGGGGACCTGTCCGATGTAGATGCAGAGCTCATTCCGTTTGTTATTTGGTCCCGATGGGTGTTAAAGATGGCTTACCCTATTTCGTTCGATCCTACCTGCGGGGGGCGAGTGGGAGCGGCGACACGCTGGTTCAGGGGCGTGAGGGCGTCACTCCTTCCTTGATGGTGATCCCGTCGTTCTGAATGTGGACGAAGATAGTCCGTTCAGGTTCGTCGGAGACTGTCACGGCAGCGACTGATTCGTGTTGTCTATCGAGAACGGCTTTAACCCTGTAGCAGCCAGCCTGTAGCAAGTTGACCGAACAGCCGGACTGGCCCGACAAGAGCTGATAGTGGGCTCTATGACAACACACCTCGCTGTCGTATATTTCTATGCGGACATCATGTTTGGTATCGGTGGTGTTTCTGATGTGGAGGTCTTCGTTCGCCAGACGCCACTGTTCACTGTTCGTCGACAGAAGTTTACGACTACTGGAGGGCATGTCGACATTGTACCTATGCTACAGTTACGAATATGTCTTATGGATTGACAGTGCATCGCGATGTCATTAATGTGCTCTCACATGTAGTGTAGTTATATACTGGTTCCCAATCGGTACCTGTTCATGTCTAATCTGGCAAAGCAGCTCCCCGGAATCTTGGAAGCGCAAGAAGCCAGATGGCATCTGTGCCGTGTGTCCCCTTCACGGACGACTCCGCCGTCGTGGACACGGGCGTCGCGTTGCGTCTGCCAGGCGGATATCCGCTGAAAAATGGCGGTCGCTCGCGGTTGTTCTGGCTCTCGGCACGGTTCTGATGATGGCGGTGAGCGGCCCTCTGGTTCTTGTTGGGCAGTCCTCGGCGTCTCACACTATATGGCGATATTCGTAGGGACAACAGTGGCATCGACCGATTCGATCGCTACGACCCAGCGGCGCTACCGGTCACGTCCACGCCGACAGCTTCGTCCCACAACCGGCGACGACGGCGTCGATCAAATCCGTCACAGACGATGAAATACGACCGATTCAGCCCGGTCACTCGGGGCTTTCGCCACGCTCAGTCGGTGTACCAGTACGCCCAGAGGATCAACACGCCCTGCAGCGGCAACCGTGCCCAGCGGACCAACACAGAGGGATCGCCGCCACCCGTCCCCTCGATAGTGACCATGGAGACAGCCATATAGACGTTCGCGGGAAAGATCGCGACGAGCAATGCGATCGTCGCCCACGCGGCGTACGAACGCGTCCGGGGCACCAACAGGCCGAGCCCGACAGCGATTTCCGCGACGCCGGACAGATACACCAGCGCAAGTGCCGCCGGCAAGACCGGTGGCACGATCTGGACGTATAGTTCCGGCACGACGAAATGCAATCCTCCCGCGACGACATACAGGAGCGCCATCACGTAGCACAACGGCCGTTTGAACTGTCGCAAGCCAACACGCATCTACTACCGTGTATGGGGACCAGTGGAAAGCAAGTTGGGATTTGTCCTCCAGTGAGAACGGAGTCTCGGCCTCTCACCCCGGAAGAAAGAGATTAAGAATTGCGACGACCAAGCCGGCGAGTCCCATCCGCGCTGCGGCAACGTACCACCGCTGACCCGAAATCGAGCCCATGTAAGCGCCGAACGCACCCAACACACCGATACCCAGGCCGACCGAGATGAGTGCGGCTTCTACCATTGTGACAACGGTCCCCGCGACAACGAACGGTGTCAGTGGAATCAGAACCCCGATGAGTGGCCCCAGGCCGCTCATCATGGCGTGTACGAAGCGGGCACCGCTCTGGTCGCGTTGAACGCGGGTATCGTCGAGGTCTTTGAGCATCGCTCGCTCGATACGTCTGATTTCGGCCCGGGTTTCGGCACGTTCGATTTCCCAGACGCTCCAGACCGCAGACGTCCCGAGACCGACTGCCGCGCCCAGTCCGATTTTGATGACAGTGGAGCCATCTGAAACTCCCGAAAGGACAGCGCCGACGATGATGCCGATGCACGTCAGCGTCCCGTCGAAACCGTTCGAGATGAAGTACCGGCGCGAGATTGCGAGGACGTCCTCCTTCCCGAGAAGACGCCTGAGGAGTTGTCGAATGGACGTCACGGCGCGTCAGGCATCCTGTAACGTCCGTCGGTCCGTCACGACGCTGTCACCGCAGGCAACCTGGTCCACAGAGTGGACTGACCCGCCGAGGTTTTCGATCGTTTCTTCGATTGCCTCGAAGTCCAGCTCTTCGCCTTCGAAGGTGAGCTTGACGTTTTGCACTTCCTGATCTAGTTCGATCAGAGACGAAGTGACGCCCTCGACGCACTCAATTTCGGCCAGCTGATCGGTGAACATCAGCAGGGGCGGATCGTGGGGTTTCAGTACATCGATAACGAGGCGCCGGACTGCTGCCATATCTCAATACGGTGGGGGGATTGGCTTAAAAATGTGTGTCAGCACCGTCCTGTCGACGCGCCAGCCCTGGTGGGGGCGTAGAGCAATCCCCTGTGTGTCCCAGCCACAGATGGCTGGAGAGCGCTCCGGTGGGCGAGATATTATTAGACGTCACTGCGTAGTCCGCCACACAGCCTCCGAATACAATGTCTCTGAAACCATACCGGCGCGAGTGCTTTGATGCGTAGGCAACGGCACAGAGTACGCGAGGACGCAGAAGCCACAATCAGGGAGTGCGAAGATAGGGACCCGCCTACGGACAACCCGACACGCTCCCCGCGACCCAGATAGCTGATCCACATTCCAGCACGCCACTATGTACGACACTATCCTGTTCCCAACCGACGGAAGTGACGCCGCAGAATCGGTCCGTGAGTACGCAATACAGATCGCAGTCGAACACGAGGCGACGATTCATGTTATCAACGTCGCCGACACCGGCCGAGACAGCGTCACCACGATTCGTGGAGAGGTCATCGACGTTCTCGAAACAGAAGGGGAGCGCATCGTGGCGGAAGCCACACAGGATGCGAAAGATGAAGGCGTTCCTGTCGTCTCTGCGGTCCTCCAGGGTGACCCGCACAAGACGATAGTCGACTACAGCAAACAGTCCGACATCGATTGCATCGTTATGCCGACGCACGGACGGCGCGGGCTCAAGCGAATCCTGCTCGGAAGCGTCACCGAACGCGTCATCAATACGGCAGCGGTTCCCGTCGTTGCGGTCAACCCTGCCGAAGGCCGACCACTCGTGTATCCACCCAAGCACGTCCTCGTCCCGACGGATGGAAGCCGTGGCGCAGCACTCGCAGTGGCAGAGGGAATCGATGTCGCGAAGGCGACGGGAGCAACGCTCCACCTGCTTCACGTTGTCGAGACCGGCGGTCTCGGACCGGATGCACGCTCCGTCCTGAAAGAAGGGGAGTTGACTGAGCGGGCAAATGAGATTCTGGCCGAAGCGACCGAGAAAGTCGAGGAGACGTCGCTCAACTCGGTCACCAGCGTCATCGAACACGGGACCCCCTCGAAGGTGATTTGCGACTACATCGACGAGAACGAGGTCGATCTCGCGATCATGGGGACCCACGGACAGACTGACTTCAGCAGGTACGTCATGGGTGGTGTCAGCGCCAAAATTGTCCGGCAGTCCCCAGTTCCGGTGGCGTGGGTTCGCGAGCCTGAATCCGAATCAAATGAGTAGCTCAGCCCGTGAATCGGCCGACACATACCAGAGCACGGGCCTGATAAAGCTCTCCGCGTGAGGGACCTCGCCAAACCTCCCGGTATGCGGGAGTGTTTAGTAACTATGGCGTTCAGGTAAATCGGATCATGACCGCAGACGACTCACAGTCCGGAGGGGGAACGAACAAGGTGGATGCCGTAATTCGAAAATACGATCTTGTCGAGATGGGTGCAGAACTCGAAGATCGGTGGGTCGGCGCCGACGGGGAGGAAGAAAGTACCCGAGACCTCGCGGACTACTTCAATCAGTCGGTGCTCGAGTCCGCCATCGAGGGGAGCGACGCACCGACATTGAGTGGCGACATCCAGCAGGTCTATCAATCACTTCGCGAAGATGACGCGGACGCCCCGCTCATACGCTCCCGTCTCGAACAGAGCGGGGTCGATATCGAATCGGTGATGGACGACTTTATCTCCCACCAGACGGTGTATCGCTATCTCAAGAACGACCGTGGGGCGGCCCGACCCGAGCGGACGCCCGCAGAACGGAAA
Organism: Haloarcula sp. K1; assembly: GCF_001647155.1. Classification (NCBI taxonomy): domain Archaea; kingdom Methanobacteriati; phylum Methanobacteriota; class Halobacteria; order Halobacteriales; family Haloarculaceae; genus Haloarcula; species Haloarcula sp. K1. Next base: position 43,691 of record NZ_LRHL01000003.1, read on the forward strand.
GAAAACGCCATCGACTCAATACAGCGGCTTCGGGGCCGAACCACCGCTGTAACGAGGCAGACTATCGAGAGCCTCGAAAAGAACGACGCCATCTCGGCAGGCGATTTCAACGTCATCAACGAGGTGCAGGTGCTGTGTGAGGACTGCGGCCATAGCTACGATATTGTAGCGTTTCTGGAACAGGGTGGCTGCGACTGTCAATCCGCGTGAGGACTCGGACCGTATTATCGAACCGACGCCAAAACCCCAGTATGGTCCTGTAAACCGACAATGCGCCACGCCAGCCGGCGGTCAGCCGAGCCTCGGGAACCGAGCGGTCTTACAGTCGACACCGCAGAACGCGTATTCCGAGACGTTGCCAGCACTATCTCTGGTCGTGACATTACGATACCGGACGTTGTCGTCAATTGATGCGCCGCAGTGATCGCAGTGTCGCGTTTCAATCGAGCTAATTACGACCCTGATAGATTGGCTCTCAACGCTTTCGGGGGCTGCACTCCGCGCTCGGTCCGCGTTTGCGATGTCTGCTGATTGTTGGCTACGGTACTCCTGCGTGTTTTGTGCGTTCATGATGTCGCTGATTATGGGTTTGTAGTTGGTGTCGCAGCGCTTCGTGAGATGGGTCATCGCGACCCGAAAACCGTCGGCTGGTGTTTGGGAACCAGCCAGGACCGACGTTTTCCACCTGTGTGCCGGCGTTTACCCGCACTGTGGTGGTCTACGTCAGTTTAAAATTTGAAAAATGTAAAAAACGCGAAACCGGATGTGATGGGGTCTGCACCGATCAAGTGCCGGGACAGCGGGCTTGCCTGCCAAGCCGTACAGTCAGCGCCCGGATTCATGTCCTTATCTTTAATGGATGTACACTTAATAGTTCCGTGAGTGGCGTTCACACCCAACGAAAATAACTGGCCCAAACCTGTGAGTCCAGCGAGACTGCACAACGTAGCCGTGGCCTGCAGCAGCCATCACTCCAAGACATCTATAGTAACAATTGAAACGATGTACACACTGATCGCACTGCTGTCGGGCGACCAGGTATGCATTGATGCTCAATGGCTACTATAGCTTGCTTCGAGTTTGTGAGCGCCCTATCTCAGTGACGAAGCTAATAGGGACTAACCAAATGATTAAATACGGAAGTTCCGTACTGGGAGGTATGGAACCGGGTACCAAAACGGTAGAACCGCCCCGGAAAGCGAGCCAATTAGCGGCTGTAACGTCCGGTTATACGTTTTTTACACTTTCTCTCCGATACCCCACGTAGCCCACCCCAGTCCGGGCAGTAACCCGGCATAGGCGGAAAACGGTGGTAAAGCGACAAGAGCGATCCAGAGTAATGTGTAACAGTCGACGGAACGAGTCCGACCCCTGTCAACAACGAATCGATACAAACGATGAATGGACAAACTGAGGCGGAGCAGTCACTAGCAACTGCTCGGTGCGCTATGGAAGCCAGCGGCAACACGGCCGCTACCGAACTGAATATCCAAAACAAATCAACTCGAGTCTTGGTCGATGGGTCACCGAACTACCGCTGTGATTACTGTGGACAAGTGATCAGCGAACAGATGAAGTTCAGCGCGGTTACGATACGTGATCCGGACGGAGAGATAACGGAGCATTTCTTCTGTGAAGAGGAATGCATGACATCACAATACCCAGATATCTAACATATTTGTTTGGATTTTGATTAGAATAAATCATAGATCTACAACGATATAGCATACAATCCAAGATTTTTGGATTGTATCCGACAACATAGAAAAAGCCAGATGACAGGAAGTGGTAGCATACGAGACAATAGCTGAACTTTCAGCGCAAAAAACAGGTCGTATATATCGGTATCGACACCGAATCCAAACAAATACTCTATAATCTCGTTCTGGAAAATTGGTCGATATATAAATATTCTCGAAATGTTAATATTCGGCGGTACAGAATAAGGGACGGTTTTATATGTTTCCATCAGCCATGACATTGCATGACATGCTACAACGCGAGCAAAGGAATTCTGTACGAAAACCTTCCAACAGACGTGCCGAGACCCGAAGAAGAGGAGAGCAAGCTGAGTGCCAGTGACGGCGCCGCAAGCCAAACAGTCGCGAACGACTGAATCTGGAACGTATCTGGTGTCCGACGCTGGAGACTACAGTAACAATTGCAACGATGTACACACTGACCACACTGCCGTCGTTCGATCAGGTGTGCATTGATTTTCAATGGCTACTATAGCTTCGACCTGTACCCACAAAAGAACGTAGCGGTCACTCAGGGTGGGTTCTGTTCCCGAGTTGTCGTTTCGTTTCAGTAAACAGCATCGGATAGGCCACAAATGGGTATAGATTGAACGGTTTTGGTCGTAGATCTGGGTTCTAAGGCGTCAATCTTGACCAGTCAGTTTTGTCTGTGTATTGCTTTCCCTCTCGCATTCTGTGCGGCTTCCATTACCGCTTCACTTAATGTTGGATGGGTATGGACGGTGGAGCCGATGTCCTGAAGCTTTGCACCCATCTCGATCATGGCTGCGATTTCTGCAATCAACTCGGATGCCTCCGGACCGACGATCTGTGCACCGATCACACGTTCGGTTTCTTTTGCGGCGACAATTCGGACAAAGCCCTCTGTCCGGTTCGCTGTTAGTGCCCGTCCAGACGCCTGGAACTGGAACTTACCTGTAACTGGAGTAACACCCTCGTTCGCAGCTTCGTGCTCCGTCAGCCCGACGGTTCCGATTTCCGGATCGGTGAACACCGCAGCCGGGAGTGCCCGATAATCGACTGCGGCGGGCTCGCCAGCGATTACTTCCGCTGCGACTTCCCCTTCTTTCGAGCCCTTGTGTGCCAGCATCGGCTCACCCGCAACGTCGCCGACCGCGAAAATGTGCTTCTTGTTCGTCCGGCATCTGCTATCCGTTGGAATGAACCCCTGAGCATCGGTTTCGACGCCGGCAGCTTCGATACCGAGCGTGTCAGTCACCGGGCGTCTACCCACGGCAACGAGTATTTTGTCAGCAGTGAGTTCGATATCGCTATCGTGCGCCGCCTCGTCGGCGGGGACAGCAGTCAGGACGGCCTCACCGTCCGACTCTGCCCAACTGTCCGCCGTGTACCCGAAGTGGAAGTCGACGCCGAGACGCGCTGCTCGCTGTCGGACTATCGAGGCAACGTCTTCCTGATAGCCGGGAAGTGCCTGCTCAAGGGTCTCAATTACCGAGACGTCGCTCCCGAGTCGGCTGTAGACTGTCGCTAGCTCCATGCCGATGTATCCGGCTCCGACGATGACGAGTTCGGCGGGTACCGTTTCGAAGTTCAGAGCGCCAGCAGAGGAGACGATGGGCTCGTCATCGAAGTCGAATCCCGGAATTTCGATCGGCCGGGACCCCGTTGCGATGATGCAGTGGTCGAATTTCAGCGATTCAGAGCCCTGCCCCTCTCCCTGATGGACGATTCTGATCTTGTTCTCAGCAGCAAATTCGGCAGTCCCTTTCAGCAGATTCACGCCGGCTGCCGTACACAGTTGCTCGATACCGCTCGTTAGTTGGTCGACGATGCCGTCTTTCCAGCTCATCATCTCGTCGAGCGCAACTGTTGGGTCCGCGTAAATCCCCAGTTCCTCCGCCTGGCCCGCCTCCGATGCCAGGTCTGAACCGTTTAGCAGCGCTTTAGAGGGGATACAGCCACGGTTGAGACAGGCTCCCCCGTACGCCCCTTTTTCGACGAGAGTGACATCGAGACCAAGCTGTGCAGCGCGGATTGCGGCGACGTATCCGCCGGGGCCCGCGCCAATAACCAGTACGTCAGTCGAGGTAGTGACATCTCCGACGACCATTATTCTAGTAGTAGCAGGTTTGGATTTCGCAGGTACTTCTGTATGGAGTTCGTGAACCGTGCGGCGTCTGCGCCGTCGAGTACTCGGTGGTCGAACGACAGCGATAGTGTCATCACATGACGGGGTTCTATCGTCTCTTCACCATCGGCTTCGACAACCCGTGGCTTCTTTTTGATCTCTCCCAGTGCCAGGATTGCGCTTTCCGGCTGATTGATGATCGGTGTTCCGTACTCTCCGCCGATCCCGCCGATGTTCGAGATAGTGAACGTCCCGCCACGCATCTCCTCCGGTGACAGACTCCGTTCTCTCGCTCTCTGGGTTTTTTCGTTAGTTTCCGATGCGACTTCGAGCAGGCCTTTCGCATCAACATCCTCGACAACGGGAACCAGCAACCCGTCATCAGTCGCCGTTGCGACACCGATGTTGTAATACTCCTTTTCGACGATTTCTTCGTTTGCTTCGTCGAGGGAGATGTTTACCTGTGGGTTCTCTTGCAGGGCCGCGGCACACGCTTTCATCACGAACGGCATGTACGTCAGTCGTATATCGTGCTCCTCGGCCTCCTGTCTGAGGGTCGAACGAGCGTCGACCAGCGCAGTCACATCGACCTCGTCCTGATGAGTGACGTGCGGGGCCGTATATTTCGACTCCGTCATCGCGGCTCCGATCGTCTGCCTGATCCCGTTGTACGGCGTCCGAGACTCCGGGCGCGCCGGCTCGTCAGCCGCTGCCCTCTCGGCTACCGCTTCTTGATCCTTTTTTTGTGCCTGCTGTTGGGCCTCTGCGTACTCTCGGACCGCTTCGAGCGTGACAAAGGGTTCTCCGTCCTTTCGTTCATCAGTTGGGACATTGTCGAGATCGACCCCTTCCTCCGCTGCGACGTGTCTGGTTTTCGGGACGGCCACCGTCGTCTCCCGGTCTGCCGTTTTTCTCGCCTGAACTGGGCTGACAGACTGCGTCGAAGTTGCTTGCTGTTTTTGTTGCTTCGCGGCGGCGGTCCGCTGGTTTGACTGCGCCTGCGTCGAGGAGTGAGAGTCCGTGTTCGCGTACGCGCGGACATCCGACTCCGTTATACGCCCCGGAGACGAGTCCGCAATGCTGGAGATATCGACGCCCAGTTCACGGGCGAGACGCCGCACAGACGGCGAAGCGGCGACTTGGACGTGCTGTGTCACCGCTGGTTCTGACTGCGTCTCTTCGGCTGGCTGTGTTGGTGCTTCGTCGTCGGTTTGGTGCCCGCTGTCCGCAGTGGCGTCGTCTGCAGGCGTTTCAGTTCCGTCCGGTTCGTCTTCCCCTTCGACCCGGAAGACGATAATCACGTCACCGACTGGGACTGTCTCACCTTCCGCGGCACGGAGTTCTTCGACAACACCGTCGACGGGGGACGGGACGTCGACGACGGCTTTGTCGGTCTCGACTTCCGCTACTGGCTGGTCTTCCGAAACTGCGTCGCCCGGCGCAACCCGCCAGCGAAGCAGTTCGCCCTCGGCGACGCCTTCACCGACATCGGGGAGTTCGAATTCACGGACCATGTTAGAAATCGACTGTTTCGCGGATGCCGTCCTGGATACGGACCGCCTGTGGCAGATAGTAATCCTCCAGCGAATGGAGCGGCATGGGGGCATCGAAGCCGGCGATTCGTTTGATTGGCGCTTCCTGATGAACGAGCGCTTCTTCCTGAATCGTCGTTGCGATTTCCGCCCCCAGTCCGCCGGTCTTCGGTGCTTCGTGTACAATCGCGGCTCTGCCGGTCTTTTTGAACGAGTCCGTAATCGTCGCTACATCGAGGGGTGACAGGGTCCGCAGGTCGATGACCTCGACCTCGATGCCATGTGACTGGCTGAGGTTCTCCGCGGCGATCAGGGCGGGCCGGGTCATTGCTCCCCACGTATAGACTGAAATATCGCTTCCCTCCCGCCGGACAGCAGCCTCACTCAGCGACACTTCATACGGTTTCGTCGGGACATCTTCACGGAAGGCGCGGTAGATCAACTTCGGCTCCAGGAAGATGACTGGGTCCGGGTCGTGGATGGACGCCGCCAGGAGCCCCTTCGCATCGTAGGGTGTGCTCGGTGAGACGACCTTGAGGCCGGGCTCATGCACGAAGAACGCTTCCTTTGACTCGGAGTGGTGTTCTGGGGCGCGAATCCCACCGCCGTATGGGGCCCGTATCACCATCGGCACCGAGTACTGCCCCTGGCTACGGCTCCGGAGGCGCGCAGCGTGACTGACGATCTGGTCGAACGCGGGGTACATGAAGCCCATGAACTGCATCTCGGGAACAGGCTTCATGCCGGTCTGGGCGAGTCCAATCGAAGCCCCGATGATTCCGGCTTCTGCCAGTGGCGTGTCGATGACGCGGTCTTCGCCGAACTCCTCGTATAGCTGGTCGGTTGCTCTGAAAACACCGCCGTTCTTCCCGACGTCTTCGCCCAGAACGACGACGCTATCGTCTTGCGACATTTCCGTGTACAGTCCGTCCTGTATCGCCTCCACAAGGGTGAGACGCTGTGCGTTTTGCCCCGTCTGCGTACTGGCTGTCGAACTCATTCCAGCACCTCCGAGAACGCGCCGTCGTCATACTTCTCGCGCAGCCGGTTCAGTTCGTCCCGCTGTTCTTCGAGCCGCGCTGGAACGTCCTCGTACACATGCTCGACGATGTTGTCCGGACTCGTCTCTGTCTGCTCCGCCGTTTCTATCGCCTCGCTGACTTCTTGTTCGATACTGTCCTGGATCTCACTCTCAAGGTCGGAATCGAGGATGCCCTCGTTGTACAGGTACGTTTCAATGCGGTCCACGGGGTCGCGGTCGCGCCAGGCCTCTTCTTCCGATTCGTCTCTGTAAACGGACGGGTCGTCCGCAGTGGTATGCGCACCGAAGCGATACTGGACGGACTCGATAAGCGTTGGGCGTAGCTCTCCGGGACCCGGATTCCGGGCTTCCTCCAGTGCCGCACTGGCGACTTTGTAGACCGCCAGCGGGTCCAGCCCGTCGACTCGAACGCCGTCGATACCGTATGCCTGTGCCTTTTCAGCGATGGTTTCGCTCGCGGTCTGTCGCTCGCGGGGGACCGAAATCGCCCACTGATTGTTGTTACAGACGAACACAGCGGGGACGTCGAACACCCCAGCGAAGTTCAGTCCTTCGTGGAAGTCGCCTTCGGAGGTCGCACCGTCACCGAGGTGACACAGGACGGCCGTATCGGTCTTTCCCTGTAGCTTGTGTCCCCACGCCATTCCCATGGCCTGTGGAACCTGGGTCGCAATCGGAATATACTCCGGCATCACGTTGACGTCGTCGGGGATCGCGTATCCCTCTCGATAGCCTCTCAGTGGCTCGAAAAGGGATGCAAGGTCCATCCCGTGGGCGTACTTCGCCGCGTGCTCCCTGTAGGTCGGGAACAACCAGTCCTGCTCGGCAAGTGCCAGGCTCGTGGCGACCTGTGACCCTTCTTGGCCCGTCATTGGTGCGTATGTCGCTAGCCGCCCCTGTCGCTGGAAGCTGATCGCCCGCTGGTCGAAGTGACGAGCGAGCTTGATTGTCTCATACAACTCAAGTAACTGCCTGTCTGAAATGTCCGGAACAGACGCCTGTGGTAAGACATTTCCTTCAGCATCCAGTACCTGGACTAGATCCGAGTCTTCTCTGACGGCCGCTGGCACGTCCTTGCTTCCTGCTTCGTTTTTCATGTTCATTGTTTTCGATGATGTTTTTTGTATTCGACAGACGCTCCCTCAACAGACCCTGATAACCCGAACAGCCGCTGAGTACGGCTCCCCGAGCGTGTTCAAGGCTGGCGTTTTCCACCGGGCACAGGGACCACCTGTGCGCTGGCAGTCTACGCCAGTTTAAATGTCGAAAATGTGAAAAATGTGGCTGTGGAAGAGGGCAGTGCCCAATCCATTAACTGCCGGGACAGCTGACCTGCAGGGCAGGCGATAGGGTTCAAGCCCGGATGCATATGTGGAGACTGACATGGTAGATACTTATTGTTTGTGCGACACTCGTTCACACGCCACAGTAGCTATCCCGGTATGAGCGGTGACAGTTACTGGGCCAAAGGGACGTAGAGACAGCAACAAGTACAACATATTTGACTATTATATCTACCTTCCCTATCTTGTGATGATTGTAACACAACATATATTCAGACGGTAATACGGATAAGTCGATATAACGAGGTGCTGTGAAGAACTAAATACGTTCAAATATCTACAACTTCACTGAATCCGGGGCTGCAGTGTGGCAATCCGTTCGCTGATTATGGGCCGTCAAGGACTCAACAGCCCGTGCCGGCTCGACGGCCCGTACAGTATCTCGCGTCGGTGCCTTCCTGTGGCAAAAAGCAGTCTCCAAGCCAGTCCTGGGTACAGGGACTACCCGCCGAGGAAGTCCTCGCGAACCTGCTGGTCGTTGAGAAGTGCTTCACCACTGTCTTCGTGTCGATTCTGTCCCTGCACAAGGACGTAGCCGCGGTCGCACCGCCGCAATGCCTCTTTGGCGTTTTGCTCGACGAGGAGGACGGCGGTTCCGGCGTCGTTGATCTCGTCGATGCGGTCAAACATCTCGTCGACGAGGTCCGGTGCGAGGCCTGCACTGGGCTCGTCAAGCAGTAGCAGATCAGGGTCGAGCATGAGCGCACGGCCCATCGCAAGCATCTGCTGTTGGCCGCCTGAAAGTGTACCCGCCTTCTGTTCTGACCGCGTTTCCAGTATCGGGAACCGGTCGTAGACCGCCTGTAGCCGCTCTTCGGGAAACTGGTCCAGCGTGTATGCACCCATCTTGAGGTTCTCCGTGACCGTCAGCGGCTCGAACACATTGTTGCTCTGGGGGACGAAACTCAACCCATACGAGATGATATCTTCCGGCTGTTCGCCAGCGATGTCCCTGTCATCGAATACGATCTCGCCCCCCATGTACGTCGTCAGTCCGAACACTGACTTCATCACAGTGGACTTACCTGCGCCGTTCGGGCCGACGATGGTGATGTACTCACCCTGTCCGACTTCCATATCGACGTCTGTGAGGATCTGCAGGTCACCGTAGCCGGCGTCCAGTTGCTGTACTGACAGCAAACTCATATTTTCACCTCTTCTCCGAGGTAGGCGTCAAGCACTTTCTCATTGTTTTTCACCGCGTCCGGTTGCCCCTCGGTGAGAACGCTCCCCTGGTGCATAACGATGACCGTATCGCAGTTGTTCATGATAACGTCCATGTCGTGTTCGACGAAGAGGAAAGTGTAGCCACGCTCTTTGAGCGTGTGCAACCGGTCGATGAGTTTCTCCTCGAGTGTCGGATTGACTCCCGCAAGCGGTTCGTCCAGCAGCACCATCTCGGGGTCGGTCATGAGCACGCGCGCCATCTCCAGAAGCTTTCGTTGGCCCCCTGAGAGATTGCCGGCGGATTCGTGCGCGACGTGCTCGATCTCGAACAGTTCGAGCATCTCCCAGGCCTGTTCCCGGAGCTCTTTTTCCTGTTCGACGACCTTCGTTCTGGCTCGCGGGAGGACCGCTCGCCAGACTGCTTCGCCGGCCTGGTTCTGTGGTGCCAGCAGCAGGTTTTCCAGCACAGTCATCTCCGATAGCTCCCGTGCGATCTGAAAGGTCCGGACGAGGCCCTGGTTTGCGACCTGATCCGACCGGTACCCCGTTATCTCCGTGTCGTTGAACTCGACTTCGCCCCCGTCCGGCCGTTGCACACCGGTAATCAGGTCGAACGTCGTCGACTTGCCAGCCCCATTCGGGCCAATCAGGCCGGTGATCGACCCCTTTTCGACGTGGAAAGAGACGTCGGCGACAGCGGTAATACCGCCAAACGTCTTTCGTAGGTTCTCCACTTTGAGTATCTGCTCTTGCTGTCCCTTTTGGGTCTGGTCGCTCCGTGCTGAGTGTGCGTTCTTACTCATTGTCGTCCTCGCGAGTCGCCTGTTGTGAGAGGTCAACGCTCGATGCGATTGCTTTTCGATGGCCAAGCAGCCCGTCCGGATGCCGTTGCATGAGATACACCAGGACGATACCTAACAGCATGAGACGGAGCGCGGAGATGCTCACGTCCTGCACGGAATAGGCCAGCAGGGGCGTGATATCAAGGGTCCCCAGCTCGGCAAGCGCACCGACAAGCGTGTCGGGGGCGTTGCTGAGCTGGAGGTACTCTGCCACGACCCGGCGGACGAACGAGGGTCCCTCGAAGAGCAGACTCGCGAACAGGGCACCGCCAACGATACTTCCTGTCGGTGAGCCAGTCCCGCCGATAAACAGGGCAATGAAAATATAGAACGTCTGTATCGGCTTGAACATCCGTGGCGATGCATAGCCTCCGGAGAGCCGCCAAAGGATGGCAATCAGGCCCATGAGCGCACAGCCAAGCGCGAAGGTCTTTATTTTGAACAGGCGCGTGTCTTTCCCCAGTGCCTGCGTGACCTGCTGGTCCTCGCGGATGCTCTTGAGGACCCGGCCGAAGGGTGACTTCCCGATACGGATCATCAGCCAGTACAGGAGGCCGAGACAGAGACACAGCACGACCACGTACGCCCAGCCGATGACCAGCGTCTGCTCGATTCCCAGCGGTTCCACGGCGCTGAACATCGCCGCACCCAGCGCATTGGGCGCTGGGGCTGTTGCGGCCGGGTCTGTGTAAAAGAGAATCCGGATCGGGTTCGATGGCAGGGACAGGCCCGTCGCACCGCCAGTTCCGAATGCGACGCCGGCAATGCGAGTGTTCGCAAACTCCGGGGCACGGAGTGTGAGGCGAACGATCTCCGAGAACGCGACGGTTACGATGGCAAGATAGTCGGCACGAAGCCGGATCGCCGGCAACGCTGCGAGGCCGCCGACGACCCCAGTCACGAGGATAGCAGCCACAATGGCGACCGGGAGCGGCAGCCCGAAGCCGGGCGGACTGGCCGTCACTGGGGCGGTCAGTATCCCCATCGTGTACACACCGATCGCCATGAACCCGGCCGCACCGAGATTGAACAGGCCCGCGTACCCCCACTGGAGGTTCAGTGCGAGCGCTAACATGGCATAGATAGCTGAGAGGAACGCGACACGACGGAGCGTGTTGACGGTACCGTTCAGCTGGAACCCGAGGACGACACTGAAAAGCGCGTACAGTCCCCCGATCGCGAGAGCAAGCGCGACAAGCAGGCGCACGTCATTGTTGCCAAGCCAGCCCTCAGCCCGCGCCTGAATGGAACCCGTACTCATGCCGTCGTCCTCCCACTGAACAGACCCGACGGGCGCACGAGCAGCATGACGATCATAATGACGAATGCCGCAACCAGGAGGAAGCTGGCTGGAATCCAGACGAGCGCGAGTCGACTCGCGATGCCGAGGATGACCCCACCGACCATTGCGCCGTAGATCGATCCGACACCGCCGAGAATGACCGCTGCGAACACCAGTAACAGCAGGTCCCACCCCATTGTAACTGTGAGCGTTCCCTGCTGTAACGCGATAAGAAAGCCTGCACACCCAGTAAGCCCGCCGCCGATAATCCATGTGAGCTTGACGACGCGTTCCGTTGGGATGCCCGTGACTTTTGCGAGGTCTTTGTTCGCAGCCATCGCACGCATGGCCGTGCCGATCTTGGTGTACTGGAGCAGAATGTGAGTGCCGAGCATCAGGAGTGCGGCAACGACGACCAGCGTAATCTGGTGCCCACCGAACGTGACGCCCGCGATGGTAAATTGGGGGATATTGCCGCCTGTCAGCCCGCGACTGTCAGTCAGGAACGAAAAGGTGAGGAAATTACGAAGGAACAGTGCGACACCGACACTGGCGATCATCAGCGTCACGCCATCGGCACTGCGCATCGGTTTGAATACGATTCGATCCAGCAAAAGCGAGAGGGCGGCTGTGAGGGCCGCGGCGACGAGCAATCCAGCCAGAAGCGCCAGCGGGGTATTGACAACATTGATGCCAAGCTCATTCGAACCGACTGCGATTGGGCCGCCGATAAGAATGAGCGATTCGACAGAGAACTCTCCCAGCCCGGCAATCAGAAACGCCGTCGCCCATCCGGCGAACGCACCGCTCGTAATCAAGTCACCGTGGGCAAAGTTCGCGAAATTGAGGATACTGTACGTCATCGAGAGGCCGACACCGGCCAGTCCAAGCGACATCCCAAGCACCAGTCCGTTCCAGAGATAACTCATGAGGTCTGTGACGACGATTGTTCCAGTGCCTAACTGTCGAAGGATGTCGAATACGAGAAACACGCCGATAACGGCGAATATAACGAGTACTGGGCGGTTGTATAGTAGATTCTGTCCACGGCTGTAGTAGTCTCGTGCCGCCATATTATCGTGCTCTGTACCCAGTGTTAAAAATCTTGATGTAAAATCGTCATAGAATCACAGGGAACCGAAAATATACGCCCATTTCATGCTAGTGACACACACGATAATGTACAACATATATCAGACATGTAACTAAGTCAGGCGGGCTTTGCAACCGCAGGCGTTGATACCAGGGTTCAGCGTTGATACCAGTAGTCAGTACACAACCGCGGGCGCATACGCTCCCGACTTCGGCAGTGCTCGCTTGAAGCGCATATGTATCTATGTCCACGACGAGAAATATGAAACCGATTGTCGGAAGGCTCAGTCAGTCGCGAGTCCCTGCTGGCGCGCTACAGAGAATCCGTGACCGTTCCCATCACTTCCAGCGCCTCTTTCAGTTCAGCTGTGCTCGTGGCATACGAGATCCGCGCCTGTCCCTCACCGCTCGGCCCGAATGCCTCGCCAGGAACCACGATGACGTCGTTGTCCAGCATCTTCTGGGTCCACCCGTCCGGGACGTGAGGCATCGCGTAGAACGCTCCCTTCGGCACTGGCGTGTCGAGGCCGATATCCTCCAACCCATCGAGAAGCACGTTTCGACGCTCCTCGAAGGCCGACACCATCTCTCGCACCGGTTCCTGTGGGCCGGTAAGCGCCGCTTCGGCAGCGTACTGCGATGGAGCGCTGGCACACGCTTGCACGTACTGGTGCACCCGTAACATCCGTTCGATTCGCTCCGAACTGGCCGCTACCCACCCGAGCCGCCACCCTGTCATCGAGTACGTTTTCGAGCACGCGCTGGCCTGAATTACCCTATCGGAGCTGGCGAACTCCGCCGGTGAGTGGTGTTCACCGTCGAAGACGATCTTCTCGTAGACCTCATCGGAGAGGCAAATGACTTCGTGCTCATCCGCTAGCCGCGCGAACTCCGCCATATCCCGCTTCGATTGCACCGCACCGGTCGGGTTCGCAGGACTGTTAACGATAAACAGTGACGTGTTGTCCGTAATGGCGTCCTCCACAGCAGCAGGGTCGAGGGTCAGGTCATCTCTGAGTTCGACCCGCTTTGGTTCGCCGCCGGCGAGTAACACCAGTTGTTCGTAGGCCAGAAACCCGGGGTCGGGGCAGAGCACTTCGTCACCTGGCTGGACGTGGGCTTCTATGGCGACGTGAATCGCCTCGCTTGCGCCGGCAGTGGCGATGATGTTTTCGGGCGGTATGTCCTGTCCGTTGTCGGTGGCGTAGCGTTCACTGATGGCTTCTCTGAGTTCTGGAATGCCCTTGTTGGACGTGTATGAGTCGCCCATCCCATTCTGAATCGCACTCGTCGCTGCCTCCCGGGCGTGTTCTGGCGTTGGGAAATCAGGCTGACCGAGACCCAGGTTTATTGCGTCTTCGCCTGCCGCCTCGAAGACTTCTCGGATGCCGCTGATATCCATCTCTTCGACGCGTGCTGCGTACTGAGACATCAGTTCATGAGTATAACGGTATTTGATTATAGTCTTTCGGTTGTACGACAGGTGCCGTTCCCCCAACCTTGCCAGACAGTATGATGAACATGTTCTATCTGAGCCACGGCAATGGTACAAAACCCACCTAGACTGTCGTACTGAGGGGAAATTGTAGTCAGAGGAGAAAGCCCAGCGGTATTTCGGTTACACCTCCACCTGCTCGATATTCTCTGTGCCGTCCTCCGTGTACCTGAAGTAGTTGTACACGGCGCTGGCCAGGTCCCCGTTCTCGTCGAACTCAACCGGGCCCGAGACGCCCTGGTAATTGATTTCGTTCCCGTCGGCCGCCAGCGAAACACCCTCTCCAAGGTTTTCGGGTCCGACTGTTTCGCCGCCGGGATCTGTGACCGCCCGCATTTGGTCTCGGATTGCAGTCCCGTCATCTTCACCGGCTGCCGCGCGTGCCAGCAGCAGAACCGCCGCAGCATCGAACGACTGCTGATTGAACGGTCCCGGTGCAGAGCCGTACTCCTCCTCGTATGCAGATCTGAAGTACTCGATCCCCGGTCCGGCCGAGGACGGATTGGTCCCGCGAACGTTTGTCATGTCGTGGCCCACATTCCCGGGCAAGTCATCGGCCCTGAGTCCGTCCGGCACCAGGATATCCATGTCCGCTCTGTCGAAGTTCTCGTAGAAGTTCCGGAAGATCTTGTTCCCACTCTCCGGATAGCCGATAATCACGAGCGTCTCCGGATCACCGTCAAGCACGTTCTGCAACTGGGAGGTGTACGAGGACCGACCCGCCGAGTACGAGACCTGATTCAGGACCTCACCACCGTACTCCTCCTCGAACGTCTTCGTGAATCCGTTCGACAGGCCGTTCCCGTACGCGTTGTTGAGAAAGAGGATAGCTGCGCTCTCCTTCTCGAGCCGTTCGGCCGCTATCTGTGCCAGCAGTGACCCCTGCAACTTGTCCGTGGGGGGCGTCCGGTACACGAAGTCGTTATCCTCCAGTGACGTGACATCCGGCGACGTCGCCGATGGTGAGCACATCACGGTCTGGTTCGGAATTGCGACGTTCTCCGCGACCTGCAGTGTCACCGATGACGCCAACCCCCCGCAAATCATCGGGTAGCCACCGTTCACGAGGGCTTCCGCACCACTCACACCCCGACTGGGCTTGGTCTCCGTATTCTCAAACTGCGTATCGACTGAGAACCCGTTGTCCGCGTCTCGGACCTGTTTTACGGCTAGTTCTGCTGCGTCCCGAATCGCGGGACCCACTTCGGATAGACCACCTGTGACTCCCATTAGGATACCCATGCTGATGGTGTTCTCGCTGCCACCATCACCACCATCTGCCGAACAGCCTGCAAGTCCGACAGCGCCTGCGGCACCAATGCTCTTCATGACAGTTCGACGGCTGACTGTATCGTGCATCGCAACACTACCCATGACACCATCTTTCGTGATAAACGTTATTATGAACCGAAGCGGTTCTGCTCAGAGACGAAACGGGCCCTGAGAGGGACGAGTCCGATCCGAGCTGATCTCGAACACAGCGATACGCAGAAGACTCTCAACAGACGTACCTGTATTGTCAACGCTGTCGTGTGCGCACCGCGCCAGTACCGATACTCGTTCGAAACATACGAACGGTGTCGGCGACAGGGCGTTCGACGTGCCCTATAACCGTTACAGCGCACTTCTGGCCCAGATAGGTACGGGTAGCCGATGCGAGAGTGCTGGTTTGAGCGTCCAATCGAGCACCAGCACCGGACTAGCCATACCGAATGCGCAGTCCGGTTCTCGTATCGGAATGGGCTCTCAAATTCGGCGATCAGTCGTCACTCTCCGCTCGGACAGGCAGCTATCCGGAGGACTCTAGTATATAAATCAATCGTAGATCGTAATGGTTCGAATTATTCGAACAGACTCACAGCCACGCTCACTGAACCTTCGGTATGTAGTTCGGTGAATGAGTCCCCAGCTGCTACGGACTCCCCAGAACCGCTACTGCCTCTACTGCATTGAAGAACCGATAGTTCCGCTCCAAAGAAGAGTTATTCGTCGATGTAAATAACAAAGATATGAGGACAATGACAACCGAGCCTGCACAGCAGGGTACTGTTACATCTATATGAGTGTAACACTATGCGAAAATCGTGCGACAAACGCTGTTACAACAGTAACGCTGTAATCCGCCAACCGTAGTATCCAATACTCCAAGGTTCAGGTGTCTTACTCAGTAGGTGAAGTCAAACTTAGAAGGTCTTTACCGACAATTTTCCTAATTTATCCTTTCAGTCAGTATATGAATCTAGGGAGTCTGCACTGGAATTTACTCTGTTCTAACTATTAGAACAGTTTTCGGGAGCAATAACAAGGAATCCGAGCGGTCAAAGGACCGAGTCCGCTAGAAACTGGTAGTATGACTTTGTCGAATTACTTGAACACCGCGGCAGGACATCGAGTTTCGCAGGGCCCCGAATAGTACGTCCGTTCACCGGGATTGGTGCAACGTTGACCCCAAACTCTATATCTTGGGAGTTACCCACAGTGGGACGTAACGCGATAATGACTCTCAAATTCACTACCCATGACTGAAACAGGAAAGCGCCTTGTCGAAGAACTGGACGAGCAAGGCGTCGAGTACGTCTTCGGATATCCCGGCGGTCGTGCCATCGAGATTCTCGATCACGTCCCGGAGGCCGACGTCGAGATGGTCCGACCACGCGATGAGCGCGAAGCCAGTGTCATGGCCGAGATGCACGGGCGACTCACCGGCAACCCCGGGGTCCTCGCGGGGCAAGGCCCCTGGATCGGCAGCCTCGGCGCAATCGGCCAGATGGAGGGCAAGCTCGCTTCGTCACCGATGGTCGTTATCACCGAGGCCAGCGAGCGTGGCGACTATTCCACACTCGCGCCGTACCAGCAGGCTCGCGGTGACTACGGCGGGCTGGACCTGCCGTCAGCACTCGACGCCTACACCAAGGAAAACTGGTTCCCGCGCTCACCGACGGAGACGGTGCGAAGCCTCCAGCTCGCGTTCAAGCACGCGACTGCCGGCCGGCCGGGGCCAACGGCAATAATCCTCGACGGCGACGCCGTCACCGAGGAGATGCCCGAAGACCCGATTCCGCCGGTCTGGGACGGTCACGATCAGGTGCAAAACTGGGAATCGCGACCGGCCCGCGAGGACGTCCAGACAGCGATAACAGCCCTGAGCGAGGCCGACCGACCGGTCATCATCGCCGGCAACGGCGTTCACGCGGCCGACGCCTACGACCAGCTCGAAACTGTCGCTGAGGCTACTGATGCCGTCGTCACTACCTCCTATCTCGGCAAGTCCACGTTCCCCGAAACCCACGACCTGGCCGCGGGCGTTATCGGCTCCTTCGGGCACGAGGGCGCAAATCAGGTTGTCAGCGAGGCAGACGTCCTCCTCGTCGTGGGCTGTCGCATGAACCCGATGGACACGAACTGGCAGTCCCCGGAGTTCATCCGGCCCGACGAGCAGACCATCATCCACGCTGACATCGACACACGCAACGCTGGCTGGGTCTACCCCGCGGATGTTGCACTCATCGGTGACGCCGCACAGAGCCTCGACGACCTGGCGGCAAACCTCCCCGAGAGTGCTGGAAACGACTGGGCGCGCGACCGTGCGGCCGCGGCGCAGGAGTCGTTTTACGCCCCCAGATGCGAGTCGGACGCGTCGCCAATCAAGCCACAGCGGGCGGTCAAAGAGATCGAGGCAGTGGTTGATTCGGAGACCATCGTGACCGCAGACTCGGGCAACAACCGATTCTGGTTGCTGAACTACCTCCAGACACCGGACACCGGGACCTACTACGGCAGCGGTGGCGTCGGCGCGATGGGATGGGCAACGCCAGCCGCGGTGTCCGCCGCCATCACGACGGAGAAAGATGTCATCGCCGTCGCCGGCGACGGTGGCTTCACGATGACGATGACGAGTGTGGAGACAGCCGTCGAGAACGGCGTCGCGCCCACGTTCGTCGTCCTCAACGACACCAGCCTGGGGATGGTCCGTCAGATGCAACACGAGGCGGGCGACATCGCTGGCGTCGAGTTCCACGACACCGACTTCGTGAAAGCGGCCGAGGCGTTCGGCGCTGAAGCGACACGAGCCGTGACGCCTGCTGAACTCGGGGATGCACTCGCCGAAGGGACCAGCGTCGATGTCCCGTTCGTCATCGACGTCCGCATCGACCGCGACGAAGAGATGGTCGAGTCCCTCCAATCGTCGTTCTACGAGGAAGTCGGCGGACTGCACGAATGACGTCCCAGACACGGGTTAGCAAAGAATATAAATCAACCACGGAACACACACTGATATGACAATGACAGATACGACGGTGCTTGTCACTGGTGGAACCGGCTTCCTCGGCTCGTATGTGGTCGAGGACCTCATCGAACACGGCCACGACGTCGTCGCCTACGACCTCTCGACGGACGACCACATCCTATCGAAGTTGGGTGTCGCCGACGACGTGACCATCCGGCGCGGTGATGTCTCCGAGGCGACGGATGTGATTCGTGCCGTCAAAGAGACGGGGACGACACACATCGTTCACCTCGCGGCACTGCTGACGAACACAGCACGGGACAACCCGCGGGCTGGCCTCGATGTCAACATCAGGGGGACGAACAACGTCTTCGAGGCCGCACGCACCCTCGACGACCAGATCGAGCGTGTCACCTGGGCCTCCAGCGCGGCGGTGTACGCGCCGCCACACAACTACGCCGCCGAGTACGTCGACGAGAACGAACTCGTCTATCCAGATACGCTCTACGGCGCAACCAAGGAGTACAACGAACATCAGGCCCGTGTCTACCACGAGGACTACGGTGTTGACCACGTTGGACTCCGTCCGACAGTCGCGTACGGCCCCTACCGCGAAACCGGTGGGTCGGCGTTCCTCGCAAACATCATCGAGAAGCCGGCACTCGGCGAACCGTTCAGCGTCGAGTACGGTGATCAGGTGATCGACTGGCAACACGCCCGCGATATCGCACAGGCGTTCCGGAAAGCAACGTTCGTCGACGAGGACGATCTCAGCCAGCGCATCTACAACGTCCGCGGCGTCCTCGCGACGATCCGTGAAGCCGCCAACGCTGTCCGGGAAATCGTTCCGGACGCCGACCTCGATGTCTCCGACGAGGGCGAACTCCCCTGGACCCAGAATCTCGATATGACCGCTGCGCAGAACGATCTCGGCTACGAGGTCGAGTACGACCTCGAATCCGGGTTCCGGTCCTACATCAACACCCTCCGGGAGGAGAACGGGCTCGAATCGCTCTGATACACCAGTCCTGCCGTCGCTGTGTGACGTGCGTACCGTGGGTGCTTGCGTTTGTCCCGTATCGGCCGGAGTGAACCCAGTGTTTGATTAGGGACCTGCCTGTACGCATACGTGATGTACGAGCGCGACTTCATGGAAGGAACGCGTGGCACCATGGCCGTCGACTGGGAAGAGCGGATCGACGTCCAGCGGATGCGACGCGAGCGCAAAGAGCGAGCCCTCGACCGACTGCAGGACTCCGAACTGGGGTCGATGCTGCTTATCAATGACCCGAATGTCCGGTACGTCACCGGGCTGGCGATGACCGGCGGGAGCGGGGCAGATCACTACACGCTCCTGACCGAAGACGGCGACGTGGTTCACTGGGACACTGCGGACCACGCATCGAACCAACGGTTCAACTGTCCCTGGCTCGACGACATCCGGTATGCCTGTCCTGGACTCGGCAACGTTCCCCGGGCGTCAGGCAGCGCTTCCGCGCGCGACTGGCTCAAAGACAAGATGGCCGAGACGGTGTACACCGCCATGGAAGAGTACGGTGTCGACCGGGAGCCGATGGGCATCGACGTGGGGAACGGGACGCTTATCGAGAAGTTCGAAAACCGCGGCGTCGATGTCGACACCAGTGCAGCGACCGATATCATGCTCGACGCGCGGAAGACCAAAACCCGCGACGAGGTCGAGTGTCTGCGACAGGTCGCTGCCATCTGTGAAGCGGGCTTCCAGAAGATTACGGAGAGTGCAAAACCGGGCAAGCGGGAATCGGAAGTCTGGGGCGACGCAGTCGGCGAACTCTGGGGCCACGGCGCGATGGCCCAGGGTGGCTACGTGACCTCTGGTCCGAACACCTGGCCGAAACATCAGGCGAACACGACCGACCGAATGATCCGGCCGAACGACCTCGTCTACGCGGATTTCTACAACATCGGCTATCTGGGCTATCGCTCCTGTTACTACCGGACGTTCAGCATGGGTGAACCGACGCAGGCACAGAAAGACGCCTACCAAAAGGCGCGTGACGACCTCTACGACGTCCTCGAACGAATCGAGCCGGGGGCCACGACCGACGAGATCTGCAAGGGCTTCCCCGACAGAGAGGGTGAGCATATGGACTGGTACGACGCCGACGAGTTCTGGCAGATGACGACCAACCACTGGGCGCATGGGCTGGGGCTACAGCTCTACGAGACGCCGCTCATCTGGCGCGGGCTCTCGCCGGACCACCCGATCGAAATCGAGGAGGGTATGACGATGGCTGTCGAGACGATGCAACCCGCAGAGCGACAGGGCGTCCGCGTCGAAGAGATGGTCGTTGTCCGCGAGAACGGCGTTGAGATCCTCAGCGAATGGCCCGTTTCGGAGATCACGCGGATAGACTACTGACTGGCAGGCATCTTGGCCGGTCTCACGCACTGTCTGGTCGCCGGCGTGCCACTACCGTTAAGTCGGTCGCGCCGTTACGGAAATTTATGCAACTGGGAACAGGCCTGTTTACCTGTCAGCAGCGCCCGGACGACGACCGCGAAACCAGCGATATTTACGACGAAATGCTCGAACTGGGGGAAGTTATCGACAACGCGGGTCTCGATAGCGCCTGGGTCTCAGAGCATCACTTCCTCGACGACGACTATCTGTCGGGCGTCACACCGGCGCTTGGGGCGTTAGCCGCAGTCACCGACGACATCGAAATCGGGTCCTGCATCGCACTCGCGCCGCTGTACGATTCGATCCGGCTCGCCGAGGATATCGCAACGGTGGACCAGATCTCCGGTGGCCGAACGACGCTCGGGATGGCAATCGGGTCCAACGTCTCCGAGTTTGACGCCTTCGGGATTCCTGACGACGAACGGGCCGAGCGGCTAGCCGATACGGTCGACACACTTCGAGGGGCCTGGTCTGACGGGCCGCTCGGCTACGAGCCGGAATTCCATGACATCTCGTCGGACGTCACTGTGACACCGAAACCTGCACACGACGTTCCCCTCATGCTCGGTGGGGCGTCGCGGCCTGCCGTCCGGCGAGCCGCCCGGACCGCTGACGCATGGTGTGCCCCGTCGTCGCTGTCAGTCGATGGCGTCCGCAAGCGTGTCGAGGATATCCGTAACGTCCGTGACGACGAGGATATCGAGGGCGACTTTCAGGTGTACGTCCTCCAACACGGGTTCGTCGGAGACTCCCGCGAGGACGCGTGGGAGCGGATGCGCGACGGCTACCTCTACATCCAGCGCCGGTACGAGGAGATATTCTCCGGCGAGACCGTTGCGGAACTGGACGAAGACCGCAAGCAGGAACTCAAAGAGCAGGCTATCTTCGGGACACCCGAGCAAGTCACGGCGGAACTCGAAACGTACCGCGAGGCGCTGGGCGACGACATACACTTCATCTTCCGGACGTACCACCCGGGAACCGGAACGCAGGAGATGGCCGAGTGTATCCGACGCCTCGGAGAAGAGGTGCAGCCGAAGGTCAGCTAAGGACTGGCACGTCGTGTCGGTGACTGCCGAGACGCCAGACGCAGTCCGGACCGAAGGGGCTGAGACACCATGAGCGCCAGTGAGTCCCTCGGTACCGCCCGTGTGGTCCGGCACCGTGTGAACACCAATACTTATTTCCCCTGATGAAAAACCGGTTGAATGAGTATGGACATCGAAGCGTTCTTCGAGAACATGCCGTTTGCCGACCTGCTCGATATCGAAATAACCACAGTCGACAACGGGTACGCCGAAGGGCATATCCAAATGCGCGAAGAGCTGTCGTGGAACGAAGAGCAGATAATGGCCCACGGCGGCGTCACGTTCACGCTCGCAGACACCGTTGGTGGGGCCGCTCTGGTGTCGCTCGTCGACCAGCCGGTGCCGACCATCGATATGCGCATCGATTACCTCGAAGCCGGGACAGGGGACCTCCGAGCAGAGGCGGATGTGGTTCGCCACGGCGGTGACGTTGGCGTCGTCAGCGTCGAAGTGTACGCTGAAGACGGCACACAGGTCGCGGACGCACGCGGCGTCTACAAGACGGGGTAGCGCAACCAGACGGGGTCGCTCAACTGCAGCGACTGCACAGCTTCCGACACTGTCACAGCCACTTGAATCCAATGTCAGATTCACTCACAGCACTCGACGAGGTACGGTACGAACCGAGCGAGACGTTCGTGACCGAGAGCAACGTCTACGCGTTCATGCAAAAGCACGGCATCGAGGACTTCGAAGAACTCCACAGGCGGACGGTCACCGATATCGACGGTGAACCGGCATCCGGACTGGACTGGTTCTGGGACGAGATAGTCGACTATCTCGACCTGGAATTTTACGAGGCGTACGAGCAAGTCCGCGATGACACAGACGGCCCCCAGTTCACGGACTGGTACGTCGGTGGGGAACTCAACATCGCGCACAACGTCGTCGATCGTCACGCAGCCCCAGATTCAGAGACCCGAAATACCGTCGCGACAATCTGGGAGGGTGAAAACGGGACAGTCCGTGAGGTTACCTATCACGAACTCCACCAACAGGCCAATCGCGTCGCCAATGCACTCGAAGAGCGCGGTGTCGGACCCGGTGACACCATCGGGCTGTACATGCCGATGGTCCCGGAAATCGTCCCATTGCTGTATGGCTGTTTCAAAGTAGGTGCGATTGCCGTCCCTATCTTCTCCGGCTTCGGGGTCGACGCGACAGCAACTCGCATCGAAGACGCCGAGTGTTCAGTCCTGTTCACCGGTGATGGTTTCTACCGCCGGGGAAGCGAAATCGACCTGAAGTCGGCCGCAGACGAGGCTATCGAAGCGGCGGGCCACGTAGAGCACACAATCGTCTACAATCGGCTGGGTTCTCGGGAATCCACTCTCTCGTGGGACCCCGCTCGTGACGAATGGTGGGCGGATGCAGTCGGTTCCCAAGCTGCCGACTACGAGACCCAGTCGCTCCCCGCCGACCACGAGTCGATGCTGCTGTACTCATCCGGGACAACGGGCAAACCCAAAGGTATCGTCCACACGCACGCCGGCGGGCTCGTCCAGCCGGCGAAGGAAATCTTCTTTTCGTTCGACTACAAGCCCGCAGACCGGTTTTTCTGGGTCTCGGACATCGGCTGGATGATGGGGCCGTGGACGCTAATCGGCAATCATGCCCACGGTGGGACCGTCTTCATGTATGAAGGGGCACCCGACTATCCTGAGCCGGACCGGTTCTGGGAGCTGATCGACACCCACAATCTATCGGTGTTCGGGATTTCACCGACAGCGATCCGTGCGCTACAGAAACACGGCGACGAGTGGCCGGATGGGCACGACCTTTCGACGTTGCGCCTGCTGGGTTCAACTGGCGAGCCATGGGACCCAGATTCCTGGGAGTGGTTTCTGGAGAACGTCGGCGACGGCACGACACCGATTATGAACATCTCCGGCGGAACGGAGATATTCGGCTGTTTCCTGCAACCGACGCCGCTGCATTCGTTGAAGCCGGGGACGCTTGGTGGTCCGGCGCTCGGCATGGACATCGATATCGTCGATGCACAAGGGGAATCCGTTGCCGAAGCCAACGAGAAGGGGTATCTGGTCTGTCAGTCGTCAGCGCCGTCGATGACAAAGTCGCTGTGGAGCGGTGACGAGCGGTACCTCGAAGAGTACTGGTCGCGGTTCGGCGATATGTGGGACCACGGCGACTGGGCACAGAAAGACGAGGACGGCTTCTGGTTCTTACACGGTCGGTCGGACGACGTGCTCAACGTCGCCGGCCGGAAGGTCGGCCCGGCCGAGGTCGAGAGCGCACTCATCGAACACGATGCGGTCAACGCCGCTGTTGCGATCGGTGCGGACGACGAAACGAAGGGGACCGCGGTTGTCACATACGTCATCCTCAACGAGGAGTACGAGGCGTCAGACGACCTTCGAGAGACGTTGCGCGCGCAGGTCGGGACCGCGCTCGGCAAGCCGTTCCGACCGCGTGAACTCCACTTCGTCGACGCGTTCCCGAAGACCCAGTCGGGAAAGATTGTCCGTCGAATCGTTCAGAACGTCTACGAGGGGACAGCACTGGGGGACCTCTCGAGTATCGAAAACCCCGACGCGATCGACGAAATCGACAACGCGCGCTGAGATAATTCCTGATCTGGTTGCGACTGTCTACAGATACAGGCAAACGCGAGGACGTCGCCGATCTCGCTACGATACTATCGAACCGCGGCGGCGGACGGAAGCGCGGCCGGGTCTAGCTAAAACTCACACCGACATCGTGCATATCCTCGTTGTATCGAGCGATATTGATGAGCAGTGGCGTCAGACTCTCGACCTCCGTAGCGTTCGATAGCGGCCCAGCAGGGATCGGTCGGACGCCCGCAAGGTCATCAGTTAGCGTCACGACTCGTTCACTGACCGCCGGGTCGTCCGCGACCACCAGCGTATCCACATCGAGCGTGGCCTCCAGATCCGCTAGCCGGTCCGCGGCGAGGTTGTGGAACGCGCCGGCCACTGGAACAGATTCAGGGGCTCGCTCCGCGACAAACTCAGTAACGCTCCCTGTCGACGGTGGTCGGTAGTGAAGTCCATCCCCATCGCCGTTCATTCCGACGGCGGGGCTAATGAGCAGTTGGTCTGAGAGCACGTCATCTTCTGCCAGTGCTTCAACTGTATCGCCGACGTGGTGTGGCGGAATAGCCAGGATAACCACGTCTGCACCGGCCGCAGCGCTACTGTTGTCTGTCCCGTTGATTCCAGTCTCGACGCCGTGCTCGGACAGTCGTTCTTCGTACGTGCTCGCTCGCTCGGTGGCTTTCGCAGCGTCCCGCGAGCCGATCGTAATCGTGTGGTCCGTGTCCGAGGCAAACCGCATTGCGAGCCCCTCACCGATGTCACCAGTACCGCCCAGTATTGCTAACTCCATGCGCTTGCATAACGCCCCTTGAAACAAGAAGGTTTGTCCTGTCACGCGAATCGCTGACTACCATCGTTGCTGCCGGCAGACGAGAGCCGAGCGCGTCAGCAATGTGAAGACCACCCAGTGCCAAACGCGAACGGTTATTCGACCCAGACTGTCTTTTTGTTGACGAACTCTTTGATTCCCATCTCCGAGAGTTCACGGCCGTAGCCGGCGTCTTTGATGCCGCCGAACGGGACCCGCGGATCTGATTTGGTCATCTCGTTGATGTAGACACAGCCCGCGGAGACCTCTCGTGCCAGCCGCTGGCCGCGTTCTCGGTCCGCTGTCCAGAGGCTTGCACCAAGGCCAAACCGGGTGTCGTTTGCGACTGCGATTGCTTCTTCCGCATCGGCAACCTCGTAGACGGTCGCCACTGGTCCGAACGTCTCCTCTGTGTCGGCAGGGCATCCTGAAGGGACATCAGTCAGTACTGTCGGTGGGTAGAACGCGCCGGTCCGGTCAAGCGGCTCGCCCCCAGTCAACAGCGTTGCACCGGCGTCGACGCTGGTCTGTACCTGGTCGTGGAGTTCGGCCATGAGGTCAGGGTCAGCCTGTGGACCGACATCAGTTTCGTCGGCCATCGGGTCGCCGACAGTGAGGTTTTCGAAGGCAGCGACGAGCCGCTCAACGTACTCCTCGTAGACGTCTGTGTGAACGATGAAGCGCTTGGCGGCAATGCACGATTGTCCGCCGTTGAGCGTCCGTGCTTGTACCCCAGTCTCAACGGCAGCGTCGAGGTCCGCGTCGTCGAGGACGATAAACGGGTCAGACCCACCGAGTTCCAGCACAGTCTTTTTCAGGTGTTTGCCGGCCGTTTCGGCGACGGCGCGCCCAGCGGGACCACTTCCGGTAAGCGTCGCCGCGCGAACGCGTTCGTCTGCGAGAACGCCGTCGACATCGCTGGAACCGACCAACAGCGTTTGGAATGCGCCTTCGGGATAGCCCGCTTCGCTAAACACCTCTTCGAGCGCGAGCGCACACCCGGGAACGTTCGAGGCGTGTTTGAGGAGGCCGACGTTGCCGGCAGTGAGATAGGGCGCGGCAAAGCGAACGACCTGCCAGAACGGGTAGTTCCAGGGCATCACCGCGAGTACCGGCCCGAGCGGGTCGTGGACCGTCTTTACTTCTGTCCCCGGCGGGCTGGGGTGGTGCTCATCGGAGAGATATTTGTGCGCGTATTCAGCGTAGTGGTCACACGCCCAGGCACACTTTTCGACTTCAGCGACGGCCTGAGTGATGGGTTTGCCCATCTCCCGGGTCATCAGCTCTGCGTACCGCTGTTTGTTCTCCCGGAGGACCTCACCAGCGTTTACGAGCAATTGCTCGCGCTCACGCAACGGAACATCACGCCACTCCTCGAACGTCGCTGCGGCTCGGTCCAGTTTCCGTTCGACCGTGTCGTCATCATCCGGGTCATACACGTCTAGCCGCTCACCCGTGGCTGGGTTGACTGACTCCATATCGGTTCAGTCTTCGGCGTCACACGTACATTAATCTTTACTGACCTAACTAATCTGATAGACGACAGCGTTAGCTTTTATATTCATAGGTCAGAAATGTGCTGATGATGTACAAGCACGTAGCCCTGTTAGTCAGACAGGACGGCATGTCTCACGAGGAGTTCGTCGACTACTGGCAGACCAATCACACGCCGATTGCAAAGGACATCGAGGGCGTGGTTCGCTACCAGCAAGTCCTTCCAACAGAACCAGCACACGCCGAATTCGACGGACTGGCGGAGCTGTACTTCGAGACGCTTGCGGACCTGCACGAGGCGCTGGGTAGTCCCGGCTCCCGTGACTATGACCCCACGAAAGCGGTCGCCGCGAAGGCCCGCGAGGACGTGAACAACTTCCTTGCTGTCGAGGAGCGGCCACGTATTATCGGCGAAGAGATCGTCCAGAAAGACGAGGTCGACGGCGACACCGACGGCCTCTACAAGCACTCGGCGTTTCTCGTCCGGCAGGACGACATGACACACGATGAGTTCGTCGACTACTGGCAGAGCAACCATACGCCGATTGCCCGCGAAATCGAGGGCGTCGTCAAGTACAATACGGTCATCCCCACTGACCCCGAGAACGCCGAGTTCGACGGCGTCGCCGAACTCTACTTTGACGACCTCGAGAAGCTATACGACGCGCTCGGCAGCGAAGGGTCGCGGGATTACGCGCCCGACAAAGGGAAAGCGAAAGCGGCACGCGAGGACGTGGATAACTTCTTGGCTATCGACGAGCGGCCCCGGTTTATCGGCCAGGAACAGCTCGTCCAGGACGAGGGGTAGTATGCCCGACTACGAGGAGCAAGTCACGGAGGCGTTCCCGGAACTCGACTACATCTCGTCGGACAGCCTCCGCAGCAACGTCATCGAGGCGTGGACACTCGCGCTCGACCGAGGTGGCTGGCGCGACATTACCGATATCCCCTACGCCTGGAACATCCACGAAGTAACCAACGTCAGGCACGTCCGCGGTGTCACCAGAATCGCACGGGAATCCGCTATCGAACAGCAGGAGTTCCACAGTGCCGACCCCGATATGGACGTCATCGTGGCAGCCACACTACTCCACGACGTCGGAAAATGCTACGAGTACGTCGACTTCGTCGAGGACGAGAAGCTACTCGACCCGGACCCGAAATACGCAACCGAAGAGGTCCCACACTCCCTGTCGGGCTATGCACTCGCACACGAGGTCGGCTGTCCGCTGGCGGTCCAACGAGCGATTCCGCACTTTATCGGCGAGATCCCGACGCGGACACTGGAAGCCGAACTCGTCAAGAGTGCGAACTCCGCGTCCTCGAACGCGATTACCCAGTCAACGATGGGCATCACGCTGCAGGAGTGGGTCGATGAGTATTCCCAGACGTAGCCACTGGCGCGAACGATAGCGCTCTGCCACAGCGTCGACCGGCGAAACTAGTCCCTACGAGGCCTTCATTTTGAGTTTTCAATGGATTTCTACGCCTCCAACCAGCATTTACGTCTAAATGCATCGAAAATATCCTCATACATCATAATTCCTTGCCATAAATGTCCCTAAAGGAGCCTGGTTTCGAAAATTCTCGTCAAAAGAATGATTAAGACAATTATTCATGTAGAAGTGCGGAGAAATACCACTCTTCCGAGTGTATATACACATATCGAGGGTATGCTGCGGCTTATGCGCTGAATTCGATGTACGATTTGATAGTATCCGGCGACTTCTCGAATGCGTCTGCAAACCCCGACACCGAGCACTGGGTCGTCATGATAGACGCAAGGAACCAGTCCGGGTATTCTGCAAGTGTGTTACGAGCGCGTTTGTAATGCCGGACGTTAGAGTTCACGCTCCCGAGCAACGCTTTGTTCTGGAGGACCAACTGCCTGTGAAGCGCTCCACCGTTGACAGTAAATTCCCAGTCCTCAGGGATGCCAAGGAGGACCCCGACTCCGTTCGCATCGAGTGCCTCGACCGTCGAAAACGCGTGTTTTGCGTGCCCCGTCGCCTCGAACACCAGATCCATCGGCTCGTGGACATCGGGTATCTCGTCGACGGCCGTCTGTCGAGAATTAACGTAGGTAGCCCCCAGTTCCTCGATAATGTCGATGGTCGGGTCCGGCCGTTCACGACGGCCGAGACAGTACGTCCGCTCACACCGGTCTGCAAGCATCGCCAATGTGAGCAGTCCTAGCGGTCCGTTTCCGAGGACGAGTCCGGAAGCATTCTGCCACTCGAAGGTCGACCTGGAACGCTGTGCCAGCTCAAGTGCCTTTTCGGCATTGCTGATCGGTTCGACCAGGAATCCGACATCCGCCAGCGATTCCGGGATCGGGACGAGAAACGATGCGGGTGTGGTGAAGTACTCGGCCATGTAGCCGTGCGCCCCCGCAATCCCCCGTTCGACATACTCACCTGGTGGAGCCATATCGGGCTCGTTGTTCTCGAAGAACCGACTCGACGTGTTTGCGGGCCGCCGGACTGTCGGGACGACAATCTCTCCCTCGTTCAGCGCGGTCCCGTTCGAGGACTCCACGACGCCGACGGCCTCGTGGCCCAGTATCTGGTAGTCGCTGCCCTCGGGAAACTCGCCATGTGATCCCGATAGCACCTCAAAGTCCGTTCCGTCGATGCCAACACGGAGCGTCCGCACGAGCACCTCTCCCTCGTCCGGTTCCGGGCGCTCGATGTCGATGCGTTCTGGCCGAGTCTTCCCCCGCTTGACAGCGATTGCATCCATTGTTGTAGGTATCCCCGTGAGTGAAACGCACCATCCATCAACAGTTGAATGTTTCGACCAATAGATAGAGGGACTTCGGCGAAATTATTTCGTATTACGAAAAGCTGTGAGGATGCGGGAAGCATACTGAACGACAGCGGTGTGAACGGCAAGTGGATGAGAAAGAACCGATGCAGCACCGCTACAGTACGATATGTGCATATTTAGGAGGGCCAGGTTCAGGTGAGTGAATTAGAATAATATGTGTACGGCTGTTATTTCGCTCACCACTCGCTCTCAAATGGTTTCGCTAAAAGAAATACCCTATCTCGGATAAAAATTTCTGTTGGGATATGTATGGCATTGCTGAAACTGCCGTCGGTCAGCTAGGACTGGAGTTGCTGCGGCTGTACTGAACATTGCTGATTCCAGGCTATATTGATAATGGCCGTGAACACGAATGGCTGACGAATGACTCAGATTTGCTCCGCATTGAGTTGCCTGACGGCGCTCAGAATCATCCCGGGGACATCCTCCTGTAACCGCTTCCCGCTCAGCCGTTCAGCGTGTCCTGCCACGTACACGGCTGCGGTTGTAGACTGGTCCTGAATCGGAACCGCGACGCAGTTTACGTCTGGATACTGCTCGCGACGCTCGAACGCGATACCTCGGTCCCGGATATTGTCGAGTTCGGCAGTGAGCGTCTGGCGATCCGTAATCGTGTTCTCGGTCATTGCAGGCAGACCAGTGTGGTCTAAAATAGCATCGACCGCCTCTGGGTCGGTCGCCGCGAGGATTGCCTTTCCCGGAGCGCTGCAGTGAAAACACGGGGAGTTTACGTGTCTCGGAGAGTCGTCAACAGCGGTGTGATAGACGTCGGCAATTTGCTTTTCGCACTTGATAACCAGTCCGGCAGACTCGCCGGTCGTCGCTGATATCTGGTCTATCTGGGGCTTCGTGTCGTGGTAGATGGGTGCCTGAGATTTAACGTGTTCGCCGATATCGGCAAACTGTAACGTCAGCTGATAGTTTCCTGTACTCTTTGTAACGTAGCCTGACTGCAACAGCGTATTCAGGTGCTTGTATGTCGTACTCCGAGTGTACCCGAGTTGCTCGGCCACCTCTGAGACGCCAAGCGGCCCGTCGGCGTCTCTGAGCACGTCGACGATGGCGAACGTCTTCATCGGTGCCGAAAGTGTTGCTGTCTCAGTTTTATCGGGCATAAGATTACTACTCCCGTCTATAGCTTAAGTTTTTATTATTATGAAACGATCGTTACCAGTCGGCGACGCTACCGTCCTCGTGCCGCCATATCGGGTTGTGCCAGTCGAGATCGGCCTCTGCCTTCTCCCGAACGACATCTAGTGCTACGTCGATACCCAGTCCCGGGCCATCCAGCGTCTTCAGGTAGCCGTCGTCGAACGCAAACGGGTTCGAATTCAGCAGATCGTGTGCGGGACTGGTCGTCTCAGAGTGGACGTCGAACCCCTGATCCTGGACTAACAGGTTCGGAACGACCGTATCCACCTGGATCGACGCAGCCAGCGCAATTGGACCCAGTGGGCAGTTCGGTGCAATGGCGACGTCGTGTGACTCCGCCATGTTAGCAAGTTTGACCATCTCTGAAATACCGCCTGCGTGAGAGACATCGGGCTGAATCACGTCAATCGCCCCCGTTTTGAGGAGGTCTTTGTAATCCCATCTCGAGTACAGTCGCTCACCTGCTGCGATTGGTGCGCGTGTCTGTGCCGCGATGTTCGGAAGGTGTTCGATGTTCTCGGGAAGCACTGGCTCTTCGATGAACATCGGTTCGACGGATTCGAGGCGGTTGGTGAGGGTCTTGGCCATCGATTTTGATACTCGGCCTCTGAAATCGATCCCGAGATCCACTCGGTCGTCCACCGCTGTTCGAACGTGCTGAATCCGTTCTGTGATCTCGTCGAGCGACGCCTTCGTTTCGATGAACCGGGTCTGATTCGTCGCATCCATTTTGAGTGCGGTGTAGCCGGCCTCGGCTAACCGCGTCGCTTCTGCAGCGACATCCTCCGGCCGGTCACCGCCGATCCACTTATACACTCTAACCTTATCACGGCTCTTCCCACCCAACAGTTCGTACACAGGTGCACCGAAGTGTTTCCCCTTGATATCCCAGAGCGCCTGATTGATACCAGCGATGGCAGACATCAGGATCGGTCCGCCGCGATAGAACCCGCCACGGTACAGCGCTTGCCAGTGATCCTCGATTCTAAACGGGTCCTTCCCGATGAGATACTGGTCCAGCATCTCCTCGACCGCCGCTCGAACTGTTTTCGCTCTCCCCTCGATGACGGGCTCACCCCACCCCAGAACTCCGGTGTTGGTTTCTAGTTTCAGGAAGACCCAGCGGGGAGGGATTTCGAACAGTTCGTATCCGGTGATTTGCATACTGCCGCATCGTATCCGGAGTGTGATTAACCTTCATGATATAATCTGCATAATCCAGCTCCCACTGGGTTTACATATCGGTTGTGCGGCTGTGTATCGTGACGGTCGTCACCGCTGTCAGCTATCGACAGGACTCCAGAGGGCGGAAAAGAGACCAGTGTGAGTTAGCCGTTTCAATTCGTTGCTTCTCATCGATGATCGATACGTGCCATTCGCTAGGGTTGCTGGTGTAGCCAGCTATCCCAGTGCACTCCACTCGATATGTTTCGAGAGTTCCGGTGGATCGTCCGGATTGTATCCCTTCTTGACGGCCGTCTTGTACGTGAGCGATTGCAGGATCTTCAACGGGACTATCGGGTGGTCCGGTGATCGGGACGGGAGTTTGATTGAGATGTCTCCACCGTAGTCGTTCGTCGGCCGCCGCAGGACAATTGTGATCACTCCGGCGTCGCGTAGCTTTGAAACGACCTCGCTGGTCAACGATGACTTCGATTCTCGGGTCGCAATGACGAGTGCCGGCTCACCGGCAGCGTTTGCGATGGGACCGTGGCTGATTTCCGGTGTCGGGAGTGCTGTCGTATGCAACAGTGCACCCTCGCCGAACTTCGTCGCCGCCTCGCCTGCAAGCCCATATTCGATCCCCTGTCCGAGAGTGTAGAGTGTCTTGGCCTCCGCGAGGACAGCGACGGCTGCCTGAAAGTCCTGGTCGATGACGTTCCGGCATGTGCCTTGCAGTTCGCTCGGTGTGTACTCACTGTATTTGCTTTCGAGCAGCGAGAACGTCAGCATCAACGCGGCATCGACTGTTTTGGTAGCAAGCACTGCTTTCTCGGTCCCCGCCGGCGTGACGAGGATCTCGTCCGCTACAGACCCCAGCGTCGAATCGGCGCTGTTTGTAATACCGATAACGACTGCACCTCCCTCTTTTGCTCGGCGAGCGGCTGTAACGGTTTCAGACGTTTCGCCGGACTGGGAGTAGGCGACGACAACCGTTTCCTCAGTAATCGGCGGACCGGCGAACAGATATTCTGACGCGGCGTGCGCCGTTGCATCGATGCCGCTCTGGAAAGACGCATACTGACCGATCACGCCGGTCCAGTACGAGGATCCACAGCCGATGAAGTGGACTCGGTCAGCGTGTGCAATACGCTCGCGTGGCTCGGAAAGGTCGTGCGTGCTCAGTTCGAAATCGTTCAGTCGGTCGATACCGGAACGGATCTCGTCGTAGACTGCGTGTGTGGTCATGTTTTGATGTTCATGGGACGGCACTGTGGTCAGTTGTTTCAGCGACAACGCCGGCAGAGGCTTCGGTCAGCCAGCAACTGTCTGACTGACCGAAGCCTCTCTGCGATCACTTAGATTACCAATTGATGGCAGTGTATTATAAAACCATACGATAGGTATTTGTGATAGCCCACAGGAACACAGTGTTACGAAGAATATCCTAAACAATTAATTATATATACTACATGGGTCGTTGGTGATAGCATATGTCAGACAGTAGTTTGCGGAGTGGCAAGCGACGTCGCTTCATCAAAAGCGCCGGAGCGGCAACAGTCACGCTGCTCGCGGGCTGTGGCGGCAACGAAAGTTCAGAGAGTACCTCCGGGGATGGCGGGGACGGCGACTCTGGCGCGAGCACCGGGGAGCAATCGAATGATATAACCACCCTCACAGTCCGTCACTTCGTCAATGACCACATTGAGACGTTCTACGAGAAGCACAATCCCATACTGAAGAAAGAACACGGGATCAGCGTGGATTTCGAGACGATGGGCTGGGGCGTCGCTCGGAAGAAGCAAAACAACAGTATCTCCACCCGGACCGGTCCGGACGTCGAAGAGATCGCATCGACGTGGATGCCACAACAGGTCAATTCCGACGGCTGGATGGACCTCGAAGAAGCCGGCGTCTCGATGCCGACAGACAATATCTACGAGTCACCGCTTCAGATCGGTAAATTCGACGGCGTCCGGGCTGGGTTCCCCTGGTTCTGGGGACCCCGCGGACACATTTATTATAAATCGCTGTTCGAGGAAGCCGGTATCGATGGCCCTCCGTCGACCTGGGACGAACTCGCGAATGATGCGTCGAAGTACAACACGCAGGCCGAAAAGTGGGAACAGGAAGGCTACAACACGAGATACCTGTTCGGCATTCCGGGGGCGAACAACTGGGCAGTCGTCCAGTACTATATGATGCTCATCTGGCAAAACGGCGGGAGCGTGATCGACGGGTCCAAGCCGACATTCGACAGTGACGCGGCGGTGGAGGCGCTGAATTTCTACAAGGACCTGTCGACGACGCACAAGGCGTCCCCACAGGCGTCAGTCGAGTGGAACGGCGTTGCACGGAACAACGCGTTTAGCAGCAAACGGATAGCCTCGACGTGGCAGGGGCTCAGAGTAGCAAACGATATTGACGCCGAACTCGGCGTCGGCAAGCCGCCGGCCGGTCCCCGGGGAGAGTCGTCGACCTTCTTCGGAGTGAACCTCATGGGCATCCATCCCTGGACGAAGAAGAAGAGCGAAGCCGCGACGTTCATCGAGTATCTGATGCAGCCGGAGGTCAACGCAGAACTCGCGAAGGGCTCTGGCTTCTTGCCGACGATCAAGAGTAGCTTCGAGCAAGACGCCTTCCAGGGTGAGCTGTATCAGTCCTTCAGTGAAGACGTTCTGAACAACACAAACGCCAAGACAGCGCCGCAAGTCGTGGGCTGGGGTGATGTCTCCGGAGCGATCAAGGGGGCTGTCACGAAGGTACTCACGAAGGCAGCAACGGACTCCTGGTCCGAAGGCGATACCGAGAAGGCACTCCAACAGGCTGCGATGCAGGCAGAAAACGCGCTTCAAGGATAACCTCGGAAAACAGGCGTTTCAGTGTGGTTCTGTGCTTGTCCGGTCGAATAGCTACTATAGTAACAATTGAAACGATGTACACACTGATCGCACGACGGCAGTGCGATCAGGTGTGCATTGATTTTCAATGGCTACTATAGCTTTGTGTCGGGACCGTGTCACTCTAGCGTCGTGCAGAACGGTTAAATACATTGCATAATAATCGATTGTGTATGCTCCTGTCCGCGTACCAGCGAGTCAGACGTCGACTCCCAGCGGTTCATATCCCATACGTTAGCTCGTTACCTGCAAGCCAGCGCTTCGGACTCAAGCTCATTGCCCCGGCTCTGGCAATGATGCTTCTCGTCCACGGGATTCCAGTCATCCTCGGGTTCGTTATGAGCTTCTACGAGTTCCCGTCGCTCAGATACACTGACTGGTTCCGCCCAGAGACGTTCGTCGGGCTTGACCACTTCGCGAAGGTCTTCCAGAAGGATACGATCTATGGCGCACAGTTCTGGAACTCGCTCAAAGTCACCATTCTGTACACGGTTGGCTCGGTCGTAGGGACGTACGTTCTCGGGCTCGTCACCGCACTCACCCTCGATAAGCAATTCCGGGGGAAGCTTGTCGCGAGGACCGTGATTCTGATTCCGTACGTGACACCGGTTGTCGTCACGCTTCTCACCTGGCGGATGATGTTCCGGAGCGATACTGGAGTCATCAACGCGTTACTCCGGCAGGCCGGACTCATCGAGGGGTCCCTGTTCTGGCTGCTGGGTCCAAACTCACTGTACGCGATAATCATCGCGAACGTCTGGCGGAACTTCCCGTATGCGGCGATCATGTTGTACGCCGGACTGCAGTCGGTACCGGAGCAATTGTACGAGGCTGCAGAGATAGACGGGGCCGGCCGATGGGGGAAGCTGCGGTACGTGACGCTGCCACAGTTGAAGCCTGTCTCTGCCGTCATTCTGCTGCTGTTGATCCTCTGGACCTTCATCAACTTCCCCGTCCCGTATATTTTGCTGGGAGGGTCACCGAGCGAATCGGGGAACGTTCTGATGTTGCTCATCTACTCCTTTGGCTTCAAACAGAGTGCGTACGGGATCGGGTCCGCGCTCAGCGCGATGCTGTTCCTGTTCTCTATGACCATCGCATACGTCTATTACAAGCGCGTTGTGGCGTCTAGCTACGACGGAGGGGCTATCTGAGATGCTCAGTTCGCTCATGGCTGCTGTCGGGTCAGAAAGTACGATGGTGCCCGACGAAATGCGGCTGACTGCCGATGGTAAAGAGCTCGTGTACCAACTGCTCTGGCGCTCCGTGCTCATCCTTGTTCTCATATTCGCGATATTCCCCGTCTGGATGATGTTCACGACGTCGTTCAAAACCCGCGATGAAGTGCTGCAACTCGGGCTTGACATAATTCCGGCGGACCCCTATGTCCAGAACTACTTCCTGATGTTCCAGCGGTTCCCGCTCGTCGACTACTACGTTAACAGCCTGGTCATTTCGAGCGTGACAACAGTTCTTTCGCTGCTCATCGGTGGACTGGCTGCCTACTCGTTGTCGCGATATGAGTTCCCTGGCAAGGAGAAATTCGAGATGGGAGCACTCGCAACGCAGATGATCCCCGGAGTACTCATCCTCATCCCGATGTTTCTGTTGTTCATCGTCATGGACCAGTCGGCGAACGTTCCGATGAAAGACACGTACCATGGAATGATATTCCTCTATACGACGTTTACCGTCCCGTTCACCATCTGGATGCTTCGTGGGTACTTCGACACGATACCGACCGCGCTGGAGGAAGCCGCGCGAATCGATGGCTGTACGCGGACACAGGCCCTGTTCCGCGTCGTGATGCCGCTTGCAGCACCGGGCCTGGCCGCGACTGGGATGTTCGTGTTCCTGCTCGCATTCAATGAGGTGCTGTTCGCGTCAGTCCTTGCGACCGATAACGTGACGCCGTTCTCAATTGGGATTCAGAACTTCCAGCAGCAGGATCAGACGATGTGGGGTCAGATGATGGCTGCCTCGACCCTCGCCGCTGTGCCACTGCTCGCAATCTTCGTCGTGTTCCAGCGGCAGATCGTTTCCGGGCTGACGTCCGGGAGTGTCAAGCAGTAATCTTCGGCTCCAGTGTTGTGGCGGTTCGCGATTCCAAACGTAGTTTTATATCCCCAGCACGTCGGATGTTGTTATATGCAGACTCAGACGGTGGCGAGTATGCCATTAGCACAGAAAGTCGGCCAGTTATTCATGGCTGGCTTTGATGGCACCGAACCGACTGCTGGGATACGGGAACTGATTCGTGAGTACAACCTCGGCAACATCATTTATTTCACCCGAAATATTACGTCGCCGGCGCAGGTGGCAGCCCTCTCGGCGGAGTTGCAGTCAGAAGCCACAGCAGTCGGCGCTGGCCTCCCACTGTTCGTCGCCACCGACCAGGAGGGCGGCGTCGTCTCACGCCTCAACTGGGGCACGCAACTGCCGAGTCAGATGCTCATTGGGGCCTGCGATGACGAAGCGATGGCTCGGAAAGCAGGTGCGACCGTCGGACGGGAGCTACGGAGCCTCGGGATCAATCTGAACCTCGCGCCAGTCCTCGACGTCAACAACAACCCGGACAACCCCGTAATCGGTGTCAGATCCTTCGGTGAAAATCCCGAGCGCGTGGCCGCGCTGGGCGCAGCCATGGCCCAGGGCCTCCAGTCCGTGGCTGTCGCGGCCTGTGGGAAGCATTTCCCCGGTCATGGCGACACGGCAGTCGATTCACATCTCGACCTGCCGGTGGTCGCCCACGAGCGGTCCCGACTGGAACGCGTGGAGTTCGCACCGTTCGAAGCGGCGATACAGAGCGGTATCGACGCGATCATGACCACACACGTTGCCTTTCCGGCGATAACAGGCGACGCGGAACTGCCAGCGACGATATCGTCGGCAGTCCAGACAGCACTGCTTCGAAAGCAATTGGGGTTTGATGGGTTACTCGTCACGGACTGTCTCGAGATGGACGCGATTGCCGAAGGCGTCGGTCCCGCCGAAGGGGCTGTCCGTGCAATCGAGGCCGGGTGTGATATCGTCACTGTTTCACATACGTTCGAGCGACAGCGTGCAGCGATTGAGGCCGTGCTTACCGCCGTCCGAACGGGACGGCTTACCGAGGAGCGAATCGACCGGTCGCTGCAGCGCATCCGGCGTTGTAAACAGCAACGGATGGGTGCATCTGAGACTGCCGAAAAGCCGGAATGGAATCGCTGTGCGCCCGAATCGAAACAGCTTGCAACTGAAATCGCAAACTGTGGGGTAACACTCGTCAGGGACGACAGCGAGACAGTGCCGTTCGATACGTCGCGTCACCTGCATGTGGTCAGCTTTACCGGAACGCGGGGGTCGCCCGCCGAGGACGAGCGCTACGACCCAGAGGCGGTCTCTGCTGCGCTCAGCGAGGTCGGGTTTGAAATCACGACACATACAGTGGCGACCGGTGAGACTGTCGAGATAGCGCCAGAGAACGAGCAGATTGTCGCTGTCAGTTACGATGCCCTGGCAAACGAGTCACAGGCAGCGACGCTCCGGACGCTCATTGCGCACCACGACCAGCTGGCAGTCCTTGCCGTACGGAACCCATACGACCTCTCTGTCTGTCCAGATGCGGCCACGTTTTTGACGACCTACGGCTACTCACCAGGTGCGATTCAGGCAGCGGCGAAAACACTGGCAGGGACAGTCGACCCAACGGGGACGCTTCCGGTCACGATTCCCGACTGAGGTCGCTTCAACGACAGTGCTCGTGAAACGCCAGCGACCTTATCCGAGAAACTCCTGTGCGGACTCGTGCAGCGGGACGAACCCCTCCGCACTGCGGGCCCCGGCCTGTTTCCCGAACACGAGATTCTCGGCGCGAAGTCCGTCGATGAGGTTGTCGAACTCGGCGTCGATGCCGCCGTGCTCGACGAGGAACTCTACCTGAGACTCGTGTTTCTTGATCGCTGTGACCTTCTGTTCCAGGTACCCATCGATATCGATGAACATGGAGGGGGTAAACTCCGATGTCGGCTTGCCGAAGTAGTAGATGTTGTCCGGATCACAGGGTTCGAAATCCGTCTCAACGAGGGGGAGCGAAGCCATGTAGTACGCGTCCGTAACTAAACGTGACGTCGCTCGGTGGTCTGGATGCAGATCGTCTTTGTAGTGCGTGAGGATGATGTCCGGGTCGTACTCCCGGATTACATCCACCATCTCTACACGGTTCTCCAGGGAGTAAGTGATCCGCCCGTCTTTGAACTCGAGGAACGCGACTTCCGACGCGCCTAACACTGCCCCCGAGGCGCGGGCCTCCTGTTCGCGGACTCTCCCGACGGCTTCCTGTGAGTCCGTTCGCAGCCCGCCGTACTCTCCCCGAGTCATGTGTACGATACTGACCTCGTCACCGCGTTCAGCGTGCTTTGCTATCGTACCGCCACAGAAGACATCTGCGTCGTCTGGGTGGGCAACTACTACGAGGACGTCCATACTATGCTATGGTATTGTAAGTTATTATTTATATCTTTTCTCTGTTACAGATGTGTGAGCAGGCGGTCGACGACGTACGCAGCACCGTCTTCGTCGAGACACATCGGGTTGAGAACAATCTCGCCCTCGTCGATGCGGTCCTCGCCGACATACACGCGCGGGTCCTCGCGCTGCAGTTCTGACACCAACGCGGCTGCCGAAAGAGTCGATTGGGAGTGAGTTATATCCACAATGATCCGTGGAGCAACACTCTGCTCACCACCAGCAACAACTGTGGTCTCTACGCCCGCTGCCTCAAGTTGGCTCGCCATGTTTTCGGCGAGGTTCTCCCACTCGGCGACAAGCGCTTCCTGATCCTCTTCGATGAATAGTTCTAGCGCGCGAATGAGGCCGACAAGTTCCTCCTTGCCGACCTTGAGCGACCGTCCGATTCCCTGTCTGGGAACCCCATCGAACCGTTCCGTATCGATAAGCGAGCTGGGTGGGTTCCAAACCCGGCGGTCGACGTGCATATCCTGGTGCTGCACAGCGATTGAACGGATATACTGACGTTTGCCGGCGATGATACCCGTCGTCTGTGGGCCCCGGATTCCTTTGCCACCGCTGAACACCACCATGTCCGCTCCCTGCTCGACGAAACGAGAGAGGTTCTCAATGGGCGGCACCTCGGCGGCAGCGTCGACAATCACGGGAACATCGTGTCGGTGTGCGATCTCCGAGACAGTCGAGAGGTCCGGCTGTGTGTATGTTTTCTGGACGTACGCGACCCCGGCAGTGTTTTCGTCGATGGCGCTTTCGATCTCCCAGGGTTCCACGTTTGTTGCGCCAGTGCCGAGATGGTAATCGTTTGTCCCGACATCGACGATGTTTGCGCCAGCCGCTCGCAGTGCGTGGTCGTACCCCGTCCGGTGAGTCCGGGGCATCACGATGTCGTTTGGTGCGTCTGTCGGATGGGGTAACTCCGACATGGTCTCCGGGTCGTCCCCCGCGATTGCGGCAGCCGCGGCCAACAACAGGCCGGCCTCAGCACCCGGCGAAACGTATCCGGCTTCCGACCCGGCGATTTCAGCGATCTGTTCGGAAGCCTTTGCCTCTAGATCACTCAGCTGAACGAATTCGTCGGCAGCAGCGCGCATGGCGTCCGCGGCTTCCTCTCGAATGAGGCTGCCGCCAATCCGCGTTTTTGTGCCCGCTGCATTGACGACCGGCGTGACACCCAACTGACGATACACCGACTCTGACTCTGTTGTGAATGGAACCATAGTTGTGCTCTTTTCACTACCGCTAGTCCCGTATACGAACTCAAACCCGCTCCAGGTATATGAAAGATTCCCATCTATAATCGAAAAACACAAACTATTATATATCTCTGTGGAACAATAACAGGTATCGCATGGCACAGTTAGAGCTCGATAACCTTGTCAAGACGTTCTCCGACGGGAGCGACGAGGTTGTCGCTGTCGATACGGTGAATATGTCGCTAAACGACGGCGAGTTTCTGGTACTGGTCGGCCCATCCGGCTGTGGAAAATCGACAACCTTGCGGATGGTCGCCGGGCTTGAGACGGTGACTGAGGGTGATATTCTGATCGGAGACGAGTCTGTCATCGGCACCGAGCCCCGTGACCGCGATATCGCGATGGTCTTTCAGAACTACGCGCTCTATCCACATATGACTGCGGAGGAGAACATGTCGTTCGGGTTGAAGATGACGACGGATCTAGATACAGAAACGATTGAACAGCGTGTAACCGAGACAGCCGAGATGATGGGCATCGAGGACTTGCTTGATGATCCGCCAAAGGAGCTATCTGGAGGCCAGCAACAGCGGGTGGCGCTCGGGAGAGCAATCGTTCGAGACCCAGCAGTGTTCTTGATGGACGAGCCACTGAGCAATCTGGATGCCAAGCTCCGGACGAAAATGCGGACCGAGCTAAAGAGCCTCCAGAACGAACTCGACGTGACAACGATCTACGTTACTCACGACCAGACGGAGGCAATGACGATGGGCGACCGGATCGCTATTCTGGACGATGGCGTGTTACAGCAGGTTGGAACGCCACTGGAGTGTTATCACCGTCCAGCCAATCGGTTTGTCGCAGGGTTCATCGGGTCGCCCTCGATGAACTTCATTCCTGCCGCTGTCGAGGACGGGTCGCTAGTGCACCAGGAGTTTACCTACGAGCTGTCCGCTGAAACCGCCGCCCAGCTCGACGGGTACGAGGAAGTCATCGTCGGTGTCCGGCCTGAAGATATTCAGCTCAGCACCGCAACTGGCCCGGAGCAGACCGTTACCGCGACCGTCGACGTCGTCGAGCCACTTGGGGACCTGTTTCATGTGTACGTGACTATCGACGGGCAGCAGTATACGGT
This sequence comes from Haloarcula sp. K1, assembly GCF_001647155.1. NCBI lineage: Archaea > Methanobacteriati > Methanobacteriota > Halobacteria > Halobacteriales > Haloarculaceae > Haloarcula > Haloarcula sp. K1. Next base: position 84,851 of record NZ_LRHL01000003.1, read on the forward strand.
CACCGTCGAGGATGGAGCAAACCTCGGGAATGGCGTCACGGTCGGATTGCAGTTCCCAGAGGAGGTCATCCATCTGTTTGATGCGGACTCCGGCACTGCGATCAAGAACAGTGAAACGGAAATCGACGAAGAGAATCCGGTTGCAGCCTGATTTTCTCATTCCGCGACGCCCGATAGAACGTGGCTTGAGAATACCCGAGAAGGGTACCAGTGGCAGTGACGGCCGGAAGAATACCAAAGGAGCCACTGGGAGGACCAGCGCGGAACCGACCCATTTTGACGGCTCTGTGAGCAGGGGTTGCTGACGAGATGGTCTGAGACGTGCTTGCTCAGTATTCAATATTTCCGCTCTGCGAGCGGGTGTGGGAGTTAGTTTCGTAATATGAAATTCATTCACGCAGTCACCAGCGAGGCGCAGTCACTTGCGATATGAACTGTTGTCGTTGTGAGGGGTCAGTACCGCAACGGCACTGTGTTTCGTAATACGACATCTGCATGGCCTTCAGATAACAGGCATACAAATATTATCGGAGTGGTCGACTGCTCTACACGTCTCACTAGACGTCGGGAGCAGAGGGGAGACAGATGCAACCCTGACTGAGATTCAATACCTGTGAACAACCCTCACTGTAGGCCGGATGGTTGCACTGCGCTCTGGAGCGCACATACCTCAGAGATACAGCCATAGGATAACAGGCGTACATCTATTATCTGATTCAGAATCAGCCTGAGAGTTACCGACCGTAGGTGATAGTGTCGGCGTTGGAGTGCAGACCAGTATCGAGGCGATACGAGAAGCGATTGCGGTTGTGCAAGGAGAGTGCTGAGCACGAACAGGGCGAATCGAAACGGACTGTGAGACCGTGACAGGACTAGTCCCGGTAACGCTGCTATCCTCGCTATATTCTCATTTGTATTTCGTATGCTGCGGCCGAGTTCAAGCTGATTGAACATCCTGGTGTACAGCAAGTGCCACGTCCGACATCTGCATCGGCCGGAATTAGAGCACCGGGACGACGCCGCCTTACTCCGTTTCTCAGTGGCAATACAGTGGTCAGTAGGTACGTAAACGGACGGACGGAATTTAGGAGAGTCACTGGATTGCCGAGTTTTGGGTAGTATATCATGGTTCAGTCGTCGCGACGCCACTGGGAATACACCTGATAGCACAGTCCCCGGGCACATGATTCAATCTTGTTGAATAATTTTATAAACAGTTAGCCGAATATACGCGTATGACAGGACAAGGCCCGATAGAGTCCGCCGGGAGGGTGCTGGACATTATTGAAGCACTGAAAACGGAACAGGCACTCGGCGTCACTGAGGTGGCAGAGCGAGTGGAGATGCCCAAGAGCACAGTCCACGTTCATCTCTCGACACTCCAGAGCCGAGGCTACGTCGTCCAGGACCAGAACAAGGCGTATCGGCTGAGCTTGCGGTTTCTGGATATCGGGATGAAAGTCCGCGAGCGACAGGAAATGTACCAGGAGGTCGCCCCGAAACTGAACGAGATAGCCGACGAAACCGACGAGAAAGCGTGGTGGATCGTCGAAGAGAACGGAAAGGCGGTCTTCCTGGCCAAAGCGCTCGGCAGTCGGGCGATTCAGACAAACTCACAGATCGGCCAGTACACCGAACTGTACAGGCTCGCTGGTGGCATGGCAATCCTCTCAGTGTTGCCGGAACACCGGCGGGAGACAATCCTCGAAAGCTACGACTACCCTCTCCCCGACGGTCGGGATCGGCAGGAACTCGAAGCAGAACTCGACGAGATTCAGGACCGCGGCGTCGCCTACGGCATCGACCAGTTCCTCGAAGGCGTGGCCGGCGTCGGTGCCCCGCTGGTAGACAACGCCGGCAACACGTACGGTGCCATCAGCGTGTCGGGACCAGCGAACCGGCTGGACTCCGAACGCATCGAAAACGAACTGACCGACCTTATCCGTGGGATCTCCGGCGAGCTACAGGTGAATCTCTCGTATCAGTAGTTCTACTGACTCGAACACCACTGATCTGGGCAAGACACCTGTGAGACCGTTCGAATCCCTTCGGAACAACGCTATAGCACGATAGAAGCCGATTCAATAGAATAGAACTTTCCGTGTTACATGTTGACACTCTTGATGTGTTGGCACTCTAGTGGTCGTTACCGCTCGGTGCATGGGGCTCGAACTATGGTCGGTAAGCCCCGTCTCGAACGGGGCCCTGCGCTATACGGCTAGTGACCGGGGATCGGGTCGTGCCCGGCGATTGTCGCCATAGTCAGTCAGTGACACCGACGCCGAGGTGTCTGTCGAGTACGTCCTCGTTGTTCTGGATCTCCGCCGCAGTCCCCTCGTGGACGATCTCGCCCTTTTCGAGGATGTACGTGTACTCCGAGACCGCCAGTGCGACCGGGATGTTCTGCTCGACGACCAGCACCGTGATACCCTGTTCGTTCAGTTCGAGGATCAGGTCCTCTATCTGCCGGACGACATAGGGTGCGAGCCCTTCCGTCGGTTCGTCAAGCAACAACAGATCCGGGTCGGCAGTCAGGGCGCGGCCGACCGCGAGCATCTGCTGTTCGCCACCGGAAAGGACCGACCCGTCCTTGTGTTCTCGCTCCGCGAGGTTCTCGAACATATCCAGTACGTCGTCGACTGACGGCCCATCAGGCGACTCGGCACCGATTTCACCCATTCTGATGTTCTCTCGGACGGTCAACTCGGGGAAGATCCGTCGCTCTTCGGGAACGAACCCGATGCCGCTCCGGATCGTCGCCTCGGAGTTGCGTGTCGTGATGTCCTCGCCGTTGAACGTTATTGACCCACCAGTCGGGGTGATGTTACCGACAATCGACCGTAGCGTCGTCGTCTTGCCGACGCCGTTGCGCCCGACCAGCGACACAACGCTTCCGCGTTCGACATCCATCGAGACGCCCTGTAGCACCTCGGTCATCCCGTACCCGGCCCGGACATCTTCGAGAGAGAGGAGCGGGTCAGTCACTCTCGGACACCACCGAGGTACGCATCGCGGACGTCTTCGTTGTTTGCGATCTCGTTGGGTGTCCCGCTTGCGAGTTCTTCGCCGCGAGTAAGGACAGTAATCCGGTCCGAGACACGCATCACGAGGTCGATATCGTGTTCGATGAGCATCAACGACCGATCCGAGAGGACCTCATCGATGAGGTCCATCGTGGCCTGTGTTTCCTCGCTACTCATTCCGGCGGTCGGTTCGTCGAGCATGACGAGGGCGGGGTCTGTCGCCAGCACGAGCCCCAGTTCGAGTCGTCGCTGATCGCCGTACGCCAGGGCCTCCGCGTGCTCGTCAGCCCTGTCTTGGAGCCCGATCTGTTCCAGCACCGTCCCGGTTTGCTCCGTGATCTCGTCGAAGCCGTTCTTGTCACGGAACAGCGCTTCGCTGGGATTGATCTCGTCACTGTGGACGGACTGTGCTGCCAGCCGCACGTTTTCTCGAACGGTGAGACCGCCGAAAACGTTCGTAATCTGGAACGAGCGGCCCAGTCCGCGGCCAACCCGTTCGTGTGGCGCGACGTCAGTGATGTCCTCACCTTTGAACCGCACGACACCCGCTGACGGCGATAGTGCGCCAGTGATGAGATTAAACGTCGTTGTCTTCCCGGCCCCGTTTGGCCCGATAACGCTCCTGAACTCACCGTCCGCAACCGACAGCGACACGTCGTCAACGGCGGTGAGCTTGCCGAACCGCTTCGTCAGTCCGTCCGTTTCGAGTACAGTCTCAGTCATCGCTTCTCACTTCCGGCTCATCCATGTCGACAGGACCGTCCGCGTTGTTGGCCGTCTCCAGCCGTTGTGCGACGAGAGACGGAATCGATACGATACCGCGTGGGACGAACAGCACGAACAGGATAAACATCGTCCCGATGATAAGCCGCCACTGGTCGGTGTACGACGAGAGGAACTCCTCGGCACCGAAGAAGACACCGGAGCCGATCATGGGACCGTACAGTGTCCCCATTCCGCCAAACAGCGCAATGACGATGACTTCACCAGAGTGGATCCAGTTGAGGGTCTGGTCCGGTGAAATGATGACTGTCGACGGACTGATTGCGAGGAGGCCGCCAGCCAGTCCAGCCATTCCGCCGCTGATGACAAACGCCCGGCGCTTGTATCTGTTGACGTCATAGCCGATGAACTCCGCTCGCTCCTCGCTTTCCCGAATCGACTGCAGGACACTGCCAAACGGCGCGTTCATCATGCGCCGAGCGAACAGGAACGACAGCAGGGCGATGAGCAAGGCGAGATAGTAGAACACGAACTGCTGTCCGAGTTCGTAGCCGAGGAGCCCGAACTCGATGTTCGAGAGCGACGCCCCGACAGTACCGAATCCGAGGAACGCTTCGAAGCCGAGCAGGCCGTCGCTCCCGCCGGTAAAGTCGAACTTGAACACAGCGCTGTAGAGCAGTTCCGCGAACGCCAGCGTGATCATGGCGAAGTACACGCCGGAGACCCGAATCGAGAGGCTGCCGACGATCCAAGCTAGGACAGCACAGATGAGAATCGCCCCGAGCAACACGACGAAAACCGACTGCGAATAGTGCAACATGACGAGCGCGGCGGTGTACGCACCGACGCCGTAGAACATCGTGTGGCCCAGGGGGACCAGGCCGGCATAGCCCATCACGATATCGAGACTCAGTGCGAAGATAGCCCAGATCAGGATCTCGTTGAGAACGACGAGGTAGTACTGGTCGCCCATGAACAGAATCGCGAGTGGGGCGAGCGCGAGCGCGACAACGGCGATACCGCCGAGCCGTACCCGTGTGCTGTCCGCCAGTACCCCGCCGTACCCCCCGACGAGGATCTCGCCCTCGCTTTCCGACTCGTCACCTCGCGTTCCGAACAGTCCTTGCGGTTTCACGAGCAACACGGCGATCATGAGCAGGTACACAGTCAACCCCTCGAGATTGGGAACGCTCAGCGTGACATCGCCGACCGTTGCCACGACAGACCCACTGTAGGCCCGCATCAGCGTCTGGACGACACCGACGAGCAACCCGCCGAAGACGGCACCCCTGAAGCTACCGAGGCCGCCGAGGACGACGACAACGAACGCCGGGATGATGACGCTGTTCCCCATGCCGGTGTTCACGTTCTGGTAGCCGCCGAGGACGATCCCGGCGACGGCAGCGAGCGCCGCACCGACACCGAAGACCAGCGTGTAGTACTGGTCGATGTCGATACCGACGTTTCGGACCATTTCGCGGTCCTGCGATCCGGCACGAATGATCATCCCGTACTTCGTCCGGTTCAGCAGGTACCACGTCACTACCGCGAGCAGCGCCGCAAAGACGATCATGAAGTAATTGTACACGGACACCTGGACGCCCAGTATGGACACTGGCCGACTCAGATACTCCGGGACAGCTAGCTGTCGTTGCTGTGTCCCCCAGATAAGACGGATACCGTCGTTGATCACGAGCACGAGCCCGAACGTCAGGAGAATGTGATATAACGGGTCTCGACCGTACAGCGGTCGGACAGTCGTTCGCTCGATAGCGGCACCGATGAGGCCGACGGCGACCGGTGCAACCACTATCGCGATCCAGAACCCAGTCCCCGCGCCGAACGGCGCGATGATGCTGAGGGAGAAATACGCACCGAGTGCGAACAGTTCGCCATGGGAGAAGTTGATCACGTCCATCACGCCGAAAATGACCGATAGGCCGGCGGCTAGCAGGACGTAAACCATCCCCAGGGTGAGGCCATTCAGCAGTTGTTCGATGAAGTCGGCAGCAACCATTGTGCTACCTACATCTCACAGCCGAGGTCACTGGCTGGTGGCAGCGTCTCCGAACCCGGGACCTGCTCGAGGAGTTCGACATCCGCTGAACCACTATCGCCTTCGACGAGTTCGGCCATCCACGTCGGATTGGTGGCCTGGTGATCGCTCTCCCGAAGCGTGATGTCCCCCAGCACTGTCGTGAACGTGCCTCCTTCGAGGGCGTCCCGGACATCCCCCGGTTCGGTGCTCCCGGCTTCGTTCATTCCTTTGGCCATCAGCCGTATCGAGTCGTAGCCGACGCGGGCGAAGTTGCCGGGCTCTCTGTCGTTCTCGCTGGCGTAGGCCTCGACGAATGCCTGATTGTCCCCGGTCTCGAGCGAGGGGTCATACCGAGCGCCGCCGAAGGTGCCGACGCTGTTCGACCCGGTCCCGGCACGGACGCTCTGGAACGTCTGGGTCGGACCGACAACAGCCATCTGGTCGGTGAGGCCCTGATCTGCGGCCTGGTTAGTGAAGTTCACCAGATCACCACCGGTCATCCCCAACACGACCACGTCAGCGTCGGAGTTGCTGATCTGCGTGATGAACGAGCCGTAGTTGCTGGCACCCAACGCCGACGTTGATGTCCCGACCTCGGTGTAGTCGTCACTGGCACTCTCCATTCGTCTGCTCGTGCGGTTGTACACCGAGTCGCCGTACGCGTAGTCCGCGTAGTGGAACCAGACGTTGTTCCCCAGATTGTTGACTGAATACGCCGATATCGCCTCAGCGATCTGTGCAGTGTTCGTTTCAAAGCGGAACACCCATTCGTTGCAGGCAGACCCGGTGACCGGAACCGCTGCGCCGCCTGGGAAGTAGATATGCTCAGATTGCGCGGCAAAGTCGTTCAGCCCGAGCGCAACGGAGCTTGAAATCGCACCGAACACGAACTCTGCCCCCTCTTCCTGAACGACACGCTGGGCCTCGGACTGTGCGGCCCCGGCCTCAGTCTCTGTATCGCCCGTCACCAGCTCGAACTCGAAGTCGTAGTCGTCGTTGTTGTTTATCTCCGTTACAGCGAGTTCAGCGCCAGTACGCTGGCCCGGCCCGAGAGAGCTGAACGGGCCAGTCATTGGATTCAGGCTCGCGACGGTCACCGCCTCCTCGCCACCTGTTGATCCACCTTGGCAGCCGGCGAGGCCAAGCGCGCCGACCGCGCCAGCGGCGGCGATGAACTGTCTCCGTGAACGGTCGATTCCCACACTACTGTCTGGTGAGGTACCTTCGCTCGACATAGGTTCATTATCTATTGTTAAGCAAATCGTATTAAAGCCTTGCCCCCTGTCGGCGTGTCTCGCGCTGTTCGCCGCGTTCGGTAACTCCACTATCGCGTCTCGCGGCTTTTGATCCCCACCGCCGTGGGGGCTAGCTGGTGTTGTCGTCCTGTCTGTACAGCCACGCCAACGCAGTCCCGAGCACTGCGGTCGCCCCAGTCAGTGCTGTAAAGCCGGGACCACTGGCGGCAGTCCCGGTATTCGTCTCCGTCGCTGTGACCGTGCTCTCTGTCTCGGCAGGAGTTGTCGCCCCACCGGCCACAGTACTCTCGTCTGTCTCAGTCCCCTCACTCGTCGGCGTGTCATCGGTGGCACCGTCAGCCGGGCTTGCTGACCGCGTCAACTCACGGGTTTCAGCCGTTGCGGACTCGATAGCGGCGTCAGCGAACAACAACTGTTTGTACTCGAAGTCCTCGAACATCGCCAGCTGGTCGTCGTAATGTTCGCCGGTAGTGCCGTCTGGAGCGACGTAGCCGTCGTTTCCGGGCGGGAGGATGTTCTCTGCCTGCGGGTCGTCGCTGAGCCGGACGACGTGATTCTCGGTCCCACGGTTCATCAGCGCCGTGTTCCCCGCGGACGTGACGCCGATAGGCATCCCGAACAGCGCGAGGTTGTCGAACTCGTGCAGGGCTGCCTCACGCCGCCAGGACTCCGGGTCGCCGTCGTATCGCTCGGCGAGTTCGCTCACTGCGGTCCGGAACGCCCTGACCAGCGCGTCCGTGATATCTCCATCGGCGTACTCGGCCTGCGTCGGCAGTGCTGTCTCCGCCGGGTTGAGGACCCGCATCAGGGTGCCGCGCCCGTAGTCGTAGTCGAGGAAGTACGATGCCGGTCCGTATGCGCTCCCGAACGTCTCGCTGAAAACCTCTTCCAGAATGTACGGGAACGTCGCATCCCAGATCGTGTAGCCGGCAGAGTGGCGTCCCTCGTTGTCTTCGCCGTCGGCCTGGGCGAAGTGGTCCCACGAAGCCAGTTCGTCGCGGGCTTGCTGTTCGGTGCCGGAGAGGTCTGCGTCCGAAAGCGCGTCAAGCAGATGCTCTCTGTACCGAATCGAACGCAGATCGGTGAAGGAGATATCGTAGATAACGGTCTTCAGGAACTCATAATCGACTGTCCCCTCCTGTACTAACCGCTGTTCGACCAGATTGATGATCCGCTGCACGCGGTGGTCGGTCGCCCACGAATAGCTCAGGTCGCCGTTGTTCCAGTCCGGTGCGGGTTTGTTGTTCCACTGTGCCGAGTACCCCGGGGCGGGGTTGATCGCGTAGGGCACGTCACCGTCAGCCGCGCGCAGGTAGTCCGCCGACGTGAGTTCGTACTGCGTTCCGTCGGCCGGCAACCGAGTGTCCCAGTCGACTGCTTCGCTGTCCGGATACCGCCCCAGATGGACATACGCGATGTCGCCGTCCTTGTCTGCCCACATGAAGTTCAGTGCATAGTCACAGCGCTGTGCTGACTCCCGGAACTCCTCGGCGTCCGTCGCGAACTGACACTCGTAGAAGGCCCGCCAGCAGTTCATGTGCCGGCCGGCGTATGACTTCGTCTGCGCCAGCGCTTCCCCGTTGTCGGGGTCCCACTGTGTCACGACACCATGGCGTGTGAACCGTTCCGTGTACGTCACGTCCTCGCCGTCGGCGACAGTGATCGTCTGCTCGGCTGTTTCGACCTCGTACTCCTCGCCCTGGAAGGTGTACGTGTCCGGACCCGACGCGTTGGTGGTGATCGACTCCGTGAACATCTGGATGCAGTTGTCGATCCCGGCGGTCGAGGTCAGTGCCCCGTTGCGGTTGTGGCCGAACATGATGAACGGATACCCGGTAACGGTGACACCGGTGACGTCGAAATCCGGCCCGTGCAGGCTCGCCTCGTACATTATCGAGGGCGTGTTGAACCCCATCTGTGGCCCGCCCATCAGTAGCGCATCGCCACTGGCCGTGATATCACCCTGAACAGCGAGGGCGTTGCTGCCGTACTTAATCGGGAGGCCAAGACTGTCGAGTCCGGACGCAAGCGTTCGCATCCGCTCCATCTCTGCCTCGTGCATCCCGTCGGCGTCAGTTGGTGGCGTGTAGTCACCACCGGTGACCAAGTTGCTCGGCGTCACAGACGCGCCGGTTGCCCCGCGCGCCACCCTGTCTGTCTCCTGTCCCCCGGTCACGTTGGGTGTCGACCCTGCCCCGACATCAGTATAGGGAGGGGAGTAGGCATCCGATGGCTGGACTGTCGAGGTCGGGCAGCCGGGGTCGTTACCCCACTGCAGGTCCTCGAAGAGCTCCGTGGCACGCTGTTCGCTCCCTGTTTCCTGTGTGAGTGCGTCAAGGACAGTCGCGCTGAGGGTCTCCAGCTGGAAGCCGCTGAAATATGCCATACTGGCGACGAACATCCCCGCGGTGTCCGCCGTAGTAAACGCCTCGGGCTCGAACCCGTGCTCCTGAAACGCCTGGTGGAATTCCAGCTCCTCGCTCTCACGGACGTCGGTAATGTACCGGTTGATGCCGTCGGTAAACGCCTGCAGGACCGCTCGCTGGTCCGCCGTCAACTGCTCAGCGGCCTGCTCGTCGAGTGACGGCTCGCCGGCGGTGTTGCGCCGCGCCTCGATATCGAACTGGACCCAGTCGGTGTCCCCGTCACCCGAGCCGAGGACCGCAGCGACAGTCCCGTGATAGTACCGCCGGTACAGTTCTAGCTGGTAGAGCCGGTCGGCCGCGGTCGCGTATCCGAACCCATAGAACACCGGGTCACGGCTGTCGGCGTCGCGGGCGTAGACGTGTGGCACGCCGTAGTCGTCTCGTCGTATCGTGACCGTCGCGTCATCGTCCTGTGCGTACGCTAGCTCCGTCTCCACGGCTCCGATACCGGTCATGCCGGTGACCGCCGCGCCCGTCTTCAGGAGCGTTCGTCGTGTGAGGTGCCGCCGCGATTGCTGGTGCTGTGCTGGCATCCCGTAGTCGACAGTCTGGATATTTAATAAATATTTGGGAACATTTCAGACGGAGTCGGGTGTGTCTGTTCGAGTCCGGTATCAGTGGTGCAGGAGTATAGACTATAGCAGGGAGGGGCCGGGTACCCTCCCACCGAGATTGACACTTATCGTCCGACCCAAGCATATAATTGGGAGCCTGACGCAGTCCTCGCCATGTCTCAGGAGACGCCGATCCGTGTCGATCATATCGGAATCGCTGTCGAGGACATCAGTGACGCCGAACCGTTCCTGTTCGCCCTCGGCTGTCGGAAACTCATCGAAGAGTCCGTCGAAGGGCGGTTTCGCTGGGCGCAGTACGATTTCGGTCGGGAGGCGTCGCGGCTGGAACTCATCGCTCCGGAGGCACCGGACACGTTCCTCACGTCGTATCTCGACGACCACGGTCCGGGACTCCACCACGTCACGCTCGAAGTGGCTGCTATTGACGCGATGAAAGCGGTCCTGGAACGCAACGGCTACAGCGTCGTCGAGTACCGCGAGTACCAGGACTGGACCGAGGCGTTTGTCCCACCGTCGAACCCGACCGGGGCGCTCTTTCAATTGTTCGAGTATCACGACAGCTACGACGCTGAGCGGCCGCCTGCCGAGAAGCTCTACGTCGATGGAAGCCGACTCGATGGCTGATATCTGCAACGGTTCGCTCTCGGGAAACGGAGTCGAGCGGGAACAGCAGGAGCGACGCTATCAGTCGTCTCTTTCGTCGAGCTGGACCGTTTCCTCGACAATCATTCGGGGGCCGGCCTCCAGGTCGATAAACTCAGCCGCGTCGGCCTGGACCGTCTCGGCGAGGTCGGAATCAAACGCCTCGCTGAGTGCGTCCATGTCCTCGAAATAGAGCTCAAGCACGCCGTCGTAGGCTGCACGCTCCGGGTCCGTTGGCACGGATGTTACGTAGCGTTGCAGTCCCGGCAGATCCTTCGCTAGCTCCGAGTGATCGCCTTGCCATCGGTCGGCAAACTCCTCGTGAGTGTAGCCATCTCTCCGGACGAGCAAATCGACGATTTTTGTCATGCGTTCCCCGTGTCGCCCCGGAGTGGCTTTTACTTACCGATCAGACAGGGCTGCCACCGATTCAAGCTACTCGAACAAAACACTTGTAAGCCAATTAGTCATGTGTGTACGTATGGCAATCCCGCCCGCTGTCAACAGGCCGGTCGGAACGATTGAGCGAGCGATCGAGATTATAGAGTATCTCAAGGAACACGACACGGCCACCGTGTCGGAGATGACGGCCCACCTCGACTGTGCGAAGAGTACAACGCACAGATACCTGAAGACGCTCGCGGCCAACAGCCTCCTCGTCGAGGACGACAACGAGTATCAGCTCGGTATCCGCTTTCTGGACTACGGCGAAGTGGCGCGGAACAAATACCGGCTCTACGACGAGGCCAAGCCGAGAGTCGACGAACTCGCGGAGGAGACCGAGGAAAAGATCTGGTGTGCAGTCGAAGAACACGGCCGGAGCGTCCACATCTACGGCGCGCAGGGCAAACACTCGGTGCAGACGTACGCCCGGGTCGGCCATCGGAACTATCTCCACCAGCACGCCGCGGGGAAGGCCATACTCGCACACCTTCCGGATAGCCAGATCACGGAGACCATCGACAGGCACGGCCTGCCCGGCCGGACGCCACAGACGATCACCGACAGGGACGAACTCTGGGAGGAAATCGAGACGATACGTGACCGCGGCTACGCGTTCAACTTTCAGGAGTCTGTGGAGGGACTGCACGCGGTCGGGGCCCCCATTACGGACGAAAACGACGTTGCCATCGGGGCGATCAGTGTCTCCGGCCCGGCAAGCCGGCTTGAAGGCCCCATTCTCCGGGACGAACTGCCGACGCTGCTACTGGGCGTCGTCAACGAAATCGGGATAAACATGGCCCATCCGTGAGACCACCAGCGCAGTTCTAGCGGGGCAACTGGCTGTTTTTGGACTGTTCTTCCCTGTGTGCGGTATCAGCCAAGCTAGGGACTTCGTTCTGGGATGGGGACGCGCTCACTCGCTGGTCCACTCCGGCTCTCTGTCTTCGAGGAACGCGTCGATTCCTTCGTCCTTGTCACCAGTTGCGAACAGTTGCGCGAACAGTTCGGCTTCGTACTCGATGCCGGCTTCGAGGTCCATGCGGGAGCTTGCGCGGACGGATTTCTTCGCAAATTCGAGCGCCGCGGGGCTTTTCTCTGCAATGGATGACGCTAGATCGTAGACGCGCTCGTCGAAGGAGTCGTCGTCGTGGACCTCGTCGACGAGGCCGATGTCAGCGGCCTCCGTCGCGTCGATGAGTTCGCCGGTGAGGATCAGCCGCATCGCGTGGCCTTCGCCGACCAGACGTGGCAACCGCTGTGTCCCGCCACCGCCGGGCATGATGCCGAGGTTGATCTCCGGCTGGCCGAACTTCGCGTCCGTGTGCGCGATCCGGATATCAGCCGCCTGAATCAGCTCACAGCCGCCGCCGAGCGCGTGCCCGTTGATGCGGGCGATGACCGGCATCGGGCACTCGTCGACGTACTCGTAGACCCGCGGTCGCTTGCTCGCCTCCCGTTGCTCTAGCATATCCCGCTCCCGGAGTTCCGTCACGTCGGCACCCGCAACGAATGCCCCGGTGTCTGCCGCGCCAGTCAATACGACAGCACGAACGTCACTGTCCGGAACTGCGTCGAAGACCTGTTTGAACTCCGACCGCAACTGCGTGTTGAGCGCGTTTCGGGCCTCCGGACGGCGTAATTCGACGGTAGCGACGTTTTCGACGCGGTCGCCGACGCTCACCGAAACCGTTTCACAGTCCGCCGCGGCGTCAGCGAGGTCCGTCATGCGTCCCCCCAGTCGCCGCTGGTGCCGACGATGTCGCCGTCCTCCCAGACGTAGAACCCCTCGCCGGATTTCTTGCCGAGTTTCCCGGCCCGGACCTTTCGTTTCAGGATCTGTGGCGGGCGGAACCGTTCACCGAGTTCCGCACGCAGGTACTCGAGGATATCGAGGCGGACATCGAGACCGACGACGTCGCCGAGTTCGATCGGTCCCATCGGGTGATTGTAGCCAAGTTCCATCGCGGTATCGATATCCTGTGGTGTTGCAACGCCCTCCTGCACCATCCGCATCGCTTCGACGCCCAGCGAGACGCCGAGGCGGGAGGAAGCAAAGCCCGGTGCATCGGCCACCTCGACCGGTGTCTTGTCGATCCCGTTCACGAACTCGCGGGCACGCGCAACCGTCTCGGCACTCGTCTGTTCCGCGACGACGATCTCGACGAGTGCCATGATGTGAACCGGATTGAAGAAGTGGAGCCCGATGGCTCGGTCGGGATAGTCGAGGACGCTCGCTATCTCAGTCAGTGACAGCGAGGAGGTGTTCGAAGCGATAAGCGTCGCCGGGTCGACGTGGGATTCGACCTCGGTAAGCGTCTCGTGTTTGATTTCCATGTCTTCGGGGACTGCTTCCACGACGAGGTCTGCCCCGGTCACGGCTTCCTCCAGCGATGTCGTCCCGGTGAGGCGGTCCAGGGTTGCCTCAGCCGTGGATTCGGTCACTTTCTCCCGGGCGATACCCTCCTCCAGATTCGACTCGATGGCGGCCAGGCCGTCGTCGACGATATCCGCATCGATATCTCGGAGAGTGACGTCGTGACCGGCCATTGCCGACACTTGAGCGATACCGTGTCCCATGGTACCGGCGCCTAGGATAGCTACGTGCATCGTTTCTCAGCACAGTAGCGAAGGATAAAAACGTTGCTTGCGTCTCGCCGCCGGCGTGGCCTGCATTTAATACGGCGGCCGCGATAGGAGTCGGTGAGGATGACTGCTTCCGACTCGCAAGCCGTTGTTGTCGACGCCGTACGAACGCCACAGGTACCGAAGGATGGCGCGCTGGCCGGGACACATCCCGAGGACCTCGTCACCGCTGTGCTTGCCGCACTCGTTGACCGGACCAATGTCCCAGCCGTCGAGTGGGACGACTTCCGGCTCGGGTGTGCAAACCAGGAGGCAGAGCAGGGGCGCAACCTCGCCCGGCAGTCGATACTCGCCGGTGGGTTCCCCGAGACGGTGCCTGGGGCGACGACGACCCGCCTGTGTGGCTCGTCACTGACGACGCTCGTCGACGCCGCTCGCGCCATCGAGGCGGGCGACGGGGCGGTGTACCCGGTCGCCGGCGTCGAACACATGAGCACCGTTCCCTTCTCCAACTGGCTGCATCCAGCTATCGAACAGCGGTACAACCCCGACAGGCTCCCGATGGGACAGACGGCCGAAACCATCGCACGGACCCACGATATCAGCCGAAAAGCCCAGGACGAGTTCGCGTTGCGTTCACACGAGCGGGCGGTCGCTGCCATGGAAAGCGGTCGGTTCGACGCAGAGACCGTGCCAGTCCACACCGACGAGGCAGCGATAGAGACCGACAAAACACCACGGGCAGACACGTCAGTCGAGCAGTTGAGCGAACTCCCGACGGTGTTCCGCGACGACGAGGCGGCGACAGTAACGCCGGGGAACGCGTCACCGCTGACCGACGGCGCGGCCGGAATGCTCGTCACTTCGGCGGCGTACGCAGAACAGCACGACCTGGATGTTCTCGGCCGGGTCAAGACGCGGTCCGTCGCTGGTGTCGACCCGCTAGTCATGGGACGGGGACCGATTCCGGCGACGCGTGCCGCACTGGACGACACTGAACTGACAATCGGCGATATCGACCTCGTGGAACTCAACGAGGCCTTTGCCGCGCAGAGTCTCCACTGCAAGCGCGAGCTGGGGATTCCGGCCGAGCGGCTCAACGTCAACGGTGGCGCTATCGCGCTCGGCCACCCGCTTGGCTGTTCGGGGGCGCGGATCACGACAACGTTGTTACACGAGATGCGACGGCGGGAGGCGACGCACGGACTGGCGACGATGTGTGTCGGTTTCGGTCAGGGCGTCGCGGTTGTGTTCGAGCGTCCCTGATGCTGTCGGCTACCGGCGCTGGCTGGCGACCTGTGCTTTGAAGCCGTATCTGATGACGCCCTCCTGCGTGTAGATGCGCCGCGTCGTCAGCACGACGGAGGTGCCTATCGTGACCTCGTCAGTTGTATCGAGCACCTGTGCGGGGACGCTCACAGTCTGCTCGCCAGATGGACCATCAAGCGCGACGATAGCGCTATCGAACTCGCCGCTGCTGGACTGCTGGGCGACGAACTCCGGTGGCGCACCCCCCTGTTCGATAGTCGTTACTGCCTCGACTGTCCCGGTCCCAGGCAGTTCGACAGTGTCGAAATCACCGGTGCGCTCGTGACAGTCGTTGCAGGCCCCGGTGGGCGGGAAATTCAGTGTACCGCACGCAGAGCACCGGCCGGCGACGAGCCGGTGGCGTTGCGGAATCGTCCGCTGCCAGGACGGGACGCTAACGTAGGCGCCGCCACCCTCGGGTTCGTCGCGCGTAATCTCGCCTCGCCGCCTGAGGTACTCGGCGTAGGACAGGGAGACGGCACCGTCCAGTGCAGTGTTGACCGGAACAGGACCAGTGGCGACGAACAGCGTCGCACTCGCACCGCTTCCGTACGCTGCGATCAGCACGCGTTCGGCGTCGTCTGCAAACGCTGTCGCCGCTCCGAGAAACGCACTGGCAGCGCCGGTGTCCCCGAGCGTACTGACTGTGTCCGCGGCGGCAATAGTCTCTGCGTCAACCCCGAGCGCACCTGTTGCCCGATACGGGAGTTTCCCGTCCGGGGACTGGACCGCTGCCGCATCGACTGTATCCATCGACACGTCCAGTCTGTCGGCCGCACTGCCGAGCGTGGTCGTGAACGCCTCGCGGTCGTACTGCGGCACACCCAGGCCGGTCGTCCGGTCGTCCCCACCCGTTCTGAAGCGCGTTCCGGGGTAGGCCTCAGTGTGTGACGCCCGGTCAACGACGGTTCCGGGACCGTCCTCGTCGACAACGAGCGCGACACTCCCGGCACCGGCGGCGTGCTCGACGCCGCTGTCGGGGTCACCTCGGGGACAGTCACTGATGACGACGAGGCCGACACCGTCCCCGAACGGCCCGCCGTCCATGGTTGCGTCCAGTGCCTGCGCACCGACGTGCGTGGAGCCGGTCATGGTCTGGGTCTTTGCGCTGTCGGGGACGTTGAGAATACTGCAGAGTCGCGCCGCAAGGTCCTCTTCCGCCATCGGTGGTGTCGTTGTCGCGAAGGCCAAGTGCGCGACATCCGTCCCGGACGCGTCGGCCGCAGTGAGCGCACGGCGTGCGGCTTCGACACCCATCGTGACCGCGTCCTCGTCGGCGTCGGGAACCGCTTTCTCGTCGACCCCCGCTGCATCGAACCGACCCCAGGCGGCTTCGAACTCCGCGGCGTCGATCCGCAGGCGAGGTGCGTACGCGCCGATAGCCGCGAGCCCCGACGCAGTCATCGTGCAGCCTCCCGTTCGAGGATATGGACAACAGCGCTGCCGCCGCTCCCACCCACGTTGTGAGTGAGCCCGTACTCCGGGGCCGCTAGCTGCCGGTCCGCGGCGCTGCCGGTGAGTTGTTTGAACGCCTCGACAATCTGTCCGGCCCCGGTTGCGCCGATAGGGTGGCCTTTCGATTTCAGTCCGCCGGAGAGATTGACCGGTATCGCTCCGTCAGCTTCGGTCGTTCCCGCTTCAAGTAACTGCGGTGCCTCGCCGCGGTCACAGAACCCGAGGTCCTCGTAGGCAAGCAGTTCGGCGATCGTGAAGCAGTCGTGGACCTCGGCGAAGTCGAGGTCGTCAGGGCCGACTCCGGCGCGGTCGTAGGCTGTGTCCGCAGCCTTTTCTGATGCAGAAATCGCGGTGTAGCTGTCTCGCTGGAAGAGCCCGACCCGGTCGCTGGCCGCGCCGACTCCGGCGACCCGAACCGGGGCATCAGTGTACTGCTCAACGACGTCTTCACTGGCGACGAGAGCGACGGCTGCGCCGTCGGAGGTCGGACAGCAGTGATAGAGGTTCAACGGGTCCGCGACGACCGGGGCGTCGACGGCGTCTTCGAGGGAACACTCGAAGCCCAGATGGGCCTTCGGGTTCTTTGCGCCGTTCCGATGGTTCTTGACCGCCACCATCGAGAGGTGCTCCTCGCTAGCCCCGTACTCCTGCAGATACGCGCTTGCCATCTGTGCATAGACGCCGGAGAACGTCGTCCCGGTCAGCCGTTCCCACTCTGTTTCGCCGGAGACGCCGAGCCAGTACTTCGTCACGTCGCTGCTCATGTCTGTCATGACTTCGACGCCGCCAGCCAGCGCCACGTCGGCCATCCCGCTTTTGACTGCCTGCACCGCCTGACGGACGGCGTAGCCCGACGCAGCACAGGCGTTTTCGACGCGCACGCTGGGGATTCCGTGCAGCCCGGCGTGTTCGGTTGCTGCCGGTCCCGAGAGACCGAGTTGTCGACCGCCCACGCCGAGTGAGCCGACGACCGCTTCGTCTATTGCATCCGTGTCGATACCGTGGTCGACACTGTCGATGGCTTCGCTGACTGCGTGGTCGAACAGTGATCTGTAGCTCTCTTCGGGCATCGAGCCAAACGGCGTTTGCCCTGCGCCGATGAGATACGCGTCCCGCATACATGGAACTCTGAGGGTACTGAAAAATAGCTTTGCATCGTTTGCCGACAGCCCCCGGCCAAGCGCACAGCTGGCGGCGGAGCGACCAATCCCAAACCATTTTATCACTATCATTCCATTTTATCATTGACGATGGTGTACAAGCAACTGGAGGCGGCTGACCGTACAGAGCTGCGTGCGTTGCAAACCGACCGATTACAGGGGGTTGTTACGCACGCCTACGAGAACGTCCCGTTTTATCGGGAGAAGCTCGACGAAGCGGGCGTCTCGCCCGAAGACATCCAGAGTATCGACGACATCACGAAACTGCCGATGACGACGAAAGAGGATTTCCGCGACGAGTACCCCGATGGCCTGTTCGCCGTCGACGATGCGGACGTCGCCCGGATCCACGCGTCGTCCGGGACGACTGGGAAGCCGAAAATCGTCTCGTACACGGATGACGACCTCGACAGCTGGAGCGAAGTCGTTGCCCGTTCGCTGGCTGCGAGTGGGACCGAACCGGGCGACACCGTCCAGAACGCCTACGGATACGGGCTGTTCACCGGCGGATTGGGGCTTCACGACGGAGCCGAGGAGCTGGGGGCCACAATTATCCCTATCGGGAGCGGCCAGACCCAGCGACAGGTCGAGTTGATGACCGACCTGGAGAGCGATGTGTTCACATGCACCCCGTCGTATGCGCTGTACCTCGCCGAAACGGCCGAGGAAATGGGCCACGACCCCAGCGACCTGCCGATCTCGACGATTATCTTCGGAGCGGAACCGTGTACCGATCCGATGCGGGCAGAAATCGAAGAGCGGCTGGGCGTCGACGGCATCGATGTTTACGGGCTCTCGGAGATCATCGGTCCCGGCGTCTCGTGTGAGTGCCACGAAGCACAGGACGGGCTCCACATCTGGGAGGACCACTTCTACCCGGAAGTCATCGACCCACAGACGAAAGAACCAGTCGAGGAAGGCGAGGAGGGTGAACTCGTTCTCACAACACTCACCAAAGAAGCGTTGCCGGTCTTCCGATACCGGACCGGGGATTTGACGACGCTGAACTACGACGAGTGTGCGTGTGGACGGACGATGGTTCGGATGGACAACGTCACCGGTCGGACTGACGACCTCCTCATCGTCCGTGGCGTGAACCTCTATCCCAGTGAAATCGAGCACGCTGTGCTTGACATCGACGGCGTCGCTCCGCACTACCGCATCGACCTCTACGAGGAGAACAACCTCGACGTCCTGGAACTCACCATCGAACGGACTGCGGAGCAAGGGCCGGGCGACAAAGCGCTGGAAGACGAAATCATCGAGCGACTGGAGAACGTGCTCGCGTTCACCCCGGACGAACTCGAACTCGTTGCGCCCGGGAGCATCGACCGAACGCAGGTCGGCAAAGTAAAACGCGTCTACGACCACCGTGACTGACTGTCAGGGCCGGTAGACTCGTCCGCGAAACGTCGCGATGCGCTCGCCATCCTGTGCAGTCACCGTTACCTCGTACTCTGCGGTGCTGTCCGCGAGATGCGTCTCCTCGGCGACCGCAGACAGCGTCTCACCGGTTTCGACGGCGTCTAAATACGAGATGTTCGTCTCCAGTGCGACCGCCGCCTCGCCGTGCGAGTTCGACGCCGCGGCGAAGGCTGCATCGGCGAGCGAGTAGACCGCACCGCCATGGGGCGTCCCATGAAAGTTCAGCAGGTCCTCGGTAATCGTCAGTTCAGTCTGGGCGTACCCCGAGTCGAGTTCGACGACGTCAATGCCGAGGGTTTCGCAGTACGCGTCGGATTCGATGCGCTCTCTGACTTCGTCGGCGACGCCGGACATACGGCCTGTGGTTCTATCAGGAATAATAAATATATACCGGTCGCCGCTGCTGTCAGCGGAGCGTAAAAATATAAATGTCTGCTATCAGATGGGGAACTATGGCGTACAGCTACGAGCCACACCACTTCGAGGACTTCGAAGAGGGACAGGAGTTTATCAGTGTCGGCCGGACGGTCACCGAGTCCGATTTCGTCATGCACTCTGCGCTGTCGGGCGACTGGACGGAACTGCATACGAACAAGGAGTACGCGGAAGAACAGGAGTTCGGTGAGCGGATCGCACACGGGCCGATGACGTTCGTTCAGGCGACCGGCTTCGTCTACCGGACCGGTATCGTCGAGCGGACCGCGTTCGCGTTCCTCGGGATGAACTACATGGACCTCCCGAACCCGGTCCACATCGGCGACACACTCCAGTTGGAAATCGTCGTTGACAACACCAAGGAGGTTGGGCGCGACGACGCCGGGTTAGTCGTCCTCGACACTGAAATGGAAAACCAGGACGGAACCGTCGTCTTCAAGGGCGACATGAAGTTCCTGATCAAGAAACGCGAGTGAGTCAACTGACGCGTCTGAAAGCGATGCATCGGTAGCGGGTAGTGCCTCGATTGTGCGACTTGGAGATCGAGGATCGCGCTCTCGCCACCCAGACATTAATGATCAATAATAACAACTAAGACGCCGCGCACTCCCTCTGTTATTGCAATGGAGTACACCGGCCCGACAGACCTGTATATCGGCGGAGAATGGCGAGAAGCGACCAACGGCGACAGCATTGAGACGGAGGACCCAGCAACTGAGCAGCCCTACGCGTCGGTACAGAAGGCCGAGGCGACTGATATCAACGATGCGGTACAGGCGGCACAGGCGGCCGTCGAAGACGGCTCAGAGTGGGCGACGATGGACCCGGGGACGCGCCGGGCGAAACTCCACGCGATGGCCGACGCCATCGAGGGGATGAAAGACGAACTGTCCATGGTTGAATCCCACGACAACGGGAAAACGCCGTTCGAAGCGGGGCTAGAAATCGACATGGTCACCGATACGTTCCGCCATTACGCCGGCTGGACGGACAAGATCCGCGGTGACGAGATTCCTGTCGAGAGCGGTCGGCTCAACTACACCACCCGTGAGCCGGTCGGTGTGACTGCACACATCGCGCCGTGGAACTATCCTTTCCAGCTCGCCGGCCGCGGCCTGGCACCGGCGCTGGCGGCGGGGAACAGCGTTATCCTCAAGCCGTCCGCTATGACGCCGCTGTCGGCGCTGTACTACGCGAAAGCCGCCGAAGAAGCGGGCCTTCCGGATGGTGTCGTCAACGTTGTTCCCGGGAAGGGCTCCGAGGCCGGCGACGCACTCACCGGACACGAGGGCGTCGATCACGTCACTTTCACCGGGAGTACAGGTGTCGGAAAGACGGTCCAGCGCAGTGCTGCCGATGCGGTCGCCGACGTAACGCTCGAACTCGGCGGGAAAGGGCCAGCAGTCGTGTTCCCCGATGCTGACCTCGATGCCGCCGCCCGCGGCATCCAGTACGGGATTTTCATGAACGCCGGGCAGATGTGCTGGGCGAACTCGCGTATCGTCGTCCACGAGGACGTCTACGACGAGATGGTCTCCCGGATGGCAGAGATCGCAGAGAACATCCCACTCGGCGGTGGCATCGACGACGATGGGCAGATGGGACCAGTCGTCAGCGCGGGCCAGCAACAGGAGATACTCGACTACATCGAGACCGGCAAGGAGGAGGGTGCGACTGTTGTGGCTGGTGGTGGCGTTCCTGCGGACAGAGACACCGGTCACTTCGTCGAGCCGACCGTCTTTGCCGACGTGGACAACGGGATGACGATTGCACAGGAGGAGATCTTCGGTCCCGTGCTCACCGCAATCGAAGTGAGCGACGAGGAAGAAGCGATTGCGGTCGCAAACGATTCACCGTTTGGCCTCACCGCCTGCGTCTGGACGAACGACCTGACTCGCGCACACACCGTCACAGACAGCCTGGACTACGGGATGGTGATGGTCAACGAGACGCCCAACACCTGGCCACAGACACCCTTTGGCGGCACGAAACAGAGCGGCCACGGCCGCGCACAGGGCGAGCAGGCTATCGAGGCCTACACCGAGGTGAAAAACGTCCACATCAACCTCGGCTGAAACTTCCCCCGACGAGTCGTGCCCAGGCAGCCAGCAACAGTTCCACCGCTCTGCCTCACGCTGTGAAACTCCGAAGGCAAAACTAGCGAGTAATAACTGCTTACTCGAACTTTTTGAACTGCTGCAGGCACTCGTTGCAGTAATGAATCGACTGGCACCGCGACGGCCCGCGTGGGTGTTTCCGCTCGGTGTCGGTCGAGCCACAGTACGGGCACTCAGCGCCCGTCTGTTCGCCGCTGGTCGTGACACTGGGGTCGGGTTCACTCATCCGTCGAAACTCATGCCGAAGTCCCGCAGCGCTTCTTTGCCCTGTTCTGTGACCAGATCAATCGACCAGTCCGGGGCCCAGACCAGTCGGACCGACGCGGTCTCGATTCCGTCGACACTCTCGGCGGCTTCTTCGACCTCATCGAGGATGATCTCGCGCGCTGGACAGCCGCTGTAGGTGAGCGTCATGTCGACCGTGACAGCACCGTCGGACACGTCGAGCCCGTATATGAGCCCCAGGTCGACGATGCTGACCGGCATCTCCGGGTCCTCGACCTGATACAGGGCCGCCCACACGTCGCGTTCAATGCCGTCGGCGTCTTCGCCCGTGGCCGGCACGTCGTCCGCTGCGTGGTCTTTGGTCTCGTAGTCGGTGTACGAACACGCGGTAGCATCAGCGTCCGCGCGTGGCCGGTCGTAGTCGCTACTCATCGTCGGCCGCCATTATCAGCGTCGCTTCGTCACGGCCCAGATTCCGGTAACTGGCCGTCATTTCGTCGTGTAGGTCGTGCCAGTGGTCGGTGTGTTCGTTGTCCCGGCCTGCCGGCGTTGCGGGGGCAGCATCGGTCGGCACGTCGAACCCCAGTTCGGTCAGGAACGATTCGACGCGGGTCTCCCACTCGGTGCGCATCTCGTCGAGGGTCATCGTGCGGATGCCCAGCCGGTCGATGTCGGCCTCCACGTCGCCAACGGGTTCGAACAGCGTGAGGGCGTACGGGTAGAGCTCGTCGATAGCCGCCTGAACGCGTTCGCTGGCCTCCTCGTCCAGTGCCATCCGGTCCAGCCAGCTCTCGGCGTGTTCGAGGTGATAGCCTTCCTCGCCCTGGATGCGACTCGTTCTGTTCCGGATGATTTCGTACGACGAGTCCTCGAGCGCGGAGAGGCGGATGTCTTCAGCGACATCGTAGAGGTACGCTCTGACGATAGCATCGGCCCAGTCACCTTCCGCAAACGGTAGCTCGACGAGCGTACTGTGCTGGAAGTCGCTGGGGTCGCTCTCGTAGATGAGCGATTCCTCGGAGTAGCCGAGTTGCTGTACCGCATCGTACCACAGTCGTGCGTGGCCCAGCTCGTCCTGTGCGTTGTTGGAAATCGAGAGGTCCGATTCCAGTGTCGGCGCACGCACCTGCCAGAACGTGTAGCGTTCGGCCTGAACCAGCTCGTCGTCGGCGAGCCGGAGCAGCTGTGCCTCGACTGCGCGCTGTTCGTCCTCGGACAGGTCGGCTGGACCGCCGAGGTCGGATTCCGTTGTTGCCATTAGATCTCACCTCGCTGTTTCTCCGCTTCTATCTGCTCGGACTCGGAGGCTTCGACCTCCTCGGCAGCCGGATCGACGTTGTACGTCTGTGCGAACCGGTAGGACTTGTTGGTCGTCCCACCGAAGCTCACGTCGTCCTCGGTGACTTCGCCGATGTACTGGTGCTGTACGACCCAGAGACTGTTGGGGTCGTCGTCACTGAACGTTGCAATCGCCGCCTGTTCTGCGCCGGCGGTGCTGGGGGCTTCGACGTCACCGCAGTGCGTGTGATACCCGCCGGGCTGGTCCTGCCGGAAGACAGCCCACGGTTTCTCGGCGCTGTTTCCGACCTCGCCATGGCTCTCTGCGTCAGGATCGACCTGCGTGATTTTCTCTTGCGGGGCAACCCAGAGCGCGTGGGTCGGCTTCCGCCGTCCGTGCTGGATGACCGAAAACTGCTTCGCCATCTCTCGGTCGGGTGCGTGGACGTCCCGGCAGTGAACGAAATCCGCGTCCGGACTCTGTTGTCGGAATACTTCCCAGATCATCGTTCTCAGTCCGCTGCCTGTGTCTGCGGGCCGCTGTTCGTGGTCGTCTGGTCGTCCATCATGTCACGGACCCACTGTACCGCTTCCTGAGCCTGCCGGCGACCGGTGATCTGCTCGATACTGCCCTCGTATTCGTTCTGTGAGACCGTGAAGAACTCGTCCCAGTCGAGGTCATCCTCAACGACCTCGTAGCTCCCGTCACCGTTTTCGCGGATGCGTGGCTCATCGGGCATCTCCAGGCCGTATTTCTTGGCCTTCGGGATGTACGTGTTGAGGAACGCGGTTCGAAGCTCGTCGTTCGTACACGTCTTCAGCCCGACTTCCGCGGCGAAGTCGTGGTGGGTGCTCTGGTCGTCGGTTGGGCCGAAGAACTGCAGGATTCGCGGCCACCACTCTTCGAAAGCCTCCTGAGTCATGCGCTGTTCCCTCCGGGAGCCGTTCATCAGTTCGCGGAGGATCGACTCACCGTGCTTGACGTGCATCCCCTCTTCGAAGCAGATCTTGTCCATCGCGTGGGCGTACGGCTCCCAGCTGGACTTTTTCAGGGTCGCCTGACGACGCATCGCAGCCCCGTCGACAAAGAACGCGATCATCGGCGTCTCGACGTAGCTCTCCATTGGGTAGTGGAAGCAGTTCAGGAACTTTCCGTCTCCGTTCGCCAGATCGTCGAGCATCTCTTCACGGGTCTTGACGCCGAGCGATTCCGCCGCTCGGTAGAGCATCTGGCCGTGGCCGATTTCGTCCTGCACCTTCGCGCTGAAGGCCATCTTTCGCTCGATGCTCGGGGCTTGTCTGATGAAGGGCCGTTCGAGGTACGCCCCCATAATCTCGCTGTTGGCGTGGAATTCAAGCATCCGCGTGGCTGCCTTCCGATACTCTTCGGGAAGGTCGTCTTTCGGGCTGAACTCCCGGGGTCCAGCGCGGGCTTTGACTTCGTCAACGTTCATATGTATCCCATAAATCGTGAGGAATGTTCATACTAATTTGCCCCTATATAGACGGGTTTTATAAGTATATCCGCACATATACGAGGCAATGATAGAGGAGTGTCTAATGGTCGAATTTCGCATCGAGGGCGATGACTGTCCACTGGCAGATGCGAGTAGTGCCACTGGCACGCCCATCGAGGCGGCCCCGCCACTCCTCCGGGATGACCGTAACGTACTGTTGCGGTTCAGCGCGCAGGCGAGTGAGGAACTCAGGGACTACCTCGACGGCGACGACCGGATCCGCTATCTCTACCAGTCAGTTACCGAGGGTCGGTACAACTACCGATGTCTGTCGCTCCAGCAGTGTGTCGTCCACAAACTCATCAGCGCGGGCTTCATGGTGGAATCGCTGACCTATCGGGACGGAAACGCGATTCTAACTGGCGCTGTGGTGGGCCACGAGATCCTCCAGACGGTCATGGAGACGGCCGGTGAAACCGTCGGCGTGAAGCTACAGCGGGTGTACGCCCTGCGTGCGAGAGAAGACGCGTCTATCGCCCAGCAGTGGGACCTGACCCCGGCACAGGCGGAAAGTCTCCGGTACGCGGTCGAGATGGGCTACTTCGTCGTCCCACGACAGACCACCGCTAGTGAAGTCGCCGCCGAACTCGGTATCAGTAAGTCCGCGTTCCTCGAACGACTCCACCGCGCACAGCACTCGCTGCTCACACATCTGTTCGGCGGCGTCGGCGAAGGCCGACCGGACGACGACCGGGAGTAAAGTACCCGCGCGTGTGAGTACGACCATGCGCGTTGAAGACGGCGCTGTTCGACGAATCGTATTCGACCGTCCCGATGTCAAAAACGCGATGACCGGGGCGGTCGCGACTGAGCTCGCTGCTGCGCTCGCTGACCTCGACCCAGCGACACACGATGCCGTGCTCCTCACCGGCGACGGCGACGCCTTCAGTGCCGGCGGGGATATCGAGGCGATGAGCGAGCGTGAGGAGTCCGCGACGGAAGCCTACGAGCGGGTCCGGACGACGCTGGGTCGGGTGGCCAGCAACATCCTCGAAGCGCCGGTGCCTGTCGTCGCGAAGGTCAACGGGGATGCGGTCGGTGCCGGGCTGTCGCTCGTGGCTGTCGCTGATTTCGCGTATGCCGCCCAGTCCGCCCGGTTCGGTGCGTCGTTCATCAGCGTCGGCCTCGTGCCGGATATGGGCGCAACCGCGATACTCCCCCGGCTCATCGGGCTCAGGAAGACCAAGGAACTCGCGTTCACCGGGAAACTGATCGACGCCGAGACCGCCGCCGAGATAGACCTGATCAACGAGGCTGTCGAGCAGCGTGACCTCGACGCGCGGACGGCCGACCTGCTCGAAACGCTTCAGGCACAGCCGACGGCGAACCTCGGGCTGGCGAAGGAAGCGATCCACGACAACATCGGCCAGCCGTTACAGACCGGGCTGCGTCAAGAAGCACGCATCCAGTCACTGGCGTACGATACGCCGGCTCATTCGCGTGGTGTCGAGGCGTTTCTGGACGGTCGAACCCCGGACTTCGATTAGCGGTGGAAAAACTCCTGTGCGTTTTCGAACAGAATCTTCCGCTGGACGTCCGTGTCAAAATCGGTGTCGCGGGCGAACGATTCGAGCCACGTTTCGGGGTCGATCATCGGGTAATCGGTGCCGAACATCACCTTGTCTTTGAGAACGGTCCCGGCGTAGTGAAGGACCTGGTCGTCGATGTACTTCGGCACCCAGCCCGAGAGGTCCATGTACACGTTGCCCTTCTGCTGGCAGATCGCCAACTGCTCTTTCTCCCACGGGAACGCGGGATGGGCAATGAGGATGTCGAGATCCGGATAGGCGGCGGCCACGTCGTCGATGAGCATCGGGTTGCCGTACTTGACTTTCAGGCCGCGACCGCCAGCACTGCAGGCCCCTAGTGTCGAGTTCCCGCCGTGGAAGACGACGGGGACGCCGAGGTCTTCGATGGTACTCCACAGATGGTCGTGGCGTTCGTCCGAGGGGTCAAAGCCCTGTGCTATCTGCTGGAACTTGAACCCGGAGAGGTCCAGGTCCTCGACGCACCGGATTGCCTCCTGCACACAATCGTCTTTCAGAGGGTCGACGCTTCCGAACCCGACGAAGAAGTCGGAATACTCGTCCCGGACCTCGGCGACGTAGTCGTTCGGGACGGGCGGGTTCCCGGTGTTCGTTTCCGCATCCCACCCAAGCAGGACAGCGCCACCGACGCCCGCTTCGTGGTACTCCGCGAGCATTTCGTCGTAGTCCCACGTCTCCAGATCAGTGCCGAACCGGTCGGCGGCGTCTTGCATCATTTCGCCGCCGGCGTCGTGGAGGAACTCACTGGTCGGTTGGTGCGCGTGCGTGTCGAACAGTTGCCTGTCGGCGACACCCGGGAGGTCAGTTGTCACAGAGAGAGATTTTACCCAGTATCATAAAAATCCATGCCTGATTGTGCTGTGCAGAATACTCGCCGGAGCGAGTGGAGAACCGTGCTGAGGATACCAGCATCGAGAAGAGCCGATGATAACGGCGGCAGACGAACAAATCGCCAGACGAAGGCTCACCCCCGGTATGGCCGGGCGTCAATCCCCTACAATCTTACTACCGGGGAGTGAAGGCACAGCTATGGTTCGTCGCAGTGTTCTGTTCGCACCGGGTGACAATACGGAGTTGATGCGGAAAGCGGCCGGTGGCGACGCCGATGTCGTCGTCTTCGACCTCGAGGATGCGGTTGCACCGGCGGATAAAGAGCAGGCACGTCAATCCGTTCAATCAGTACTCTCGGCTGTCAGTTCGGACAACCACATCTGCGTTCGCATCAATCCCGTAGGGGTCAGCGCCACAGCGGACCTCGCAGCGATACTGACGGATGCCAGCCCTGACAGCGTGATGCTCCCCAAGGCCGGGTCCGCCGGCGACATCGAAGCACTAGAACGGCTCCTCAGAGAACACGATACGGACCTCCCGGTGCTTGCGCTGGTGGAATCGGCCGCCGGCGTCCTCAACGCGGCGGAGATTGCAGCCGCCGATGCCACCGATGCGCTCTTGTTCGGGGCCGAAGACCTCGCGGCCGACATCGGTGCGAGTCGCACCAGCGATGGACGGGAGGTGCTCTATGCACGCCAGCGGGTCGTCGTTGCGGCCAGCGCCGCAGGAATCGATGCAATCGATACGATCTACCCGGACTACGGCGATCTGGATGGCCTCCGTGACGCAACTGAGTTCGCTGCCCAACTCGGGTACGACGGGAAGATGGCAATCCACCCAGATCAGGTCGCGGTCATCAACGACGCGTTTACCCCAAGTGACGAGGAGATAGCATGGGCCGAACGCATCATCGCGGCCGACGAAGAAACAGATGCTGGGGTGTTCGAAGTCGACGGGGAGATGATCGACGCACCGCTTATCGCACAGGCAGAGCGTGTCCTCGAACGCGCTCGCGAGGCCGGGCAGCGGTAGCCAACGACAACACCTATCCGGGACCTAACTGTGCTGTCGTGTATGAAAGCCGTCGTCCGGCAGAACTTCGATGCCAGCGTCGACGCCTACACGACCTACGAGCGGCGGACCAATCGCTTCACGTCGCTCGCACGCCTGCTCGCCGCCGAGATGGATGCTCGTACTGACGGCGGCCTCGGGACAGTTCTCGATGCGGGCGCAGGAACAGGCGTGAGCACACGCGTATTCACCGAGACAACAGCGGACACGATTGCCCTTGATATCAGCCGCGAGATGCTGAGCGGGATCGAGTCCACGGCCCGACTGCAGGGCGATTTCGACCACCTGCCGCTCAGTGACCAGTCAGTCGACGGCGTCGCGTTTACCGCCTCGCTCTTTCTGGTCCCCGACCCAGCGACTGCAGTACGGGAAGCTGCCAGAGTCCTCCGGTCTGGTGGAGTGGTCGGGGCCGTCGCACCGCTTGGCTGGTTCGATTCTGACGGCACAGACGCGTTCGAGCAGTTCGAGCGCGAGTCGCGCTCCCCGACTGATACACCGGCTATTCGGGACGCCCTCGCGGCTGAGTTCTCGGCGACTACAGGAACCTGGAAATTTTCGACAAGTGCCGAAAATATTCGGCTATTCCACGCGATTCCCGCGATGGCCGCACGGCTCTATCCGAAACTCGAAACGGAGAAACGAGTGCGGCAAGCCCGTGAACTCCTCGGCGCTCTCGACGGCACGTTCGAGCAACGATGGCGCTGGGTCGTCGGTGTGCCCGAATAGGTGACTTGAATCTGCGGTTCGTCCGTCGAGCGGTCACAGCGTCACTCGGCGTGGTCCCGTTTCAGCGACAGCACGGTGCGGTCGAACTCACAGACGAGGACGTCGTCCGAATCTGCGAGTTTGAACACCTCGACGTGCATCGTGACGACGCCGCGTTCGCCGTCGCTGGTCTCGCGTTTGTCGGTCACGGTCGACTGCACGCGAATCGTGTCGCCGTGGAACACCGGGTTCGGATGCTCGACACTGTCGTAGGACAGGTTCGCGACGATGGTGCCATCGGTCGTCTCCGGGATGGTCAGACCGACCGCTAAACTCATCGTGTAGAGCCCGTTGACCAGTCGCTCGCCGAACTCCGTCTCGGCCGCGAACTCGGCGTCGAGATGGAGCGGCTGCTGGTTCATCGTCATATCGCAGAACTGCTGATTGTCGCGCTCGCTGACGGTACGGCGCTTCTCGTGTTCGATGGTCTCGCCGACCTCGAACTCCTCGTAATAAAGTCCTGTCATAGCTCAGAGGATGGTCCCGTGTTTCTTGTCCGGGAGGTCTTTCTCGACGGTCTCGTAGAACGCAAAGCGGTTCGTCAGTTCCGTTCTGAGGTCGCTCGGCGGGACGATGTCGTCGACGACGACCTCGCTAGCCATTCGATGAATGTCGATATCCTCGCGGTAGGCCTCGCGGAGTTCCTGCTCCTTTTGCTGTCGCTCGTCCTCGTCGTCGATCTCGGAGAGCTTGCGGGCGTAGACGGCGTTAATAGCCGCTTCAGGTCCCATGATCGCGATTTCCCCACTCGGAAGGCCGATTGTCGACTCGGGGTCGTAGGCGGGACCGGACATCGCGTAAATGCCCGCGCCGTAGGCCTTCCTGACCACAACGGACTGCTTGGGCACTGTCGCCGAAGACGTGGCGTAGATCATCTTCTTGCCCTGTTCGAGGATGCCCTCTTTCTCGACGCCAGACCCGGCCATGAACCCCGGCGTATCGCAGAGATACAGCAGCGGGATGTTGTAGGCGTCACAGGTCCAGATGAACTGGGCGGCTTTCTCCGCCGCGTCCGGGAAGATGGCCCCGGCACGCTGGGCTGGCTGATTGGCGATAACTCCGACTGGCCGCCCGTCTATCCGGGCGAACGACGTGATTATCTCCTTGCCGTATTCGGGCCGGAGTTCGAGCGTCGACCCGGCGTCGACGACCCGCTCAATCACGTCAAACATATCGTAACCCTTGTTCGGCTTGTCCGGGACAACGGCGTCAATACCCTCCGGCGAGCGCTTCGGGGCCGTCCCACTGGTCTGTGGTGGGTCTTCGTCGGCGTTGTCTGGCAGATAGCCGATGAGTTTCGCGACGAGTTCGCGGGCGTGTTCCTCGTCGTCAGCGATGAGGTCCGCACTCCCGGAGTGCTGTGCGTGGACAGCAGGGCCTCCGAGGTCGTCGAGGCTGATCTTTTCGCCGGTGACCATTTCGACCATCCGGGGGCTGGCGATGGCCATTGCGCTCATGTCCCGAACCATGACGGTGAAGTCCGCGAACACCGGCGTGTAGGCTGCACCGGCGATACAGGGACCGTACAGCACACAGATCTGCGGGACCCGCCCCGATAGCATCGAGTGGTTGTAGTAGAACTTCCCGATACCTTCGCGGTTGGCGAAAAAGCCCGTCTGCTGGTCGATACGGCCGCCCGAGGAGTCCATCAGATACAGCACCGGTCGCCCGGTTTTCAGTGCCCGCTGTTGCATCCGGAGGAACTTCTCGACACCCTTTGCCGCCATGCTGCCACGTTTGACCGTGTAATCGTTGGCCATGAAATGCAGGTCACGGCCCTCGAACTCCGCGGCCCCCGTGATGAGCCCGTCAGCCGGGAGCTGGTCGTCGGCGTCGAACTCCGCAAATTTCCCGTCCTCGAACAGGAAATCGTCACCGAACCACAGGTCGATACGGTCCCGGACGAACAGCTTGCCCTCCTCAGGTAACTGCTCCTTGTACTTTTCCGGCCCGCCTTCGAGGATCTCTGCAATCTCCTCGCGCAGGGCCTCTTCGCGTTCGGTCGGACCGAGGTCGTCGTCGACCGGTTCCGTGGATTCGTCCCGTCGAGTGCTGTCGTACGTGGCACTGGCGACCGTTTCGCCGCTGTCAATGACGAGGGTAATGTCGTCCTCAAAGTGTGTCGCCAGCGCCCCGGCAATGGCCTGTGCTTCCGATTCGGTCGCGTCGTCTGAAATTCTGACTTGCATACTTACTCCTCCAGTACAACCAAGGTATCACCCATGTCTACGGAGTCGCCCTCCGCGACCGGGACGGACGCGACAGTGCCGCCCGTGGATGCCACCACGTCGTTTTCCATTTTCATCGCCTCCAGCACGCAGACGACATCGCCCGCTGCGATATCGTCACCGGGCGCGACTTCGGTCGAGAGGATAGTGCCCTGCATCTCAGCCGTAATCGCACCCGACGTGGCCACCGGGCCGCCACCGGATGAATTGCCGCCCGAAGCGCCACTGCCGGAGCCGCCACTGGCGTTACCATCACCGGAGACGCGGGGCAGTCCGTCCGTAACGACGACATCGAAGCGCTTCCCATCGACTTCGACGGCGATTTCGTCCGTCGACGCCGATGAGGTGTTGCCGCCGACCTCGTCTGTCCCCCACCGCGCGACGGCCGCGTCAAGGGCATCGTCGGCGAGTTCCTGATCGAGGTATTTCGTCGTGTGCGTCCCGGCGCGGAACGTGTCGTCGTCCAGCATCAATCGATGGAACGGGATGGTCGTGTGGACACCCTCCACGGTGAAATGGTCGAGGGCACGCCTCGACCGGTCCAGACAGTGGTCCCGGTCCTCGCCAGCGACGATGAGCTTCGCGATCATCGAGTCGTAGTCGCCCCCGATCTCGTCGCCCTGCGAGACTGCGTGGTCGAGCCGCACACCGATACTGCTTGGCGGCGCGTACGTCGTCAGCGGCCCCGGCGTCGGAGCGAAGTCCTCGGCCGGGTTCTCCGCGTTGATTCGGTACTCAACGGCGTGGCCGTCTATCGACACGTCCTCCTGTGTAAAGTCCAGTTGCTCGCCCGCAGCGACCCGGAGCTGCCAGCGAACGATGTCGATACCAGTCACCGCTTCGGTGACGGTGTGTTCGACCTGAATGCGGGTGTTCACCTCCATGAAGTAGAACTCCCCGTCCTCGACGAGGAACTCCACCGTGCCGGCGTTCGTGTACCCGGCTTCGCTGACACCGCGTCTGGCGGCCTCGCCGATCTGCGTCCGCAGTTCGGCATCGAGAGCGGGACTCGGGGCTTCCTCGATGACCTTCTGGTGGCGACGCTGGAGCGAGCAGTCGCGCTCGCCCAGATGACGGACGTTGCCGTGTTCGTCTGCAAGCACCTGCACTTCGACGTGTTTCGGTGCTTCGAGGTACTTTTCGACGTACACGGAATCGTTGCCGAAGTAGGCTTCCCCCTCGCGCTTCGCGCTCTTGAGCGCCTCCGCGACCTCGGCCTCGCTCCGGACGATCTTCATGCCACGACCGCCGCCGCCACCTTCGGCTTTTATCGCGATGGGGTAGCCGTACTCGGCACCCAGTTCGCGCACTTCGTCCGGCTCGCTGACAAGGTCCGTCGTGCCGGGGACGACCGGGACGCCGGCATCCTGCATCACCGTCCGGGCTTTCGTCTTTTCGCCCAGCGTCTCCATTGCGTCGCTTGGCGGCCCGACCCAGGTGATGCCGTCGGTAGCCTCGACGCGGCCAGCGAACTCAGCGTTTTCGGCGAGGAAGCCGTACCCGGGATGGATCGCGTCGGCCCCGGCCCGCTCGGCAACATCGAGTATCGCGGTCTGGTCGAGGTACGACTCGCTTGCGGGTGCCGGGCCGACGTTGTATGCGTCGTCGGCGTACTCAACGTGGCCGGCGTTGCGGTCGGCATCGCTGTAGACGGCGACCGTTTCGATACCCAGCTCTTCACACGCAGCCATCACACGGACCGCGATTTCGCCGCGGTTTGCGACAAGGACTTTCTCGAACATTAGTAGGATCTGGGGAAGCCGAGGTGCTGCCCGATGTGGTTGTACGCCATCTGCTGGGAAACCGGGGCCAGCCGTGTCAGGTTGATTTCGCGCCACCAGCGTTCGACGTCGTACTCCTTCGCGTAGCCCCAGCCGCCGAACGCCTGCATGGATTGCTTGACCGCTTCGATGCCAGCACTGACGGCCGTCGCCTTCGCGACGTTCGTCTCGTACCCGCACTCCTCGCCCTGGTCGTAGAGCCAAGAGGCCTTCTCACGCATGAGCGCCGCCGTTTCCATGCGGGCGTACGCCTTGGTGATCGGGAACGACACCGCCTGATGGCTCCCGACAGGCGCGCCAAACACCTCCCGGTCGCTAGCGTACTCGATAGCAGTGTCGGCGGCCAGTTTGCCGATACCGGTCCCGGCGGCCGCAAAGCCGATGCGTTCCGGGTTCAGCATATCGACCAGAGTCCACCAGCCGTCGTCTTCCTCCCCCAGGAGGTTCTCCTCGGGGACCCGAACGTCCTCGATGAAGACTTCACAGGACTTCGAGTAGTTGATGCCGTGTTTGGGAATCGGGGACACGTCGATGCCGGGGTCGTCCATATCGACGATAAACAGGCTTATACCGTCGGTCCCGCGCTCGACCTCGTCGCGTGGGGTCGTGCGCGTGACGAGAATCATGTTGTCAGCCCGGTCGGCGAAGGTAATCCAGGCCTTGTTCCCGTTCAGAACGTACTCGTCGCCGTCTTTCTCCGCGCGGGTGGCGACGTTCAGCGTGTTTGTCCCGGCCTCGGGCTCCGTGATGCCGATAGAGAAGTTTCGCTTGCCGTTGGCGATGTCCGGCAGATAGGTCCGTTTCTGCGCTTCTGTTCCGCTCTCGCTGATACCGGCAGCGGCCATGCCGGCGGTGAGCACCAGATACCAGGTGCCTGCCATGCCACAGCCCTTGGCACAGAGCGTCTCCATGACCAGCCCCATCTCCTGTATGCCCATCCCGGCCCCTTCGTACTCCGGCGGGACCAGCAGGCCGTGGAAGCCGGCCGCGGCCAGTTCGTCCCAGAATTCCTCTCCGAACTCGCCTGCTTCCTCTTTCTCGCGCCAGTACTCCGGTCCGTACTCGGCCGCCACGTCCGCCGCGGTCGACCGAATCATCGAGCGTTCCTCTGTTTCTTCGAAATTCATTGTGGTTGTGTCTGCGTTGGCACTCGTACTGCTTGATACCCTGTGTCAGGATTCGACTTCGGCTTCTGCTTCGGCGTCGTCGTGGAGTTCGGTTCGGCGAATTTTCCCGGTCACTGTTTTGGGTAGGCCCTCCCGGAACTCGATTTCGCGCGGGTACTCGTGTGCTGAGAGCTCTTCTTTCACGTAGCTCTGGATGTCTTCTTTGAGCGAGGCGGATGGCTCAGCGTCCTCGCTCGGCACGACATAGGCCTTGACGATGTTCCCTCGCGCTTCGTGTGGTTTGGGGACGACTGCCGCCTCGGCGACCGCGTCGTGTTCACCCAGCGAACTCTCGACCTCGAACGGCCCGATGCGGTAGCCAGCAGAGAGGATCACGTCGTCCGCACGCCCCTCGAACCAGAAGTAGCCGTCCTCGTCTTTGTGTGCCAGATCACCCGAGAGGTACCATGTCCCGTCCGGTCCGTCGACGAACGCTCGCTGGGTCTTCTCGGGCTTGTTCCAGAACTCGGCGAAGAAACACGGGTAGTCGCCGCGCTGTGCGATTTCGCCCGTCTCACCGGGTTCCAGAACCTCGCCGCTCTGTGGGTCGACGATGTCGGCCTCGATTCCGGGGAGTGGTTTCCCCATCGACCCGGGCCGGAGGTCCATCGTTGGATAGTTGTTGATGATCATGTTCCCGGTCTCAGTCTGGCCGTACGTATCCAGAATCGTGACGCCGAGTTCGTCTTCTCCCCACTCGACGACGCCGGCGCTGAGCGGTTCGCCGATGGAAAGCGCATGCCGCAAATCGAGGTCGACATCCGCAAGGACCTCCTCGTTCTCCCGGAGCATCCGGTACGCCGTCGGAACCGAGAACAGGACGCTAATCGGGTATTCGTCGAGCAGGGCGGCCCACTCGTCGGTGTCGAACTCGCCTTCGTACGTGAACAGCGACGCACCCCAGAACCAGGCACCGAGGGTGTTGATTGCACCCGTCAGCCAGCCGAGGTCACCGGTCGACCAGTACAGGTCGCCGTCTTGAAGGTCCACGGCGTACTTCTGTGTTGCCGCGACGCCGGCGATCCAGCGCTGTTTGTGGAGGACACCCTTGGCCAGCCCGGTCGTTCCCGAAGTGTAGTACAGCAGCGCGTCGTCTTCCCCGCTGGTCTCAGCGACCTCGTACGCCGTGCTCGCGCCATCAAGCGCGGTATTGAACACCACGTCGTCAGCGGGTGCGCCGCCCCCGCGGTCAACGGTGAGTACGTGTTCGACCGACGGGGCCTCGTCCAGCGCGTCTTCGACCGTGTCGCGATTGTCGGTCGTGGTGACGACGACCTTCGCGTCGCAGTCGTCCAGACGGTACGAGATGCCGTCGGGGCCGAACCGCTCGTTGACACTTCCCCAGACGGCACCGTGTTTGAGCGTGCCGACCAGCGCCACGTAGTGCTCCGGAATCCGGGGCATGTATGAAAAGACCCGGTCACCCTGGGCGACCCCGAGGTCGTCGAGAACGTTGGCGAACTGGCTCGAACGGTCAGCAAGCTCCCAGAAC
Organism: Haloarcula sp. K1; assembly: GCF_001647155.1. Lineage (NCBI taxonomy): Archaea > Methanobacteriati > Methanobacteriota > Halobacteria > Halobacteriales > Haloarculaceae > Haloarcula > Haloarcula sp. K1. The sequence goes on from NZ_LRHL01000003.1 coordinate 120,362, forward strand.
GTCATTTTCGACAGCTCTCCGTCGGTCCCGACCTGGTAGAGTGCGACCTGGCCCCGGTCGGTCGCGTGACGGTCGGCGACTTCGTGCCCGATGTTCAGCTCGTTTGGTGCGTCCCAGTCCGCTGCCGCGTATATATCGTCCCAGGAGAACTCGTTTCGCGCTGTGTCGTAGTCCGGGAGGTTGTGGCTGGTGACCATACACCGCTCGGAATACCGGATTCTGGTATAACTGTACCGGTTACTTTTTGCGAAAAACGTATTGAATATATTTTATTTTTCATTCCTACCTAGGTATTATTCGATTGGAGTATGGCGTAAACAAAACTGATTACAACATATTCGAAGATATATACACGCGAGAGACATATTCAGTGGGGCGATTCGTTTTCAGTCGTCTCTCCGGGAGCGGTGTCGGGTTCGTCCCACAGGACACGAGCCACGTCGCGGACGTCGTTCGGGAAGGAGTTCTCGAACGTGACTCGCGGCGCGATGTAGGTTTCCTTCCAGCGCGGGTCCCACGCCGCGTTCACGTACAGGCGCGAGCCGGTTTCGTTGTCTCGTCGATAGTGAGGGCGTGTCGCTGCCGGTGCATCCGGTTCGCTGAACGTCCAGTCGCGGGCGGGGTGGGATTTCAGCCAGATATCGGCCAGAACGCGGCCGAAGTCCTGTGGCGGAACGTCTTCATCGACGATAACGACCGTGTCGAAAAGCGACGAGAACGAAAAGAGGATGTTCGCGAGTTGCCACTCGAAGCCGCCGTAGAGCACGTCACTAGCGACGAAACAGATACCGAGTTCAGCCTCTGCCGGCAGCATAATCCATTCGACTGGCGAGATGCCCCAGTAGTTGTTGAGTCGGTGATAGAGCGCTGCGGCGGTCACGAGCCCCGTGAGACGGGTGTCATCCGCGAGTGGGCGACCGACGGGGGAGACGGGGATGACCGGGTTTTCAGTAGTGCGGACGCGCTCGACCGACAGCGAGAGCGGGCCGCTCTCGACGACGTACTCCCAGCCCTCTCGGCGGTCGGAACGGAAGTCCGGTTGGCGGTCCACGACCGTCGTCTCCATGACGACCTCCGTCGCGCTCGGGACGAGGCCGCCGTTGGTCGGGACGAGCGGGACGGTTCCGGTCACCCCACAGGACTGGATCGGCGTGGCAGTTTGCTCGGTGACAGCGAGCAGGTACGCCGTCGTGATCGCCGCCGGCGGCACGCCGAGCGCTATCGTCATCGTCGTCCCTTCGCCGACAAGCGACGACAGCGTGTCTGGGACACGCACTCTGAGCGTGTCGCCGCCCACGACCGAGCCGTGAACCGGTGCCCAGTGTGTGCCGTCAGCGGTCGAGACCGATGCGACGCCAAGCGTCACTGCGGGCCACGTATCGGTTTCGCCCTTCGGGAACCGCAAGTCCTGTGCGTCGATATCTGTTCCCGAGGCCGCCTGACTCGTGTATGTCGGGTCCGTATTCCCGCCGGCCGGGCCGAGAGTGCTGATCGTCTCCAGTAGATCAACGAGCGGAGCTTCCGGGTCGAGTCCGAGGCCGAGCGACAGCCGCGACCACGGCCGGGCCTCGCGCTGGTGTGTCTGGTCCGGGCCGCTGAACACACCGCTAACTAGATCACTGCCGGCGGCGCGCTGGAATCGAAGCGCCGGCCCACTCGCCCGGAGCGCCTCCGCCGCAAGCACGTCCACCGGGACTTCGAACGGGCCGTCGAGTCGGACGAGGTCGTCGTCGCCGGCCAGTCCGCGGACGTACTGCGTGAACGGTATCACTGTGACTGCCCCTCCCGCTCGTCGAGCCGGTCGAACCGCGCAGCGTTTAGGCCCGCTTCGACCAGCCGCTCCTGGGCTCGCTTCCGGGTTTCTGTGGTCGCTGCCATCTCCGCCGCGTCACCGTCGGTCGTTGCGTCAATGTAGGCTTTGGCCGTCTTCGCCTTCGACGTCCCCACGTCCGCGTTGCCCTTCTCGTCGGGCGTCTGGTAGATGTTGAGCGGAACTTTCGGCATTCGCTCGACGCCGAACTGATGGAAGTCGGCGTCCGGATCGGCCTCAAGCGCGATAGCTGTCAAGACTGCCCGTGGGTCGAGCGGGTCGACAGCAGCGTCGACAAACACGAAGAAATCGATGTGGAGCATCCCCCACGTCGTGAAAATGAAGTTCGCCAGTTCGTGGAGATAGCCCGGATACGGTCGATCCGTCGCGATGACCCAGACGGTGCGGGAGGTGAATCGCCACGGGACCGCCATCGCAACGTCGAATCCGGCGGCCCGAAGACCGACAGTCGCGTCGGGGCCGGCCGCGACGAGCCGGAGCGTACTGGTCGAGTTTTGCCCGTATCCGACACCGCTCCCCTCGACACAAAACGGTATTCGCGGTTCGTGGCGGTGGGTGATCGCATCGACCTCGAACACCGGCATAGAGCGTCGCGGGCCGTTCATGTAGCCGAAGTAGTCGCCGAACGGTCCCTCGTCGAGGCGGTCGTCGGGTCGAACGTGGCCTTCGAGAACTAACTCGGCCGTCGCCGGGACGTACAGGTCATTGGTTTCGCACTGGACGAGGTCCACAGGCTCGCTTTTCAGGCCGCCCGCGAATGCCGCTTCGCTCCGGCCTGTCGGAATCCACATATCCGCAGTACACTCGACGGTGGGTTCGGCACCGATGACGACCGCGACGGGCATCGGTTCGCCCCGGGGTTCGTAGTCGTAGTAGTAGCGGTTGGGTACCTGCTCGCCGGCCAGTAACAGCAGACTGGCCTGGGAGGAGTCGTGGATCATCATGCGATGGCTCGACCAGGTCCCCCACTCCGTGTCGGGGTCCGGTGCGACGATGGTGTGGAGATTCGAGTACCGTCCCCCGTCGCCCTCGTGGATATATGGCCACGGGAACGACAGGAGATCGACCTCGTTCCCCGTCCGCACTGTTTCTTTGCAGGGGGCCTCCTGGCTCGCGACAGTTCGGGGCGCTTGTGGCGCGTTGAGGCGATCAATCACTCGGTCGTAGTACGTACGGCCCGAAAGGCCGCCTGAGAGTCCCAGCGCGCGGGCGAAGTGATCCCAGGGACGCGTCTGGGGGCCGCGGTACGGATCGCCAACCAGTTTCGACTCCGTCTCTAGCCCTGCGATGGACTCGAACACCGGAATCGGGCCGTCGCGGATATTGGCGAGCATCGTCGCCGCGCTCGCTTCGAGGTCCCACGACACCGGTTGGTCAAAGGACCGGAGCCAACCGGTCGTGTCGAGCAAATCGAGGTACTCGCGGAGCGAACTAACCGACATAGATCACTCCTGTTGTTCCAGCACGCGCCTCAGTGGGTCGTCGTCGAGTTCACGGCGGACCTCAGCGTAGGCGTCAAGCAGGGCCGGTCGTTCTGTGGCGAGCTGGTCGAACGCGATCTCGCGAAGCGCATCGGCCGTTGACTCGTACTCGCCTGTCTCGACGAGATACTGTAAGAGGACCTTCAGATCGTCGGATCGTGTATTGAGGATGTTCGACGCCGTCTCCTGTTCGGCCGCCAGATGCGTCACCAGCTCCTGATCGATACCAGTCGCCTCAGTCTCGTCGAGCAGTTCGACGTATCTGGTCTCGCTGACGCTCTCGTGTGGCCCGGCGACGATTGTTAGCGGTTCCGGGTCAGTGAGCGCATCGGGGTCTTTGGCAATCCGAACGCGTGCCTCGAAAATGCGTTTCGTTTGGGCATCCGTGATCTGTAGTGTGGTCTCTGTCTGTGCTTCTTCGGGGAGATGGTCTGCTGACGTGATGTAGTGGTTCGACATTACCTGCCCTCAGTTGTTTTGCTGATGTTCTTAGCAACCTCTTGTCCCTATTGCATATATGTACCGTCGTCAGTCCACCGTTTCACTGACCCGTGCATCCCAGGCACGGTTTGTTGCTCGAATCGGGCTCTGTGAGCTGAAATGCGCGGATCACTAGTATTGAGAGGTTGTCAGAAAGTGTATATTTACACGAGCCAGTATAATGTTTCCTTCAGTTATATATGCCGCTTGATCGAAGCCAGAGTATGCACTGCCAATTGACGCGACTCAGCCGTTTTCGCTTCGATAGATGAACGGATTGTTTCGCCGGTACCTGGTCGTTATCGTCCGGTTTTTACCCTTCGCGCTGTCATTTCTCCGTGACCGTCGGCGGTTCGTCCTTTTTGGCTCACGAAGACAGGTTCCAGACGAGAAGCATCGACAACGGGCCGAGCAGATCCGGGATACGATGCTCGAACTCGGACCGGCCTTCATCAAAGTCGGGCAGGTACTCTCGACGCGCCCAGATATCGTTCCACCGGTGTATGCCGACGTTTTCGGAACCCTTCAGGACGAAGTGCCAGAGGGTGCAGGGGGCGATCCAAAACACGTCGTCGCGGAAGAACTGGGCGACGAACTCGATCAGTCGACGCTCGAACCGGTCGCCGGCGGGTCGCTCGCGTACGTCTATACGGCAGACTATCGGGGTGAGCGAATCGCACTGAAAGTTCGACGTCCCGAATTGAAACCCGTGATTACGCGTGATCTCCGGGTGGTCCGGGGGCTGCTTCCGCTGATTCGCCCCTTCGCTACCGAACGCCAGCAGTATTCGATCCAAAACGCGGCTGACGATTTTGAGGACATCATCCTGAACGAGTTGGATTTCAAGCGTGAAGCGACGATCATGGCCGATATCAGGGAAAACTTCGACGACGATGAGCGAGTCGTCATCCCTGCCATCTACGAAGACCTGTGCTCTGAGCGCGTGTTAGCTATGGAGTATCTGACCGGTCGGAAAATAACCGACGACGACGCTTTCGACGATGTCGACGTGACGCCACACGAGATGGCGACACGGATCATCAATGTGTACCTGGAGATGGGTCTCGTCGACGGCGTGTTCCACGCTGACCCCCATCCGGGCAACCTCGGCGTCACAGACGACGGCCATCTGTTACTCTTCGATTTCGGCATGAGCGAACGCCTGCCACCGACGGTTCAGGACGATATCATCGCCCTCTATCGGGCACTCGTCCGTCGTGACGTGGACGACCTGGTGGACGCGCTCATCGCGCTCGATGTCCTCGAACCACACGTCAACCGCGCCGAGGTCGGCCGGGTGCTCGAACTTGTCATCGAGAACCTCGAAGGCCAGTCGGAGATCACCTGGCGGCAGATCATTACGGAGTTGACGACGACCCTCCGTGCGTTCCCGTTTCGGATTCCGCCGGACGTGATGCTACTCATCCGGGTCGGGACCGTCGGTGAGGGCGTCTGTCGACAGCTCGATCCGGAGTTCGACTTCCTCGCCGCTGTTCGCTCGTTTCTCGTCGAACAGAACCTCATCGAGAGTGAATTGGACGCAATCATCGAGGAAACGTGGGCGGACGTGCGCCGGTCGCTTCCCGCGCTGGCACGGGTCCCGTCACGAGTCGACCGAACGTTGTATCGGCTCGAACGTGGTGAACTGGTCGTCCGTACGGAACCGGCTGATGGACATGGAATAGGGGAGCGGAATCTCGGTTACGCGGTGATCGCCGGAGCGCTCATCGTGGCAGCAGCGATTCTGACCTTTCACCAGCGTCCGTACGAGATCCCAGTACTTGCCGTCGCCGCCGGCTTTCTCCTCGTCTACCTCGTCGACATCGAGTCGTAGCTCCTGCCTCACCGGGTCTCCAGAAGAACAAACAGCAATCCGACCGAGAGTCGGAATGCAGGTGACGGCACAGGTGTAGTCGGCTCATCCGGAATGGCTCGCGCAGTTCTCCGGTCATCAGGGAAAAACCGAGCACGGCTCCGAAGTCGCCACAGCAGACGACCGATACCGGCACTCACACCCGAAGTTTGACAACTTGGAGGCATGAACCCCTAGAGAATGGTCGCGATCATCGATTCGCTCCTCCTTCGTCTCCTCGTTGCATTCGGTATTGGTGCTCTCATCGGACTGGAACGGGAACAGGCGAAATCTGGGGGCGCGTTCGCTGGCAGCCGGACGTTTCCGCTGTTTGCCCTCGTCGGTGCAACCGCCCAGGCGTTCTTTCCGGCCCTCTTGCCCGTCACTGTCCTCGCTATTGCAGTCCCCCTGACCGTCGCGTATGCCGGGAAAGTGCTGACTGAAGGGGATATCGGACTCACGACGGTGACCGCTGCCTTGCTCACTGTCCTTCTGGGTGCGTTGGCAGTGTCCTCCGAACGCGGGATGCTGTTCGCGATCATTCTCGGCGGGAGTGTCACTGTCCTCATGTCGGCGAAACCCATGATCCACAGTTTCGTCGACCAGATCGACGAGCGGGAACGCCGTGCCTCGCTCAAATTCATCCTCGTCGTGGTGGTCGTGCTGCCGATCCTGCCTGATCGTGAACTCGATGTCCTATACGGCCTCAATCCGCGGTTCATCTGGCTGATGGTCGGCTTTGTCACCGGCCTGAGCTTCGCTGCCTACATCTTGAGCCGGTTTCTCGGAGCCAAGCGGGGGATCGCCCTCACGGGAATCCTCGGCGGGTTCGTCTCTTCGACCGCGACGACGGTCTCGATGGCCGAGCGGATCAGTGAAACTCCAGAGCTCTACAAGATCGGCTCGTTCTCGATTGTCGTCGCATCGATCGTCATGTTCCCGCGCGCACTCGTCGAGGTCGCCGTCGTCAACCCGGCCTTACTCCCTCGCGTCGTCGTTCCGCTCGGAGTAATGACTGGTGTCGGCGTGGGTATCGCCGGCATCGTCTACTGGCAATCGACGACAGAGTCCGCGGTCGAGACCGATCTCAAGAACCCGTTTCGTCTCCGACCGGCACTGTTTTTCGGCGCTGTTTTCGCAATCGTGCTCCTCGTGTCCCAGTCCGCGAATACCTGGTTCGGCGACTCGGGTATCTATGCGACTGCGTTCCTCTCGGGGCTCGCTGACGTCGACGCCATCACGCTTACGCTGAGCGCGCTCGAAGCGGACGGTGAGATCTCGCCCGAAGTAGCGACTACCGGCATCGTCATCGGCGCTATCGCGAATACGCTCACGAAAGCCGGACTCGCGTGGCTACTGGGGACGGTCGAACTGGGCCGGCGAGTGACGGTCGCTCTTGGAATCGTCGCCGTCGCCGGCATCGCTGTCGTCGTCCTCTAATCCGTTGGGCCACCGAAGCCACGTCAGTCCCGAAAAATCGCGTCCGGAAGCCGTGAAGAAACTACCTGCGAACGTACGAGATATCGGGAAGCTCCGAGAAGCCCGCAGAATAGCCTGTAACGCAGTGATGGGCTGGCAGACGGTCAGATTACCGGTCCGGCTCGATTCGCGACAGCCGCATCGCGTTTCCGGTGACGCCGAGGCTCATCCCCATGTCGCCGACCACGACCGCGAGCGCGACACTAACCAGCCCTAGTGGGACACCCAGTGCGAGCAGGAACTTCGCGCCGAGGCTCACCCAGATGTTCTGCCGGATCACGCCGTTGGCGGTGTGTGACAGCTCGTACAGGTAGGGGAGCTTCCCGATATCGTCGCCCATCAGTGCGATGTCCGCCGTTTCCAGCGCGGTGTCGGTGCCGGCAGCGCCCATCGCGATACCGACTTCCGCGGTGGCGAGCGCGGGCGCGTCGTTGATCCCGTCGCCGACCATCGCCACCTCGCCGTACTCCGCCTGCAACCCCTCGACTGCATCGACCTTCTCGTCCGGCAGGAGTTCGGCGCGGTACTCGTCGACGCCGACCGCGTCGGCGATAGCACGGGCGGTACCCTCGTTGTCGCCGGTCAGCATCACGACGTGCTCGACACCCAGCTCCTGTAAGCGCTGGACAGCCTGCTTCGAGGCGGGGCGTACCTCGTCGGCGATGGCGATGGCACCCAGCAGCTTCGACTCCGTTCCGACGATAACGACCGTCTTGCCCTCCCGCTCCAGTGCGGCGAGTGCATCCTCGGCGAACGCCCCGTCGTCGGACGCAGCCGTTTCTTCCGGCACGATGCCACCGTCAGACCGATGCGCTGACGAGGCTCCGGTCGCTCCGCTCCCGGGGACACCGTCTGGGTCGCGGCGGGCCCGCGAGAGATCGAAGCCCAGTTCCTCGAAGAGCGCGGGCTTGCCCGCGTAGTACGTCTCGCCGTCGATCTCCCCGCGGATACCCTTCCCGGTGAGGCTCTCGAAGCCCGTCAGGTCGGGGCGGTCGTCCACACCCTCCTCGTTTGCACGGGCGAGGATCGCCGTGGCGATCGGATGCTCGCTGCGCCGCTCCAGTCCGGCGGCGTGACTGAGGAGCGTCGCCGCATCCGTGTCGCCGGCAGGGACGACGTCGGTGACGGCGAGTTCGCCCTTCGTGAGCGTGCCCGTCTTGTCGACGGCGACGGCGTCGACCCCGCCCATCGCTTCGAGGTAGTTACCGCCCTTGATGAGGACGCCGTTCTTCGCGGCGCTGGTGATGCCCGAGACCACCGAGACGGGCGTCGAGATGACGAAGGCACAGGGGCACGCAATCACCAGCAGCGTGAGCCCGCGGATGAACCACGTCTGCCAGTCACCGGCGAACGTGACGCCGTACCCGGCCACGTTCACTGACACTGGGTCAGCGATGACCAGTGGCGGAATGGCGGCGGTCAGAATCGCCAGCACGACGACAACCGGCGTGTAGTAGCCCGAGAACCGGTCGACGAACTGCTCGGTGTCGGTCTTTTTCGCCTGTGCGCCCTGCACCATCTCGATGATGCGCGAGAGCGTCGAATCGCCCGCCGTCGACGTGACTTCCACTTCGAGATAGCCACCCTCGTTGATGGCACCGGCGTACACTTCGTCGCCAGCGGCCTTGTCGACGGGGACACTTTCGCCGGTAATCGGTGACTGGTCGACCGCGCTCTCGCCCTCGACGACCGTCCCGTCGAGCGGGATTTTGTCGCCAGGGCGGACGACCACGGTCTCACCGACTTCCACCTCGTCGGCGGGCACCGTCACTTCCTCGCCGTCACGCATGACGGTAGCCTCGTCCGGTGATAGCTCCATCAGCTCGCGCAGGGAGTCCCGTGCCCTGTCCATCGCGTAGTCTTCGAGCAGCTCGGCGATGCTGAACAGGACAGCCAGCGTCGCGGCCTCGACGAAGTAGCCGATACCGGTCGCGGCGATGATAGCCGTCCCCATCAGCAGGTCGATGTCGAGGCTCAGATTCTTCGCCGAGTAGTAGCCGCTGCGGACGACAGGGGCGCCGCTGGCGGCGACGGCCCCCAGGAACAGCACGTCGGCAACGGCCAGTGGATAGCCGAGAACACTTGCCACCGCGATATTCTGTGCTGTCAGGAGAAACTCGAAGAGGAGACCGAACGTGACCAGCGCCGCGCCGATCCACGTCTTCATGGCGCGGGGACTCGTCCAGACCTCCGAGGGCGGCGCGATATCGGCGCCGCCACCCATCTCCGCTTGCTCATCGCCGTCGGAGGCCGGGCCGCCGACGACCTCGTAGCCAGCAGCCTCGATCGCCTTGACCACGTCTGCCTCGCCCGTGCGTTCGGAATCGTACGTGACACTGGCTGTACCGGTGGTCGGCTGGAGCGTGGTGTCGACAACGCCGTCGACACGCTGGAGACTTTTGTCGACTTTCTGGGCACAGGAGGGGCAATCCATTTCGGGGACTGTGAGGCGGACAGTCAACTCCTGTTGCTGACCGCCCCCACTTGCCTGCCCCGTCGAATCCGGATTCTCTGTCATCACTTCATGATAGGCGCGTGAGTTCGATAAGGCTTTATTGGAATATTCCAACCCGATGGGTCAACGTGATACCGAGGACTCCTCGCCCACTCGGCTGCCCGCGACGTACTGCTTCGCCAGCTGTTCCTCAGCCCGACGCAGTCGGTAGGTGAGCGTCGACCGGGGGACGTCGAGGTGCTCGGCTAACTCGCCGACGTCGACCTCTCGGGGTGACTCGTAGTAACCGTGCTCGACAGCGGCCCGGAGTGCGGCCTCTTGCTCCGGCGATAGGGCACCCTGTGTCCCGTCGGATTCTCGCATCGACGCCGTCGTGTCCGCAGTGCGGAGTATCTCCATCTGGGCACTTTCCCCGACGGCCGCCGCGAGGTCGTCGAAGAACGCGGCCACGTTACCCTCGCCGGAGTGAATGAGTCGCCACGTATAGTGATGCCCCTCGTGGCGCGTCTCGAACAGTACGCCCTCTCCGAGGTGATCGCGGGCGATGTGGGGAACCGAAGCACAGGCGGGGGTGCGTTCCCAGTCGGAGTAGAGGACAAGCGTGTCGTCGGCGCGGTCGAGGACGCGAGTGGTCTGGGTGGCTCCGCAGTCCTCGGTGGCGAGACAGTCGGCGTAGTAGTCGCTGGTGAGAAAGGCGTCTTCGATGGCGTCGAGCGCCTCGGGAGTTCCGGTAGCGTGGTCGACGCGCCAGAGACGGTCAGCAGTGGCGTGCAGCGAGAGCGAGCGGACACGGGCGTTGGGGTGTTCGGCGAGAGCGTCTGCAACCCTGTTGCAGCCCGGCTCGTAGTCGAGAGCGAAAACGAGTTCGCGCATACGCATCGTAAGCAGCGGTTCGATAAAACACGTCGGGACGATGCCGTTCAGCCTTGACTTCGGGACGCTCCGCTCATCGTTGACGACAGTCAGAGCACGTCATCGGTATCGAACAGGCCCCGCATTCATTGGATCGCAATGGCTTGTCGCTCGCGGTCCGGAATTCCGTCGGAGAGATTGTCTATGTCTGCTCTCCGTCTAACAGCGGAACCAGTGGGGTGGCTAACAGCGGAAGCGGTGGGGTTACGGGCTTTTTTTCAGGAGTTCTGACAGCCCTGTTTTGATCGAGCTGATGGATTGCTCTAGCTCGAATTCCTTGTACTTTCCACCGCCTTTCCCCCGGTTGTACTCCGCTGAGGACACAATTCCGAGTTGTGTGAGCTCACCGAGATAGTCACGGACCGAGCGCTCTGAAACCGGGTCCAGACCCTCATCACGGGCTAACTCCTGATACGCACCCAGGATGTCTCGTGTCCGGGCTGGCGTGTCATCGTCTTCGGCGAGCCCGGTGAGCGCATAGAGAACGAGTTGGCCGTGATCGGAGTAGTTACGGATACCTTCAACGACCTGGTCGGTCTGTAGCCGCTGCCGGGCTTCGCGTACGTGATGTTCCGTTACGAGTTCATCGTCGTACTCCCGAGCGAGGTCTCCGGCCTCAAGGAGGAGGTCCAGAGCCTGGCGGGCGTCCCCGGAGTCTTTCGCGCCGTACGCAGCACACATTTCGATGACGCCGTCATCGAGGACATCGTCCTGAAACGCGACAGCCTCACGCTGTTTCAGAACGAGCTGAAGCTCGTTGGCGTTGTACGCCGAGAAAGACACTTCCTTTTCACAGAGACTCGACCGGACTTTCGAGGACAGTTGGTTGCGGAAATCGAGATCGTTCGAGATACCGATGACGCCCAGTTTCGCTTCGGAGATGTCACCGTTCGATCTGGCGCGAGGAAGTTTGTACAGCAGCGAATCGTCTTCGATGTGATCGACTTCGTCGAGAACGATGAGTACCGTTCCGCCCAGGTCATCGAGTGCGTCGAAGAGGAATTGATACACTGAAGCCTGTGGATATCCGGTGTTGGAGATTTGATTCGCCGGATCACGAAGTGTGTTGACGATTGCGACCGCGGCCTGATAGCTCGAATTGAGTCCATCGCAGTTGACTTCGACCGTACTGAGGTCCAGTCCGTCGACATCTGCTGCATCGCGTTCCAGGGCGGAGAGGAGGTATCGGGTGGCAGCAGTCTTCCCGACACCGCTTTTCCCGTACAGGAAGATGTTCGACGGAGTTTCGTTGTTGATGACTGGCTGGAGAGCAGCGTGATACTTCTGGAGCTCCTCGTCACGTCCGACGAGCTCCTCAGGAGTCCACTCTTCGAGTAGTGCCTCGCGTTGTTCGAATATTGTGGAGGTGGGCGAAAACGTAATATCGCTCATTTGTGTGTAGTTGCAACACGGAGTGTCTTAACCTTTGGTTCCGCTGCTTCCGCTGTTCGGTTGGGTATATAAATGATTGACCCCGCCACTTCCGCTGTTAGATGAGAGGGGAACACCTGACTGACCACTCCCCCACCCCACCGCTTCCGCTGTTAGATGGGAAATGGGATAGCAATCCTCCTACTCCCCCACCCCACTACTTCCGCTGTTAGATGAGAAATGGGATAGCGACCCTCCTACTCCCCCACCCCACCGCTTCCGCTGTTAGGGCGGTAGCCGAGAAGTTCCCTGGTCGAGGAATGGGATCGAGTAACTGCGAGTGGTTAGACAGCGGGATTTCGCGGGATCATAGCTGTGGAGCGACACACCCACCCCACTACTTCCGCTGTTAGCTCGGTAGAAAGGGGTATACGCTGTGGGACCACGCTGTCTCTCCACCCTGAACAGGTCGAGTATCTTGGGACACCTCTTCTTCGACCCCTACTCCCACCCCACTGGTTCCGCTGTTAGGACCGAAAGTTGGTGGTGACCTATCCAGATCGCGGCCTGAATATCTCTAGAGCTAGTGAATAACTTCAAGTATCTCAGTAATAAACCATAACCGTAGGACGTTATCACAAAATAGCAAAGCACCCCCTCCCATGGGGGTGGTGCCGTCTATTTATTCCCTAACAGCGGAACCAGTGGGGTGGGGGTGTGGACCCATTCTTGTTACAGTTGCTGGGGCAGGCCATCCACAACTTCCAGTCGAGGCGGAGAGTCGGCTGAGGCGTCTATCGACTCGACACAGCGGTGAACCATACGGCCCAAACTTACGCCGACAGACGATACCCGGAGTAGACTTTATTCATGAGCGAGAGTAAGACAACCGCTCGGTAAGCGTACGGATTGACTGAATCCAGAACTGTAATACGACTTGAAGCTGTATTGTCCATTATGTCCGACAAAAAACCACAGCCAAATAATCCATTAGCTCCGTATTATCCCTCAGAAACGCCGAGTTTGTCGGGGAATGGTCGAAAGTGGTTTGCCATACTTGTTCTCGGGTTCTGGCTATTTCTGGCGGCGATTGCGCTCGCTGTTGAGCTTTTCCTGTGATTTCGCCACAGTTGCGACTGAGAACCGCCGGCACGAATAGACACACCCGGCAGCGCCCAATATCCATTTTCAGCGTATTACCCGCGTCTCTTCACCTCACGGCCCCTCTCCAGTTTCGCTCGCACCAGACTGGGCTCCCGATCACTCACCGATAATCGCTGTGGAGCCGGCCTGCCCCTCACCGCGGTTCGAAGACGTGGACCGGCCAGTCGCTCTCGTAGTCGAGCGCGACCTCACGCTCTGTGGCCGTCGGCTCCCGCACCGTGAGTTCGACCGGGTCACCGATGGTGACGTCGGCGTAGTCGGCGGCAACGCGGCCAAGCAAGCGGCCACCGTCCGCGAGTTCCACCACGGCGACCGTGTAGGGCGCGTCCGCTTCGAACGCCGGCGGCGGCGTGTGGACTGCCGTGTACGAGAAGATCTGGCCCTCGGGTGACTGCGGTTCGACGTCGACGTCGCGACTGCCACAGGCGTAGCAGGCCGGTCGCGGCGGCAACAGGACCTGTCCACAGTCCGTACAGACCCCGCCCAGGAGTTCGCCATCGGCGAGCGCGTCGAAGAAGCCCGGCAGCGTCCGCGGGTCGGTTGCATCAAGGCCGCCGTCAGTCATGCTGTCTCCGCTGGCATCGAGATCGCCGTCAGTCATGGTGCCTCCGCCGTCGTAAGCACATGGCCAACGGTAACCGCGTCCGCGACGCCCCCCTCGTTGAGCAACAGGGCTGTCTCGGCATCCTCGACTGCCCGGTCGCCCGCGGCCCCCGTGAGCTGTTCGTAGGCTTCGAGCGCCTGCAAGAGCCCGGTCGCACCGATGGGGTGACCGCGGGCCTTCAGGCCGCCGCTCGGGCTCAACTGCACGTCGGTCCAGCCGTCAGCCCGCTCCGCTGGCGGCTGGTAGCTCTGATAGCCCGTTCCCGCGGGAGCGAAGCCGGCGGCCTCCGCGAGCAGCGCCTCGCAGACGGTGAATGCGTCGTGAACCTCCGCGATGTCGACGGATTTGGCGTCGATACCCGCTTCCTCGTAGGCCGTCTCGGCGGCAATGCGAGCGCCCGCGATGTCGGTCATGTCCCGCTCCGCGACCGCGATGTTGTTCGCGGAGGCCCCGCTGCCCGCGACGCGCACCTGCGGCTGGTCGAGGTCGGCCGCCATTTCGGCGGTCGTCACGAGGACGGCGGCGGCACCGTCCCCGACGGGCGCGCAGTCGTAGAGCTTCAGCGGCGGGGCGACGGGGTCCGATTCTAGCACGGTCGCCACGTCGATTTCTTTCGGGAACTGTGCCCGGGGATTGCGAGCGGCGTTGGCGTGGTTCTTCACTGCGATCTCGGCAAGGTCTCGCTCCGTGGCGTCGGTCTCGTAGAGGTACCGCTGGCCGAGCAGTGCGTACTGGCTAGGCGCGGTGATGCCGGAGCGCTGCTCGATGGCGCGGTCGAACGCCGCCGAAAGCGCGTCCGTCGCGCCGCTGGTGCCCGCGGACGTCATCTTCTCGACGCCGCACGCGAGCACGGCCTCGTGTTCGCCGTTACGGACGTCCTTGACTGCGTGTCGTAACGCGAGCGCGCCCGCGGCGGCACACCCTTCGACTCGCTCGGCGGGGACGTGTCGGAGGCCGGCCCACTCGGCCAGCAGCGTCCCCTGCATAATCTGGTGTTCGTAGGTCTCCGACTGGTTGCCGACGTACACCGCCTCGACGATGTCGGCAGGGTCGGGCAGGTCGTCGAAGGCCTCCGCAAGCGCGACCGAGAACAGGTCACGGCCCGGGAGGTCTGTGCGGCCGAGCGGCGAGGCACCGACCGACGCGATGACTGGCTCTGGCATCTGTACCTCCCACATGTCTGCGAGCCTAGTTAGTCATTCCCATTTTCTAGATAGTTGAAATATTGGCCCCGTCGAACTACGCACATAGCATCGCAGGTGCCGTCGGGGTCGCTCGTCCCCGATCTAACTCACCCCTCGAATCGGCGTTCGGACCGTCTTTCGCGTCGCGGTATCTGGTGTCCAAACTGCTTCAGTCGTCGGCCGAGGCACCGCTTGTCTGCAGTTCATGCTCCGAGAGTTCTGCGGATGGAGCGAGGAACTCAGCAGGGTCGAATGCAGTCAGTTCTTCACCCTTTGAGACCTTCTCAGGCCAGTCCGGATTGGCGAGTGCGCTCGTCGCCAACGTTACCAGGTCGGCACCGGCATCGACCTTCTCGCGTGCCGCGTCAGGCGCTCCGAGCCCGCCGTTGTCGATGATGACTGTCTCATCTGCTGCGTAGGTAGCCGCGGCCTCGGCCAGCGTCGGTCCGTCGTCGCCAAACGCCGGCGTGGTCGCATCGGGTTCGGTGACGTGGATGTAGTCGGCACCGGCCGTCGACAGTTCCTCGAAGAACACCGCTGCGGCGTCCTCGCCTTCGGGCCACAGGTGGTCCTCGTCAAGGGCGGTCGACTGTGAGACACGAATGCCAACGACGAAATTGGCGGGTGTCGCCTCGTCGACCGCAGCGACAACCTCACGCGGATAGCGCACCCGGTTCGCAGGCACACCACCGTACTCGTCATCACGCTGATTGAACTCTCCCGAGAGGAACTCGTGAAGCAGATACCCGTTCGCACCGTGTATCTCGACACCGTCGAACCCCGCTTCGATGGCGTTCTGCGCCGAGGTAACGAACCCGTCACGGATGTCGGCTAGCTCGTCGACCGTGGCTGCTTTCGGCGTAGGGAAGTCACCGCTCCCGCCGTAGGCTTCGGCCTTTTGTCCGTCCGGTTGCACCGCCGATGGGGCGATGGTCTGTTCCCCGTCGATATGTGGATTCCCCTGGCTCTGTGCGCCGGCGTGCATCAACTGGGCGAAAATCGGGACACCAGCGTCGTGGACCGCCTCGGTAACCTGTTGCCAGGCCGCTGCCTGTGCGTCGGTCGCCAGACCTGGCTGGTTCAGATACCCCTGGCTGTATGCGTTGTCTGGATAGGTCCCCTCTGTAATAAGAAAAGAGAACCCACCGTCGGCGAACCGCTGATAGTACTGTGCCATCTCCGCCGTCGCACGGCCGTCGTCGGTGGCGCTCACCCGTGTCATCGGCGCGAGGCCAACTCGGTTGTCTAACGACAACTCGTTGAGTGTAGTTCCGTCGAACAGTGTCACACCACCCGGTAAGCGGATAAGACAATTAACGGCTGGTTCAGCATACGCCGAATCAGTCGCCTGTGAGTAAAAAGATAATACATTTGCCATTTCGAAGCACGCTTCGAACGTGTTCACTCCGGCGTGACTGGGGAGCCTCCAAACGCACGGAGACTCGGGAGCCAGCCGCTCACTTGCTACGTCTATCGTTCGGTTATGACGCCCATATACGCGTACTGTCTGCTATAGAGAGCAATTATAATCATTCATTTTTCATGCCTTGCTGGCAAAGGGTATGGTTCAAAGTGGTGGCGGGTACGACCATGTATCGCGGCGGTCGGTTCTGAAAACATCGGGGGCTGCACTCACGGTGGGGACCGTGGGGCTAGCCGGATGTAGCAGTAGCAGCGGTGCCAGTGTCCGGCCGGTCGACGAAGACAGCCTCACCATCTGGCATGCCATGGGTGGTACCAACGGTGAGACGCTGCAGGGGCTGGTCGACCAGTTCCAGTCCGAGACGGACATCGACGCGAACCTGGTCTTTCAGGACTCCTACGAGGGGGTACTGACGAACACACTGAGCGCACTTGACTCCGGCGAGGTCCCCGATGTCTTCCAGATCGACAGTCTGTTCGCACAGCAGGTCCTCGACACGGACGCGGTCGAGCCCGTCGAGAACTTGCTCTCCGACGACTACCCGGTCGATGACTTCCTGTCGAACGTGACCTCGTTTTTCACCATCGATGGGACGCTTACGTCGATGCCGTTCAACAACTCCAACGCCATCCTCTATTACAACCGGTCGGCGTTCGAGGAAGCCGGACTCGACCCGGACAGTCCGCCGACCACGCTTGAGGAAGTCCGAAGTTACTCGCAGACGCTCGTCGACGAAGGCGTCACCGACGCCGGCCTCACATGGCCGAACCATGTCTGGTTCGTCGAGCACTTTTATTCCGTCGACGGCCAGACGCTACTCGACGCCGAGAACGGCCACGCCGGTCAGCCGACGACGATGCAAACGGACAACGCCACGGCCCGGTCACTGTACGAATGGTGGCACGAGATGGCAGACAACGGCCTGTTCAGCAACCCCGGGATAGAGGCTTGGGGGGAAGCAACGTCCACGTTCCTCACCGGACAAGCCGCCATGTTGATGACCTCGACGGCATCGGTCACTGGTATCCGCTCCGGCGCGGAGGAGAACGGGTTCGAGGTCGACAACGCGTTCTATCCGACGATTGACGGCGACCGGACCGGGCCAGTTATCGGCGGGGCTTCGTGGTTCGTCCCCTCCGGACTGCCACAGGACCGCCAGGACGACATCGGCAGCTTCCTCGAATTCATGGGTCGACCGGAGTCACAGATCACCTGGCACAAGGGGACTGGTTACTACCCGATCCGACAGACCGCTGTCGAGCAACTCGAAAACGACGGCTGGTTTGCGGAGAACCCGATGTACCGAACCGCGTTTGACCAGTTGACACAGGCCGAGAACACGCCGGCGACAAAACGGATGCTCATCGGCCCGGCTCGGCAGGTCCAGACAACAATTCAGGATATGTCGGTCGAGCTGTTCAGCGGCGAGGTCGGCGTCGACGAGGGGCTCTCCGAGCTGAAATCGGCCGTCGAAGACGAACTAGACCGATACTACAGCTAATGTCCACCCACGAAGTATTCACAGACCGCCTGCAGGCCGGTGTGTTGCTGTTACCGACGATGGTCGTGTCGCTGTTGTTCCTCTATTACCCGACGGTCCGTGCGATAGGGCTGAGCTTTTACCAGGCCTCACTCGCCCGGGGTGACGTGTTCGTCGGACTGGAGAACTACAGGCGGTTAGCCGGCTCCACAGAGTACCTCCGGAGCGTCCTGCTATCGGTCCTGTTCGCTACGTGCGTCGTCGTCGGCGTGATGGCCGTTGCCCTGTGTGTCTCCTTTCTCATCCACGAGATCGAAGTCGGGAAGGGGCTGTATCTGGTGGCGGTTATCTGGCCGTACGCGCTGCCGCCGGCAGTCGCCGGGTTGGTGTTCCTGTTCATCGCACACCCGAACATCGGTATCTTCACGAGCTACATCGAGGCTCTCGGCATCGATGTCAACTGGTTCAGCAACGGTCCACAGGCGTTCGTCGTCGTGTTGGTCGCAGCGGTGTGGAAGCAGATCGGATACAACGTTATCTTCATGACAGCCGCGCTCGGCAACGTCCCCGAGTCGCTGACTGAGACCGCTGAACTCGACGGCGTCTCCCGAACGCAGCGACTGCTTCGCGTGTACGTCCCGATCATCTCGCCGACACTCGTGTTCCTGGTCATCATGAACACGATTTACGGCTTCTTCGGCACGTTCGCCATGGTCGATCTCATGACCAAGGGCGGTCCCGCCGGTGCGACGAACATTCTCATCTACGACCTCTATCGGACCGCCTTCCAGTTCTACGAGTTCGGATTCGCCTCGGCGAAGTCCGTTGTACTGTTCGTCGCTGTCGGGCTGTTGATGTACGGCCAGTTCCGGCTGAGCGACAGGTACGCCTACTACGGAGGTTAACATGCTCGGGTCACTCCTCACCGCGTTGACTGCTGCCGCTGAGCGCTCCCGAGCTGCGGGACGAACCACCAGCGACCGCATCCGGCGATTTGAGACGGAGCAGCTCACGCTGCACGTACTCACAGCGACCGTCGTGTTCCTGATCGTACTGCCAGTGTTGATCGCGGCGCTCGTCTCAACGAAGCGGGTCGGGATCGTCACCTCGATCGCCGATCTGGCACCTGGCGGCCACGCGCTGTCGAACTACCGTCGTGCCCTCATTGGCCTCGAATTCTGGCGGTACATGCTGAACTCATTTGTGATGTCTGTCGCCGTCGTCGTCGGAAAGCTGATCGTGTCGCTGCTGGCCGCGCTGGTGATCGTCTACTACAGGTTCCCGTACAAGAACGCCGTGTTCCTGTTTATTCTCTTTACGCTCTTGCTCCCGGTCCCGGTCAGGTTTGTGCCACTGTATCGCTTGACGACGGAGCTTGGCATGGGTAACACGATCTTCGCTATCACGGTCCCATACTTGGCCAGCGCGACGACCGTCTTTATACTGCGCCAGCATTTCCTGTCGATTCCGGCCTCGCTCGTCGAGACGGCAAAGGTCGACGGTGTCGGTCCGCTGCGGTTTCTGTGGTCGGTACTGGTTCCGATGTCCCGTGCCGTCCTCGTGGGCGTCTCGGTGATCATGTTCGTCTACACATGGAACCAGTATCTCTGGCCGCTGGTGATCATCAACGCCGAGAGCCTGCAGGTCGCACAGGTCGGGCTGAGCCTGCTTCGCGGACAGGCCAGCACCGGCGAAGTGGCCTGGTCCATGGTGATGACTGGGTCGATACTGACCCTGTTGCCACCGCTGGCGCTGTTAGTGCTGTTCCGACGACAACTGCTGGAGACGTTTACAATCCAACGAAAATGAGAGGAAACCAATGACTGACGTAACCCTACAGAACGTACGGAAGGAATTCGACGGTGTCGTCGCCGTGAAAAACATCGACCTCCAGATACCGGACGGGGCGTTCGTGACTGTCGTCGGGCCGAGTGGGTGTGGCAAAAGCACCACGCTTCGGCTAATCGCCGGGCTGGAGCAGGCTACTGACGGCAAGATACAGATGGGGGACCAGGACGTCACTGGTGTCGAACCGAAAGACAGGGATGTCGCGATGGTGTTCCAGAACTACGCGCTGTACCCCCATATGACCGCGCGCCGGAACATCACGTTCGGCATGAAATCGGCCGGTGACTTCAGTGACGAGGAAATCGACCGCCAAGTAGCGGAGGCCGCAGCGGTGCTTGACATCGAGGACCTCCTCGACCGGACGCCCGGTGAGTTATCCGGCGGTGAACGCCAACGGGTCGCACTCGGCCGCGCATTAGTTCGGGACCCGGAGGTGTTCCTCATGGACGAACCGCTGTCGAACCTCGATGCCAAACTCCGGATCAAGATGCGGGCTGAGCTGGCGAAACTCCACAGCGAATTCGAGACCACGACAATCTACGTGACCCACGACCAGACAGAAGCGCTGACGCTCGGTGACCGGGTGGTAGTGATGAACGACGGCCGCATCCAGCAAGTCGACAGCCCACAGCGCCTGTACGACTTCCCCGAGACTCGGTTCGTCGCGGAGTTCATCGGCGACCCTGCGATGAACATGCTCGCCGTGGATATCTCCCGTGATGGGACTGAATACGAGGCCGTCGGACCGACGTTTCGCATCCCGTTACCCGACGGCGACGGCTTGGAAACAGCCGCCGGAGGACAGGCGTTGCTAGGCGTTCGGCCGGAGAGCCTTTCGGTAGCTGATTCGACCGACCGAAGCTCGTTCGCCGCTGAAGTAACCGTCACCGAACCGCTCGGCGATAGCCTCCTGCTGGAGTGTCGGACCGGCGATCAGGAGTTCAAACTACACGCCGAACCCCGAACGGCCGTCGAGCCGGGCGACCGAGTTGCGTTGACAGTTGAGACCGAGCGGCTCCACCTGTTCGACCCACAGACGGGCGAGGCCATCTATCACGCAGCGGCGGCGCAACCACCCGAAGAAACTAGCCCCATCGATAGCACTCTTTAGGTTTTCCGACCGATTCTCGATCCTCCGATAGAAGGGACGGGCACCGACATTTTCGGTTCGATCCGGTGCTGTGGTCTTCTCGAACGCGACGACCGGCGCGACCACAGGAATAGTGGCAGAGCGCTGTCTCAGAGCCGCTGCTAGCGAGAGCGCTGTGCAAGCCCAGTTCCGTCCGATTCGCTTGCTACATGTAGTCTCAATACAACAATGCTGGGGATTCAACCGGCATTTATGCTATATATTGATATATACATCCACTCTGCAGCCGTTTCTACTGCCGTATAACCCAAATAAACTCAAGAAAACGCAATGGTATATACTGATATGTGCAATCAATAGTTATATATAGATTGTGTAGGTAATAGGCCACGGAATGGTTCGAATACCAGACATATGCCGTCGAACCGTGCTAAAGAGTACGTCTGCTGCCGCACTGGGCTCCATTGTAGGCACTGCGGCTGGCAGGGAAAACGATCACAGCAGTACCGAACCGCCCATCGCTTCTCCACCGATCCTCGCTGCACACCGTGGCTACCGCGGTCTGTATCCGCAAAACACCATCGCCGCAGTTCAGCAGGCGGCGTACGGCGGTCCCAGCAGTCACGAGTACAATACCGATATGATGGAATGTGATCTCGTGCCTGCAGGCGGGAAGCCCTGGAAGGGTGAGGACTTCGAAATCGTCGTTTTCCACGACGATAAGCTAGACGACCTGACAGACGAATCAGGGTACGTCTGGGAGAACGACGTGCAGACGGTTCTGAACGCTGAAATCCGTGACAGCGGACAGACAATCCCTCGACTAGACGAGTTCGTCGAAGCGACTCCGGACAGTATCCCACTCGACATCGAGTGGAAGGCCGCTGGTGTCTCTCCCGACGACGACGCGTCGGAATCCGATGTCGAGACCTGGGATCCGTTCACGGAACAGGCACTCGAAGTCCTCTCGCATCACGAAAACGACGTTATCATCCAGTCGTTCCAGAAGGCTGCGCTGGAGTCCGTCCGAAACGCGGACGCCAGTATTCCGATCGCGTACCTGTTCTGGGATTCAATCGAGGACGGTCTTTCTATCGTCCGTGACCTGGACGCGGAGTACATCCAGCCGCCGTACAATATGATCATGAACACGCCCTTCTTCAACGAGGACTACTACCTCGAAGACCCGGATTTCGCCGAGATCGATCTGGTCGAGACCGCACACGAGGAAGGTCGGAAGGTAATCCCGTACACGATAACGACCTGGCATCAGGCGGAGAAACTGGTCGAGGCCGGTGTCGACGGAATCATCGCTGACTACCCCGGAGTGCTCGACTGAGCTCTGGGTATCGAGACCCCTGGAAACAGTTACTCCCCTGTTTCCGGACCTACTGTCCGTTTTCTACGATAGCTGCCAGTTCTGAAAGGTCGGTCACGACGTGGTCCGCGCTCACGTCACTCTCCTCTAAGTCCGCCGTACTGGTAACGCCAGTTAGCGGCAGTACCGTCTCCATCCCGGCCTGGTTCCCCATTCTGATGTCTGTCCCGAGGCGATCACCGATCATGAGACAGCGCTCCGGCTCGCCACCGAGCCGTTCCAGCGCCATCTGAAGGATTACGTTGGACGGCTTGCCGATCAACTGATCCAATTCCTGCCCGGTAACTCCTTCTATTGCCCCGATCATCCCTGCTGCATCGGGTATCTCACCACCATCTACCGGACACGTTCGATCCGGGTTGGTCGCAACGAAAAGCGCGTCGTTCTCGGTAAGTGCGATTAGCGCATCTTGTATCGCCTGGTAATCGAAACCAAAATCAAGTGATGCGATCACAGTGCCCGCTCGTTCGGGGTCGGACGTCGTTTTCAATCCGGCGGCACGCAACTCTGCGACCAGAGCGTCTTCGCCGATGACGTAGATTTCGCGCTCCGGGTGCTGCGCGGATAGATAGTCCGCTGATGCAGTGGCGGACGTGATTATGTCCTCACTGCTGCAATCGATGCCCAGCGCGTTCAGTTTCTCGCAATACTTCTCCCGCCGGTCGATCGGCTTGTTCGTGACGAACAGCGTCGAAAGCCCCGCCTTACGTACTGTCCGTACCCCTTCTGCAGCGTTTTCGACTAACGAATCCCCGCGATATATCGTCCCGTCGAGGTCGATGATGGCACTGGTGTACGTCATCTAGAGTTCCTCCATCTCGAACGGTGACGCTTCGGCAGAAGCCGCTGCCGACGTGATCACAGGCGCTTCCTCTGCCGCAGGGGCCGCGGCGACCCTCGAAACACGCTGATAGCTCTGACTGTTCATATCAATTGGATACTGATAACCACGCCACCGATCCCGATGAGCGACAGGTAGAGTGACTTTCGCACCACCGGCGCTAGCAGTGAGCGGTTGATACTTGTTGCAAACCCGATTTTCACGAGTATACTGGAGAGTGTCCCGGCCAGCACGCCTTGCGCCGCTACTGCCGGCGATATCTGACCGGTCGACGTCAGCGTCACTGCGGTCGTTGTCGTCGTGCCGCTCGATACGATGCCGCTGAGGAAGCTCGTAATCAGGAACCCGGCTGTTCCGAAGATGCGCTGTGCTCCGGCGGTCAGAATCAAGACAGCGAGGAAGAGCAAGCCGAATTTCAGCGCATTTGCACTGCTAAACGGCGAGTCGAAATCCAGTTCCAGATCTCCCTCCCAGTCGCTATCGTAATATGCGAGTCCGACGCCACTAATCGCGATCAGGCCGAGCGGTAGTCCAACACTGACAGCCGACTCGGGGACGAATGCAACGATGATCGCTAAATTACGGACCGCCATCGCCGCATCAGCGATCAGTATCGTTCCGACTGCGAGCTCTGTGATCCCCGCATTGTTCTTTGCCCTGCCCGCGATTTCGCCGATCACGGCAGTGGAGTTCACCAGCCCGCC
This sequence comes from Haloarcula sp. K1, assembly GCF_001647155.1. Classification (NCBI taxonomy): domain Archaea; kingdom Methanobacteriati; phylum Methanobacteriota; class Halobacteria; order Halobacteriales; family Haloarculaceae; genus Haloarcula; species Haloarcula sp. K1. The sequence continues at coordinate 143,939 of NZ_LRHL01000003.1, forward strand.
GAAGAAGCCAGTTACAGCGATCCCCTTGCTGCCGTATCGCTGCATCACGATATAGTTGACAAACCCGATCCCACTGACTGCGATCACGAGCATCCAGACCAGTTTCGGATCGATCGCATCCCATGGCCCGTACGTCCCGCCGGGCAGGAGCGGATACACGACAAACGAGATGATCGCAAACTCACCTGCGCTGCGTACTTCTTCTCGCGATAGCTGGTTCGCAAACTCGTGTAGCTCCCGCCGAAGGACTAGCAGGAACGACGACGTTATGCCAATAATGACGCCGATCAGAACGTGATTGGCTCCGACCAGTATCCCGACCGCGTACGCGACAAGTAACGAGGTCGAGGTTGTCAGAGACAGGCCGAACTCCAACTCACTATCGTCGCTGGTCCACTGTGCGACTATTCCCCGGATCCCGAGCAACCCCCCTTGCACGAGTACCAATGCCCCTCCCAAGGCAAGTAGTATCCTCTCGTCGAGTGACATTGCGGCAGCGCCGACCAGACTCGTCAGCGTAAACGTTCGGATTCCCGCAGACTTGTTGGCCCACTCTCGTTCGAGCCCGAGCAGCATACCCAGTGCACCTGCAATAAATAGGTGGAGTATCTCAGTATCGACAGTTATCCCCTCTATACCTCCGAAAACAGCCGTATTCGCGATTGCACTCATTACAGTCATCTTATCTTACAAACGGTGGTTCCGTCATTTTTATATAGTCTATATACTACTATATTCTATATGGAGACAAATATACTGATGGGTAATAGGTGTTGGCCTTGAGGCTCGCTTGAATATTGCCGTGGCTCCTGCGGAACTCGAAGATCGCCCTCGATTACTGCTTAGTGTCTAGTATCTTCTATATATCTACTTCTAATACTTATTCTAGATTCTATGTGAAGAGCATCTAAAACTCGGTACAAAGGGTTTGTTGTTTTGTCAGATATAAACATAAATACTTTTTAACCCAGGTTTCGCACATGTCTGCGTCGACAATGAAACAGAACCCAGTTGACCGACGATCTGTGTTGAAAATTGGCGCTACTGCGCTTGCAGCGGGCGTTGCAGGCTGTTCTCAGGAGAGTAGCCAGAACACCGAAGCGTCTGGTGGTGACAGCACTGATAGCAGTGACGGTTCCAGTAGTGGCGACGGTAGTTCCGGACAGAGTACCAACTATCCCGAGTTCGATCCGGCGAACCCGGAGTTCCCGCAGCTGATGCAGACGCTCATCGAGGCAGGGTTCGAGACGGGGTCCCTGCAGGACCTGAAGAACATGAAGGAGCGCGAGAAGCCCCGCTACGGTAACCCCGTCCAGAGTACTCCCGATAATCAAGACGACCTGATTGACCCGGACCGCATCGCGTTTGCGATGACGCCGACGGAGGACCCGGCAGTCTACCGGGATACGATGCAACCGCTGATGGACAACATCGCCGAAGAGACGGGGAAATCGGTCAAGTACTTCCCCCTCAACTCGTACGCGTCCCAGATTGAGGCGATGCGATCCGAGCGCCTCCACGTCGCCGGGTTCTCCACTGGGCCAACGCCGTTCGCTGTGAATCTGGCCGGCGCTGTCCCGTTCTCGCTCCAGATCTCGAAGGAGGGTGACTTCGGTTATCGGCTGTGGCTCGCCACACAGGCGGATAACGACGACATCTCGTCGCTTGAGGATATCAAAGGCAAGCGTGTCGCACACGCCGAACCGTCGTCTAACTCCGGGAACCTCGCTCCGCGTGCGCTGTTCTCGAACCAGGGCGTTACTCCGGGAGACGACTACGAAGTGAGCTACTCCGGCGGGCACGAACAGAGCATCCTCGGAGTGGCAAACGATGACTACGACGCTGCCCCCGTTTGTAGCACCTGTGTCACGCGTGTTGCGGAGGCGGACAACATTGATCCGACGAATCTCAAAGTCGTGTGGGCCAGCAACCCGTTCCCCACAACGAGCTTCTGTTACCGCTACAACCTGAAACCAGAAATTCAGGAAGGTATCAGGGCGGCATTCCTCGATTACGACTACTCGGACACCAAGATCGCGGAGGTCTTCGGTGGTCGCGGAAAATGGACGGAGATCGATTACGCCACTGTCTACGATATCATCCTCCAGATTCAGGAGAACAACGACATCAAGTACAACACCGAGAACATCGAAGGCTAAGAAGAGAACCGAATAATGCTCACTGTAGATAATCTGGAAAAAACGTACGACTCCGGTGATAAAGCACTCAAAGGTGTCTCATTCGAAGTCAGTGGTAACGAGATCGTTGCGATCATCGGGCCAAGCGGGGCCGGAAAAAGCACGCTCGTTCGTAGTATCAACAGGCTGACCGAGCCAACTGGCGGGCGTGTCTCGCTCGATGATACAGAGGTGACCGGCCTGGACAAATCAGCCCTTCGCGATGTCCGTCGCGATATGGGCATGATATTTCAGGAGTTCAATCTCGTCGAGCGCCTCACGGTGATGGAGAACATACTCTCCGGCCGCCTTGGCTATCTCAGTACGTGGAACGCGTTCCGTCGGAACTTCCCACCAGAGGATATCAAGCGCGCACGGGAAATCCTCAGTCGGGTGAACCTAGAGGGCGTCGAGAACAACCGTGCAGATGAACTCTCCGGTGGCCAGCGACAGCGCGTCGGTATCGCCCGTGCCGTCATTCAGCGGCCGAAAATTCTGCTCGCTGACGAACCGACGAGTGCGCTGGACCCCGATACCTCCCGGGAGGTTATGAGCCTCTTGACGGACATCGCTCACGAAGACGATATCCCGATCATCATCAACATCCACGAAGTCGATCTGGCGGTCGACTACGCGGACCGGATCATCGGACTCAGTGACGGTGAGATCGTCTTTAACGGCCCACCTGACGATCTGGATCAGGCAGCCAGAGACGAAATCTACCGCGGTGGTGAATCCATTGCGGACCGCGAAGAGCCGAGTGCTGGTAGCAGCACCGGATCTGACGACGTCATTGCTGAACGAGGTGACTAATCAATATGGCTGCTGAATCTGGATCGGCCGTTGAAGGATCTTGGGAGCGGCCCACAGTCTTCTACAACAAGAAAGTCAAGTATCTCATCTACGGGCTTATCTTGTTGTTCTTCGCGTATAGCTTCTGGAACCTTCGGATTTCTCCCAGCCGGTTCGTGCGAGGGATCGGAGCTGGTGTCGAACTCGTCACCAGTATGCTCCCACCAGCGTACACTCCGTCGCAGCGGGAACTCCTCATACAGGGGATCGTCGAGAGTATCGTGATGACGATTGTCGCCACGACAATGGGTATTATCGTCAGCGTGCCGATCGCTGTCATGGCTTCCAATAACCTCTCGCCGAAGCCAGTCTACTACGTCGGTCGCAGCATCGTTGCAGTCACGCGCTCACTCCACGAGCTCATCGTTGCGATCATTATGGTCAAAGCGGTCGGATTCGGTCCGCTCGCTGGTGTCCTTGCCCTCGCGTTCAAAACGATCGGATTCTTCGCGAAACTTCTCGCAGAGGAGATCGAAGACATCGATCGTGGGCAGATGGAGGCGATCACTGCTGCCGGCGGGACACCCGTTCAGACGTATCTCTACGGCGTTCTCCCGCAGGTAATGCCCCGGATCGTCGGCCTGTCGATTTACCGCCTGGACATCAACCTCCGACACAGCACTGTCGTCGGAATCGTCGGAGCGGGCGGTATCGGTATCACGCTGCTGAACTCCTTCGATAAGTACGATTACCAGTTTAGCATGGCAATTATCGCTGTCATCGTCGCCATCGTCATGGTTGGTGAAGGTGTCAGCGCTCTCGCTCGGAGGCGGATCCAATAATGTCAAACAGCACTGACTCATGGAGCCGGTTCGATCGCCGTGAGCGCTTACTCCGGTTCTTCGGGCTGCTAGCTGGACTCGTCATCCTCGTCGCAGCCTGGCGCGCCATGGAAGTGAATTACGGCTACGCCGTGACTGCCCCGCGTGAGCTGGCCGACCTCTTCGGCCGGATGTATCCCCCCAATGTGGGGTACTCCCGGAATATTGTCGGGCCGCTGCTCGAGACGATCAATATCTCGATTCTGGGAACGGCACTGGCCATCGTGATGGCGATCCCGGTTGCGTTCCTCGGAGCCAGCAACACGTCGCCCAACAAGCCGGCGTACCTGCTGGGGAAGTTCATCATCTCGTTTACCCGTTCGGTCAACGTCATCATCTGGGCACTGATCTTCGTGGTTATCTTCGGCCCTGGGGCCCTCGCTGGCGTGCTGGCGATCTCGATCAGATCGATCGGGTTCACTGCAAAGCTAATCGCGGAAGCCATCGAGGAGATCGACCGCGGGTCTGTCGAAGCGATCACTGCAGCCGGAGCATCGCCGATTGATGTGCTCATCTACAGTATCGTTCCACAGATCAAGCCGGCGTTCATCAGTGTCGCGACGCTTCGATGGGATATCAACGTCAGAGCGTCGACGATCATCGGGTTCGTCGGCGCAGGCGGGATCGGCGTCCCGCTCCAGACTGAGATCAATTACTTCAACTGGGAAGCAGTCCTGACGATCCTCATCTCGATTCTGGGCCTTGTGCTCATCAGTGAAGCCATCTCGGCCTATCTGCGCAAGAAAGTAATGTAGGCGAGCAGTCCGCTCGTATCGCCTATTATTATCCGTCTAACTAAACACATAATATTGTAGATTATCTATCAAAAAACTTATATGTTTGGGCTGTATATTGATAGTGGGGCCAACGCCAGTGTCTGCCAACCTGGTTTCCCCACTCTCCGTTTTACGAGTGCCTGGATCGACGGATACAGCGTCGCGAGACAAGTCATTCCGCAAGAAGGTAGGATATCGGGGCCGTCGGTGCGGCCCGGATACCGGAGTGGATCTCCTGCCTAACCGTGATGCTCGCACCAATGGGTATACGTGAGCTTACGATGTCTTACACCAGAGCCACGCTGATATACCCGAACCAGTCTGTGGCCGCCCCGCTGCTGGAGAGACGTGGTAGTGACGGCAGACGAACTCCCGGATACGTATCACGAGGACTGCTATCCCCTCACTCAGGTCAGCAACGGAATGGTGGGCAGCCGGGGGGAGTGGCGTGCAACGCACCATTCGAAGTCGTCATCCACGACGACAGGTTCTGGACTCGGGCCAATCGATGATCTGAATCGGATTCAAGGGGGAAATGGAGCGAGGACCAGAACCCACCTACCGGTACACAGTTGGTAACAAAAACAGTTGTGATATCGGCTTGCAGTCTATCGGTTCTGTGATTGTTGCGCGGCCACGAACGCTCTCTCGGAAGGCAAATTATTCAGCCGACTGTCAGCGAGCCCGTCGCAATTACGACACTGAGGTAGTCTCATTCAGAAACCGATTCACAATGGGAGAGTCAAACAGTAGTTCTCAACCTCGGGCGCCAGTGAGATGATCTGTTCTCGGCGCTCTAATTCACGGCGACGTGTCTCGATTCGCTCTTCGAGCTGTGCAAGTCGCTCCTGTTGGCCACGGATCGCGATGTCCATATCCGAGCCGGCGTCGGATTTGCGCTCGTACTCCTCGATGAAGGCCTCGATCCGTTCTCGTTCCGCCTGTGCATACTCCTCGAGATTTTCCAACTCCTGGGCAGTCTCCTTGTGACGTTTCTCCTGAAGATGGTTCTTGATCTCGTTGACACGCACGCTCACGTACCGGTCAGCGGCCGCCCGTAAGTCGGATTGAGCGTCGAGAACCGTTCGCAAGTCGTCGACGTCGGGCTTTGCTGCTACCGAGTCGCCTTCGACGACACGTTCACCAAGCGCCTGCTGAGCGTCCCCTTGCGTCGCATCCACGAAGACGGGGATGGTCTCCTCACGAATCACATCGCCAGTGCCGTCCTCGAACGCCACGCGATAGTTGTAGGTGATCCCCGGCGTGTCGACGAACGGCAGCAGTTTGAGTCCGACCGCACCGCGCTCGTCCTCCAACACGCGTGCCATGAGCCGTTGCAGGACGTCCGTGTCCGGAGCGAGGTAGGTGATGTCCTCGTGATCCATCGCGAAGTCGCGGTCGAACGTGAACGGGCCGAACGTCGCATCTTGGCCGGGCGAATTGATCCCATCAGGCAACTCGGCTTGATAGAGGTTGGTACCGCGTTTCTCGAATTCGCCTCCGAAGGCTTCGACTGCTCGCTCGAAGAACTCGCGAATGTCTCCCTCGCTTCCGTAGACGTCCGCTGACTCGTCGACGACCTCCTGAATCTGCCGGCGACTCTCCGCGTCGAACGTGCTCGTATCGACGAGACTCCGCTCGTACCACTCCTCGAGCGTCCGCTGGCGCTCCTCGATCAGCTGCTCGAGTTCCGCTTTGGTCGCACTCGGCGGTTCGTCGTTCTCGATGGACTCCATGATGAGCGAATCCACGTCGATGTCGTCGAGGATGCCAAGCACGTCCGCTGTGTTTCCGAGCTGGGAGCGGATCTCCTCGACCTTGGTCTGGAGCATTTCGAAGATTTCGCTCTCGCGGGTGTCGTCGAAGAGGAAGTTCCAGACCTTGACCTCCTCTTCCTGTCCGTAGCGATGGATGCGTCCGATCCGCTGTTCGAGGCGGTTCGGGTTCCACGGAAGCTCGTAGTTAGCCATGATGTGACAGCTGTGCTGGAGATCGATCCCCTCACTCGCTGCATCGGTCGCGAACAGGAGTCGTGACTGCCCGTGATTGAACTCGTCTTCGATCCGGGTCCGTTCGTCCTTGTCAACGTCGCCGTGAATCACCAGAATCTCGTCGGCCCACGGCTCGTCCTGCACGAATTCGAGAAGGTAGTCCAGCGTATCGCGGTACTCCGTGAACAACAGGAGTTTCTCGTCCGGCTGTTCCTCGAGGAGTTGGGAGATGAACCGTCTGACTTTCTGGGCCTTGGAGTCGACCGGTAGATCCTCCGCCAGCGACACGAGGTCGCGGAGCGTATCGATCTCCTCTTGGAGTTGTTCGTCGGTACTGGTGACGGTCAGACCGGCGATCTCGTCTTCCGCGTGTTGCTTGTCGTCCTCGTCTAGATCCTCGCCGTCGAGATAGGCTCGTGCTTCCTCGGAAAGCCCGTCCGTTTCTGCCTCTTCGTCGAGAAGGTCGTCGAGTCGTCGTCGGAGCGTCGCGTGAATCGCGCCGACGCTGCTCACCAGTCGTTTCTGCATGAGCGCCATCGCGAACCCGACTGCGGGTTCGTTCAGCTTCTCCGAGCGGTTGTAGACGTTTTTCACGTAGTCGGTGACAGCCCGGTAGAACTGTCGTTCGTCGTGGGTCATCGAGACCGATACCGAGTTGACCTCGCGGTCCGGGAAGACGCGTTCACCGTCCTCGTCGTAGATGTCGGTCTTCCCGCGACGGATCATGACGCGGTCGACTGTTTCCTGTGAGAGTTCCTGATTTTCGGCGACGAGGAACGGATCGATGTACTCCACGAGCGAGCGGAACGCCTCGCCCTTCCCGTCATGTGGCGTCGCGCTGAGAAGCAGCAACGAGTCGGAGTTCCCCGTGACGGCGTCAATCATCCGTGCCGTCTTGCTCGGTGAGTCCCCCCGCTTTGCAGCCTTGTGGGCCTCGTCGACCACGACGACGTCCCAGAACGCGTCCCGGAGTGCAGGCCGGAACTCGTCCTGCCGCAGGAACGCCATGCTGGTGACGAGCCGTTGCTGGTCTTGGGCCCAGATGTTAGCCTCCTCGCCGAGCCGTCGGCGCTCACCTTCCACCCACGCGCGGTCTGCCACGGTCAGGTCGATGTCGAAGAAGCGGTCCATATCCCGGATCCATTTCTTCTGGAGGTGGGCGGGAACGACGAACAGGACGCGGTCAGCGCGATTCCGTGCAGCGAGTTCCTTGAGGACGAGGCCCGCCTCTATCGTTTTCCCGAGCCCGACGTCGTCACCGATAAGTGCCCGCTGCCGGAGCTTCTGCATCACCCAGTTTACGGCGTCAAGCTGATACGGTTCGAGCCGAACGAGCGAGTTCGAGATGCTCAGGAGCTGTCCCTGTTCGTGAGCGAGTTTGAGCTTCGTCGCCTGCGTCCGGAGGTCGAACCACTGCGCCGCGACCGCATGGTGATCCGGATGAAGGTCGTCGATTCGCTGGTTGGCCAGTTCCTCGATTCCGGACTGCTGTGGCTGAATCTCTACATCGTCGAGACAGACAGTCTTGACGCCTTCCCCGTCGATATACGCTCTCAAATATTCGATCTCGCCGACTGTCTGTGTTTTGATGATTTCAGCCGGTGTTCCGTTGAGAAGGACTCGTTGCCCGGACGAGAATGAAGAATCCGTCATCGAGTGCTACGTGTTCCAAAACGGCATAGACTCTTGAACCTTGTCAGCCACCTCCTCTGACGGAGATCGGTTCCCCACCGCCTCAGAGTACGTTGTCCGCCACCACTTCCGGGACGATGTCTTGCTCGGCGAGCGGCGTGATGTTGATCGCGACGCCGTGTTTGTGGGTGGGCTGGTAGCCCGCGGTCACGACTTCTGAGAGCGCCCGTTCCTCCCAATCGCCGGAGATATCGGTCGCAACCTCGTCGCAGTTTGCAGCGATTTCGTCGGCCAGTTGCCGATACTCGTCAACGTCGGCCGCGAGTTCTGCGAGCAGTCGCTGCCGCTCGGCGACGCCGGTGTCTCCGATCTGTGACTGCTCGGCATCCTCGAACTGTTCGAAGTAGTACGTCATGAACAGGATCCCGTTGCTCGCGTAGTGGGAGGAGCCGACGAGATCGTCGTAGTACTCGAAGAGGTCGTAGAGATGTGCTTCGACGGGTTCGGAGCCGTCTTCGGCGTACGCTTCGAAGGCAGTCTGTAGGTCGTCGAGCGCATCGACCCACTCGTCTTTGTTCTCCTGTACCGTCTCGTAGAACGAGGGACTGAACAGGTCTGCCATATCTACGTCCTTCAGGTCGGCGAGGGTTTCGAGAGTGTCTAGCCGTGATGCTGTCCGCTCCCGGAACTCCGCCACGCGTTCGGCTGCCTCGGCCGCGCGTTCCTGATTCACGCTGGGCCAGTCACGCGGGGTGGCCTGCGAAAGGTCGCCAAGCCGTTCTTCGAACGCGCTGAGCTGTTCGAGGGCGCTCTCACACTGGTCGTACTCTTCGGCGGCGTCGGCTCGCTCAGTGGTCGAGAGCGATTCGTCGTTCCGACGGCTGTTTGCCGCCGCCCGGCGTTCGCGGAGGTGCGTCCGCCGCGGTTCGAGATACTGGTTCTGCAGTCGGTCGAAGATGCTCGCGTCCAACTGATGGTAATCGACGAGACAGCCGAAGCCCTCGCCCGTGGCGTCGGAAACGAGTCGCTCGGTCGAAAGCCGCCAGAGGATCGGCGTTCGGTCGAACTCCGCGACGTGGTACTCGAACAGGTCGTTTTCGAGCCACGCCCGAAGGTTCGGGTACGCTTCGTCGCTCGCGTTGCGGTTCCCGAGTACCGCGTCGGCTTCCGCGAGGCGGTCGGTCGCGTGCTCGCCCCAGACACGTTCGAACTCCGCCTCGATGTGGGTCAGAAGGTCGTCCGTGCCGTCGATTTCGGAAAGCGGGATAATGCCGTCATCGGTGTCGTTGATCGCTCGGAGCGTGAAGTGGAGAAGGAGGTCTTTGACCTGTTCCGGGAAGTCGCTAGACGGCTCTGAGATGGCCGCTGGAGCATACACTTCCTGTTCGCGTGGATCTTCGATAGTTCGGAGCGCGATCTCCTGAAGGATCGTCTCGCGCTGCCCGTCGGTGATGTCGAAGCAATCGAAGACGGCATCGTCGATGTCGTTCGCACAGGACTGGAGGGTTTGCTCGACTCGCGCCAAGTGTTTCGCGGCGGCAGTTCCGACCTGATTGAGCGAGTCTGCCGTGGACACAGTTTGTGTCGGGCTATCGAGCGAAAGTTCGTCCCGAAGCTCGCGGTGTGGATGATCGTACTGCGGTAGCGGGTCATCGACACCGAGTGCATCGAGCAGGACAGGCCCATCGTAATGCGGCGACACGAAGTCGTACTGCCGCTTCGAGATGAGGTGCCCGACGGCTTCCCGGGCGAGGGTCGCCAGTTCGTCGATCTCTTCGAGTTCTGTCCGCCACGGGACTTTCGAGACGAACCCGACTTCCCACATTCGCTCGGAGGTCTGTGCAAGCATCAGATACGTGAATAGATGGCTATTCGTGTACGAGAGAGCGTTCCAGATAGCCCGATCCGGAATCAGAACCGAGCCCTTGTGACCGAAGACGGACGAATCGTGGAGATACCCGAACCTCCGACCGCTTCGCTTTGCGACGGTGTACGTTAATGATTCGTTGAAGTAGGCGTCTGTATTGCGGGGGTAGGATTTCGGGTATCTATCGACTTCCGTCCCGTCTTCTCCCCAGAGGAGGGTGTTCTTTATTCGAGGCAAAAGCCACGCATCAGCGCCCCCCTTCGCAAACGGCACCCATTCAGCGCCCCTGTCTTCCCAGAACTTATGCACGAACCGGGAATCGTCTGCGGTTGCGGTACCCTGTTTGATGTCTCCAAGCGTCTCCCGGTCCTCTAAGCCCGCATTATCCGCGTCGAGAACGGTATCGGACTGATAGATGCTTCGCAGGCCTCGTGGCACCCAATAAGAAAGCGGCGTGCCGGGAACCATCGCAAACTCGGACAGGTCTCGGTGATAGAGTCGCTTGACACCGGTTTCAGACCCCTCGAAAGACGCGCGGATGAATTCCCCTTCCTTCTCACCCTTTGCAACATCCGGGAGGCGGATGAACGTCCCTGTCTGCCCGCTGTCTGCCTCGGAGCGAACAACTGTCCCGACAGTGCCGACGGTCGCGTTGTCGAGGATGTCGTACCCGAACTCTGAGAAGAAGTCGAACGCACCTCTCCCACCGACGAAATCCTCCCGGAAGGTCTGGAAGGACTTGTTGAACATGAACGACCACGGAACGAGCATCCCCGTGCGTCCGTCGGCTTTGGCCAGCCGATCACACGCCTCGAAGAAATTGATGTAGTACTCCGTCGTATATTTGTAATTCTCGTTCTCTTCGACGTATTCCTGCACGGTGTCCGGCATTCGTCCCCCCGAACCATACGGCGGGTTCATAAGCGCCACGTCGTACGATTGGCTTAACACTACCAGCAGATTCAGGAAACTCTTGAGGTTCTGTTCGCCGAACGAATCTGACGAGCGCTCACCAACGGCTTCTCGAAGTGCCTTCAAGAAGGAGTTCAGCGACTGGTGTGTTCCGTCGCCCCAGTCCGAGAGGTCCGTCTGACCGCTCTCGAACACGTCTTCGAGCGTCCCGCTCACGTCCAGCAGGCTCCCGAGGGCTTCCGTGTGCTGGAACGTGTCGATGATCTCTCCCAGCGCAGCACGCAGGTCCGTTCCCTCGCCGGTAATGTCGTCCAGCACTTCTGCGCCTTCCTCGACGTCCGCCACGCGGGCGTCCGCACAGACGATGTCGACGCTGGGCATCTCGAACTGGCCGTCTTCCGCTTCGGTACGTGTTCTGGCCTTCAGATACAGATTGAACGCCGAGAGCTGACACGAGCGCAGGTCGATGTCGACGCCGTAGAGGTTGTGCTCCAGCACCTTCGCCGGAATCTCGGCGCGGTCGAGATCGGTTTCGGCCCACCAGATGCGCTCCAGTACGTCGAACGCATAGAGGAGGAAATGGCCGCTCCCACAGGCCGGGTCGATGACCCGCAGTTCCGACGGATGATCGAACTCCGGTGCATCGCCGGCCTCCTCGTCAGGGATAAGGTACGTACAGAGTTCGGGAACCGACGGGCTGTCCTCCGGCGTGACCAAGCGTTCCTTGCGCTCTTCGGGGCTGAGAGCGTCCGGATTCGGAACGGCGTCTTCCTGCTCAGTCGCTTCGAGATAGAGTTTGCCGAGGGAGTTGTCGGTGAGCATTCGGACGACCCAGTGCGGTGTATAGAACTGGTTCGCCGGCCCCACGTCCTCCGGTTCGAGCGTGTTCTTCGCGTCGAGCGCCTCGACAACAGGACGGTTGTAGTACTCGTAGACCCACCCCAGTACGTCGTCGGCTCGCCAGACCTCGTCGGGTACCTCGTCCAGCATTCCACAGAGGTCTTCGTAGGTGTCGTCGTCGGGGTCGATCAGACTGTAGGCGGTCGAGCGGTCGAAGAGGATCTCGATCTCCGCGGCCAGTTTGTCGCACGCGTTCCGATAGGCTTCGAGGACGGCCTCCTCTTCCAGCATGAACTCCTCGGTAACCAACCGGTCAGCGGCCGGCGTGAGGCCGTCGTCGCGGAAGGCCGTCACTTCGTCGTCGATGAAGTCCCGGACCTCCATGCAGCGAAGCGCGGCCAGCCGATTGACGACCGTGTAGCCGACGCCCGTAATGTACTGTTCGTGGGCCTCCTCCCAATCGTGGCCATCGGCGGCTTCGAGTTCGATAGCTTCCACGAGGGTTTCCTGCGTCTCGCTCAGGGACGCGTCATCAGGACGGTCTGCCAGATCAGACGCTTCGAGCTGGTAGCGAACGTTCGCCTCGATACGGTCTCGCATCTCGGTGACGACCGCTTCGAGGTGTTCGCGCTCTTCCTTGTCGAGTTGCGCCTTTCGGGGGGCCAGAGCGTTCCCATCCATATGAGAGTCAGTGATATTCTCCCAGTACAACTGTGGTCTCTTGAATATTGCCCCATCGCGATGGCTCGACCAGGACAGCTACCCCTGCGTGATGCTGATGAAATCGAGCACGAACTCCTGTGGGAGCAGGCCACCGTGGTAGAACCGTGCGTCCCCGAGGCCCTGCTTTTTGAACCGCTTGAGCGGGCTCGCAAGGACGCTGACGTTGGCGTCGAGATACCCCAGCCGGGTGCTGGAGTCGAGTAACACGCCGGGTGAATCCGCGTCTACGTCCTCGCCAGCAATCCATCGCCGACCGGAGTCTGACGCCTCCGTCGGCCGAGAAATCTTCTCCGGCGACGCGCTGTCCGGGAGCAGGACGAACCCGTGGTCGGTCAGCACGTAGGCCTGGTCCCACTCTCCCTGTTCGAGCTTCGTCCCGATGAACTCCGCGAGCGAGTCGACGCGTCGGGCCAGCATCGCCTCGAGGTCGCTGAGTTCCTTCTCGCCGATGTCGTCGAGGTCGTTTTTGAAGTAGGCGACGCGCGTCGACTGCCAGCCGTCCTCGGTGTCGCGAGTGACCGTCCAGCCGTCGCCGCCCAACAGCGAGTTCCGCCGGTTCGTGTTCACCTTTCGGTTGTTTCGAAGGGGCTGTAACTCGCCGTCGACCAGCGAGACGTCGAACATCTGGATCTCGCCCGGCGTGAGTGCGGCCTTCCCGAACTCGGTCTCCGAGGGCAGCGTCCCGAGCCAGACGTCTTCGTCGACGGCGAACTCGGGGGCGTCGGCCGGGAGCGTCGCCACGTAGTCGCGCAACTCGTCCGCGAGCCGGCGCGCGAGGTCGAGTCGGAGGGCGTCGATGACAAACAGTGCGACCGTCTGGCCGCTTTCGAGGCCGGCGGACTCCTTCGTGAAGAACTGATAGGAGTGGTCCTCGTCGACGAACGGAGCGCCGGCCTCGACAGTTTCGGTGACGCGGTCGCCGAGGGCTTCGAGGTACTCGACGTATTCCGACTGGAGCTGGGTGCGGAGGTCGTCAAGGGTATCGACGGCAGGATGGTCGGCAGGGAGGTCGGACTCGGGCGCGCCGGCGACGACGAGGCTGAGCATCGCGTTGTCGATCTGCCACGTTCCGTCGTCCGGATCAGCGTACAGCGAGACGACGTCGTCGGTGGCCCTCTCGTCCCACGTCTCGAGTTGGTGTGCGAGGCGGGCGACCTCCGCGGCCTGCTCCCACGTCTGCGTCCACGGACTGTCCGGGCCGTAGGCACCGCGGTAAGTGCCCCGGAAGTCCTCACTCCCGAGGAGAGCGTCGTACCGCTCCTCGGCGCGCCCGAGACACGTCTCGTAGTCGCCGGCGTCGAAGGACGCGTGCCACTCCTCCCAGAGACGACGTTCGAGCGCGGCGTCGACGAGACAGTCCGCGAGGTCCCACGGGTCGTCGACGTCCGCGACGACGTCGGGCCAGGTCGCTTCGCCGAGATAGCGGTCGGCGAGGAGACCGGCCGAGGTGGTGTTGTTCAACAGCGACTTGAGTTCGGGGAGGTCGTGATCGCCGGCCGTCTCGGCGCGGCACTCCGTCGGGAACCGTTCGGCGTCGACACCGGCGTGGATCAGCCACTCGGCGACGGCCCATCGACGCGTCGCCGCGACGATCCCCGCGGGTTCGTCCTCGCTGGCGACCGCGTCGACGCCCTCGCTGGTCAGCAAGTCCTGCATCTGCTCGATGGTTCCGGGGCTGTCGTCGATGTCGCCCCAGCCGTTCTCCAGCACGAACGCGACCGGGTCGGTGTAGCCGCCGGTGACGATCCGCGTGCGGAGCTGTTCGAGCGTCGGGAGCTGGCCGCCGGTGAGCTGGTCGTGGAGAATCCGCGCGATCTCGCGGCGCTTTGCGGGGTCGTCCGACCGCGTCGTGGTTTTCAGCTCCCACGCGTCGAGTTGCCCGCGCTCGAAGGCGTGGACGGTGAGGTCTTCGATGCTCATCTCCACCTCGCCGCCGGTGTGCTCGACGTCGCGGAACCAGTCGAAGTCGCCCTCGGCGTCTTCGGGCTCTTTGACGTGTGGGACGTACCAGACCTGTTCGCCGTCGACCGGGTTGGCACGGAGTTCCAGCGGCGTCTCCTCGGCGACTTTCAGGTGAACGCCGAGTTCGTCGCAGGCCTGCTCGATGACGTCTTCGAGGTAGTTCCCGTCGTCCCACCAGAGGACAATCGGGTCCGCTGATTCGGCCCGGTCGAATTCGTTTCGGATGGTGTCTTTCGCGGCTTCGGGGAGCGTTTGCGTTGCTTGCATAATCAGTTGGGACGGAGACCGTCGAGATACTCGTCTACCGGTGCGTTGGTGTAGTCAAGGTAGGCTGCTATCGAGAGAGTCGAAACAACAATGAGCAACGTCGTGCCCATCGCGTAGACATTCATACGTGACTCTGGGACGTCTGAATTGAAAAACTGCATTGTACTGATGAGTGTCACCCACCCGACGCTAGCCACGAGTAGCCAGTACCCGGTCAGCTTCTCCGCAAACCGCTCAGGGAGATCATACAGCACGACTGGGACACCGATGACGAACATCGGGCCAAGAAAGCCCCACATCGCGACGGAGTCCCAACTCAGTACGCCGAGGTACCCGAAAAAGTACGATACAGGGTAGCTAATCGGGAACAGCGATGCTCCGCAGAGCATCGCAAGAATCGCTTTCCCGACCGGGAATTCGACTTCGTTGCTCATGGGTCCGACTTACAGCACTTTGTCCTCGACGATTTCGGGGACGATGTCTTGCTCGGCCAGCGGCGTGATGTTGATCGCGACGCCGTGCTTGTGGATGGGCTGATAGCCAGCGGTCGTGATTTCCGACAGCGCTCGGTCTGACCAGTCCGCGGGAATCTGTTTGTCCACAGTCTGGCAGCGGTCGTCGATCTCCGCGGCGAGCGCCTTGAACTCCGCTAACGGTGGGAGTTCGTCCACGTCGTCGACATCTTCCTCGGCTGCAATCTGTTGGAGGTACTCCTCGTCGAGGACGGACGCGTCGTCGATGCCCGTCGCGAGTGACGCGAGCAGTTCCTCATCTTCGGTGAGGGTGCCGAATGGCTCACCGTCCTCATCGAGAAGGTCGCTCCCTTCGCGTTCGAAGTAGTACGTCATGAAGAGGATGCCCGTGCTGGAGTAGTGGTCCGAACCCTTGAGCCGCCAGTTGAAGTAGTCGAAGAGGTCGGCAAGGTGGGCTTCGACGGGTTCGTCGCTGGGCTTGGCGTACTCCTCGCAGGCGTGTTCGAGTTCTCCGAGGGCGTCCAGCCACTCGTCGCGCCACTCGTCGACCTTGTCCCAGAAGCCATCGGAGAAGGTGTCTTGGAACCACTCCTCGCCGTTCACCTCGCGAAGTCGTTCGAGCGTCTCGATGCGTGCCGCAGTCTCCTCGCGGAACGCGGCGACCTTGGGGGCCAGTCCGTCCACGCGTTCGCGGTCGTCGTCGTCGAAGTCCCGCTCGCTCGTCGATCCGAGTTCCTGAAGTACCGCTTCGAATTCTGCGATCTGTTCGAGGGCGCTCGAACAGAACTCGAACTCCTCGGTCGCGTCGGCGCGTTCGCTCGTAGAGAGCGACTCGTCGTTCCGACGCTGGTTCGCCGCCGCTTGCCGGTCGCGGAGGGCGGATTTCCGTGGTTCGAGATAGGTGTTGCCGAGGCGGTCGAAGAGGCTGGCGTCGAGTTGGTGATAGTCGACGAAGCACGCAAAGCCCTCGCTCTCGGCGTCGGCGAGGAGCCGCGCCGTACTGAGCTTCCAGAGGATCGGCGTGTTCTCCATCGTGTCGACGTGGTAGGCGAAGAGGTCGTCCTCGACGAACGCCCGGAGGTTGGGGTAGGCCTCGTCGGCGGCGGACTCGGCCCCGAGGATGTCGTCAACTTCGACGAGTCGGTCTTCGGCGTACTCACCGTATGCGTCCTCGAATCGCTCGACGATACGGTCAAGCATATCCGCCTGTTCGTCCGCGCCTTCGAGTGGGATGATGCCATCAGATTCCTCGCGGACGGCTTCCATCGCGAAGTGGTGGACGAGGTCTTTGACCTGCTCGTCGAGGTTGTCGGGGACTTCAGGGACGGACTCAGGGTCGGGGACTTCGCGGTCTTCGGGGTCTTCGGAGGTTCGGAGGAAGATTTCGTCTTTTAATTCATGCCGAAGGCGATGATTGAAATCTAGGTAGTCGAATATCTGCCTATCTATCGAATCTGAAAGACTTTCCAATTCGTGACGTAACTCAAGTTCCCTCCTTTTGTTTCTATTAGCGCTCTTAACTATCTTGCAGTCAGATGACTGAGTCTTTTCCGAGATATCGTCATTACTCTCTATCTTCTCGGTATGAGGGTGAGAGTAAAATGGCTCGTATTCCGCAGACGGTAGAAGCTGAGGGCCAGTGTAGTAGGGGCTGATTGGATTGTGTAGCCTCTGTTGGATCGCTACTTGATACTGCTTTTTTGATAACTCCTCTAATTCTTCAATCTCTTCTAAATCTTCAATCCAAGGTAGACCTCCGATTTCACCAGCTTGCCAGTTCCTCTCGGGTGTTATTGATAATATCAGGTTATGGTATAGTGTTGAATTGACAATAGCTAATATTTTCAGATTTGACATCCCCTCTTCCGGAATCAACATACATCCAGAGTTATTATAAACTCCCCCAGATGGAAAGATTCCGAATCGTCTTCCTTTTTCTTTTATAAATGCCCATGTCAACCCCTTCTTGCCATATAAATCTTCATTCCTTGTACGAAATGAGCCGGGTGAGCGTTTAACAGGAACGCCATTGTTGCCCCACTCAACTACGTCTGAAACTTGTGGGACAATCCAAGTTGTTTCTCCACCCATTGCTAAAGGTTTAAAACTGTCAAAATTAGCCACTTCCCAGTGTTTTCGGACGAATCTCTGGTCATTTGCTGTGGTCAGTCCCTGTCGTGCTTTTCCTATTGATTGGTTGCCAATCTCTGCTTGCTCGGCATCTATTTTGAAATCTGTTTCGTGTAGCTCCCGCACTTCTTTTGGAATATAATACGAAAGGGATTTTCCCGGAATGTTATCAAACTCATTCAGATCAACCTGATATAACCGTCGAATATCCGTTTCAACGTTCGAAAGAGAGTTCGTGAAGACCGTTTCTTTTGCTTCTGAGCTCACGTCATGGAGTCGTATGAACGTGCCGGACTGCTCTTGTTCAGCACCTGACCGAACTACTGTGCCTGCCGTTCTTACGGTGGCATTGTCAAGGACTCCAATCCCGTATTCAGCTAAAAAATCAAAGCTCCCACGACTCCCAACAAAATCGTGTCTGAACGTCTCGAACCTGTTTTTAAACATGAATGTTCTCGGAACAAGCATACCAATTCGGCCATTTTCTTTCGATATTTTATCACAAACTTCGAAGAAATTTATATAGAACTCGGCAAAATAGTCGTATCTGTCATTGACATACTTCGTGACTGAATCTGGCATTCGGTTAACTGAACCATAAGGTGGATTCATCAACGCAACATCGTAGTCCTGTGCCAACACATCCAACAGGCGTACGAAGCTCCGCAAGTCCTGCGCTAAGAACGAGTCTTCCTCCCGGTGCTCGTCAACAGCCTCTCGAAGGCTGTGGAGAATCTGCCCGAGCGTGTGATGCTCAGTCGGGTCATCTTCCAGAGTAATCTGGACGCTCTCTTGATCAATTCCGTCTTCAAACAGTTCGCCAAGCGTCCCACGAACATCCAGCAGGCTTCCGAGGCCGTGGACTTCCTCGAATGCATCGAGAATCCGCCGCAGTGCGTTTTCAACATCATCCTTCCCATCAGCGACCTCGTCGAACACTTCCTCGACGCCCTCGATGTCGGCCACCTTCGCGTCAGCACAGACGATGCCGACTTCTGGCATATCGAAGCCAGTTGCCCCTTCGGCCTCGGCACGCGTCCGCCCTTTCAGATAGAGATTGAACGCGGCCAGTTGGCAGGCCCGCATATCGAGGTCGACACCATGGAGGTTGTGCCGCAGAATCTCCCGCGGAATCTCCGCGTGGTCAAGGTCGGTCTCTGCTCGCCAGATGCGCTCCAGGACGTCGAACGCGTACAGGAGGAAGTGGCCGCTTCCACAGGCCGGGTCGATGACGCGAATGTCTTCTGGGCCGTCGAACGCCGGTGGCTCGCCTTCCTCCTCCGAGGGAACGAGATAGGTACAGAAATCCGCCAAGTCCGGGGATTCGTCGGGGGAGAGTGGCCGGTTCTTGCGCTCGTCCGGCGTCAGCGCGTCCTGTGCTTCGACGGTCTCCTGCAGCGTTCCGTTGTCTTCGAGATAGAGTTTGCCGAGCGAGTTGTCGGTGAGCATCCGGACGACCCAATGGGGCGTGTAGAACTGGTTCGCCGCCGGCACGTCTTCGGGCTCCAATCCTTCGCGGTCGCCCTTCCGACGCAGGTCATCGAGGAGTTTGACGTTGTAGTACTCGTACACCCACCCCAGCACGTCGTCGGCCCGCCAGACCTCGTCGGGGACCTCGTCCAGCATTCCGCAGAGGTCTTCGTAGGTGTCGTCGTCGGGGTCGATCTGGCTGTAGGCGGTCGAGCGGTCGAAGAGGATCTCTATTTCATCAGCGAGGGCGTCGCATTCGTTCCGATAGGCTTCGAGGACGGCCTCCTCCTCCAGCATGAACTCCTCGGTAACCAACCGGTCCGCGGCCGGCGTGAGGCCGTCGTCGCGGAACGACGTGACTTCGTCGTCGATGAAGTCCCGAACCTCCATACATCGGAGGGCCGCCAGACGGTTCACGATAGTGTAGCCGACGCCCGTGATATACTGCTCGTGAGCGGCCTCCCAATCGTGGCCGTCGGCGGCTTCGAGTTCGATAGCCTCGACCAGGTTTTCCTGCGTCTCGCTCAGGGACGCGTCGCCGTCCTCGCGAGCGTCAGCGGGGGCGGGCTCGCCGGAGCTTGCTCCGACGGTGTCCGGCTTCTCGTCGAGGCCGTACTCGTCTTCGAGCTGGTAGCGAACGTTCGCCTCGACGCGGTCGCGCATCTCGGTGACGACGGCTTCGAGATGCTCGCGTTCTTCCTTGTCGAGCTGGGCCTTGCGGGGGTGGGTAGATTGTCCGTCCATACGAGAATCCGTGATGTTTCAAGCAGAGCCATTGCGATGTCTTGAAGATTGTCCCTCGATCTCTCGGACGGCGGTTGGATTAGCACTCGGAGATAGGCCGACGGGGGTAACCCTCCACGAAGCATTTATGCCAAAATGTGGAAGCTGAGGTATAGTAGATGCCTTCGCCGGCCCTCGGAAGCTTCGGTACTTCCTGTATCTACTGTTGATAGCCGTCTTCGGTGCCGTGATCTCGAAGATACTTGCGGACTTCTACGGGATCGAGTTTCTCGAACCAATCTTCTGATGGTTCGTAGAGAACCCGATGGCGCTCTTTGAGCTTGCAGGGTTCTTCTCGATCATCGCGCTCATCCTTATTGTGCTGATGAAAGCTCTGGAAATGGCCGAGAATAGCGGATTCTAAGCATGATGTCGAGATAGTATCACAGACGCATGATAATCCTTTGGAGCCACCAGTAAACGATGAGTGCGATTTCGGACAAGCACGTCGTTTCAACCGCGATAACGTCGTTATGTTGCGTAATTACGAATCGAACATAAATGAGTTCGGCGTTTTGCAACGCCGGTGTGTCAGTCGAGCGGCTCGATCAACACGACAGCGCCATCCGGTAGGTCATCCATCGTCTCCTGAATCCGCCGCAACTGCTCGTCTACGCCCGCAAGCACCTGTTCAGCTTCTTCGATCAATTCACCCACTCGTTCCTCACTCGGCGAGCGGGTACCCGCTGCTGCATCGACAATCTCGTCGGTGATGTCGTGATCGGGGTGCTCGGACTGCAGTTCCGCGGCGAGTTCCGCAAGCCGCTCGTCGACCGTGAACGGGTTCTCTGCCGCATCGAGGAGTTGCTCTACATCGTCGACACTCGGCGGCTGCGACCGGCTGAGCATCTCGCTCACGTCGGCCGTGACTGGGTGATTCGGATGGTCTTCCGCGAGTCGTTTCGACGCGTCCCGGAGTTGCGACCAGAGCGAGGCCTCGCCACCGGATGCTTCGAGGAGTCGCCGTGCCCGCTCGTACCGCTTGGCCTGCTGGACGACCGCCGGGTCGACGAGGGCTTCCTCGGAGAACGAGTCACCCCGCCACGCCGTCTCGAAGAGATCGTAGAGGTCGTCGATGGTTACGCCGTCGAATTCGACGGCGACGCGGTCCGCGGTTTCCTTGCTGCTCCCGTCGTGTGCGTAGAGCCACGTCGCGAGACTGGACACCACGCTCTCGGGCTCCTCGTCCGTCGGCGGTCCGCCCGTGATGCGTTCGTACTGCGCACGGACGACGGTACGCCTGTGTGTGTCAGCTTCTTCGAGTAGTGCTCGAAGCCGGTCGGCATCTGGCACTTCGTCCCCGCCGATGACTGCTTGCATCTCCCCCGTAATGTCCGGACCGGGGTAGCGCCGCTTCATCTCCACTGTCCGCTGGCTGAACTGCTCCCAGAGGGACTGGCCGTCTTCGCTCGGCTGGAAGAGCCCGCTGGCCCGAGCGAACCGCTCGGACTGCCGTTCGACCGTCTCGGACGCGAACGCATCCGTTTCGAGTGATTCGCCCCCGAGTGCGGGCTGGAGCGCCGTTTCGAGTTCGTCCAGCGAAGCGCCGTCGCCGAACTCCCTGCTGACACCTCGCAGGACGCGTTTCACCAGCACGCTGTTCTCGTCAACCCACTCGGCTAACGCGGAGAGCCACGCGTCGGGGTCGGTCCCGTCCGGCTCATCGCCGATCAGCGTCTCGACGGTGTCCCGGATCTGCTCTGGATCGATCTTGCCTATCGACTCGAAGCGGATCTGTATCTCGGTCAGGTTCGTCTTGTTTCTGACCGCCCGTCCGATCTCCTCCGGTTCGGTAATGTACTCGTCGTCCCGCCGGAGTGCGATCTCGTTGGCCGTAGCGAGCGTGATCAGCAGTGCCGAGATCGACTCCTGGGGCGTCCCGCGATACGCGCCGCCGCGCTGGACAGTCTGGGTGAGCACGTCTTCGGCACGAAGCGACTGGGTGTCCGCGTACTCGTCGAGGAATTCCTGACACCGGCCGTCGGCGAGTTCGGCGCGGTCTGTATCCACCCCGAGCGTGACAGCGTCCTCGCTCGTGAGCGGCCAGTCGGCGACACCGCGGAAGAACTGTGCCATCCGCCTGGCGTCGTCGACTTCCGTGATACCGTTCGTCAGGACGAACCGCGTTCCGCTGAACACGGACTGGACTTCCGTTTGAACGACCTGCTCGAACGCGTCCTCGTACCGCCCTCTCGTCCCACCCGTCCGGACGTAGACGTCCGCTTCTTTGAGCTGCTCGCGAATCGTCGATTCGAGTGCCCGCTGTTCGTCGCGGTGATCGGACTCAAGGTCCGGATAGGTATCCGTCTCTTCGGAGAGCACTTCCTGCATCCCCATCACGTCCCGCAGGCGGTCGATTGTCGATTGCTGTAGACTGACGGCGACGAGGATATGCTCACCACCGTCACGGCCCTCGTTTGTTGCCTGCCACGCAGTAACCTGGTCGCTGATCTCGGCGTCGCGGTTCGCGACCAAGCGCACACGAACGGCGTCGAACTCCGGCGTCGGTGCTTGCTCGATCGGGTCTAGGACGGAGTAGCCGAACCGGAGCGGGACTTTGCGCTCTCCCTCGAAATCCACCTCGTGTCGACTGCCAGCAGAGAGCAATCGATCGCTGCCCTCCCGGATGGAGTTCTCCAACTTGGCCGACAGCCGATGCGACGGAATCTGCTGTGCGCGAGTCTTCGCCCGCGTCAGGATGTCCTCCTGTTCCTCGGAGACAAGCAGGTACTCCTCGTCGCCGCGGTCGTTCGTCTCCGTCAGCACCTTCCGATCCTTGAGGAGGGCAGACAGCGCCGATTCGACATCGCTTCGGACGGACTCGAACGACTCGTCGGTCGACGTGACCATCAGTCGGGCGAGGTTCGCCGGCGTCGACGGCACCGCGGATCGAACCTGATTCAGCAGGTACAGCGCCTTTGCCACCCGAACTGAGAACGCGTTCTCGTCGCCGCCCGCCGAGGGGACGAGCTTGTTCTCGACCATCTCCTGTACCCAGAGCGGGACGTACGTCGTCTCCTCGACCAGCAGGTCGTACAGTTCGTCCCATGTGACGAGAGCACCGACCCGCTTGTCGCCCCACTCGAACCGCGTGAACAGCGAGCGGACGAGGATGAGCAACGCCCGACCCTGCACGTACTCCTCTTCGGTCACGCGTCCCCGCGGCATCAGTTGCTGAATCACCGTCCGGAGCAACCCGAGGTCGTACTCCCGGAACGGGTACGACTCGACTGCGTCCGGATCGGCCCCGGCGATATCTGTGTATGCGTCGAGTGTCAGGTCGGGCATCTCCCGGAGTGCGGTCTCGACGGCCTGTCCGCCCTCGACATCCTTCTGCAGCCACCGTTTCCGGACGATGATCTCGGTGTCGGCACCCTCCAACGGTTCCTGGGCACCGTACCACGGTTGCTCCGTGACTTCCGTATCGTCGAACTCACCGTGAATACGCTCGATCGGATACTGTCCAGTCCCGATGACCGGCGGGTTAGGCCCGACGCCGAGCTCGGTCAGCGCTTCCATCGTCTCCTGGAACTCCCTGTAGCGATGGCGGCCATCGCCGATGAACAGAGCCACCTCGTCGAGCCCGATCAGCAACTCCGTCTCGGTCTCCGGCGTGCTCAGCGACGCTTGCGCCGCTTCGATGCGCTCGACGAGATCGGCGGAGTCGAACTCACCGGGATCGACCTCCTCGATGGCGTCGTCGATCGACTGCTTGACCTCCGCCCGAGACGCGAACGGCGAGTCATCGAGCGTCGGAACGGCGTCGTAGAGCCAGCTCCGTAGCGACGCCCGCTCGTCGTACACATCCTCGAACGTCTGGCCGTCGTGCTCGACTTGCTGTAGCCGCTCCCAGCAGTCACCGTGGTTCATGTCGAGCTGCCACGCCCACTCGAGCAGCCAGTTCGGATCAGTCGGATAGCCGAGTTCGCGGCCGATCGCCTCGTAGATGAGATACGGGAGCGGCGGCTCCTGTGCTGCGTCCCGGTTGAGGAGGTTCAGGAACACGGGTTTCAGCCGGTCGACGTGCGAGTCAGCGACGCTCTGTCGGAACGACTGGAACCCCGGCCACCTGTTCGCCAACTCTTCGCCGAGATCGGTGAACTCCGATTCGGTATCGGCGGCGAAGCCGATGAGTTTCAGGAGGTGTGTCTTCCCCGACCCGAACGTCGCGGAGATGTAGAGGAAACGCGGTTGCTCGTGTGGATACTTGTCGACGAGGTCCCCCAGCGTGGTGAGCACGTCGCGAGCGCTGTCGGTCTCGTAGAACTCGCGAACGTCGTTTTCGGCCTGCGCTCTGGCGTTTACCTTCTGGACCTCTTCGAGTTCGCGGGTCGGTGATTGCTGGAAGATGTCGTGAATGTGTGTGTCGCTCATTGGAGATGCACCCCCTCAACCCGGCCTTCGATCTGGTGGGCCGGGTAGTAGTTACGCGATTCCTCGCCGAAGAAACTCAGCTTCCCACCGACGATATCTCCGGGGAACGGAATGCCGATAGTCGACTGGACGTTGCGACGGTCGAGTTCGTCGAGGAGCTCCGACGCACGCGTGAACGGGTAGAGGCTGCCGAGATGTGTGAGGAGGACGACGTGTCGCTGCTCGCCCGGTGCCACGATCCTATCGAGCATAATTCCGACCAGTTCTTCCGCTAGCCGGTCTTGCATCGTTTCGGTGATCGTCGCTGGTTGGCTGTGCTTCCCGAGGTCAACTGCGAGTTCGAAGACTTCTGTTTCGACGAACACCTCGTCTAACCGGAGGATCTGGACGGTTCCGTCGTCCGGGAACTCCTCGGTTCGGTGCGGGTTCGTCGCCCACTCGGTGAGCCGTTCGGCGACGCGTCGCTCGTACTTCGGCTGGACGGGAACGATGACGAACGGGTTTCGGATGCCGCGTCGCCCGTCGGCGAACTGTGCGATCCGATCCGTGAAGTCCCGGAAGGGACGTTTTGTCGTCATCGGATAATAACCCCCGTTTCAGTCCGTTCGACACTGAGGTCGTGGTGTTCGACGAGCCGTTCCAGTTCTGAGTCAAGCGATTCGCGATCCGACGGGAGCACCCCGATCGCCGTGACGTCCGCGGGAGACTGCTCCCCAACGAGTGTCTGTAGCTCTTCGAACGTCGCTCGTAAATCGCCGATGTCGCTACCGGCCACCACGGCGAGAGGGTCGCTGTCGAGGAGTGCGTTCGTTGCCCGAATGAAGTCGTCAGCTTCGGCGTTGGTCGTTCCGCCAGTCACCGTCGACACTGCGTTCGAGACGTCAGCGTACCACGATGCGGCGCGGCGGAGCGGTGTGATGTATTCACTCTCGAAAGCCGGCCGAACGTTCGATTCAAACTCGCTCAGGGGCTGGATCCACGGATGCGCCTGTAACTCGTCGACGAACGCATCGACCCCGGTTTCTTCTCGGAACGAGTCCCACGCGGTCTCGATCGTGTCGTCGAGCGCCGGTGTAGTGGTTTGGGCGTCGTTGAACCGATCCCACCCATCGTGTGTCCACCACTCGCCCTCGTAACCGTCGATACTCCCACGGAGCGTCTGGCTGGCCGTGTCACACTCCTCGGTCAGCCAGTCGTACGACTGCTGGGCAAGCGTTAGCTGCGCGTCGATTCGTGTGAGCGCGGGCAGGCGCAAATTCCACACCTCCTCGGCGTCGTCGTACCATCCCTGTGCGTCGTTGGTTGCTTCGACGACTGCCGCCCAGTCGGTATTGCGTGACTTGACGGCCTCTCTTCGGTCGATAGCGCTCTGCTGCTCGGCTTCGAGCGCCCCCGCGAACGACTCGAGGAGGGTGCGAACGGCTCGCGTTTGGATGTCACTCTCGGCGACCAGTTTGACGTCTTCTACGAGACTCCCGAGTCGACCCGCGAGCGTGTCGTTCGCGGACTGGAGCCTGACGATTCCGTCCGGTATGGTCTCCGTCGAGTCGATGAAGCCGCCCTCGCGGAGAATCCCTCGGACACCGCCACTCCCCGCGATCTTGAGACGCGTCGTCGTCAGTTTGTTGAGGTCGATGACGGCGTCGAGTTCGAGGGAGTCGCCCGTTTCGTCGACGGGCAGGAAGTCCCCCTTCCGGCAGAGCCCCCAGATAATCGCACACAGCGCCGGGCGAGCGTCCTCGTAGATCGGCTTCTTCTTCACGATGCCGTCGAGGATCGTCGCCATCGCGAGGTTCCCGCCGCGTTGCTTCAACTGTCGGCCGGTGAAGGCGCGTACGTTGTTCTGGATCGACCCGCCGTGCGTTTCGGGGTCTTCTGTCGCGACATCGATCTGCCGGGCCCACGCAGGGAGCGGGTCCTGGGCGGAGAGTCCCTGGAGCTCCTGTAAGTGTTCATCCCCGACCTGCAACATTACGGGATGGAAGTCGTCGGGATAGGTGACGTCGAGATACTCCTCGACTCCCGAGCCCATGCCCCCGATCTGGTCGCCGCGATCCTTGACGTCGAATGCCCCGCTATCGAGAGCCCCGACGAGCTTGCTCTGAACGCGAGCCGCGCGATCGGAGAGATCTCGTTCGACAGACTGTGGGAGCGTGTGGTCTCCGACGGCATCTCTGAGTGACCACCACTCGATGAGGCTATCTCGGAGGTCGTCGAGCCCGTCTTGACCGATCGTCCATTCGAGCGGGTCGCCGTCGTGGTCGACGTCTGTCGCCGCAGGTGAAATACCTCTGACGGCGACCTCGACATCGAGTGCGTCCGCAGCGTCGACGGTCGTGTCGAGTTCTATCCCGTCGATACTGAACCCGTAGCGAACGGGGTACTGCTCGCCAGTCTCTCCGTACTCGGCCGACGTCGGGAGCGAGAGGTCACGCACGATGTCGTCCCAGAGATACCCGTCCACGGCTTCGATGATGGACTGCCAGTCCGGGTTGTCGAGGTTCCGCTCTGCGGCTTCGATGATCTCGCGCTCTTCCGGATGCGTGAACGCGTACTTCGGCCCGGTTTCGTCGTGCGTCGGACGGATGAATTTCCGAAGCCGCTGGAGCGAGTCCTCGACGCGGTTCTCCATCTGGAACTGGGTCGGGCCGTCGAGGTCGCTCAACACGGCGACTGCGAGATTCCGCTCGGACATCGGAATCGTGTCCGGGATGTGCTGGAGGAGCAACACGGCCTTCGCGACAGCCACGTCGATCTCCTCCAGTTCGCCTGCCTCGTGTTGTTCCTCGATCTCCTCGATGACTCCCACGTCCTGTGGCGTAATGTCATCGAGTTCCGGCTCGATGAGGTCGTAGAAGTCGACAAGCGAAATGACGTGAGTCTCGTCGCCGGCCTCTAGCCACTCTTGCAGGAGGCCGTGAACGAGGGCCAGAATCGCCCGTGCGGTTCCCGAGAAAATCGACTTTGCCGGATCGTGGGCCTCCTGCCGGAGGTTCGAGAGAATTTCGAGAAACAGCGGTGGCTGATACGGGAGGAACGGATAGAACTCGATGAGACGCTCGCGATCGATGTTGTCGAGCGGTGGTTCGGTGTTCTGTTCGATACCGGAGTACACGAGCAGTGTCTCGGGCTCGTTGCTGGTACGGTCGAGGACGCGCTCCGTGTCCTCCCTCCCGGCTTCCGACTTTTTGAGTAGCCGTTGCGTCGATATTTCGCCGACGTGTCGGCTCGGCAGGCCAAACCGATGCGGGAACCGGTCCTTGACGATGCTGAAGTCGGCCCCGCGAGCCGCGAACTGCGGCTGGACGTCCTCGATTTTGGCCTGTGCCGTCGCCACCAGTTGGATGTCACCGTCGCCGGTCTCGTCGACGCTCTCCGCGAGCGTCTGCAACTCGGTGAGGCGGTCGAAATCCGTCCCGATGAAGAGACTGACCTCGTCGAGCAACAGCACGAGTTTGACCGGGCGGCCGAGTTCCGCTTCGCGATCGCTCCGCAACTGTTCGAGGCGCTCGACCATCGCCTGCGGGTCGAGATCCGACGGCATCAGGTCATCTAGACCATCCGCCGTGCCGGTCTCCTGCTCGAAGAGTGTCGGGAGAACGGCGTCGGCTAGAGCGTTGTACTGCTGCACGTCCTCCCAGTTGTACTTCTCGGGGCTGTCAACCGTACCCCGGAGTGCCGTGTGGGTGTTGGCGGTCCGGTCGGCCCACGCGTCGGTCGTCCGGTACCAGTCCTCGAAGAAGGCAACGTCGAGTTGCGAGGAGAGCCCTCCCTCTGCACCAGTGAGCCGTTCCGACGTGTGGGCGCTTCGGAGGACGATCTCGCTGAAGCTCAGTTTCTTCTGGCCCTGATGCTTCAGGAGGTTCACCGAGACCGGAATGACCTCGTATTCCTCGTGAATCGATGACCACGTTGACTCGAGCGTCTCTAGCGACCGACCGTCGGGTAGCCGTTCCCAGACATCGTCCCGCTGTCGCAGCCATTCGCTGTCAAGAAGTCCGCGGAGCACGCTGAGGAGGTGGCTCTTTCCGCTCCCGTAGTACCCGTAGAGCCAGTAGTTCGCGCCTGACCGCATATCCTCGGACCGACCGAGTAGCCGTGAGAAGAAGTCGGATATGAACTCCGCGGACTCCTCCGTTACGTGGTAGGTGTCGATCGATTCCAGCCGATGATCCTGCCCGTCGTCTTCGCGGTCGATGCGCACGGACTCCTCGAAATCGCTCCCGACGTCGGCAGCGAACCAGCCCTCGTCCGTCACACTTCGCCCTCCCACGGTTCAGCCCAGCCGTACGTGTCATCGACCGGCTGGAGTCGCAACTCACCGTGAATCCCGCTCGCTTCCCAGTTCGGATCGTCGCTCACGCGTTCGGCCAGGGCGTCCCAGTACTGGTCCGGCTGGAAGAGGTAGAGCCAGCCGGTCGGCTGGGAGAGCCAGTCGTCGCCGTGGATCTCCCACGAGTAGCCTGATGCGACGAGTAACGGCGTCGACCCGAGGTTTGGTATCTGTCCCTGCAAGGTCTGTTGTGTGTCGAGAACACCGATATCGCGCAGCACCGACCGGAGCCCCTCTCCCCACCGTCGCGTCGTCGATTCAGCATAGTCAAACTCGCTCCCGTCCTCGTAATGGAACTCGCTCAGGAGGCGCTCTATCGTCTCCTGCTCGAATCCCAGCCCGCCGACACCGGACTCCTGCAGGCGGTCGACGTATCGATGTACCGTGTACCTCACGAGGGGATCGTCTTCCAGCAAATAGAAATACAACACCTGCGCTTTGTCACCCACCGTCTCACACCGGTCGAGTACAGAGGGGAGCTGGACAATAGAGGGAAGTTCGCTGCCAGCGGTCTTGAACCGCGAACTGAGTGCGCGGTAGATGCCCTTCGAACTCCCACGCGTGCTGCGCTCGTCGAATCGCTCTTCGATCCACTTCTCTTCGACAACCGTCCAGTCCCGATGGTGGGCGTACAGTCGAGCGAGCGTCTCCGCTCTGTCAACGAGAAGCCCGCATCTAGTAAGAACCATCGTCACTTCGTCGTCAGAAAACGTCGAGTCGAGCGACGGTAGAGAAACACCCCTCCCGTCGGTGCGGAGAGTCATATATCATCTCGAACCGGCCACACCACTTAGTTGATAGGGAAAACCGAATCGGAGGCGTCCGGTAACCCGGGTGTTCGACCGTCGGTTAGCAGGGCACGTCTTCGGCTGGGTCAGGGGCAGTCTTGGATATCTGTAGCGCCCACACGCCGGACCGCTTCTGTTCTACGGCCACCCGTGGCGGTGCCGAGGTGAGATCTTCGAGGGCTCCGCTGACGTCGCCCGGACGGGTGTCCGTCACGAGATGGAGCGACTCGCCGGGAGCGAGCGCGCCGAACTCCGCGCGAACCTGTTCGATACGCGCCCGGTCGGGGACGCCGCGGAGGTCGAGCGCAGTCTCGGGAACCGTCACCGTCGTCCGGTCCGCAAGGGCTTCGCGTACGTCCTCGCCCAGGTCCCGAAAGGCTGCTGGGACGTCTCCCTCGGTCGAGCGAAGCGAGTCGTCGATGGGGAGCTCCGCGAGTACGTCCGCACTGAGGTCGGGGTCGCTGCCGAACGGCGCGTGGTCGTCGCCACAGGTGGGACAGGTGAACCCGGCCATGTTGACAACGGCTCCGAGTACCGGGACGCCCTCCTCGCGGAACAGCGCCGTCGAGCGCTCCGTATCGCTGGCCGCGGTCGGAAACGGCGTCGTCACGAACACCGCGCCGTCGACGGGGAACGACTGCAGCGTCGTCAACACGATGTCGCCGGTCCCCGGCGGCAGGTCGAGCACCAGCGTGTCGACGTCCCAGGCGGCGTCGGTCAGCAGTTCCTCGACAGCCTCGTGGGCCATCGCGCCGCGCCAGGCCATCGGTTCGTCGTTGGCGATCAGGCCGACGCTGACGACCTGCAGGCCGTCGACCTCGACCGGCTCCGCCCGGCCGTCCTCGGTCGAGCCGAGTGGCCCCTCGATGTCGAGTAACTCCGGCGTGTTCGGACCGTACACGTCGGCGTCGAACAGGCCGACCCGCTCGCCGGACGCGGCCAGTCCGCGCGCCAACTGGGTCGCCACGGTGGTCTTGCCGACGCCGCCTTTCGCGCTGGCGACGGCGATGATTTGGTCCACGCCGGGCACGACAGTCCCGTGGTCCGGCTCTGTGATGTCCGTCTCTATGTGGACCGCCTCGACACCGCCACACTCTAGCACTGCCGCCCGCATCCGGTCGGCGAGCGCGTCCGCCGTGGCAGGGTCCATGCCGGACAGCGCCGTCTCCACGCTGACGGTCCCGTCAGTGGTAGCCACGGACGCTACCAGCCCCGCGGCAACCACGTCCTCGTCACTCTCGGGCGTGGCCACAGTCCGAAGCGCGTCCCTGACCGCGTCTTCCGTTGGTTCGGGCTGCTCTCCGGACATATTACCACGTCTCCCCGTGTTCGGTTTCCGGTTCGGGACCATCGTCGTCGTCCATCAACGTGCCGCCGTAGGGGCGGTAGTCGATTTCGAACACGCTGTCGATACGCTCTATTAGGTCCTCGCGCCTGGCGATGATCTCAGTATCGAACTCCGCGGCTTCCAGGGCGTCGACGAGGCCGTCGTCGTCGAGCCGCCCGTCGCCGTAGGCGGCGGCGACGCCGTCCCGGAACGTGTCGGCGTTGCGCCGACACCGCAGCCCCTCGTCGATGTCCGTCTCCGCTTCGCTCCGGTCCCCGTCCAGCGGGACAGCCTCGAAGTGCTCGATAGCCCGCCGGTCGAACTCGGCTGCCTTCGAGAGCACCTCGGTCGCCTGTTCGATGGGGGACAACTCCGCCCAGGCATCCCGGGCGACGGGCGCGACCAGCGTGTCGACGACGTCGTCCCAGGTCGTCGCTCGCTCGGGGTCCTCCAGCGCCTCGGCGACGAACGCACCGACGTGGTCCTCCGGGATGGTCATGCCCAGCGACGACTCAAGACCGCCGCCCTCGTCGGTTTCTGTCTCGTTCCCGTCCTGTTCCGCTGCCGTGCCGGTCGAGTCGAGTTCGTATGGCATCGTCAGGTCCTGTCCTCCGGGTCGGTGTTCAGGTCGCGCCGGGGCTCGAACCCGGGCGCGCCGCCGGGGGCCGGTGACCCGCTCCCGGATCGGGCCGAGCCAAAGGAGCCGGCGGGGTCGTAGCCATCGACGGACTGCTCCGCGGGCGTGTCCGGCCCGCTACCGGGGGCCGACGGCGGCCCGATTTCGACATCTAGCTCCTCGGGGTCGGTCCCGCGAGCGCTCGCGAGCGCCTGTTTGGCCGCGCGGGCGACGTCCTCGCTCTGGTCGGTCACGCCGTGGGCTTCGAGCGCCTGCTCCGCGCGGTCGGTCGCGAGTTCGCCGAGGCTCTCGGCGGCTTTCGCCCGGGCAAAGGCGTTCGGCTCCCGGGCCAGCATCGCGGCCAGAATGCGTTCGGCCTCCGGCACGTCCTCCGCGACGCCGCCGAGGAACTGCGCGGCGTACTCCCGGACCGCCGGATGGGGGTCGGTCTTGATACACTCGACCAGCAGCGGCTGGTCGGCGTCGCCGCGCTTGCCCATCGCGATGACGGCGTTCCGTCGGACCCACCCGCTGTCGTCGTCCAGCGCCCCTCTTAGCTGGTCGGCGTCGCCGCCGGCCCGCGAGAGGGCGACGACGGCTTCGGCCCGGACCCACGGTTCGGCGTCGTCGAGCGCCTGCCGGACGACGGCCGGCGCGGCCCCGGCGACACCCAGCGCCTCGACAGCGAACTGCCGCACTTCGGGGTCGTCGTCTTCCAGTGCGCGCTCTCCCAGCGCGTCAATCGTTTCCCGGTCGAGGCCGGACTCGGCCGCATCCACAAGTGCGATGGCGGCGTCCTGCCGAGTCCGGACCTGTGGAGCGTCGAGTGCGCTTCGGACCTCTGTCTCGGTCTCGCCCGGCGTCCGACCGCGTGCGCTCCAGTTCTCGTAGCTCATCGCGCCAGCCTCCAGTAGAGGACAGTCCAGCCGGCGACCGTTGCCGCGATGAGTGTCCCGAGCGACGTGTACAGCGGGTTGCTACTGCCGCCCGAACCGCCGTCGCCGCTACTGGAGTCGCCGCCGCTGGAACCGCCGCCGCTGGCGCCGCTACCTGAACTCGAACTGTCCCCGCTGCCGCCGCTCTCGGGTGCCGTGAGTTCGCCCGATTCAGTGTCGAGCGTGCTGTACTGCATCGTCAGTGACTTCTTGCCGTTGACCTCGTCGCTACTCCCGTTCCAGACGGCAAAGGCGAGGTACATCGTCTCGTTCTGGCGGAACGCGGCGTCATGCTGGCCCTCGCCGGTGTGTTCCCGGACGAAGACGACGGACCACTCGTCGCCGTTGCGAGTCCCCCGTGCGTTCACGTTCTGCTGTGGCGCGTTGCTCAGCGACCCGTAGCCGGCCGCGTAGTAGTTTTGGCCGTAGTTTTCGTACTGGCTCTGCGAGAGGGGGTTGCCAGCGGCCATGCCCGGTTTGGTCTCCTCGTCCGGGTGCGGGTAGGCGTACATATCGTTGCTCCACTCCGCGTTCTTGTCGTTCCCGTACTGCCACTGGGACCGCCAGTACCAGATGTTGACCGGGTCGCCGCCCGCGCCCATCGTGATCGGCGGTTTCTCGCCGCTGTGGAGCATAACGGCCGCCGCGTCGCTGTAGTTCTTCGGCGACCGGATGTTCGTGTCTTTCGTCGGGTCCGTCCAGGTCAGCCGGAAGGCGACGTGGGTCTCGTTGGTCAGCGCCTGCACCTCCATCTCGTCGACGCTCCCGCCGCCGTAGGGGACGGCCATCTGCTGTTTCGACAGCGAGACGGTCCGGGACGGAGCCTCCGACCAGCGGTCGCTCTCGGCGGTCTGGGGCACCTCGTCGGTCGCGACCAGCGGTTGCTGGCCGCCGGTGACGGCCGCTGCGACGGCCATCTGTCCGGCCACCAGAAGCGCCATGACGACTGCCGTTGCTGTCGTCGCCCGGCGGGCCGCCTCGTAGTCGAGTTCAACCATCGGCTCTCACCCCCGTGCCGGGCGAGACCGGATCGGGATGGCTCGCCTCGTCGAACTCGACCAGGGCCGCCGCAAGCTCCGCGGCGGCGGCGTAGACGGCGCTCGTCTCGGGCAGGTCCCGGTCGGAACTGCCGCCACCGTCGACGGTTTCCCGGACCCGATGAGCGAACGCGGGGACGAAGTCACCGAGGTGCTCGTCCAGCACCGTCGCGCCCGCTCGTGCGAGGCAGACAGCCGTCTCGTCGTCGCCGCCGTCGAGGGCGACCGCCCGCTGTGCGGCCAGCACCTGCAGCAGCTCCAGTTCGACGGTGACGTGGTCGTGGCGCTCGTCGAACTCGTCGCTGATTTCGAGGCCGAACTCCTCTAACAGGCCGACGACCGTGGCGATGCGGCGCTGGCTCTCGTTGACCTCGTCGCCGGTAGTGTAATGTGCTTCGTAGGGGACGACTGGATAGGTCCCCTCGTCGCTCGGGAGGCCGAATAGCCGGTTGTACGCCGGTTCAAGCGAGTCGCGGTCGACGCCGTCCAGCGCGTCCAGCAGCGCCTCGACCTCGCTGTCGAGACCGAGCGCGTCGCCGGCCTGAAGGATGGCGTCATGGACTTCCTCGTCCTGTAAATCGGCGACGACGGCCTCATCGGGGTACTGGAAGACCGCCGCGGCGAACCCGTACAGTGCGGCGCGTCGCGTGTGGTGTTGTGGCGTGTTCTTCATTGTACGCACCTCAAGGCTGGTTCGTCCACTGTTCGCCCTCGCGGACCTCCATGGGCTCCTCGATGGGCACGTCGACGACCTTCTCGCCGTTGCGGTCCCAGCCCTTCACGCGGTTCTCCTTGACGTTGTAGGTCTCGATGAGCCGCGTCGTCGCGCCGAACAACTGGAGAATGCCAAGCACTTCGTGGCTGGGGTTGCGAGCCCGCTCTTGGACGATGCGGACCGACTCCTCGTAGGTGTCGCCCGGCCACTCGTTTTCTTTGACCTCGGTGTTCGGCGTGAACATCTGGGTCAGGAACTCCGGCGGGACGTGGTACGGCGGCATGTAGAACACCTGCGGCTGGGTCCCGAACTGCGGGTACAGCGGCAGGGCCACCTTCTCGTCGGAGTGGACGAGGTAGTTGATCGGCGAGCGCCCCGACGCGGCGGAGGATTTGCCCCCTGCCGGCCCGGCGTCCGGCCCGCGGTTGATGTTGCCGTGGAGCCGCGTCTTCCCAATGCAGGAGGAGACACACCGCGGGACGTTCCCCTCCTCGATGCGGGGGTAGCAGCCGACCGGCTTCTCGGTGATGCCGGTTTCGGGGTTGTACATCGGCTTGTGGTACGGACAGGCCTTCACACAGCGGCGGTAGCCGCGACACCGCTCCTGATCCAGCAGGACAATACCGTCTTCCTCGCGCTTGTAGATTGCCTTCCGCGGGCAGGCCGCCAGACAGGCCGGGTTCTTGCAGTGGTTACAGAGCCGCGGGAGGTAGAACTGCCAGATGTCGTGGTACTCGTCGTTCTCCAGGTCGGACTCGACGACCTCGCCCTCGGGGTACTCGCCGTGGACCTGATCGTCGCCCAGCGCGGGGTACTCCCAGGCCTGCTTCTCGGCGATGTAGCCGTGGACCTTTTCGCCGTTGTCGGCGGCGTCGAAGATGGTCTGGTCGGCCTCTAAATCGTCGAGCAGCCGCATGTCCCAGCCCATCGGGTAGCCGCCGTAGGGCTCGGTTTCGACGTTCATCCACCACATGTACTCCTCGCCCTCGCCGCTGGTCCAGGTCGACTTACAGGCAAAGGAGCAGGTGTTGCAGTTGATACACCGGTTCGTGTTGATGACCATCCCCCAGTGGTAGTCCCGCTCTTCCTCGCGGTGTTCGTAGGGATAGCTGTGCTCGCGGCCGAGTTGTGGGTTGTACGTTTGTGCCATCAGTCATCGCCTCCTGGGGTCTTCCTGCTGGTACTGCCAGAGCCGCTACCGCTGGGTTGCAAGGACCCGCCGATGTAGTCCTCGACGAGGTCGTCCCGGCGGGCGTCGCCGGGCCACCAGTCCGCTTCCTCGTACTTCTCCACGTCCACGAGGTCGTCCCGGTTGGTCCCTGTCGGAGCCCACACCGTCTCCTCGTAGCCGTGTTCCAGTTCTGCGCCGTGCCAGGCGATGTCCTCGTCGACGATGTCGGAGACGTTGGGGTCGCCGAACACCGCCTTGTGGACGAGGTCGTCGGTCTCCTGCAGCGGATCGAGCCAGATGTTGGTGATCGTGTTGTACCCCTTGACGCCGTCCTCGTCGGCCTCGTCGTCGGGGAAGTGCTGGGGCCACCAGCCGTGCCACAGCGTCAGCTGTCCCATGTCGCCGGCCGACCGCGGGCGCTGACGCTCGCTGACCATCGCCCTGACGACGAGGTCGCCGCGCTTGCCGGTGA
This sequence comes from Haloarcula sp. K1, assembly GCF_001647155.1. Classification (NCBI taxonomy): domain Archaea; kingdom Methanobacteriati; phylum Methanobacteriota; class Halobacteria; order Halobacteriales; family Haloarculaceae; genus Haloarcula; species Haloarcula sp. K1. The sequence goes on from NZ_LRHL01000003.1 coordinate 179,383, forward strand.
TGCGGACGTAGTCACCGTTCTCTACATCGATGTCTGCTGCGTCGCTTGGATGCATCTCGACGAACGCTTCACCGAGCGGCGCGACGTCTTCGGACTCGCCGTCCCCGGTGGGGAACGAGAAGTCATCGACCAACCGGTCGGTCCCCTCCGGGTCGCCGCTGACGCTGCCGAAGTCCCGCGAGGCCCAGATGAGGTTCCAGTCCGTCATCCCCCACGAGGAGTGGGTCCGGTACTTGGGGTGGGGGGTGTTGTAGTAGAACTGGTTGCCCTCGTCGTGATACAGCGGGTTCTCCTCGTCCTTGGCTTCGTCCCACTTCTTGTTCACGCCGTAGGGAGTCCCCTCGACGCTCTCGACGTGGTCGATGTCGTCCCGACCGAGTTCGATGAACCGGTCCTCCTCCTTGTGGAACTCCATCCGGCCGGTCTTCGTGTAGAACGGTCGGTCTTCGTGGACCTGCGAGTAGAACGGAATCCGCGGATAGGTCTTGAGGTCTAGCCGTTCCGGGCCGTCCTCCAAGTCCTCGACGTCGATGCTCTGGGTCGTCATCCCGCGGTCGAAGGTCTCTTGGATGTAGTTCTTGACGTCGCCGTCTTCCTCCAGGAACTCCTCGAAGTACGCCCGGTAGGAGTCGACGTTTCGCTCCTCGGGCGGAATCTTCTCGTCCAGTTTCTCGGCGACCATCGCGACGGCTTCCCCGTCCTGTTTGGTGTCGTAGATGGGGTCCATCACGCCGTGGTCCATCTGGACGAACGGGTTCTCCGGCCCGATGGTGATGTCGGGGTACTCACACTCCAGCCAGGACGGCACCGGGAGCACGATGTCGGCGTGTCTGGCGGAGTAGGTCATGTGCATGTCCGAGACGATGAACAGGTCGTTCTCGGTGTCTGGGTGTTTGACGAAGTTCTCGATGACGTGTTCCTGATGTTTGGTCTGGTTCAGGAGGTTGCAGTTCATCGTCCACAGGATCGACGGCTTAGACATCGTGTACGATCCCGCGTTCTCCGGCATCACCGGCTCCTCGGCGTCGCCCTGAGGGACGAGGTCCATCTCGCGGTCGAAGTCGCCGCGAATCTCGTGGGGGTCGAGTTTCTCGCCGCCGAAGAAGGCGAAGGCGTAGCCCGGATACATCCCGTGGGCGGCGTTGCCGTCCGGGTTGACGTAGTGGGGGTACCCGTCCAGCAGTTCGATCTTGTACTGGCCGGAGTAGTTGTAGTACCCCTGGCCGGCGTCGCCGATGTTCCCGAGCATCGCCTGGACGAGGAACACCGCCCGCTGGAGCGCGTCGTTGGAGTGGAACCAGTGGTTGATCCCCTCGCCGGTGAACCACTGGCCCTTCTCGGCGTCGGCGAACTCCCGCGCCGTCTGGGCGAGCTTGTCCGCCGGAATCGTGGTGATGTCCTCGACCGTCTCCGGGTCGTAGTTCTCGATGATGTTGTCCCGCTGGCGGGCGAAGTCGCTCCGGACGGCGACGGTCGAGCCATCGGTCAGTGCCACCTCGCTGTCGACGTCTAGCTGCGGCGTGGTCGGCATCTCCTCGCCGACCTCCTCGCGGGTCATCGCTACGGGCTGGCCGTCCTCACCCAGCACCACGAAGTCGCCCCAGTCGTTGTGCTCGTGCTGCTCGTCGATGTCCTCCGCGGGCGGTTCGACGTCCTCGAACACCTCGTGTGCGCGAAGGTATTTGCCCGTGTCCTCCCGGATGAGTAGGGGAAGACTCGTGAACTTCCGCATGAACTCGGCGTCGTACAGTTCCTCGGCCATGATGACGTGGGCCATGCCGAGGGCGAACGCCGGGTCGCTCCCGGGGCGGATCGGCAGCCACCGGTCACACTTCTGGACCGTCGGCGAGTAGTCCGGGTAGACGCCGACCATCTTGCCGCCGCGCTCGCGGGTCTCCTGCAGGAAGTGGTTGTCCGCGAGTTTGTTGTGGATGAGGTTCTTCCCCTGAATGATGGTGTAGTCGGCCTTGCGCCAGGCGACGGCGTCAGAATCGGATGTCTGGTACCCCGTCGTGATGACGTGGCCCGGCGGCAGGTCGGCGTACCAGTCGTACTCGGTCCACTCACAGCCGCCGAAGATGGACGCCAGTCGGCGGCCCGAGCCGTGCCGGGTGAACAGTCCATCTGCCTTGATGGCGTTGAAGATGTGGAACCGCTTGTTGTCCTCTAAGTTCGCCATCTTCTCGGCGATGAGGTCGATGGCCTCGTCCCAGGAGACGCGCTCGAACTCGTCCTCGCCGCGGCCCTCGGGGTTGGGGTCCTCGGGGTCCCACCCCTTGCGGACCATCGGGTACTTGATGCGCGACGGCTCGAACGTCCGGCGGTGCAGGGAAAGCCCCTTCATACAGCCACGGGGGTTCCAGTGCTGGCTGACGCCGGCGTCCTCGTAGCCCGACGGGCCGACCGAGGGTTCCTCGTTGTGATACACCTGCTCGGCCCGTATCGGGACGCCGTTTTTCATGTAGAAGTTCAGCGCACACGACTGGGTGCAGTTGGGGTGACACACCGTCCAGTCCACCTCGTCATAGGCGTAGATGTCGTGGTACACCTGCTCCCAGTCCCGGTTCGGATAGGATTTGAGCGGGTTGTCCACGCTCGTTATCGGTTCCGTGGACTGTGTCGCGCCCCAAGCACCTTCGGCGAGCGCGCCGACCGTCCCTGCGCCAGCCGCGGTCAGGAAGTCCCGCCGTGACAGTTTCACCGGACATCACTCCGTTGGACAGCGCGTATCTGCATACGTGGGACCCACGGCCTTTGCTAAATGAACGATACTACAGGTTCCCAATTGGTGAGACGGGGCACGAAGATATTCGGCGAAAAAGGGTCTAAGGACGGGCTTCTGTTTTCAATACTTTACTGTCGGCTGTAAGTCTGTAAAGAATTTCGCCACCCGGGGTGGCGAATATCTTAAAATAGTTACAGCCAACAGTATTGACTTGCCGAAGACTATCGGTACCTACTCCGGGAGATAAAAATCGGATTTCGATTGTCTGTGCGGGGACGTGTTCCTGAGTTGGGCGATCTTGGACGGGTTCCGATGGCGAACGATGACGACGTCGTAGGCGTCGTCCGATGCAATCGACCCGCCAACACTGCTGATGCTCGTGACTAGGTGGCCGGCGTTTTCGCTTCCGATGAATACCATTGACGCGCCTTCTCTCTTGGCCATCTTACGGATGGCTTTCGCCACCGATCCGGCCGGCGCGTACCGATCCACGACTGTATGTCGGAAATCCGAACTCGGACACAGGTCCATCACCTGCTCGTGCAGTGAGGTGACGACTGTCTCCAGATCGAATTCTTCGTTCGGCCCGATCCAGTCGCGTTCTCGGGCGTACTTGGCATTCTCGTTCCGAATAACGCTGATGGCCAACACGTCCTCTTCGAAGACGGTGCCGAACTCCGTCGCCCGAACGAGTGCTGCCTCGGCCAGTTCGGAGCCGTCGAACGGCACAACGAGTGTCATACGCTGATTACCGGAGCCGTAGACAAGTAACATACCGTTCGTTCTTACACGGCGAGAAGACAGCCCGCAATCGAAGAGCCAGTACTGCACCCAGACCCGAGACACGCAGAACGGTAGTCCATCAACTCCCGAGGGACAATCGTTCGTCGCCCATTCGCTTGCCTTGCGCAACGAGACGCTCTCCGTAGTCGGTCCGGGCGTCGTCCCATGACGCCAGCGCGTCTCCGAGCGAACTGTGGCGGTCGAGAGCGGCTTTTAGTTCGACGGCGTCGCTGGCCGCCTTCGCAGTGCCAGCGGCAGTGTGTGGGCGGGCGACGAACGCCGCATCACCGAGCAGACAGACCCTATCGACTGTCATCCGGGGGATCCGGAGGTCGTAAATCGCCTGCACGAAAGGCGCTGCTGTTGTTGCAACGAGGTCGGCAAACACGGGCGGCAGTATCTCGGTCGCCCGCTCGCGCTGGCGCGTTTCGACCGGGTTTTGGAGTTGCCCCGGCGACACGCTGAACTGCTGGCTTGCTCCTGTCGTGTCGGTAAAGATAGTATCACGCTCGCGCCCGCGGAGTGTGTCGTACCAGACCCAGTTGAGACGGCGGTCACCGGGTGCTGTGCTGCCATCGCCGCCTGGGATGAAGTACGCGAGGATGAGCGTTCGCTCTCCCTGATAAAACGTGAAGCGGCCGTCGAACGCGTCGATGACTGCATCCGAAACGTCCGCCTCCGGGACGACACCACGCCACGCGACGTAGTCGGCAAACTCCGGTTCGGTCTCGGGAAACAGTTGCGCACGGGCCGTCGACTGCCCGCCGTCGGCAGCGACGACCAGATCGGCCGCGGTCCGGTCCCCATCGGCGAATCGAACCGTGCCGTCTGTGGCCCTGAGACCGGTGACAGTCCGACCGGCGTGGTACCGGTCGTCCGGGAACGCCGCCCGCAATTGACGGTAGACGGCGTCCCAGGAGGTGAACACCATCGAATCCGGTGTCGACGTCCGTACATCGCCGTCAGCAGTCAGAAACCGCCGCTCACTGGCTCGGGTGGTGATGGTCGCCGGGTCGACGATGTCGTGTCGTGAGAGGAACTGTCGGATCGACTGCTGGGCGACGATGCCGCCGCCGCGACTTCGGAGGTCGCCGGCCGATTGCTCGGCGACCGTCACGTCGTGGCCTGCACTGTCGAGAGCGATGCCGGTAAACAGGCCGCCCATCGACCCGCCGGAGATGGTGACGGACAGGGAATCGGATGGTTCGTTGGCGAGGTCCTGTGACACGGCCCCTCTCAGCGCTTGCCGTACGAAAGGCCTCTGGTCACCAGCCGATGACAGTATCGCTCCCGAACACCAGCCCCGAGAGGCGCTCCTGAAGTTCCCCTGTCGCTTCCGCTGTAAATCATCATACTACGAAGTCCCAATGGTTGCCTCGCACCGAGTCGGACTATTAATGTCAGCCGACACTAAACACGACGTATGCGAGTCGCGGCAGTCGGAATCGGTGGTGCCGGGGGACGGATCGTCGAGCGGCTGTGGCAGGACAACGAACGCCGCGAGACGACGTATCTCGGCGCGGCCTGCGCCGTCGATACGGACACCGAAGCGCTCGACGAACTCGACGCACTTCCGGACGACCGGCGGCATGCCTTCGGGCTCTCCGAAACAAACGGGGCCGGAACGAACGGGGACCGGACGAACGGTACTGCCGCCATCGAAGACGAACGGCTCGAAGTGCGCCGGCCGATAGACCAACTGGTAACGAGCGATATCGACGCTCTCGTCCTCGTGGCCGGACTTGCGGGCGGGACGGGCAGTGGCGCTACGGCCCACATTGCCGACGCACTCAGAGAGATTTACACGATCCCGGTCTACTGCCTGTCGGTGTTACCCGCCGGCAGGGACGACGAAGCAGCCGCCAACACCATCCAAGCACTTCGAGCGCTGGAACCGACCGTCGACGGGCAGATACTGTTCGACAACGAAGCGTGGCTCGGAAGCGGACAGACGGTCGAGACGGCCGCCGAGACGCTGAACGAGACTGTCGTGACACGGCTGGGTGCACTATTCGCAGCGGGTGAGGCGACGGCATCCGACGCAGTCGGCCAGAGCGTCGTCGACGCCAGCGAAATAATCAACACCCTCTCGGATTCGGGTTTCACTACGCTTGGCTACGCCAGTCAGGACCTGCAAGCGGACGATGGCGGCAGTGACGAGACAGTCATAGACCAGCTCAAGAACCGTTTTCTCGGCGACAACTCGGACGACGTCGACGAAATCGAGGCATACAACGCCGTCGAGACGACACTTCGCCGCGCTGTACGCGGCAAACTGACGGCCCAGTGCGAGCTGGATTCGGTCGACAGAGCCCTGGCCGTGTTTGCCGGGCCGCCCGCGTGGTTGATCCGGGATGCCGTTACCGACGGGCGGCGATGGCTCACGGAGGAACTGCAGTCACCGGAGGTACGGAGCGGCGATATGCCGACGCCGGACCGGGACACGTTGTCGGTTCTGGTCGTACTCAGCGGCGTCACAGAACTGCCGCGGCTGGTGGAACTCAAAACGCTGGTCGACGAATCAAAATGAGACGGCCCGTTAGATTCTCGTGGGACTGGAGCCAGACCGTCTGAAGTGCGGAAAAAACGAGACAAAGCGGATTGCACTCAAATAGATTTATAAGTGACAGTTTTCAACGAAACCATACGATGACACGGACTGTCATATCATACGAAGACGGCCACGTCTACGAGTTCGCCCCGAATATGGAACCGCTGTATACGGCTGCAGACGGGGAATCGCTCACATTCGAAACCATCGATAGCCTGAACAAAGCCGTTCAATCAGACGCTGATCTGCTGGATGCGATCCCTGAAGAAGTGAATGCGGCTACAGGGCCGGTTGCTGTCGAGGGAGCTACACCCGGCGACGTCCTCAAGGTTGAGATCGAAGACGTCCGAGTCACCGAGGATCTGGGTCGCGTAATTACGGCACCGGGGTTTGGACTCCTCCAGGATCACAGGGACATCGAACACCCAGCGACGCGCGTGACGGAGATAACCGACGACGGGGAGGCACTCTCGTTCAAGGATATAGAGGTACCAGTCGATCCCGTCATCGGGACCATTGGCGTGGCAACGTCCGAGGAATCGATGTCGACTCTGACGCCACACGACCACGGCGGAAATCTCGATACCACGGATATGACCACCGGGACGACGGCCTACTTTCCGGTGTTCCAGGACGGTGCAATGTTAGCGATGGGTGACTCGAAGGCCGCGATGGCAGACGGTGAAATGTGTGGAACTGGTGCCGAAATCGGAACCGAGATCGACGTCACCGTCTCAGTAATCTCGGATGCCGCTGTCGATCTTGAGCGCCCACTCGTCGACACCGGTGACGCGTGGAAGACGATTGCAAGTGCCGAAACGATGGAAGATGCGGTCAAGACGGCAAACGAGGACCTCATCGGATTGCTCGCTGCCGAACACGAGTACACGCTGACCGACGCCTACCTCTTTTCGAGCCTCGTTGGCGGCCTCGAAATCAGCCAAGTCGTCGACCCACTCGTTACTGTGCGGAACTCAATTCCGCGCGAATACCTCCCAGATCCATTCTAATTATCGCGGCGAATCTTTCAGTCCTGTTGGTACTTAGCGGGACGACAGTTTCAATGGGGACACTCATCTGGATGATGGATTTCTGCTCGTCCTGCTACCGGCATTCCGCAAACTGGTGGCTCTGAATCCGGTGTACACCGTTGAACGAACGTACGCCCTTCCAGAATCGAGAGCTTCTGCTATCGGCCCCCTGTCAAGAAGCCACAAACGGTATCCACTTCTATGCCCCGCTGGAATCGGCTCCGAAAGATGTCGATCCGGTTGCTCCACTACTCTGACATTGAGAACGCTTGCGACGACCCCGTGCGGATGGGTCGGCTTGCCGGAACGATCCAGTCAATCCGCGGGGAGGATACTGTAGTCGCTGGCACCGGCGACAACACTGCACCGGGTGTCCTCGCCCATTACTACGAGGGGTATCAAGCACTGCCGTTTTTCCAGGCAGTGAGTACCGACGTTGAGACGGTAGGGAACCACGATTTCGACTTCGGGACTGCTCCCATTCTGGACGTGGTCTCGAAGAGTCCACAGGAGTGGGTCGTTGCGAACGTTTACGAAAGCGGGAGTGATCGTGGCGCTCCCTTCGCCGGATTAGACGGGACGACAGTCTTGCATCGAGATGGCCGGCGAGTCGGATTCGTCGGCGTAGTCGATCCCGCGACTCCCCGGATTGCTGCCGGCGCGTCAGAGCTGAACGTGACCAATCCTGTCGAGAGCGTGCGGAAAGCGGTCAGCGAACTCGGCAACAGTGTCGATCATTTCGTCGTCCTCGCACACTTGCGAGACGACTTAGAGACCGACGTTGCGGCCGTCGAGGGTGTCGACGCGGTCCTCGGCGGCCACGTCCACAGGGAGCGCCACGAGGCTGTCGACGGAACACTGGTTGTCCGCCCCGGAGCGAACGGGCAGGTGGTCTGGGAAGTCGAACTCTTCGACGGGGACCGCTCGCCGATTGCCACCCGTCATTCGACAGCCGAGGGACCTATCGACGAGTCCGTGGCCGACATGACCCGCGAACGGCTGGCCGATGTCGGTCTGCTGGAGACTGTTGCCACTGTCGACGATCCGATCCATCGAGGCCTCGACCGGCGAACCCGCGGCGAGAGCCGCGTTGGCAACCTCGTGGCTGACGCCTATCGCTGGGCGGCTGATACTGACGTCAGCTTCGTCCACAATGGTGGCCTTCGAACGGGGCGACCCCTGTCCGGCGAGGTCACTGCTGGCGAGGTGGCCAGCGTACACCCCTTCGGCGGTACGGTAGAAGTCCTCGGCGTCTCCGGTGAACAACTACGAACCCTCTTGCAGGCGGCCTTCTGTCCACACCGCGAGGACGGACGGCTCTGGCACGGCGACGTCAGCGGGATGACCGTCGAGTACGATTCCGAGGCTGGACGGCTAATCGGTGTGGCTGTCAACGGCCAGAGTCTCGAAGCCGACCGAGAGTACAGACTTGCCACCAACTCCTACGTCGTCTACAGCGATGACTGGCCGATTCCACACGAGGCAACCATTGACTCGTTCGGTCTCCCGTTCGAGGCCGTCGCAGACTACGCTCGCGAAGAGGGCATCACTGTTCAGGTTGGTGGCCGACTCCAGAACTGCTGACCGGGTCCCGCCACGGATGGCCCTTCTGCAACTGTCTCCTTCAGGAACTGACCGTTCCAGAACTACTCTGTCGTAGTAACCAACAGTACTTGCTATCGACGGGCCTTGTTTCGACGCGGTGCAGGTCGGCCGAGTCGGTAGCTATCGGAAAAACGAACTCGACCAGAGACCCCCACAGACCGGTCCTGTTCAGCCGACACAGACACCACCCCACGTTATTGGAGACCTCTAAACAGGGCCGTATATAGTATTACGAGTCACGGTGGACGGTTCATAGTAATCAGTATATATATTATAAATGTTCAAACACGTCCTCAGTATGCGTTCCAGTGTAGCATGAGCACACTCTCGGCTGATACGGAGAGTTGGTTATCGTTTGGTAAACAGGACATGATGGTGTTCATACTCGTTATGTCCCTTACCGGGTTGCAGAATGCGTTCACAGAAATCATGCCCGAGTTCACGGTCGGACCGCTAGAACTGGGCGTTGGTGGCTTCATCTTTATCCCGATCGTGCTGGTGCTACTTTTCAGGACCTACTGGGCTGCAGTAGCCGTTCCTGTTGGCGAAATCGTATTCGGAGAGATACTGCTCGGTGAGTTCGATGGTCTGGGTGCCATGGAGGGATTGCTTCTCATTCCGGTTTGCTATTATTTCGCCGCGAAACTGCTTCAGGACCCGGAAAACACCACACAGTTGGCAATTGTCGTGTTTCTGGCTGAGGCACTCGAAGAGTTCTTCGCTACGTTCATCGACATTGGGAAGGTGTATATCGGGGTTGAAGAATTGGAAGCCGTACCCGGCCTCCCCGAGAGCATTATCGTGCTCGAAGGGGTCGACTTCCTCACACAGATGCTAATCACGGGGATTCTTTTCGGCGTCATCCCCGCACTGTATCTCTACCCCAAACTCCACGGTAAAGTCGAACCGCTGCTCGGTATGGAACCGTTTGAGGGTGAACGCGGCGGGTCGATGTGGCGTGGCTTTTCCCCGAAGGCGCTGTTGGCGGTGCTTATCGCGTTCCCGCTCGCCTTCGTGGCCGAGGCTGCCAGCGAAGTCGGCGGGGCGGTCAACGTAGTCTGGGAGCCGGAATTCCTCGCGACGTTCGGTCAGAGTTACATCGCAGTTCCGATCGTCGTCTCCGCTATCGTCGCCACCATCGTCTGGTACCGCGCAACGCAAACGGCGTAAGATGATGACAGCGACACACGACTCTCAAATTGCCGTTGACGAACTGCAGTTCCGGTATCCCGGTGCTGACGAAGCTGTGTTGACCGGCGCGGAGCTGACGATAGAGCCCGGCGAGTTCGTCGCCATCATCGGTGGGAACGGTTCCGGCAAGACGACGCTGTGTAAGTCGTTTAACGGAATCATCCCGCATTTTTACGAGGGTGATATGCGAGGCCAAGTTACCGTCGCTGGACACGATGTCTCCGAGAGCTCTGTTGCAGAGCTCTCACAGCACGTCGGCTACGTGTTCCAGGAGTTCGATAACCAGCTCGTCAGTCCGACTGTATTCGAGGAAGTCGCTTTCGCCCCGATGAACTATGGACACGAGGACTACCGCGAACGAGTCCACCGGACACTAGATCTGCTCGATTTGAGCGGGCTGGAAGACCGCTTCGTCTGGGAACTCTCCGGCGGGCAAAAACACTTGGTTGCGCTGGCGGCAGCGTTATCGCTAGACCCAGACATCCTCGTCGTCGACGAACCGGCGGCACAACTGGACCCAGTCAACGCTCGGGAGACCTACGACCGTCTCGCCACGCTCAACGAAACCCACGGGAAAACCGTGGTCACTATCGAACATCAGACAGAGTTCATCGCCGAATACTGCGATAGCGTCGTCCTCGTCGAGGACGGTATTGTCCGTTGGAAATTACCGGTCGAGACGGCCCTCAATCAGCTGGAAGACCTCAGAGGACAGGATGTCCATCCCCCACAGGTCACGCGGATCGCCGAGCGCGTCCTCGATGATGCTCGCCCGCTCCCGGTGACGCTCGCGGACGGCCTCGATCTATTCACCGATTACGGCGACACCACTGTGGCTCGAACTGACGGACCACCGGAGGTGAACCGGAAAGGGAAGCCTGTCATCTCCTTCAATAACGTCTCGCAGTCGTACGATACACTCCGAAGCGGGACAAAAGACGTTCTCGATACCCTCTCACTGGAGGTCTACCCAGACGAGCGGGTCGTCCTCGTCGGCAGCAACGGCGCTGGGAAATCCACGCTCATGCAACTGGTGACTGGCTTGGAGACGCCCGACGAAGGGACGGTCACCGTCGGCGGAACAGACACTGGAGATGTGCTCCCGGAGCAACTGGCCGAGGAGGTCGTCTACGTCAAGCAGAACCCCGAAGAGATGTTTATCGACGATACTGTCCGGGCTGATGTCGCTCACTACCTCGATGATAGGGGCTACCCGAACGTCGAGCAGCGAGTCGACGAGGTGATCGAATTCCTCGACTTGGAAGATCTGCAGTCCCGGGACGGCCGCCTGCTCAGCGTCGGCCAACAGCGCCGGGCGTCACTGGCTATCGGGCTTGCGACGAACCCGTCGATTATCCTGCTCGACGAACCAACCGGCAGTCTCGACCTTGCGAGTCGCGAGGAGGTCGGTCGAACCATCGACCGGGCGGGCGACCGTGTCGAGACGGTCGTGATTGCGACACACGACCTCGAGCTCGCGGCATCGTGGGCGACTCGTGTCGTCGTGCTCGACGACGGTGACATCATCGCTGACGGCCCGCCGAGTGACGTGTTTGCTGACCTTGCCGCTCTCGAACGAGCGAACCTTCACCCACCGCAAGTGGTCCGCCTGGGGACAGAACTCGGTCTCAGTCCCGCACCGCTCACGGTCGAGGCGTTCACGGACCGACTGAACACGGCAAGTCCGCCGGACGAGACATCGAAACCGACCGTGGAGGAGCAGTGATGACGACACTCGATGCGCTTCGTGATGCCACGTCCGTCGAGGCGATCAAGGCTGACTTGCTTCGGACGGCCTACGAGAACGAGGGTTCGTTCCTCCACCGCTTGGATCCCAGAGTCCTGTTACTCTGGTACGTCGTCTTCCTGTTCGTCCCGTGGCTGTTCTACGACACGACCATCCTTCTCGGACTGCTAGCGTTCGTGTCGGTGCTCGCAGTACTTTCACGGGTCAGCCTGTTCCTCGTCGGACTGATGGCGTTTACCGTGGCAACGACGTTAGGATCGTACGCTGTCGTGACTGTCTTTACGGGTGATCCCGTTGCGGCGATTCGAGCGTTAGTTCCGTACACGCTGAAGTTAACGATTATCTCCGTGTCGAGTTTGGCGGTGTTCTCGAGCATGGGTCCGAAGACCCTCTCTCAGGGTCTCAGAAGTCTCGGGATTCCACGACAGTTCACGTTCCTCATCACGTACGGCTACCGGATGCTCCCAGTGTTGTTTGAGGAGTACCACGATCTGGTGAACTCGTTCCGGTTACGGAGTACGGCTCCCGACTCACCCGGGCGATTCCGCTGGCGGCACTACGTCTACCTGCTGAAGTTATCGGTGCGTGCGTTCTATCCGATGATCTTTAACGTGGCAAAGCGAAGTCGCGTCACCGTTGAGGCCATGGAGGCCCGGGGATTCTCGCACTCACTAGCCGACGAGGCGAGTACGGAACTTCGGCTGGCGGACATGCAGATTCGACCCGTCGATGTCGGGTTCTTCGCCGGTTCTCTGCTCGTCGTTACCGGACTCGCGCTTCTTCTGTGATGTCCTCCGCGCCGTTGACTGTTTCCTTACCACGTTCTCATTCTTTTACTAGCCTATCAAAAGGAACTCCAGTGTACCCTTTGACAGTCTGGCACTGTCTACCGTATATTGAGGGATACATATCGAGTGTAACTGGTCCATAGGGCTCTTAGCGGTCTTTTTGACATGACGGACTGAGTGAGTGATATGAGCCTGATTACGGGGAACTCGCTCGAATCGAAACTGCTGGAGACGATTATTCTCGGCCGAGCAAAGATTCCGGACGATCCCGATCCAGGGAACTATGTCGTCGTCGACGTGGCGCAGTTCTCGACGACGGTCCCAGAACTGTTTGCGAATGGCGCGGAGTACATCTACATTACCGAGGAACGGGGGAACGAACCAGCATTCAAGGCTGAACATCCAGACGCGAAAATCGGCGGGAGTTCCGGCCCGGACTATCGGGGCGAGGAGGGATACGACTTCTTTAATTCACCGAGCTTCGTTCAGGATATTGACGTCGCCGGTCGGCCGACTGCGATGACCTCGACCAACGGTGGGAACGCGGTCACGGATATCCGCTTAGCAGGCGGTGACGACGTCGATATCTACGTTGGTGGGTTGACTAACGGGAAAGCGGTCGCCGACTATCTCGCAGACAGCGACCGCAAGACGTATTTCGTTGCTGCCGGCTCGAGAGGGAAACCCTCGCCTGAGGACCTCGTTGGCGCGCTGTATATTGCTCGGCAACTGCACGGGAAGCCACTGACACCGGAGCAACGCGATATCTATCGGGAAGTCGTTCAGTTCGGGAAGGGGCCGAAGTACGAGGAGAAACCACAGATCAAGCGTACGGACCTCTACGAGTACACACTCGCGTTCGACAGCCGTGACGTCGTTCCGAAACTGGACGGGCAACGACTCTATGACGTGAGTGGCGAGACCGAGATCTGATGCGGACCGATATCCACACGCACACCACGTACTCGGATGGGTCGGATCTCGACGCAATGATTACCGCGGCCGAACAGGCTGGCTTGTCTGCACTCGGGCTGACTGATCACTGTATCGTCACTGAAGACGACTTCGGGCGACGTGCGAGATACGACCTCGTCGAAACGTATCAACAGCGCCGGGAGGACATTCGTGCTGCCAGAGACACGACTGCCCTCCAACTGTACGATGCCGCCGAAGTAAGCTACGTCGAAGGCACCGAGTCGCGTATTGCGTCGTTTCTCGACACCGCCGACTTCGCATACACTATCGGGAGCGTCCACTTCGCCGACCAGTACGACTACACCAGTAGGACACAATACGTTACTGCGTCCGCAACGCAACGCCGGCGGGCCGTCGAGCGGTACTACGATGCGGTCGTTGCGCTCATCGAATCTGAACTCTTCGACGTAGTCGGGCACCTCGACCTCCCAGAACGCATTCCAACGTTGCGACGGCACACAACTCGAGCGGATTACGACCGGGTCGCACGAGCGCTTGCTGACTCCGAGACAGTGCCTGAGGTAAACGCCGGCCGCGTCCATCGCTCGCTCGGCCGGGTACATCCCGACCCAGCGATGCTAGATCTGTTTACCGAGTATGGAATCCAGTTCGTCCTCGGATCGGACAGCCACACGCCTGCAGAACTCTCGCAGCGAGTCCCCGAACTACGAACACTGACTGAAACACTAGACCGGTCACCTGTTGCTGCTGTACTACGCGACAATCAACAGTACCGTGATTTTTGAGCAACCTATAGTAGCCATTGAAAATCAATGCACACCTGATCGCACGACGGCAGTGCGGTCAGTGTGTAATTCGTTTCAATTGTTACTATAGCGACTGTTCGAATGCTGTGAACACAGCGAATATCTCACTGCGGTAGTGGCTATATAGGTTTTAGTGGCCAGCCCTTATGATGATATCTTGTGTATTCCGCCCTCCAGGAGTACCATCGTACACTCCCACGACATAGCGCCCGAACTGTGGCTATGACCTGCTTGCCCCGTCACATTCATCTGAATAAACAGTTCAGTCCTCAATTACTTGAGCTTCTCAAAGACACTTGGCTGTCGTTAGCCATCAAATTTTCCGGAGGAGACTGGTAGCATGGCCAACGATTCAGGGCTTCGTGTTACTGGTCCAGATACTCTGGGTGGCGCAGTACTGTATCTCGTTGTCGGTATCGCTATCGCTAGCTACGGGGGATTCGATTACGTTCAGCAGACTGAAGCAGTTCGAAACTCGGTTGAAGTGGACGCGAACATTACGGAACTCGGTATCGAAACGGATAGCGGAACAGCGTCAAATCCGGGCGTAAAGTACGAACCGAACGTCGAATTTGAATACATCTATAATGGAACGACATACACCGGGACAAAACTATACCCAGCGAATATTGAGCGGAACTATGAGAGACGGTCAGCAGCCGAATCAGCGATCGAATCCTACGAACAGGGGACACAGACAACTGCATACGTGTCTCCAGACGAGCCAGGAGATGCGTTTTTGAAAAACAAAACGTCGAACGCACCGATCATCGCTATTGGACTTGGCGGATTATTCACCCTCTTTGCAGCCTTCTCTGCCGTGAAGAAGCTCTGAGTCCCCTTCCGTTGTTCGGCTGTCCGTGTCGTTACTGGACATCATGTGTGATTTGCCCGAATACGTTTAACTAAACACGACGGTTCTATTCGCGCACAGCTTAAAGTGTAAATAGGACTATATTTAACCAGTATGGTGGAAGAGTCCGGCCCGAAAGGAAAAGAGGAGGGTCAGTCGGCAGCACAGTCGACGTTCACGCTAAATCGGCGGACGCTACTTCAGTCGACCCTTGTTGGAAGTGCGATATTGGGGGGAGTCGGTCTGGCCACACCAGTTGCCAGACAGGTGCAGTCCGACGAGAAGGGTTCTGGAGATAGCAACAATCGCTCAGCGGGCTTTCCGCCGAGTGGCATCACTGAGTATGGACGGAAAGTCACCCTCGGAAACGGGGAGGTGCGAACATTTACGAGTGAAACACCGTCAGGAGAGCCGAGGTATCACGGGGTCGAGTTCGACCACACGGCACTCGAAGGGCTTCCAAGCGAGACAGAGATAAGTGAGGTAAACGATCCTGTAGAGACTGATAAGTATCGATTTAGTGGACAAGCGGCAACGATCCATTTCAAACAGTCACTCCAGTTCTTTGTGCCGTTCCCAGATGCGGCTGGCACGCCGTTTACCTTCTTAGGACTCAACTGGAATCCGGACGGCCATTTCGGTGGCAAAGGAGCGTGGGAGAAGCCACACTTCGATATCCACTTTCACATGCGTGACCCTGCAACAGTGGATAACGTCGAGGGGCCTCAGCTTCCGCCGTACGATATCAAAACAGCGGACGGAATCGAGACAAACTTCGACTTCGCTCAACTTCCAGAAGGGTATGCGCGATCACCTCCGCCCGTCGCTGACGAGCGGTATATCACAGACATGGGTGAACACGTAGCTCCCAACGATGCGCCTGAACTCCCAAGTGGCCCCGACGACCGAGGTGATCCTACTAGCTTCAGCAACACACTCATTCAAGGGTTTATCGGTGACACAGAGGGGTCACAGCTGGCGTTCGTTGAACCGATGCTCACCCGAGAGTTCCTGAGCGATTTCCGAGACAGCAAAACGTATGATGTCCCACAACCGGCCGAATATCCACACGACCAGCAGCACCCACACGAGTACAGTGTCCGGGATATCCCGTCGCAAAACAAGACCGTAGTCGCTATTCAGAGTTTCAAACAGGTATCTGACTGAGCAGCAGGATCGTCTTAGTTGAGCGCACTCGCTCAAATTGAATTCTCCACGCAATGCGGCTCATTGCGCTACTCAGTTCGACGGAATACGGAAATACGGTGGCCACGAGGCGCACCGTTATATTATCACTATCTGATAATTCGTTAAATAACTATTCTGTATGCAACACGTCCCCTCGGCAACCGTCGATGGGATTCCGTGACTGAACACGCGACGCTCACAAACATAGAGTTGAACTTTCAGTATAGTAGCCATTGGAAATCAATGCACAGCTGGTCGCATGGCGGCAATGCGATCAGTGTGTAACTCGTTTCAATTGTTACTATAGAACCACTACAGCGAGTGTTCCTCCCACTGGAAGAGCGAATCGCTCTCGTTTCGTCGGGCGACCGAGTCCTCCCACAGGCAAGATTAGAGTTGAGCGTGGGGTGATTGAGAATGCGCAGCCCTGATAACGGCGCAGACAAGCGACCCGAAGCAGAGCCGACAGGGACGGTCTGCCAACGACGAAGACACCGGGGGCTAATCGTCGGGTGATGTCGGGGGAGTGGTGGCTGGATCGGCTTCGGGGATATCTGTCCCAACAGCAAACAGTTATATTCTCCAGCAAGCGTACTGAACAGATATACTCGGCAGGGTCTGCCATCCAGACGCGGTCGTCGGCGGGGTCGGTCGTGGGGAATTACATGGAAGGAACGGTTCGAGAAGTCACGCCTAGCGAATTGTGCGACGCGGTCGACCCGTGTGAGGTTACACTCGTCCTCGGGGCACCCAGTGTCGGAAAGTCACATCACCTGCGGCGGGTCGGTCCATCCGTCGAGCGGCTCGCAGAAACAACAGCTATCGACGACGACGAACTCGTGGTCGTCGACGATTTTGTCTCGGCGGTTTTGCACCTCGGTGACGACCGGGACAGGCTGAATGTCCTGTTCGATCGTTCCGGGGGTGCAGTAATCGTGACGCGGCCACGGAGCCTCGACTGGCTCTGCCGACACGGTCACCTCGCGCCCGTTGCGTTCCATGACCGAGTCGATTCCGTGCTCGTGGTTCGGACGCCCCCCGCAGAGAGCCACGATGCAATCACCGAAATCCGCGAACTCACCAGCCAGCGACGTCCACCAGAACTGGGTGACGGGGAGCGCACGTCCCTCGTCGAACGCGTCACCTATCCAGGCTATGACTTCGAGGACGAGCGGCTTCAGCAACAGATCGGGACCGTCGAGGAGACAGTCACGCCCGCAGCCTTCCTCTCGCTCTCGCAGTATGGGTCCGAAACGGTTCTGGCCGGTCCCGATGTCAGGGCGGTGGTTACCGACCGCGACATCACGGTCGAACCGTTTGACGAGGGCGCCCTCGACCTCATCGCGTCCCTTTATTCCTGTGCCGTGGATGGCAGTTGTAGCTCGGTCGAAATGTCACCTGCGGTCGCCACCGCACTCGCTCTCGTCGCGAGGTCGCTGGCTGATGACGACACGGAGTGGCTCGAACCGTTCGTTCGACATCGGCCGCTGGCCGGGGCTGCCGAATCCCTCGAAATCGCCGTCGATCTCCCGCCGGGGACGGTCGAGCGGCTTCGGGTGTTCGGGTCCGAACCGATGCGAGCGAGGATCAGTCAGCGCCTGACGGCTCAGTCCGAAACGGAGACAGCCATCGCCGACGCGAGTGCCCCAATCGATGCAGCTCTGACAGCCATGCGAGCAATCGGGTCGTCGCTGGACGCCGCCGCGATGGAGCCCGACGAGTACGGAACCGATCCCCTCGTCGGTTCCTGGCACTGGAACGGACTAACAGCGTTAGACGCGGCTGCGGCGGACCGAGAGTTCCCGAACTCGGACAAGAACTCTGCAGCCGACGGGGACGTTGCTGGGGTCGGCGTCGACGAGGTCGTCGACGCACTCGATGGCGGGCTCGTGCTCCTCTCGGGACCGAAAGCCAGCGGGAAGCGACGGCTCACAGCGAGCGTTGCGACGGCACTTACGATGCGGGGAGCGACGGTCAGACTCTCTGACCTCCGTCAGCCAAACCACAGCAGGGTGGGAATCGACGCCACGCCCAACGCAGTCGTAGTCGCGACGTACGGGGCCGAGCCAGCACGGATCGTGAGCGACGCTGGCGTTCGGGCGCTCGCTGACTGGGTCGAGGCAGGGGTCTGTTCCGGTGCAGTGCTGCTCTGTGATAACGACCGACGGGAGCATCTGGACGCCCTCGCCGACCGGACTGGCTGTGACGACGTCGAGGCCTGGTGCGACCGTATCGAGTTCGACCTTGGAGACGCTGACCTGACGGCCGATCGGACGCCAGAGGCGGTCGCCGAGGATCTGCTGTCCGCGCTGGAGTGGCCCGAAAATCGAACTCCTTCCCGTCGGTCACTCGCGGTCGATTCGGTCGCGGGCCAGAGTACGCTGGCAGCGATCGCTGGCATGCCCGACAGTGCTCTCGATGCGGCCTTCGTCGGGCAGGTCGTTGCCGAGGCCGTCGCTGTCGTCGCACGGACCGCCCAGCCGAGCGCCGCACGGGAGTGGCTGCTCTTGGTCGACAACCTCGTCGGAGACGTCGCAGGGAACCGCTGTGACACGGACGCGGCGATCAGGTACCGGGGAACGGTCGCGGGCACTGCTATGGCGACTGTGGCGAGCGAGCACCCGACAGCCGACGCGTGGGTCGAGGCCATTGCAGTTCGTGCGCTGGCACTGACCAACGAGACCGCGACTCCCCACGGTCGGGACTCGGTCGGTGGCGACGTCGAACCTATCGTGACCGCCGTCACGACGGCCCTGTCGACGCTTGCCCGACCAGAAGCCGGAGGAGAGCCGAATCAGGGGGCACTCGCGACGGTCGACCATCTGCTCCATGAGATGGTGGACGGGAACGCCAT
The DNA here is from genome assembly GCF_001647155.1 of Haloarcula sp. K1. NCBI lineage: Archaea > Methanobacteriati > Methanobacteriota > Halobacteria > Halobacteriales > Haloarculaceae > Haloarcula > Haloarcula sp. K1. The sequence continues at coordinate 198,441 of NZ_LRHL01000003.1, forward strand.
CGATCCCGAACCCGGCCTGTATCCGCTCTGTCGGATCTACGGGAAGACTGTCGGACGGCTCGTAGAACGAGCCGAGGAGTCGGCGAGTGCCGAGGCGGTGCTCGCACCGGTGGTCGCGCTCGTCGACCAGACAGCGTCCGAGTACGAGGACGGTCACGCGTCCGTCCTCCTCGGCAACGTGTTCGGATCGATGCTCGGGGCCCTCGGGAGTGTGGAGATGCCGACCGACGACCTCCCCGTCTGGATTGACGCGGTCGACGCTGCTGCGAGAGACGTGGCCACATCGCTCCAGCACGACGAGAACCGGGCCGAGCTGTTACACGTCGCGTCCGTGAGCGCAATCGGCTTCTGGGTGTTCGACCACAACTGTCCGGCGGACCGATTCGGGCCGTGGCTGGTGGCGACCGGCGAGCAACTCTGTCGGAGCACGGCCGAGTCGTCGTTCGTCGATCACCCCGAATCCTTCGTGGTCGACACGTACAGCTGGGTAATCTGGCACGTCGTTCACTACCGCGACCTCGACCGTGCCGAGCGACTGTTCGAGAAGTGTCACCGGCTGGTCGATACGATCGCTGACTCGGAGGTCCCCGACGACGAGTGGGAGTGCCGTGCGTCACTCCACGCCGGCGCGCTCGCGACCCTAGCCATCGTGGAACAGGGAGACGTGGCCAAGTCGGGCCCCTACGGCAAAGGAACCCTCAGACTCCCGGATTCGCCAGGGTTCGCGGACTGGATCGACCGCTACGACGCGACCGTGACCCGCGGAGTAGTGGGCGATGCACCAACAGCAGTGGTCGAGCCGTACCTTCGGGCGGTCTACCGTGGGGCGCTCTCGACGCAGGTCCGGGGATACGACACCGAGCCTGCCGACGGGATTTCGCCACACAGCGAGAGTATGTGGTTCGACAGCATGACAGAGCGCATTGAGGACCTGGCAGCCACGGGTGACCTAGTCTCGGAGCCGGTCGCGTTCCTGCGTTCGGTCTGCGGCGACGCAGCTACAGGGTGGGCCGCAGAGGGTGGGGCGAACCTGGCCGGAGAGTGGCTTGGGTCGCTCGTCCGGGCGTTCCGCGGAGCGCGAGAAGGGATCGAGGGACCGAGCAAGACGGAGTGGTTCGACGCGTTCGCGGAAGCGGACGCGGCCGTTCTCCTGGCAGTGCTGACTCGGACTGACGCCGGCGGGCGAACGCACGATCGCCTGGTGGAGTCGGTACTCTCCCAGATCGAAACCACCGCAACGGCGACGGAGTACCCACTGCAGCCCGTACACTACGTCGCTTCGGTCTTCGGGACCGCACTGGCGCTGGCAGTCGAGGCCGACCCTGCGGAAGTTCGCTTCGGCGTGACCGAAGTCGTCGCCGCCGAACAGCGAACTGACTTCGCGTGGGTCGGGATGGCGCGGGCGAGTGTCCTCGAACGGGTGTATGCGGCGGCTCTCGCCGAAGTCGGGCAGACGAATGCCGACCACGACAACACCGAGGCGTGGCTGGCCGTCTGCTCGGAGCGGATGGAAGCAACTGCGACGCGGGAACTCCCCGACGATCCCGCCGGTTTCGTTGCGGGAGTCTACACCCGGGCGTACGTCGACGCAGTCGAAGCCGAGACGCCAGCATGGCGTCGGCGTCTCGATGCCGCCCTCCGGGCGTTCGCCTTGGAGAGCCACGTCGAGGACCCGGCGACGTTTCTCGAAGGAGTCTACGCCGACGTCGTAGTCGCGGGAACGACGCAGAGCCAACTAGCCGCCGAGGTCGAGGCGTGTGTCGAGGCCGTGTCTCAGTCCGTCGAGCGTGCGAGTGAGGAGAACGTATTCCGGGCCGACGATGCCGTGGTACGAACCTTCTCGCGGGCCGTCGACAGGCTCCCGACGGGTAATCCCCGAGCACAGGCAGACTGTACCCACTTGCTCGGTCGGGCACTCCGGGCGACCGGGGGCGAGACCCTCGAAGCGGCCGTCTTCGGCGGCGACCGTCCAACCGGGGACTACTCGGAGTGACCCACTGGCAGAATCCACCGTATGGCAACCTACTACGTCCTCTCGAGTCCGGAGCACACTCCCGACAGCAACCACAGTTCCGAGTGGCCCAAGGAACTCGGACTGTCCTTCGACGACCGTGAGATCCGACTCTTTCAGGGAAAAGGGCACGGTCTCGGCGGTGCCGTCTACGACTTCGAGGACTTCCGCCTCGACGAGTGGGCCGAGTTCGTCGACGCCTGCGCCGGTGACTGGCTCCGCGAGGAACTATCCAGACACGAGTCGCTGATTGCTATCGACGAGGCGGACTTCGTCCGGACGCTGAACCGACACGCCACGTTCGCAACGGAAGAGCATTGACGAAACTGGCGGGACCGCTATGCTCATTCGTCGTCCGTTTTCCCTGGCCAGACTGTCGGCCTGATCCGTCTGTCATCGTACGCTGAGAGGTCGGTGCGGACGGTCTCGACCAAGTCCGTGGCCGAGGACTCGCCGTCTTCGATTGCAGTGACCTCCGCGGGCGTCAAGCGCACGGAGACATCGCGCTCTACCGGTCCGCCGAGGAGGAAGGTGAGAATCCACTCGCCGTCGCGGGCCAGTAGGACGTAGGAGTAAGGCTGCCGATCGAGGACTCGCATTGGTCGGTCGAGGAGCAACGCGGGCTAAACAGTTCCGACAGGGCGAAGCCTTTTGCGGCCGTTCGTCCCCCGTATCGGTATGTCTCTCCTCGAATCCGACGTGACTGCTCGCAGCGGTGCGCGATGACTGACGGTCCGACGGTGACCAACGCTGGGAGCAGGCGTACCAGTCCGGTGTCGGAGATTCCTACGAAGCAGTAATCACCCCTCCGGAGCGAGATCTACCGCCCGCATATACGCGTCAAGCTGTTCGGCCAGTGCCCGGGCGAACGTTTCGTCATTGATGTCGGTCTCCATCTCGACCAATTCGACCGATTCAGCCAGATTTGTTTTGAGTGCCTCGAACAGGGCTGTGTCGGCGTCGGGATCATGGAAATCCTCTCCCTCGACGTCGAGCATCGAAACACCTCCAAGTGGAATGTATAGGGCAGTTGGTCCGTTCGCTGCCGAGAGCTTCTTCGCGATGACCTCGCCCAGTTCAGCGTTCTCCTCGGCCGTTGTCCGCATCAGCGTTACCTGTGGGTTGTGGATGTGGAAGTCCCGCCCCTCGAACTCCTCTGGGACGGAGTCTCGTGGCCCGAAGTTGACCATGTCCAGCGCGCCCGTCGAGACGACCTGTGGCGTGCCCGTCTCCGCGGCGGCGTCCAGCCTGTCGGGGCCAGCAGCCAGCACACCCCCTACAAGCTCGTCGGCCCACTCCGTCGTCGTCACGTCCAACACACCGTCGATGACGCCTTGTCTCGCGAGGTCCTCCATCGCCTTCCCACCGGTCCCAGTCGCATGGAAGATGATCGTCTCGTAGCCTCGTTCTTCGAGATACTCCCGAGCCGTCTGGACGCACTGTGTGGTGACACCGAACATCGAGATCCCGATAGTGGGGCGGTCTTCAACTTCGATGTCTGGCTGGTGCGTGACCATCCCGACCATCGCGAGGGCAGCATTAGCAATCACCCTCCGGGAGAGTTGGTTGAGTCCCTCAATATCAGCCACCGAATACAACATCATCACGTCAGTGGCACCGACATACGGTTCAATGTCGCCGGAGGCCATCGTCGAGACCATCACTTTCGGGACACCAACCGGCAGCGCCCGCATCGCCGTGGTCGCGATCGAGGTGTTGCCCGAGCCGCCGAGTCCGAGCACACCGTCGAGGTCGCCAGCATCGTGTAGCTGCTGGACGATCGCCGCTGCGCCCTTGCCCATCGCTTCGATCGCCTCACCGCGGTCGGCATCGTCCCGGAGGTGCCCCAGCGTGGTGCCGCCCGCTTCGGCGACTGCACTCGCAGCAGTGTCCGGATCGATTTCCGGGTCGTCCACCACGCCCGTGTCGATGATGTGTACGTCAACGCCTTGCGCGCGAAGGACATCTCGAGCGAAACCTATCTCTTCGCCTTTCGTATCGAGGGTCCCAACGATTGTGACGACCATACTCACTCCTCCACGTTCTCGGGTGTCGGCAGTTCGCCCGGCGGGACGATCTCACACTCAGGAAGATCCCGGAGTACCTCTTCAGGACCCGGTGGTGCGTAGACCGCGAGCAGTAACAACGGTTCCCAGCTGGTGTTGACGGTTCCGTGTTCGACGCCTTCAGGAACGAACACCATCTCGCCGGCCGAGATATCGCGTGTCTGATCGGCGACCTCTTGTTCACCCTCGCCCTGGATGACGAAGAGGATCTCGTCGCTGTCAGGGTGCGAGTGGCGCTCATGGCCCTTTCCGGGTTCGAGTTTGACGACGCCAGCGCTGAAGCGCTCGCCACCCGTCACGTCAGGCGTGCTCAGCCACTTCAGGACGCCCCAATCGAAGAGCTGACTTTCGACGTCATCAGGAGTGATGAAGTATTCGCTATCAGTCATCTTCGAGACTAATCTCCTTGAATTCGCGGGCCTGTGCTTCGATTGCCTCCTCAGTTGGGAGGCGTTCGATGCTCGACGCACCGAAGAATCCGACGACACCCTCGGTGTGTTCCAGTACGTACTGGGCATCGTCGGGCCATGCGATCGGGCCGCCGTGACAGATCACCAGTACGTCCTCGTTTACCTCTTTTGCGGCGTCGTGATGAGCTTGAACGCGCTCGGCTGCGGCATCGAGATCTAGTGCCGTCTCGGCACCAATATCCCCAGATGTAGTCAGTCCCATATGTGAGACAACCACGTCCGCTCCGGCCTCGGCCATCTCGCGAGCCTGCTCCTCGCTGAAGACGTATGGGCAGGTGAGCATTCCTTGCTCGGCCGCTTCTTGGATCATGTCGACTTCCTTGTCGTAGCCCATCCCCGTTTCCTCGAGATTCTGTCTGAACCCGCTGTCCTCGTCGATGAGACCCACCGTCGGGAAGTTCTGGACGCCCGAGAACCCACGTCGTTTCAGGCTCTCGATGAACACATCCATCTGTCGGAACGGGTCGGTCCCGTTGACGCCGGCGAGAACTGGCGTGTCCTCGACGACTGGAAGCACTTCGTGGCCCATCTCGACGACGATCTCGTTGGCGTCACCGTAAGGAAGGAGGCCAGCCAGCGACCCCCGACCGTTCATCCGATAGCGACCGGAATTGTAGATGATCAGTAGATCGACGCCACCGCGCTCGGCGAACTTCGCCGAGATACCGGTCCCTGCACCTGCGCCGATGATCGGATCGCCGCCCGATACTGTTTCCTGAAGTCGATCAAGGGACTCCTGCCGTGTGAATTCCATACGTCAGATAGAACCATTTCATAATATAGTAATTAATTTTTTGATGATTACGAGGAGTTACCACGACACATAATATTACTTCTGGGCATAGAAACCATCGTCAAACCCAATCGTGGATGGCTCTGCGACTGCGTTGGACACCCAGATCTTCGAGTACTTCGATGGTATTCGACAGTGACAATGCCACAACGTGCGATTGAATGCCCAACGCCATCGCCGACTCGGGTGTCCGCTCGCGTTCCTCAAAACCCAACTCAATCCAGTCTCTATGCCCACTGAGGCGGCTGATTTCTGGCATAGGTACCAAGAAATCAGTCTGCATCACTTTTCACGCTCAACTAAACACGACGGACTCCGCTGTCCATAAAAATATCACAGACAGCTATTTCGCTACGGAAGTGGAGGCGCGACAGTAGTTGATCGATCAGTACAGCTATAGTAACGATTGAAACGAGTTACACACCTGATCGCACGACGGCAGTGCGATCAGGTGTGTATTGATTTTCAATGGCTACTATAGTTTCAATCCTGTTACCGGCGATATTTCGATGTGTGCCACTAACCCGCGGTTCCGACTGCTAAAGAACTACGACTCCGATAACATCAAACACTGTAGTACGGTACTCGAAAGTGAAAACCATGCTAGTCCGGTATTACTGTCGAGAGGATAGATCATGGTGTGCTCCCACTCGAAACGTACAGTGCTGTCAACGCGGAATGGCTGATTTTCCTCTCCCCAGAACTCGCGAGTCGTGCACAATTTGGCTGGACGATTACTGTTCACATCCTCTTTGCCGCGCTCTCGGTCGGGCTGGCACCGTTCATCATCTATTTCACCTGGAAAGACGTCTGGACCGACGATGAACGGTTCAGTCGGTTGCGCTCTTTCTGGGTGACGGTCTTCGCAGTCGGCTTCGTGATGGGTACGGTAACAGGCATCCCCATGAGCTTCCAGTTTGGGACAAACTTCCCGCGGTTTGCGACAATCGCTGGCGAATTGATCGGTGGTCCGCTGGCCTTTGAGGCGAAGATGGCGTTTTTCCTCGAAGCCGTCTTCCTCGGCATCTTGCTTTTCGGACGTGAGCGGGTGAGCGACCGAACGTATGTCCTCTCGTCGGTGCTGGTCGGGATCGGTGCATGGCTGTCGGCGTTCTGGATTCTAGTGGTCAACGCCTGGATGCAGACACCTCAAGGCTATGATATGATAACCCAGAACGGAATGCGGGTCGCCAGGCTGACCGACCCGGTAGTTGCCTTTCTCACGCCGCGACTCCCGTGGATGTACGTCCACATGGTCAACGCCTCCGTCATCTCTGTCGCATTGCTGGTCGGTGGTGTCTCGGCGTACTTGGTCTGGAAGACCCACGACTCGACGGCCTGGCAAGCCTCTCTAAAGATCGCGGTCCTGTTATTGCTGGTTACAGCACCACTGCAGGCCGTTCACGGTGATGCCTACGGTCGCCACGTCGCGGACACCCAGCCCCAGAAGTTCGCCGCTATGGAGGCCCACTACGAGACTGGACAGGCCGACCTTCACCTACTCGCGTTTCCGAAAGATCTCAGTGCGCTGACCGACCCACACGCGGAAAACCTCTACACCGTCAGTCTACCTGGCCTCGGTTCCTACCTCGCCACCGGCGGTGACCCTGACGCTGAGGTACTCGGGTTGAACGAGTACGAACACAACCCCCCGGTGGCGCTGGTGTTCTGGTCGTTCCGGTTTATGGTCGGACTCGGCTTCCTTTTCATCGGTCTCGCAATGTGGGGAGGGTCCCTCACATACAGAGACAAACTCGCCGACAGCGACCGATTCCTGAAGGCGATGATGGCCGCGACGCCACTGGGGTACGCCGCCTTGCTCACCGGTTGGTACGTCACAGAGATCGGTCGGCAGCCGTGGGTCATTCAGGGCGAATTGAAGACCAGTGATGCAGTCTCGCAGTCGCTGACCGCCGGGGAAGCGATGGCGACGCTGGCAGTGTTTCTCATCGTGTATGTTGGGCTAATTGCCGCGGCTCTCCTCGTCTTACGGTGGCTCGTGAGAGAGGAACTGCAGGACCTCGGCGTTCTTGCCCCGTCGCAGGAAACCGGACACGGACGCATTCCGTGGGTGGGTGGCGATGACTGAGTTGCTCTCCGTGGATCGCTACCTCCTTGACGCGCTCCCAGAGGTGTGGTTTGGCGTCGTCATGTTCGCGCTGGCAATATACGTGGTTCTCGACGGATTCGACTTCGGCATCGGTATGCTGTACGCCACTCGGAGCGACGAAGACGACAGGGAGACACTCCTGTCGGTGTTTGGGCCGGTCTGGGACGCCAACGAGGTGTGGCTGGTCGCCTTCGGAACAATGTTGTTAGCCGCGTTCCCGAGCGTGTACTCTCGGTTGCTCGCTGACAACTATCTGCTCGTTATCGGGTTTGTTCTCGCGCTGTTGTTCCGGGGCATAGCACCGGAACTGCGCGAGCAATGCGAGGACGATCGGTGGCAACGGATGTGTGACGCTTCTTTCGTCGGGGGCAGCACGCTCGCACCACTGCTGTTTGGCGTCCTCGCCGGGCGCTGGATCTTCGATGTTCCGACGCTGTCGGTGCCGGCGCTCTTGACAGGTGTCGGACTGACCACGGTATCAGTCGTCACGGGCGCGGCTTTCATCTCGGCCAAGACTGGCTCCTCCCTTGCCGCCGACCTGCGCAGGTACGGTATCGCCGGAACGGTATCATATCTCGGTGGTGTCGCCATCCTTCTGACGACTGTCGTCGTGACAGACGCCGGCGGCACAGCTGACGCCGTTCTCTCTGTCCCGATTGCTGTGGTAGTCGCTCTCTCTGCCCTCTCAGGCCTGGCTGGGATAGGCTTCGCTCGCCGCGAGCAGTATCGGCGATGGCTCGTGAGTGCGCTAACTCTTCCCGCGCTGTTGAGCCTCCTCGTTGCGCTTCTGCTGTACCCAGTTATCTACCCTGCGACCGGACTGACCGTCCGAGAGGCCGTCGTCTCACCACTCGCGCTCAACCTTGTCACCGTGATGGGGCTGCCGGTGCTACTGCTCGTGCTCTGGTATTTCAAGTTCCTCTATGGCGTCTTCAGCGGACCCGTTGTCGACGAATCCTATGGTCCTTGACCAAGCCGAGACCGCCGCTACAGTAAGCAAGGTGAGTCTCCTCTGGGCTTGCTTCTGACCTCACGCCGCTTCTAGATTCGGCAATAGTTTCAGCCGGAGTGTCAGGGGCAATACCTGGCGTTCGAGCGCTCAGTCCGACTGGACTGGAGCGTCGAGTTGTTCGGTGCGTTCGCCAGAGTCGGGCTCAGCCAAATAATCTCCGTCCGCCGGAAGGAGTCGACGTTTCGAGTTAAAGACGACAATGAGGCTACTGATCGCCATCATAACGGCGGCGATCAACGGTGTGATCACACCGGTTATCGCCAATGGGAGTGCAATCGCGTTGTAGCCGGCCGCCCAGACGAGGTTCTGTTTGATCCGGCCTCGAGTTTCACTCGCCAACTCGAAGACCTCTGGAACGGCGTCGAGACGGTCGTCAAGCACTACCGCATCGGCCGCCTCGATCGCCAGATCGGTGCCGCTCGAGACTGCGATCCCGAGGTCGGCGCTAGCGAGTGCGGGCGCGTCGTTCGTTCCGTCGCCGATCATTGTCGTCGTCCCGCGCTCGCGGAGTCCCTGGACGATCACTTCCTTCGACTCGGGGCGCACGCCTGCGAAGACGTGATCAACTGCGGGATGGTTTGCAAACGTCTCAGTCATCCGCTCGTCGTCGCCAGTCAGCACGACGATATCCCGATCCGCGGCCGCGGTCTCGGAAACCACGCGTTCCCAACTCTCACGGGGCGTATCTTGGACTGTAACGACTCCTTTGACGGCCCCCTCCCAAGCAACCGCCGTTGGATGAGTACCCGACTCGTAAGCGTCCGTGACAGCTGCCTCGATTTCCGTGGGGATTGTCCACTCGTCAGTATCGAATGAGCCCGGGTGGCCCAAAACGACGCGAGTATCGTCGACAAGTGCTGACACGGTACGGTCGGCGCTCTCGAAACTCGACACCGATCGCGTGGTCGGCGGGGCAGCCTCGTCAATGGCAGCGGCGATTGGGTGGCTTGACCGACGTTCGACGGCGGCCGCCATCGCGAGCACTTCGTCGGGATCGTCGCCAACGACGTCCACAAGCTCCATCTCCCCAGTGGTGAGCGTCCCAGTCTTGTCGAATACGACGACCGAAGAGTCGTCGATCCGTTCAAGCACTGTCTCGTTGAGAATGAGCATGCGATTGTCGGTGGCATCGCGGGTGGCCGCTGCGAGAGCGAGCGGAGTAGCGATGCCGAGCGAGCATGGGCACGAGACTACTAGCACGGCGACCCCGGCCATTATAGCTGTGTTCGGGTCGTTACCAAGGACGAACCAGCCGGTGGCGGTCAGCGCGGCAAGTCCGAGTACGAATGGAACGAACAGTACCGCAAAGCGGTTGACAATATGTTGCACACCCGTGGCAGAACTCTTGACGTTCCAGAGGAGTTCGACGAGGCGCTCCATCGTGCTAGTTTTTTCGGGACCAACTTCAACGATAATCGCATTGTCAGTAAGGATCGACCCGCCGAGGACACTGTCCCCGACCGATTTTCGTTGCGGGAGAGATTCACCCGTGATAAGTGCCTCATCAATCGCGGCAGTCCCGTCGACGATCTGGCCGTCGACCGGGATCCGCTCGCCGGGTTTGACTAACAGCCGGTCGCCAGGCTCACACTTCGCAATTTCGATGGTTTCACTGGTCTCACTGTCGTCGTCGAGTCGGCGGGCCTCATCGACGCGTGAATCCGTGAGGTCGGCACGGTTACCGAGTGCAGCGTGTTTGACCTGTGACTCCAGATGATTGCCGATAGTGACGATCGCGAGCACCATCACTGCGACGTCGAAGTACGGGTCACGCCCGCCCGTGAGGTAGGTTGCCAGCGAGTAGAGATACGCTGCAAGTACCGCGATAGCTATCAACACGTCCATGTTCGGGCGACCGACTCTCAGGCTCACGTAGGCCCCACGGAAGACCGGGTATCCAAGTCCGACGAGTATGAGTGTGCTCCAGACAATTAGTGGCCAGAACACCATCGCCTCGACAGTGCTCCCATAGAGGAAACTCTCGGGATAGATGCCGAGATACACTGGGTATATGAACAGGACGTAGAGAACCAACACAGGCATCATCAGAACTGCCGCGAGCACCGCACGGTATTTGCCGAACTCGACGCGTGAACGTAGTGAGTCGTTCTCTTCGTCAGGACCGTGAGCTTGGTAGCCCAGTCGACTGAGTGCCGCAGCGATCGCGTTTCGATCGATGCAGTCAGGATCGTACACCACCTGTGCCATTTCAGTCGCGTAACTCGCACGCGCCTCGTGAACGCCTTCCTCCTCTTCGGCAAGGAGTTCAATGAATCCCTCGCAAGTCTGACAGTGCATCCCGTCAATCGAGAGGTAGGCTGTTTCGGCACCCTCGGGGCCATCGGGCCTGGTCTCCTCGGCCTCGACACGGTCACGGACGGCCGCAATCGAAAGGTCGACATCCTCACCGTCGTCAACTAACTGTGCGACCTCTAAACAGCCTCGACAGCAGAACTCGCCGTCAATGTCATCGTTGGTAATCGGGTCTTTGACGGGGAGGTCACAGAGTGTACAGGTGGACATATTACGCAACCGCCTCCGATTCGGCGATCGGTTGATAGTACGGGATATCTGGTAACGGAAGCATGACGCCAAACCGCATAAGTCCCATCGCTACCAGTATGTATCCGAGCCCAACGAACAATACACCGAGTCCGTAATGGACTACCTGCCGCTGGCGGGTGCTCACTGATTGGATAACCGTTCCGTAGAGAAACACACTGGGGATCGTCCCGACCCCGAGCGCACCGAGCGAGAGGAGGCCATATACGGGTGAGCCCTGGGCAAACGCGTACAGGAATGCCGGATAGAGAAGCATACACGGCAACAACCCATGAAGCGCGCCGAGGCCGATAATGCCGATACCGTTGACCCAGCGGTCGACCCGTCTTGAAATGACTGTGTAGGTTCGCGCGAATAGTGAGCCGAACCCAGTACCGGCAACAACTCCTTCAACGGCTCCTTGTTGGTAGCCGGCTAACCGGGTGAGTCCCATAACCATAATTGCTACGCCAATGCAGATTCCGACGACACCCTGAGCTGGCCGGAGAAATCCAGCGAGCCCGATGGTTCCGTACAGTAGCGCGCCGGCAGCTCCGAAGACGCATCCGATGATGGCGTAGCTCACCGTCCGGCCGAGGTTGAACAGTGTGTGCTGACGCACCTCATAGAGTGTGAGTGCGCTCGCCCACCGGTCCTGGGTTTCCATACGCTCGGCATAGGTTGCAACGAGCGGGCCGCACATTCCAAGACAGTGTGCACCTCCGAAAAGGCCAATCATGAAAAACACGACCAGTCCGTAGCCACTTGTGATGCTGATCTCACTCAGCTGTACTAGAACTGCTGATATCATATCCAAGGCTGGCAAGGCCAGCATAGATTAGGGTGTACCAATCGTCGTGTGTAGTGGGTTTCGGTTCAGGCCGTGGCTTCGATCGTTAAGAACTACATCCAAGAACGTGGAATTACAGTGATTGTGAGGCGAAAACCCACGACTTCAGTCGTGGGATGAAGCCGACAACTTGGCCACTCCTCCCGCCACCTCCGTGATGAGTTCGACTTCGGATTGCCGTCGCTGTAGACGCGCTCGCACCTCGCCTCAATTGCGGGCGACGTGTCCAGCGAGTTCATCGAGGAGTATATCGACGCCCAAGCAGGTGAGTCGTCACGCAACGGACCGTCTCAACCACGGAAGTTTGTCAGTAGTTGAGACTTGCAGTCTCAATGCATACGAAATGAGATTCAAGGGAATCTTGGCTGGAATAACTGTTCAATCTGGATGCGAACTACCCAGAAGGGCACTGTCTAGTTCTGGACGACCTCAGCTGGCGTTCGTCCGTCGAGTTCTTGGTTGGGTCGTTCGTGGTTGTAGTGGTGTCTGAAGCGTCGTAGCCACTGTTTCGCGCTGGATTGACTGTCCCTCCAGAAGGAGTGAAAGCGGTCGATTCGCACGGTCACAGTCTGGAACCACTTTTCGAAGTGGTTCCGGATTCGATAGTCGAGCCGACCGCTCAAATCGTGACGCGAGAGGGCAGTCAGATAGCCGCCAGCATCAACGAGAAACACTGTCTCGGCAACATCGTGTTTCTGAGTGAGCCGGTGCAGGAACGCCGCCGCGGGGTCAGTCCCGCAGCGGCTGAACACGTCAACTTCGAGAAGTAACTTTGGTTCAGTGTCGACAGCGGCGTACAACCACTTTTTCTCCCCATCGATCTCGATTTGTTTCTCATCGACCGCGACCCGCGACGGCTCCGCCGTCGGGGGTCGCTCTGTGCTTCAGCCAGTGTATGCACCCAATTCCAGACCGCCCCGTGAGAGCGATCGACACCCAGCAAGTCCCAGATAGCGACCGTCTTCCTGATCGACAGCCCCGCAGTATGGAGACGCACCCCAAACCGGCGGACGGGTGCGGGGTGCGCTCATTCTCCCAAACGTCTTGGCTGTCCTCATCTAACGTTCCTCTGAGGAGGTCTGCGAGTTGCATGGACACTTCTCGCTACGACCTCCTCGCTTCTCAAACTCGCTCAACTAGACAGTGCCTTTGGGGGTGTTATTTGGATTTCTCTATCAAACGATTCGTAGCTCCCCTGTACTGCTCAGTAGCGGAGCAGACCCACCAGTTTCGTGGAACTACCGCCGGCTACCCAATCCACCCGCCGATCTCGACCTGTGTACTGTCTGCCGGAGCAGCGCCTGCTGTCTTCGCAACTGCATCAAAAGGGGGCTCGACGAGACGCGGCACTTCATCGTCGTATGTCCGGTCAGGGCGTTTCACACAGTCGAGCGTGATGATAGGACTGCACTCACTACAAGAGTGCGTTGCCCCGTCGAAGCCGTTGATTGTGACCGACTAAGAAATAACGCTCGCGAGCCGATACGTCTCCGCTGCTGGCTGGCGAGTACTGGCAGACTGGCAGCCAACAGCCCCGCAGACATCGCAGGTGACGAGATGGTCTCGATCTGCCTCGTGGAAGAGCGAAGGCGGCCTGCTCGACGTTGTCGCGGTCCTGAAGCGTACACTCCCGGCAAATCGTGAACCAGAACACGCCGTCTTCTCGCCCCACTTCGTCGGGCAACCGGACATACGTGTACGCCTCGCCGGAGATATCGGCTGTCCTGTCTCCACAGAACCGACAGTACTCAGCCGTTGCCTTGGGCTGGATTTCGGTCACTGAGACCTCCGTGCAAGTGTTGACTGCTCGCGAGCAGTGTCCACAGGACAGAGAAAGCGCCATTGTATCGCTCACGAATCGGCTTGTACTCTCGGTTGCTTCAGTTTGAGCTGCAAATCGAAAGATTTGAGAAGGAAAGCAAGCAAAAGTACAAGAATATCGGCAATTACAAGACCAATTTAACCAGAAATACGAGCGGATAGAAGAAATAGAAACACGCCTTTGGAAATACGAGAACCCGAATACATCGTCCAGTAAGCAACAGTCGGGGGCTGATGCTCACCGATTCGTCAAGGTGATCCCTGATCTGGAGCCCCCAGAAGTCACCCAGGACAACCGCCACTGCTACCAGTGCAACTCTTGTGGGACAGAAACCGTTGCGACACACCCTGACTGCCCCAAATGAGTGGTAGTTCGCGGTGAGCGTACTCTCCCAAGCAGCACTTTATCGGAACGATCACCGCCGCTCTTTCCGGAAGATTGCTGATAGCTTTGAGCAACTGCACTGGTTAGTAACCCTCAGGTGTGTCCGTGTGGTACGCGACCGAACGCGCTGGTCGCTGCGAATACGAACAGATTCATATCTCCACTGAACGTGACAGGTGCAGCCACGATCCCGATTGCGGTGATGTCGGTGGTATCGGCTCGGTTACGAACAGCACCACAGGACGGTTATCAGCCCGAACACTACCAACATGCTATAGTAGCCATTGAAAATCAATGCACACCTGATCGCACGACGGCAGTGCGATCAGTGTGTACATCGTTTCAATTGTTACTATAGTCGGCGGATCGGGCATCGTTATTGAGTTATCACTCCTGAAAGACTTATACTTGCCCGACGGTGCCCTCACTCTATTTCGTTATGGAAAAAGATAGTATTTCCTCAGAGTACGTCAGAAACGAGGCAGCGGACTATTTGAAGTTGATGAGCGGTTTGATAATGTCGTCCTCTTTCCTTTCCACGAGGGGGAACGCTTCTTGCCAGCGTTGCGTTCGGGTTCCCGGCATGTGCCACCCCGAAGACGACCGACGTAAACAGCGTGGCAAGTCCGACCGCAGCCGTACCCCGAACCCGCTCGAACCACGTACGTTCCTCTGTGATGTTGGTGATGAGATATCCCCGAAATAGGAGCTCCTCGTAGACGCCCACGGCGACGAACGTGACGAATCGCCTGTGGTACCAGATGTAGCAGCCTATCGTTCTCAACACGGATCCCGCCCTGAATCGCCCCTCTGGTTAAACGACACCCTGCTTCTGTACTCGACACTGACCACTAAGTCGTCCCCCGGTGTACACCCCGTAACTAATGGTTGTCTCCGCTTCGACGAACACCGAATCCTGGTATTCACGGGGGCTAAGTCAGATATACGACGCCCTTGACGCCGATTCAGATGGTCTCTCAACCGAGGACGCTGAAAGCCGGCGCTCTGAACACGGCTCAAATCGCCTGCCGAAGACAAAGCCGGTCACCGTGTGGCAAATCTTCCTCCGTCAGTTCAAAAACCCACTTATCTACATTCTCGCCACCGCGGCAATTGTCTCGTTTGCCATCGGTGAGGAGACTGACGCTGGATTCATCGCCCTGGTGCTGTTGATCAACGCGCTCGTCGGCGGTATCCAAGAATGGCGTGCAGAACGCAGCAGTCAGGCACTGCAGCAACTCATCAGGACCCGGGCGACGGTCATTCGAGATGGTGAGACACGCGACATCGATGGAGAAGAGGTCGTCCCTGGTGATATCGTGCTTCTAGAATCTGGGTACCGTGTTCCTGCGGACATTCGACTCGTTTCTACACATGGTCTAGAGATCGACGAGTCGCCACTCACCGGCGAATCAGCCCCCGTCCTGAAAGACGAAGAGTGGGCAGGCGACGACCGGGCCTCACTCGGAGATCGGCGCAATATGGCCTACGCGGGAACGGTGGTCAACCGTGGGCGGGGGCGCGGTGTCGTCGTCGAAACCGGTGCCGATACGGTTGTCGGCCGATTGGCCGAGGACGTCACGGCCGTTGAGGGCGGACAGCCTCCCCTCGTGACGCGTATGGAGCGATTTACCCGCATTGTCGGCCTCGTCGTACTCGCCGCCGCGGCAATCACCGCCCTCCTCGGAATCTTCGTCCAGCAGTACGACGCCGTCGAAATGTTCCTGTTCGCCGTTGCGTTAGCCGTGTCGGCGATCCCTGAAGGGCTCCCCGTGGGAATCACTGTCGCGCTAGGCGTCGCCAGCCGGAGAATGGCAAAGGTAGGCGTCATCGTCCGTCGTCTAGTGGCTGTGGAAGGACTGGGAAGTTGTACGATGATTGCGTCGGATAAGACGGGAACGCTGACTGCAAACGAATTGACGGTCAAACAGGCTCAACTCCCCGATGGAAGGACGTTTGAGGTGACAGGCGAGGGGTATGCCCCGGAAGGGAGTGTCCTCAGAGACGGGCACCCTCCGGAGCCTCATCTCGCAAACGAGTTGTCTCGTCTCGCCCGCGCATCTGTGCTCTGTAACGAAGGGCACCTGTCCCGACGCGACGACGAGTGGACGTGGCGCGGTGACCCGACCGACATCGCGCTTCTCGCGTTCGGTCACAAGCTGGGGTGGTCCCGCGAGGCGGCGCTCGACGCGAACCCACAGATTGACGAGATCCCTTTCGAACCCGAACAGCGCTATGCGGCGACATTTCATGAAACCCGTGACCAGGAACAGGTATTCGTCAAGGGTGCGCCCGAGCGCGTTCTGGAGATGTGTTCGGATGCAAGCGAGGGCGACTTTTCGCGGCAAGAACTGCAACAGCAGGCGACCGAGATGGCTCACGAGGGATATCGCGTGCTTGCCGTCGCCGAAGGAACGCTGGAGACTACCGAGGATCTCGGCCAGCCCCCGTCAGAACCGACCGGGTTGACGTTTCTCGGGTTTATCGGGATGATCGACCCGCTCCGATCCGGTGTCGAGGAGGCGATTACGTCAGCACAGCAGGCTGGCATCACTGTCACAATGATTACGGGAGATCATCGAGAGACGGCCCTTGCTATCGCCCGTGCCCTCGGACTGGCCGAGTCTCCGGAGGAGGTCACCACCGGAACCGAGCTCATGGACGCCTCCCAAGAACAGCTTGTGGAAATCATAGAAACGACGCGGGTGTTTGCACGCGTCTCGCCCGATCAAAAACTCAGAATCGTCGAAGCTGCCCGGGGTATGGGACACTACGTCGCCGTCACGGGTGACGGTGTCAACGACGCACCGGCGCTTCGGCAGGCGAATATCGGTCTCGCTATGGGACAGATGGGGACCGACGTGGCCCGGGATGCGGCCGAACTCGTGATCAGCGACGACAACTTTGCGACGATAGTCGCGGGCATCGAACAGGGCCGGATCGCGTTCGACAACATCCGCAAGATCATTTTCCTGCTCATCTCCACCGGCGCTGGAGAAGTTACACTCGTCCTGTTGAGCTTAGCGGCCGGACTACCACTCCCGCTGGTGCCCGTCCAGATTCTCTGGTTGAACCTCGTCACGAACGGGATTCAGGACGTCGCCCTGGCATTCGAACCCAAGGAAGGAGACGTGTTGAATCGGCCACCACGCTCTCCTGACGAGCGAATCTTCAATCAAATCATGATCGAACGGACACTCGTCGCCGCGATGGTGATCGGTGTGATCGGGTTCGGGACGTTCATTTGGTTACTGGAGCAGGGGCTTTCGGAGGCGGCTGTCCGCAATCACCTGCTCCTGCTGGTCGTCCTGTTCCAAATGGTCAATATCGGCAATGCCCGCTCCGAGACGGCCTCTCTGTTCCGTCTATCACCGTTGCAGAGCCCCATCTTGCTTACCGGGACGATTACTGCGTTCTTGATCCACCTCGGAGCGATGTACTTTCCGCCCGCTCAGGCAGTCCTTGGAACCGCACCTGTCAGTCTGGAACAGTGGCTCGTTCTCGGTGGGATTGCCCTGACCATCGCCGTCGCTATCGAGCTGCACAAACTGAGCTGGAAGATGCGGTACCCTAAGCGCTCGGAGAGAGCGTCACAGACCTCTTCGCAAACTCGCGAGAAGGAGGCGTAGAGCGGGAAATCTGGCAGACCCTCAGTCGCGCTCTCCGCCACGAAGCGGGCTTTCTCCTGTGAATTCTCGCTTAATTAAGCGACAGCATCCCAGCGTTCACGCCGGGGAGGACGTTATCTCCGAGCAGCCCGATTCATTCCGAGGAGGGGACGCATTCAGTTATAAAATCCCGGCGGGAGACCAGTGTGTCGAACGCCGGTCCATTCCTCGATCTGGAACTCGTATATCTGTGTTTCAAGCGAGTCACTCGCGGTCTCGAACAGTTCCGGGCGCCACGTTGGCGTCGTCGTCTCGTCGAGTTCACCACGTCTGTCTTCCGGGAGTTTCTGAATCGTCCCGATGAGTCCGACGCTCTCCCAGTTAAACGCTGTCTCCGCACTGTACACGAGGAATGCCGCCGACTCTGCCTGGTTGGCCAACTCCATTTTCCGACTTCCGTTGTCTCCGATGAAGTAGAAGTAGAGACGCCCCCCTCCATTATACCCGTAGGTCATCGGAATCAGGTAGGGTTCGACGTCTGTTGGGAGTCCCAGCGTTCCCATACTCTGGCTAGAGAGAAACCCCTCTACCTCCTCGTCGGTCATCTTGTGCAACCCGAAGTCGGTGAGTTCGTCGATAGTCATTCCATATCAGAGTATGCTATCGAGTGACATAATTCCGTGTGCTGTCTCATAGTTTCCCGATAGACAACAGATGGAGGCGTCTGCTATAGTAGCCATTGGAAATCAATGCACACTTGATCGCATGGCAGCAGTGCGATCAGTGTGTAAATCGTTTAACTGTTACTATAACTGCTCGGTCACCCGCTGGCGAGGGCCTCGACGGTGACCTGACCTGTCTCCGGCGTCTCGTCGATCAGGACGGCGGCCTGGCCCTCAATTATCGGTTCGCCGTCCTCGTTGAGCACGTCCGTCGTGAGCTGGTATTTGTTCCTGCCGAGGTCCTCGACAACCTCACAGACTGCGGTAAGGCGAACATCGATGTCGGCCGGTTTTAGGAACGAGAGGTCCTGTGAGATGTATATAGTTACACCGGGGAAACGAGCCAACGCAGCACTGATCAATCCACCGACAAGCGTCCCGTGGACGATTCGCCGGCCGAACCGCGTCTGGCTGGCGTACTCCTCGTCGAGATGAAGCCGGTTTGTGTCGCCACTGGCGGCAGCGAAGGTCCTCACGTCTTGTTCGCTGATCGTCTTCGAAAACTCGACTCTGTCACCGACGTTGACGTGGTGGTCGTCGAGTCCCGTACCCTCAACGTCCCAGTCGTTTTTTTCGTAAGCAGTCTCCTGATGTCGGTAGTAGTTGGCAGTCTGTTGTTCGTGGCCTTCGATTTCCCGCCGCTGGAGGATTTGCGGGACGTGACGGACGATATCGTCAGTGCTGACCAGCCCAACTAGCTCGTCTCCATCGAAGACGACCAACCGGGCGATATCATGCTCAAACATTGTTTCGACCGCGGCGCCGAGGGTGGCGCTCGCATCGACCGAAACAACGTGGGTTGACATAAACTCCGAAAGCGAGCGCTCTTCCGGGCTCGACTCCTCGCTGAGGAGTCGCACGAAGTCGTCGCTGGTGACGATGCCGAGGACCTCTCCGTCCTCGACGACGACTAGTGACCCGATTGAGCCCGCGTGACACCGGCCGGCGGCAGTACTGGCAGTTGTTTCAGGCGACGCCGTCTCGACCGGACTGCTCATCACGTCGTTGACGCGAATTGGGAACGCCATGGTTGCACGTCGGTTCGACGTGACAAGAGGTTATCTGACGAAGAGATACCAACCGATAACAGCTGTACGTATGTTATTACTAAAAGGAATAGAAAAGTAAAGAAATGGAATAAAAGGTGTATCTAACCGAGATCAAATAGTTATAATTACGCATATATTATATACAAAATAACGCCCTTCAGATTGAATACTGGTGCTTTGTTTAAAGATTTAATTGATCAGTGTTATTCTTCGTGCTGGATTCTGGTATCCAAGAGCTTCAATTTGTTCTTCTCGAAACCAACGAGGGCACCAATCTGTCGCCCGTGGTGACGACCTTTGGGAGGTTATAATGTGCCTTATCGACATCATCGGTAATGGAACTAGAGTGCATAAGTTAGAGTGAAAACGAGAGATATTAACAATAAAAACCCGAGTTTGGAAATACAACCTCAATTTTATGAACTAAAGGGTTGCAAATACAAGATAAAGATACCAATCTGACTGAATAGAGGATTAAGTCTTGGAAAGTGGACGACATCCACGAGACGGCAGCCCGCAATACGATATCCGAGTGAGCCAGTGCAGTGACGAAGACCGAAGCTCAGATCGAGATAGGACTCAGATAGCGATAGGCGTCGTCGATGGTACTGATCGTCCGGAATGCCGCTGCCACGGAGGGCTTCTCGTCGACCGAATCCATGTCGCCGACACGGGATCGTAGTTCGGTGACCACCAGCGCCCCCACGGTAGGCTCTGCGGCGACGAACCGGTCGATCGCCTCCTGGGAGTCCGCGGCGGCGAGAAAGAGCGCGCAGATCTCCTCAGCCGCCGATTCCGTTTCGGAGTCCACCACGTCCAGCGCCAGCAGTGCCTCGGTCGCCTCCATACGCACCCACGGATCCTCGTCTTCGAGACGGGCCTCTAAGTTCTCGACGGCGGGGCGAACCTCGTCGGGGTGGGTCCGTCCGACCGCCGTGAGTGCCCTGGCCGCAGAACGACGGCGTTCGATCCTCGACGCGTCGAGGCTGGCGGTAAGGTCATCGATGGCGGGCACGACCGCCTCCGGGTGGGCTTGTGCAATCGTCTCTAGCTCACGGGTGATCGATTCGTATATGGGTTCGAACGTGGTGTTTCCAGCACCTTCTTCGTCGAAGATGCTCTGGAGTGTCGAGGCGATACGGGGTGCCTCGCGTGGGAAGGTCACACCCAGCCGCCCGAGCGCCAGTGTGATGGATGTCTGTTCACCCCTGGGACCGGGTCCGACGAACGCAGCGGGTGGCGACAGCAATGCGAGGATGCCGTCGATGACGGGTCGAACCGCATCCGGGCGCGTCTCCGCGAGCGAAGCGAGCGCACTGGCCGCGCTGGAACGGACCGTCCAGCTGTCGTCGCCCAGACACGCCCGGAAGTCATCGATGGAAGGACGGTCCGCATCCGGATGCGTTTCCGCGAGAGAGCCGAGCCGCAGGACCGCTTTGGACCGTACTTTCGGGACGTCGTCGTCCAGGCACGCCTCGAAATCGTCGAACGGCGGGGTGATAGCTTCGGGTCGCTCTGCGGCGATCTCCCCCAGAACGGCCAGTGTGTGTTCCCGGACCCACGCCTCGCCGTCGTCGAGACGGACCCGGAGATCGTCGACGAGCGGCACGAACAGTTCGGCGTGGTGCTTGCACAGTTCCCTGAGGGCGAACAGTGCCTCTCTCCGGGTCGACTCGTGGGCGTCGTGGAGCCGCTCCCGAAGGGTGTCGACGGCGGGGCGGAGCACTGCCGGGTTCTGCTCGCGACCGACGTCCGAGAGGTTCTCGGCGGCGGGTTCGCGGACTCGCCTGGGCTGGTCGAAACAGTGCCCCAGCAACACGTCGACGGCCGCCTCGGTTCGTTCCTCGTCGACGATGCCGACCGAACGAATGCCAGACATGGCGACGTCTCGGTCCCTGGCGTCTTCGGTCGCGAGCAACTCCCGCAACGCCTCGAATTCGGCATCGCCCGCCCGCCCGTCCTCGAAAGCGGCGACCAATTCCGTCACTCTCTCCGTCGTTCCAGTGGTCTCGCGAAAATCGTTCCCCATGCTTCTTGATTGAAACAGGCCACTCACGGTAATAGATCTCTGGATTCCACACGACGACCCGATACCACCTACGACCAGTGTGATTATATTCACAGCTACCGTACCAAAACGAAATGGATGACGAGTCGGTCGAAGCCGCACACGCCTAAAACCCCGAAACCTACGAGGACGAGCGGTTCGGGACATTCGAGAAGAAGGCGACTGTCTGTACTCGGTGATTATCTCGGTCTTGTGCGAGTTGACGGCGCCCACGGCCTCGTGCGTGAGCTCGCCGAGAGTACACTCCACGAGGGTGACGACCGGCGTGTGATCCCGGTCGATCGGTCGAGATCGTCGGCTCACCGTCAGGAGTTCTGTCCGCTTGATGCGCTGCTCGTGTTTCGCTGCGTCGTTCCGAAGCCATTGTCAATCGGGGGCATGTGATGCGCCCCGCCACCATCTCGCGGGGGAAACAGACACACCGAAACGCACCCGTCCATCTCATACACTAAAACTGATCGGTTCGCGAGTCCACTCACCCTGTGACATCCCCTCAGCCGAAGAGAACCGGCGGCCTTCGCACACAGCATATCGCCTCTCTCTTTGGACGAAAACCGCGATCTGCAAGCCGAAATGACACCCTCAAATAGCAGATGAGCCGTGTCGTACCGATTTGAGCGCGTAGAAGGCATCCCGAGAAATCCCGTGATAATGCTGTAGTTTCAGAAATTGCTCGACGGGGATTCAGAAGGAATGATTTCTACTCAGCAACGGACTTTTGAAAGTCTCTGCCGGTGATAGGTTTCACCGGCCGTGTTGAATACAGGATGCGAGTACAGCATGTGATTTTTCCAAGGCGTTGACAATGCAATCCCTCAGTACAGTGTCTGTAATACTCACTCTGTTCGCGCAGTCTGGCCAGAGCAGCGCTGACTGGCTACCTCACCGGGTTCACCACGGGGAGCCGACCCGAGGAGATTATCCGGCGAAGGAGGACGACGATACCGTTCTCCAGGCCGTTGGCGAAGACCGCCTGTTCGTGTGATTCGTCGGGGTCGGCGTCCGGGTAGAAGGAACTGACCAGCAACGTCGTGCGGTCGACCAACAGCAGGCGGCTGATGGCAATCTCGTCGTTACTCGTGGGACCCAGGAGCCAGTCCAATTCGGTTTCGAACACCTTCACGGATGGCAGCTCGGTACCGAGTTTGGCAATGATTGCGTCCGTCTGGCCACCGATGATCACGTCGACGCCGCGGTCGACTGCATCGTGGAGTCGGTCGTACAGCGCCTCCGTCAGAAGTTCCTCCTCGACGACCAGCAGGACGATCTCCGAGTTGGCGTCCTCAAGCAGCGTGTGTGTCCGGGACTCGATGCCATCGTGGCCGGACAGCGCCCATACCTCCTGCATTCGGTCGTTGTTCTCGCCCTCCGGCTGGGGGTCGAGCGCTTCGAGGTGTGACTGGAGGCTGTCGATCCGCGTGTCGTACTGTTGACGCAGGATCGCGGTCGCCTCTGCGATGCTGACCGAGCGAAACTGTTGAGGGCTGGAGTGCTGCACTTCGACCAGCCCCTTTGACTCCAGCACTCGGACAGCGTCGTACACCCGGGTCCGCGGAACCTCCGAAGCCTCACTGATTTGCTTGGCCGTCCCCGTCGAGAGTTGGGTCAATGTCAAGAAACTCCGCGCCTCGTACTCCTTTAGCCCGAGATCCTGGAGCAGAGTTACCGTCTCGGCTTTGAGTTGTTCAGCTGTCATTAGGTGGTCCTGTCAAGTTTGACTGACTGAGAGAGGTACCAACGACAGAACCTGTCAATATAGTGACGGGATTGGTCACCGTTTCGGTCGATTCGGACATACCGTAGTAAGGACGCCGACACGAATAAAGTCGGTTACCCACACAGTTGTCACATTTGGAAATTCCAACTCAAACTGGCTATCGGTGGATATTTTGAAATTAGAATGTGATTTCAGTGCCGGTAGACGCGGAGATATTTGAAAATTTCAATCGGTCTCCCGGTTATCCTTGATCGGTGACCGACCCGTCGTCGGTGCCGTCATCCTGCCGCGCGCCGGGCCCCGACTGTGGATAGAAGTGGTCCCATGACTGGACTTGTGTCTCGGAGATGATTTCGGAGCTGGTGATTGTCATGCCCACGTCCGCCAGTTCGTTGCGGATCTCTTCGATTTCCCTAACCGTGCCGGCGACGACCTCGACGTGGACATTCCGTTCGCCCCCAAGCAACTCGCGGGTGGTTACCACACCGCGAATATCGAGGATCTGATCGGCCAACGAGTCAAGCTTATTCGGATTGACTGTACAGACGAACATGACGTGGAGGGGGTAGCCCGCTTCCTCGTAGTTGATCTCGGGGTGGTAGCCCCGGATTACGCCCTTCCCTTCGAGCTTGTCGAGGCGATTTCGGACCGTCGTGGAGGTCACATCCACCCTCTCACCGATCTCCGTATCGGTCTGGCGGGCATTGAGCTGAAGTTGGTGCAAGATGCTCCGGTCCACGTCGTCGAGTGGGGAGTCGTCCATGCGATGTCCTTGGACGGGGCGACTGAAAAGTCCGCATGGGCCCATCACGAGCAAGAGAGCAACCACGGCCGTCTCTATCCGAATCACGACGATCTCGTCAACAAAGGACTGCTCGAGAAGGGTGAACTCGACAAGCGGACGAGCGTATACACAGTCACACAGCGTGGTAAGCGTGAAATAGAGGCACGACAGGAGTGGGAAAGCCAGTATTTGGAGAGCAAAGAATCGGTTCCTGCGTAGCACCCACCGGTCTGTCGGAAGCGATGGTCATCCCGAAGGAATCCCTCCTGTAGTAGCCAAAAGGGCCTCAGTCCGCGGGCTGTGCCTCCGTAGCTGGTGTCCCGCTTGGAAGCTCGGGAATGGACAGGTCCACGCGGCGGAGTAGCTGTGCGTTGATCGCGACGATTACTGTACTCAAAGACAGCAGAAGCGTACCTACAGCGGGGGACAGCAGAGTTCCGATCGGTGCCAATACGCCTGCTGCAAGCGGAATAGCGAAGACGTTGTAGCCGGCCGCCCAGACGATGCTCTCCTGCATCTTCCGGTAGCTCGCCTTGCTTAGCTTCACGAGTCGCACCACGTCCATCGGGTTGTTCTGGACGAGGATGACGTCGGCCGACTGGACCGCAACGTCGGTACCGCTCCCGATCGCAATGCCGACGTCCGCTCGCGTCAGCGCCGACGCGTCGTTGACGCCGTCGACGACCATCCCCACAAGCTTGCCCTGGTCTTGGAGTTCTTGGACTTTCTCGTCCTTGTCCTCGGGGAGGACTTCTGCGAACACCGTATCGATGCCCAGTTCATCGGCGACCGCTCCGGCGACGTCCTGGGAGTCGCCGGTCAGCATCGCCACCTCGATGCCCAGATCGTGGAGTGCGTCGACGACAGCGTAGCTTTCCTCGCGGATCACGTCGGCCATCGCGAAGGCAGCGATCAACTCTCCTTCGAGAACGAGATACACCACTGTCTGTGCGTTCTCGCCGGCCTCATCAGCGAAACGCTGGAGGTGATCGGAGACATCGCTATCGAGTTGAGTCAACAAGTTCGGCCCGCCGACGTACACCTCGTTTCCTTCGACGCTCGCGCGAACCCCTCGCCTTTGATCGCCTCGAAGTCGGTCGCGTCAGGTGCGCTAAGATCACGCTCGTCAGCTGCCTCGCGGATGGCTCGTGCAATCATGTGTTCGGAATCACTCTCGATTGCGAATGCCAAACAGTTTGTCGACGGGGACTCACGATCAACTGACGATAGTATTCTCGCCTAGCAGATGGTGGAGAGAAACGGAACAGACAAACTCCACTCCTTACGAGGATCGATCGACCGATCAGCGCTCCTCACGGTTCGTGACATCATCGAGAGAGAAGAGCCGCTCGCAGCGCCAACGCTAGACGGCTATCTCAACCCGACGGTTCTGGAAGTCTCACTCGGTGACGGCCGCCGTAGTGCTGACTCCGCCCGAATTGATGTTCAGTGGACGACTCGAGCGGACTACAAATTTCACTATACGGACACTGACGGTGTGAATTTCCGCTGGGACAGTCATCCACATGGCGGTGATTACATCTCCGTTCCAGGTCTTGAATACTATCATCCGCCCCCTGACGCCATTCCGATCCAGACGATATCGAAGAGTCCTGCATCAAGCAGTCTGTCGAAGCACTCGTCACTCGTGCTGTTCTCAAACTCTGGCGTGTTGCCTATCATGCAGACTCCTACGACCCGCTGAATGCTGCGAGTAATCCACCGTAATCGAGGTGGAGGCCCCACTCTCAGCGAGCGAGCGGAGGTATTGCTCTCACGAGAGGGGGAGTCACTCACAGCAATTCGATCCACTCGGGAGCGCAATCGTGTGTGCCGCCGTAGATCGAGCGCTCGGGATACTGGTCGTCGGCAGCCTCGACAGCGACGATCACGTTGCCGCCGGAACACGAAATTTCTGCAACGGTTCTGACGACTGCATCGAGTGGGCCGTTTCCGTCGGTCCAGTCAGTTCTGACGTGGTCACCGCGGTCGAAGTCATACTCCTCGAAGGAAGGCGCTGTGGTACTCATGATCTCCTCCGGCTTCGGGGGAGACACAAAACCTCAGCCGTTCACCGGTCGGTCATGCACGTCGAACACGAATCGTATCGTACCAAATTGCACTCCCATCTACGAAAACAGAGGTTTTCGACCACACAGGTGAGACTACACGACGTCACATTCGGATAGCGCAGCCAAACACTCAATAATCGGGTTATCCAACAGACGAGTATGGCTACTATCGAAATTGACGAAGAGGTGTATGAGGCGCTCCAGATTCCGGAGGGAGAGCGGCCGCAGGCAATGAAACAAGAATTAGCTGTCTCGCTTTACGCGCGTGATGTCCTTTCGTTCGGGAAAGCGCGTGCATTGGCAGAACTGTCCCACCGAGAGTTCCAAGCGTTACTCGGAGACCGCGAAATCCCACGCCATTACACCGACACTGAACTTGCCGAAGACCTCGACTATGCCGAATAACGAGCTTGTAGTCTCGGACACGTCACCGCTGCTGAATCTTGCACTTATCGACCAACTCACCCTTCTCAAATCGCAGTTTTCGAGCATCACCATTCCGCGTCAGGTGTGGGACGAACTCACTGATGGAGAGGCAGGTGTAGACGCGCTTCGCTCGTTGCGTGACGATGAGTTCCTGACGATCACCGAGGTCGAACAGTCGCACCTCTTCACTGAAATCTTCCACGAGCTGGATCTCGGGGAAACAGCTGCTATTTGTCATGCCATCGAGCACGATGCTGACCTCATCCTTTTGGATGAAAAAGACGGTCGACAGGTCGCTCGGAGACACAGCCTGACGGTAACGGGAGTCATCGGGATACTACTCCGCGGAGCCAATGCTGGAGACATTGAATTAAAACACGAACTTGACGCCCTTCGTGACGCTGGCTTCTGGATCTCTGATGAGCTGTCCTCAAAAATTCTTTCTGAAGCAACGGAATAGTTACCGTTCCCACGGGAAAAAGCCATTCCGCTCGCGATAGGCACTGATCTGGTCCTGAAATTCTTGCTCCTGGAAGTCTGGCTCGTCGCCGTGGATGTCTTCGGGTGAGACGCCGTCGGGAAGATGCTCGTAGTCCGTGACGTCCTCCGTGTCATCCTCTTGGTCGGGTTCGTGTCGGTGCTGCCCACACTCCCTGCAGGTCCAGATCAGCCGGTCAAGGTGTGGGTGGCACTCGAAGCCATCGAGTCCGTACGATTCGTGTCCCGTCACGGCGCCACACTGGCGACAGTAGAACCCGATTCCGACTATCTCCGGTTCGGCTCTTGCCTGATGGCGCTTCACAACGCCGGGCACAAGCCAGTACGTGCCGTCGTCCTCCCGGAACTCATCCGTGAACTGCTGGAACTCCGAGCGGTCGGTGACCGGCGACCCGTCCTCGAGATAGACTCGTGGCTGGACGTCGCCCCCATCCCCGTCCCAGTTGGTCTGTTCGTCGGCTGTCTCCAAGAGCGCCTGTCCGGATTCCTCGTCGATCGTGGTTTCGGTCGGCAGGTCGGGCCAGCCCTTCGTAAGAGTGGTGGCTGGCTCGGTTCCGAAGGCTGCTCGGCACTTCACCGTTCCATGGGAGACGTCCTCGCCGCTCGCGATGCTATCAGACACGGAGAAGGCCGCAGCGCCGAGCGCTCGTGCATGGAAGTCAGTGTTCGCTTCGACGAGTGCGAGTACTACCCGCCCGAACGTCCACTCCCCAAGTGGGCTGCTATCCTGATCGTCGAGCGAAGTCTCTGAGACGCCGGTGTGAGCGCAGAACGGACACTGGCGTTCATCCCGTGGGATATCCTGTCCACAGGTCGTACAGGTACGAGTCTCATCCTCTGTACGGTCGGGATAGCCGGTGGATTCGAGGACTCGTTCCCGTCCGTTCCCCCTCGTTTCAGGATCGGAACTCGCGGCACCGGGGATATCCGCGGGGTCGTACTCAGGATTCCGGTCAGTCACACGCTTGGTTGCGGTCGTCATCGCATTTAAACCCCGGCCCCGAGGGAAGCACAAACCGACAGAGAGCGAAACTGGACGAGTTGGCTATCCGTCCCTGTGCTGTCCGTCACTGTGTGGCGTCATCACGCTGATCGGCGGCAATATTTATACAGACGACACGGAAGAGGTTGTGAGCATGACCTGCCCGGTAACTCGTTGATTATCTTGATGAGGACATCTTCTGTGACGAGAGTGAAGTCAGTGATGACTGGTGAAAGCACCCACAAAAACGTTGACTTTGAGTAGAATAATCGGTTTTCATGGGCTCAGAATCTACTCATTTCAGAGCCATCTTCAGTATGGGACTCATTTATGTCTGTTTCGCCTGTCGCTTCCGGAGCATGAAGACACCGAACGTGTGTCTCTCGAACCTCTTCGAGTGATGGATGGTGTTCCTGACAGGATTGTGTCACGGCCGGACAACGTGGATGGAATGGGCAGCCTTCCGGTCTATCTGCTGGGTCAGGAGGAGCACCCTGAAGCGGCACTGGCGGGGGATCTCGTGGGTCATCACTCGGAATCGCACGGATTAACGCTTCAGTATAGGGATGGTTCGGGGACTGGAACAGTTCGTTTGCTTGCCCGACTTCGACGAGCTCGCCAGCATACATTACTGCGACCCTATCAGCGAGGAACCTGACGACATTGAGGTCATGGGAAATAAACACGTAGCCGACACCGAACTGCTGTTGTATGTCTGCGAGAAGCGAAAGAACTCTCGCCTGTGTGGCCATGTCGAGTCCGGAGACTGGTTCATCGAGTACGATTATATCGGGGTCGTGTGCAATAGCTCGGGCGAGAGCGACGCGCTGTATTTGGCCGCCGGAGAGTTCCCGGGGATACCGATCAGCGATTTCTGGCGCAAGATCAACACTGCACAACAGCTCAGCGACCTCGTCTGGGCCGGTGTCATGTAGGGAAGCCGAGGTGGCGTCGCTACTGGCTTCAGCAATTGACCGACCGATGGGCCACCGGGGGTCAAAGCTTCCCCGGGCGTGTTGAAACACGACGCCGACTCGCCGCCGTTGCGCGGTCGAACGCTCTGAGAGGTCACCGACGCGCGTTCCATCGAGACGAACTTGCCCATCGTCCGGGGTGAGCTGTCCGGTGATGAGTTTCGCGAGTGTTGATTTCCCGCAGCCACTCTCACCAACAAGTCCCAGCGTTTCGCCACGTTGGACGGCTAAGGATACATCACAGACCGCTTTCGCCGGTGAGTCGCTGCTACGCAACCGACTGAGGACGGATCGTGTCAATGAAAACGCTTTCGAGACGTTTTGTACTTCGACCACAGGAGTACTAGACTGCACATCATCTGGAGTTTGGTTACGCTGTGTCATTCTGTTGTCCTCCGTTAGCTGCCGGAATCTCCTGTTGTTCGGACACGAACTTGGCTTCAGAGAACGGTGCTTGGACGCAGGCGAGTCGGTGGTCCGACGCGGCCTCAGTCGTCGGAATCGGCCCAGAGCGACACGTTTCGGTCACATACTGGCAGCGGTCGGCAAACGGACAGCCCTCATGGCTGCTGCTGGGGTCTCGTGGACGTACCATGGCGGACTGGACTTGCTTGTCAGCGTCGCTGTTTCGGACCGAACACGAAAGGAGTGCTCTCGTGTACGGATGTTCCGGTGTGGTCAGTATTCGCTCAACGGGACCGGCCTCCATTACCTGTCCGTCATGGAGTACCACGACACGGTCACATGTCTGTGCAATCACACCGATATCATGGGAGATAAGCAGTATGCCGATATTCTGCTCGTCACGTAACGAGCGCAATCGACTGAGAATATCTGCCTGTGTGGTCGTGTCAAGTGCTGTTGTTGGCTCGTCGGCAACCAGCAACGCGGGTTCACTTGCCAGTGCAATGGCGAGGACTGCTCGTTGCCGGAGACCACCAGAAAACTCGTGTGGAAATGACGACACATTTGCTTCCGGGTTCGGGATGCCTACTTGGTCCAGCAACTCGATAGCGCGCTCCCGTGCGTTCTCCCACGCTGACCGATCTCGGAACGGTGGCACACCGAGGAAATCTAGCAGACGTTGTGTCCCGCTCGATTCGTGTATCCGAACCGATTCTGCGATCTGCTCGCCGACCGAAAACACAGGGTTCAAGCTTTCCGTCGGGTCCTGAAAGACCATCGAGAGCTTATTTCCACGTAGTCGACGCAGTGTCGCTTCAGTGGCAGTTGTTAGCTCTCTTTCAGCAAAGGTAATGGATCCGCCAACGATGTTTCCCGGGTCTTCAAGTCGGCAAATTGATCTGGCAGTAACAGACTTGCCGCTCCCACTTTCACCGAGTATACCGACAATTTCGCCCCGGTCGACGGTGAACGACACCCCGTTGACCGCGTCGACAGTCCCGTGATCAGTGTCGAAACGAGTCTGTAAGTTCTCGACGCGAAGCAGTGGTTCACTCATTGCTACAGTTCCTCCATCTGGGCTGTCTGCGTAGGTGAAAGCATATCTCGAAGGCTGTCTCCGAGAAGATTGAAGCCGAGCACGGTGAGCATGATACAGAGGCCCGGAGCGTTGACAAGCCACCACGCCTGTCTGAGATAGCTGCGTCCGGATGCAAGCATTGTCCCCCATTCAGGTGTGGGTGGCTGTGCGCCCAGCCCAAGGAATGAAAGTCCCGCTGTGCCGAGAATGACGCTGCCGATGTCAAGCGTTGCCAGAACGACAACTGGTGCAACGGCGTGCGGGAGTAGGTGGCGAGTTGCGATGTGCGTTCGTGACCGGCCGAGCAATCGTGCGGCGCTTACAAACTCACGCTCTCGAAGCGAGAGTACGCTACTCCGAACTAACCGTGCGTACGATGCCCAACCAACGACCGCCAGTGCAAGCATCACGTTCACCAGACTCGGCCCCAGAATCCCGGCGATGACAAGTGCGAGGACGATTCCAGGGAACGCAAGCAGTGTATCGACAAGTCGCATCAGCGTCTCATCAATCCAGCCACCGGCGTAGCCGGCGAGGAGGCCGACTGCCGTCCCCATAATAAGTCGTACAGTGGTTACAGCGACGGCGATACCGAGCGAGAATCGCGCACCATGAAGGAGTCTTGTCAGTACGTCTCTACCCAGCTGGTCGGTCCCGAACGGATGAGACAGTGACGGAGATTCAAGCCTGTTCGAAAGGTCCTGTTCGACTGGATCGTAGGGCGAAACAACTGGTCCAAGTGCCGCAAGGACGAGCAACGTGAGCACAACTCCGATTCCGAATTGTCCGAGGCGGTCCGTTGCGAGTCCGTCAGTTCCCCTCTGTTGCTTGGTGGCTTCCTGCTGCTTTCTTCTATCGGCGGTTCGGTCGCTCATGTGTGCTCACCTCCGAGGTCGATTCGTGGGTCAAGTCGGCTATACGTCAGGTCGACTGCAAAGTTCACCAAGACAAAGATGACGCCGATTAGCAGTGTTACGCCCTGTACGACCGGGTAGTCACGAGCAAAGATTGAATCAACGAGTAACGTCCCCAAGCCCGGCCGTTGAAACACTACTTCGATAACAACTGCGCCGTTAAGGACGTAACTCAACTGCAAACCTATAATCGTCACGACGGGCACAAGCGCGTTCCGGAGCGCGTGTTTATAGACGAGAATCCGTTCGCGCAACCCTTTCGATCTGGCGGCTTGGATGTACGCGTCATCCAGAACATCAAGCATCGCTGTTCGAACCAGTCGCGCGATAACCGCAGCCATTCCAGAGCCAAGCGTCAGTGAGGGGAGAACCAGATGTTTCGGTCCAGCCGCGCCGGCCACCGGAAGGAGGTTGAGACGGAGCGCACAGACGATAATAAGCAGGTAGCCAAGCCAGAAGTTCGGCATTGAGACCCCTATTAGCGAGCCGATCTGTGCGGCGTAGTCAGTCCGGCTCCCCGGATTACTCGCGCTGGCAATTCCGGCCGGGAGAGCTATTACAAGCGCGACGAGCATCGATGCAACAGCGAGTGCGATTGTATTCGGCAACCGTTGGACAATCATATCAGAGACAGACCGGTCGCTGTAGTACGATTGACCGAGGTCGCCTTGCAGTGCGTTCCCCATCCAGCGGGCATACTGGACTATGAATGGGTCGTCAAGCCCATTTTCAGCTCGAAACTGATCGACTGCATCCTGAGATGGGGCCTGTCCACCCATCTGTTGGGTCAGAATCGTTCGCGCCGGATCCCCCGGTGTGACGAAGACCAGCCCGTACGTAAGCAGCGACACGCCCAGCAGAACGATTGCCATCGTCAGCAGTCGTTTGCAGAGTTCCGCCCCGATCATCGCTGCTGTGTGACCTCCTCCAGATGATAACAGGATTCGATGGGATGGGGCTGGTATCCCTCGACGTCGGCACGAGTCCCGATGACGTTTGCGTAGTAGGTGAGCCAGCCGAGCGGGAGGTCACGTTGCATACGCCGCTGGACCGCTGCGTATCGCTCGAACCGCTCGTCACGGTCGGCTGTCCGCCTAGCTGCTTCGAGGTGCTGATCGACCGCTTCGTTCTCGTAGCCACTGAACATCGTCTCCGTCTCCGAATGAACGAGGTCAGACAGTCGGTCCGGGTCGGGATACCATAGCACTGAACTCGACCACAGAACGGTATCGAACTCCCCGTTTGTTGCTTGCTCTTTGATTGTCGAGGACTCCATGACTGAAATATCGACATCGAAGCCAACCGCCTGAAGCTGTGTCTGTATCACTTCGGCAATCGTGGGCAGTAGTGGACGGGTATTATACGTCCAGATCGACACCGAGAGTGTGTCACCGTCACGGGTACGGGTGCCCCCATCCGGTTCCCATCCTGCTTCAGCGAGCAGACTCCGTGCCTTATCAGGTGAGTATTCGTACGGTTCGAGCTCTGCGGCCCACTCCGTTACATCCGCTGGGAACGGACCGACCGCTTTCGACCCCAGCCCATTCAGCAACGAATCAACGATGTGGTCCCGGTCGATAGCATACATCACCGCGCGACGGACTTTTCTGTCCGCAAACGGTGCAGAGTCGAGGTCGAACACAAGGTATCGGGCTCGCGGAATCTTGTACGTGTGAGCAGTGAGATCGGGACTGGATGCAAGTGTATCCGCTGCCTTGTTCGGAAGAATACGTGCCATATCCAGTTCCCCGCTTTCGAGCTTTAGCCGCCGAGTCTGGTCGTCAGTGATCCCTTCGTAGATTAGTGTCTCGATGTGTGCGGTCGACCCGTGGTAGTCCGGGGTAGCGGTCGTTGTGATTGTCGAGCCCGGCTCCCAGTCTTCGAATTGAAACGGACCAGTACCGATCGGCTCAGTGATTGACCCATCGTTGGCGATTGCAGACGGTGAAACAGGGCAGGTAATCCCACGGGTACAGTGTGCTGGCAGCGGTGAAAACGGAACTGTAGTTTGAATTATAATCGTCCGGTCAGCAGCGGCTTCGACTGATTCGACCGGGACTGCAGCCATCGAACTTGATTCGAATGCTCGTGTGAGCGATGGGAGCACAGTTTCTGCGGTCACCTCAGTCCCGTCGTGGAATGTGACTCCTTCACGGAGTGTGAACTCCCACGTCCTGTCGTTGACCATGTGCCAGTCAGTGGCCAAGCCCGGTGACACAGTCGCGTCGTAATCGACGGTAAGCAGTGGCTCAAGCACATTGAGGCGTCGCCAGAGCCAGCCGTTTGTCACGGGATCTATCGCATCCGGCGTCCAGGGTGAGCCAACCCTGAACGTGTCCTCGCCTACGCTATCGTCGTTTTGTAGCCAATACCCACTGAGGCCCGAAATACCGGCTGCAGCTGCAAACAATGTCTGTCGTCGCGTGAATTTATACATACTATATATCACACTTCGTCTGCAACATTCGAGTTCTCGTCCAGACCAGCTGCCCTAGTCGCTCTGAACCACCGGATAGAGACGGTACGTTCATCGACGGCCAGCAGAACAGCACGGTTCACACCTGAGTTGAAACGCAGGACATCGAGACTCACGGTATCCCTGCTCATTGTTCCCGCGTGAGACCAGACCATTCGATCATGTTGTCTACCGGGTGGCCGTCGATACCGGAGACATCCGCCCGCCGGCCGAAGACGGACTCGTTGTAATACAGTGGGATGACCGCCCCGGTATCGACCACGCGCCGCTGGACTTCACCGTAGTAGTCCCGTTTCGCTTCCAGATTTTCTGCCCGATATCCCTGCTCGATGAGGCGGTCGACTTCTGGACCAGGATTGTAGATGCCGGTGCCGTCTTGCTTGTAGCGTTTCCGATTGTCACTGCCTTCGGAGTGGAACATTGCCCGAATAAGATAGTCACAGGCAGCGCTATTCGATCCGAAACCGACGAGCGTCAGGTTCGCTTCGCCCGCGGTGAACCTATCGTTGAACGATGCCGGATCGACCTGTCGAATCTCGCTTGTGACGCCTATCTCTTTGAACCAACCGGAAAGCGTCTGTGCGATCGTTCTATCGTCGGCATTTTTGCTATTGATCAGAACCGATAGCGTTTCGCCGTCGTATCTGGACGCCTCAACGAGGTCCCGTGCCCGATCTAGGTCTGGCCCGTAGGTCGGGAGTTCATCGTGAATTGACCATGGAATAGTAGACGAAATCGGTCCATATGCTGGCTTGCCAATATCGTTGAGAACATTCTCGACGATCTGGCTCTGGTCGACAGCCCAGTTGAGTGCCTTTCGAAGTTGCTCGTCATCGGTCGGCGACCGATACAGATTGACTGCGACGAGCCCAGCCTCAGGTGTGAGATAGGTGTCGATCCCTGTCTCCGAAGCCTCGACAAGCGCCGTAGCCCGGCTTTTCGGGATTTGTTGTGCGATATCGACTGAACCTTTTTCAAGAGACAGCACGCGCGTGTTGGGATCCTTGATCCACTCAAAAGTGAGTTCTGTGGGGGTAGCTGTCCCGTCTCGATAATCAGCAAACGGCGTAAGCGTGATTGACTGTCCTGCCGTGACTTCATCGACCTCAAACGGGCCTGTCCCAGTCGGCGTCTCGTTTTCATCAGGGTGTTGAATGCCGAAATACTGGTGTGAGATTGTGCCAGGAAACGCGGGGAAGGGGTCCGTTGTCTCGAACCGAACAGTGGTGTCATCTACTGCCGTGACGCCATCAGACGTGACACCAATCCAGCCCGGGACCCACGACCACTGCTCAAAAACACGGTCAAAGGAGCGGACAACCTCGTCGGCTGTCAGCGGGTCTCCGTTGTGGAATGTGACACCATTGCGTAGGGAAAACTCCCACGTCGTCTCGTCGACGGCCTCCCATTCTGTGGCAAGCAGCGGCGCGGTTTCCATCTCTGCTGTAGTGTCAACGAGCGGTTCAAACACATGCGTATAATACGGTGTGATACCGTTGTAGAGGTCCCATTTTTGCCGCGTTGGGTCCCGTGCCAACGCAACAGTAAATGAGTCCTTCGAATCAGCCTTTGAGCTACTACAGCCTGCAACCAGGCCAGCAGCTCCAGCCACAGCACCGCCCAGCAGTTCCCGTCTCGAACAGTGTTTAGGCATTAGCACTCACCTTGTTGCTGAGCGACATGAGGGCAGGACCAACACAGACAGAAGTATCTGATTCCATGCGGCTGCTTGCCGGGAAATATTGTATAAATCTCGACATCATATGATGGATACAAAGGGGAAGCCAGTAAATCAATTGTGGTTTAGTTAACTAAAAGGTAGTTGTATAATACCACACAGAGTATTTTCCAACCCCGAAGCATTCAATACAGTAATCTTTCAGAGAAGAGTTTCACAGTCCCTCTAAGAATGAACCACTCCCAAGCACCGGTTACACCCTTACATTGAGGATATCAGCGACTGCCATCATCAAATGACTACTGCTCACGCGTGTAGACACACCACCGTTTCCGGTGAAAACCACCAGACAGCAGTAGTGTTTACACTCGAAACACGGTGTGGTGAACCTGGGATGTGACCATGNNAGTTGTGCGTAGGCCCCGTCACCGTCAGTCGTGACACAGAACCGATTTGGCCTTGCCTCGCGAGGATTGCCGTCGTTCTCCTTCCACTCCTCCAGGGTGAACTCACGCGCCTTCAACTCGCTGTCAGCACCCTCAAAGACGGCCGCGACCGATGGCGTCCCATGGTTGTCAGCGACGTAGGCCACCGTGACAGCGTCGTAGTCGGCGTCAAGTTTCGTCCACCCATCGAGCGCTTCCGGCGGGTCCTCGGCGAACTGCTCGATCTCACGCTGGCTCAGTTCGGCTTCTGCGGCGTCGTACCACGCTTGTTTGATATCCTCGGCTTGGGACCGCTCGATCTCCTGAAGGACGTCGCTGTCGATACACTCTCTGGCCCACGCAAGCACGGTCTTGGCCTTCTTGTACCTCACCTCGGGTTCGCCGTCCAGCTGTCCGAAGTTCATCTCTTGGGGAGACATCAAGAGGACATGAGAGCGCCAGTAGCCGGAGTCAGCATCGCATTCCTCGTCAGCATTTGGAGCCCACGCCTCCATCGAGGTCCGGACTTCTTCGTGGTGCCCGAAGCCGGTTCGGACGCCGCCGGCACGTAGGATTCGCTCCGCGAGGTCGATGGTTCGCTCGCGCTCGTCAGCGGGCACTTCATCGGGGCGAGTGATGTCGGCGTAGAACGGCAAGCCGACTGTGCTGATGATCGTCTCTTTGTAGTTTGGAATAAGCAGCGGTTCATCGGCGAAGATCGGGTCGAACGGTGGTTCGGCTGTCGGCAACATACTGGAAAGCCTCCAGCCACCGAGGCAGCACAAAATCGCGCTGGGTCGAAGTTCGATCTAGAGGGACTGGTCGGCAGTGTCGCCGTGGTTCGCTTCCAGGGCTTCCCAGTCAGTCATCGCGTCGTATTCTGGTCGAACCTCGCCGTCTGA
Source organism: Haloarcula sp. K1 (assembly GCF_001647155.1). NCBI lineage: Archaea > Methanobacteriati > Methanobacteriota > Halobacteria > Halobacteriales > Haloarculaceae > Haloarcula > Haloarcula sp. K1. The sequence continues at coordinate 235,278 of NZ_LRHL01000003.1, forward strand.
GAGCATATCGTCGACGAAGGCTTGGACTTGTTCGTCGATAGAAGCGTTCTGTAGGTCGCGCTCCCGAGCGATAAACTGGATACCACAGAACGAGCGTCCGTCTGCTGCGAGCTGCCAGAGCAGAAGCTTTCGGTTCTGGTGGGTTGCGAGTTCGGTCAGCAATGCGTCGTCTGGTGGGTTGGACATCGTGTGGAGCCGCCGGCTGCGAGGGCTGCACAAAACGAACATTGTGGGCAATAGCTCAATCGCCTACATGATGTATTAGAACAAACAAGATGCCTGAGTTCGGTTAGATAAACAGATCTCTCATGTGGTACAGGGTGTGTGACCTGAATAATTTCAGCTGCGATGTTATCTTTGATCTGTCTCTTTTCAGGAAAGTCTCCAGATGAGATTTCCAACGCAAACACGCTACGCAGGCGGCGTAGTTCAACTTTGATAGTGTCTTGCTGTATCGGCCGTAGAGAAGTGGGACCCCCCGGTTTTCACGAGAGTTAATATCGGCCAGTGAACCGGCATTTTGTTGCCCACCCCCCACATTTCACGAGAGTTTAAGAATAGCAGCTCCTAACTCATGAAATGTGGGGTGTAGTTGAGCAGAGCAAGTCATCAATTGTGTAGTAACTCAGAGAAAGCACGGAGTCTAGACAGTGAGTGGAGAGGGATTGATGGTCTCTCAGGGAATCAAATACAGAGCAGCGCGACCGTAGACTCCTATGGATATAACCTACTAGCGATGGATATTGTTTGTTGACGACGATAACTGACCATGAGAAGTTGAGGTCTCCTTTCTGCCTTGCTGAATAGAAGAGACAGGTAGATATCTCCCCCGCCCCCCATATTTCATGAGAGTTGCTATAGGGGAGGGGAGGGAAGAAATAATGTCTGACGCTTCTTGCTGAGTTTCCACTAGAGAATTAAACTGAACCTAACGTATTACGGATGCTGTTTTGACCCACTTATATTAAATCTTCTTCTCATTCAGAGTTTCATTTTGCCCTCTCTTCCCCTCCTCTCCAACGATACTCTCGTGAAATCTGGGGGGCGGGGGTTGGTGCACCGTCTTATTGAGCGCGACACAGAACTTGAGCAGTACCAGAGTGCGCTCAAACCTGTGATTAACGGTGCGCCGCCGAAAAACCTATTTTCATATGGCCAGACTGGAGTCGGAAAGACACTATCCTTGAGGATGGTCGTTGAACGACTGATCGAGGATCAGCAAAATATCGACGGTGTCGACGTTCAAGTAATTGAGCTAAATTGCAAATCGCTGAACAGCAGTTACCAGGTGGCTGCAAACCTCATTAATCAATTTCGTCCGGCAACCGAGCAAATCAAACCGACCGGGTATCCGAGCGGAATGATCTACAATATGTTGTTCGATGAGCTGGAAGCACTCGATGCAACACATTGCTTGATCGTACTTGATGAAATTGATGCCATTGGGAATGATGACGACATCCTGTATAAGCTTCCACGGGCGAACGATAACGAGAACGTTGAAGATACACTGGTTGGGGTAATCGGTATCTCGAATGACTTCACGTTCCGCGATAACCTCTCAGCGCGTGTGAAGGACAGTCTCGCTGACGAAGAGATCCATTTTCCACCGTATGATGCGAACGAACTCGGGAACATCTTGAAACAGCGTGCTGGTGAGGCGTTTCACGATACTTCGGCTCAGCGACTTGATGATGGCAGTTATGAGTTACAGTCTGACATTTTGGCGGGCGATGTGATTCCGTTGTGTGCAGCGTTTGCCGCACAAGACTCTGGAAGTGCCCGACAGGCGCTGAAGCGATTGTATAAGGCTGGAGATCTGGCACGAGATAAGGAGTCCGATGTCATCACCGAAGCGCATGTGCGACAGGCAGACGAGATTGTTGAGCGCGATAAAGTTCGCGACGAATTAACTCGCTTGCCAACACAGAGCAAACTGACTCTCTACTCCCTATTACTGTTGGAGCGGGAGGATGAAACGCCGTCCAAGCGTAACCGAATTTACGAGCGGTATGTAATGGCTGCAAAGCGTATCGATGCGGATGTGCGGACTGACAGAACGATTCATGACCGGTTGTCACAGTTGACGTTGAAAGGGTTCCTAGACGTAGACGAACAGAATAAGGGCCCCAAAGGCGGCTCATACTATGAGTACGAATTTTCGATTCGCGCGGATTTGGCACAGGAAGTACTTCAAGAGGACGAGCGGTTAGCGGAGTTGTTTGCTACAGATGAGACATCGACGACGCTAGACTCGTTCTGATTCTGTCGTGATCCGGATTAACCAACAACAAGATCGGCTACAATTGGCTGTTGGTTAAGACTCCTTTTGAAGTAATAATGTCCATCGAATGCAGGCGTTTTCGATTGTTCACTCGCCCTCTGTGTTGATGACTGTCTCTTGCCCACCGGCCAATTTCTCATCCACGAAAGCCGAGCAACCGAAGGCCGTTTAGCGAGACGAGAACCGTTGACCCCTCGTGTCCGACTACGGCAAGCGGGAGCGGGATTCCACGGAGGAGGATCGTACCGACCATGAGTGCAATCGCGCCGAAGGCGATGGCGAGATTGATGGTGAGTGTTCGGCGAGTCCTGCGGCCGAGGCCGAGTACGTAGGGAATCTTGCTGAGATCATCGCCCATCAGTACCACATCAGCAGTATCGAGCGCGACATCAGTCCCTGCACCCCCCATCGCGATGCCGAGGGTCGCTGTGGCGAGGGCTGGGGCATCGTTAACACCGTCACCGACCATCGCTACGTTCTCGTGTTGTTCGACCAGCTCTTCGATAGTCGCCACTTTCTCTTCCGGTAGCAGTTCCGCCTGGACTTCGTCGATGCCGACCTCGTCGGCAATGCGCTGTGCGACGCGCTCGTTATCGCCCGTCAGCATGACGATATGCTCCACGCCGAGCGATCGGAGCTTGTCGATCATCTCGGCCGCGTCAGGGCGAACGGTATCGGTGAACGCAAGCCACCCCAAGACGCTGATGTCGACGTGACTCTCTCGGGCAACGAGGACGCTCGTTTTTCCCTCTTCCTCTAAGGTTTCGAGCCGGCTGAGGCCGGGTTTGAGACCGTCGACTGATTCGTCTCCGAGAACTGTCTGGAAGTAGCTTCGGTTCCCGATATGGATGGTTTCCTCGCCGACGTCAGCTCGAACCCCCTTCCCGGCTACCGACTGAAACCGTGCGGCGTCGGGTGTGTCGAGTGATCGTTCGTCTGCCGCCGCCACGGTCGCACGAGCGAGATGATGCTCCGAGCGGGCCTGCACTGCGGCCGCGAGCGAGAGAAGCGAGTCCTCGGTTAGTGTCTCGTCCCCCGCACTATCACGGACGAATACGTCGGTCAACTGCGTGTCGCCCTGTGTGAGTGTGCCGGTCTTGTCGAAGGCGACTGCGTCGATATTCGCTGCTGTCTCGACGTGTTCGCCTCCCTTGAACAGCACGCCCTGCCTGCCACCGGAGGCGATTGCTGAGAGGACTGCCGCGGGCGTCGAGATGATGACCGCACACGGCGAGGCGGCGACCATGAGCGTCATCGCGCGGTAGAACGTCCCCGTGAACTCACTTCCGAGCGCGAGTGGAATTGCGATAGCTGCGATTGTGAGCCCGAACACCCCGAGGACGTACGGTTGTTCGAGCTGGTCGATGAGCCGCTGTGTCGGGGCTTTCTCGCTCTGGGCTTCTTCGACCATGGTGATAAGGCGGCTGATCGCCGATTCGTGGGCCTGCCGAGTGACTTCGATTTCAAGGCTCCCGCTCTCGTTGATCGTGCCGCCGAACACCTCGTCGTCGGGTTCCTTCGGTACCGGGACGGATTCGCCGGTGAGCGAGGCCTGGTCGACCGTTCCCTCGCCGGACGTGACGACGCCGTCGAGTGCAATCTTGTCACCGGGGCGGACGACGAACACGTCACCGACATCGACGTCATCGATGGGTACTGTGACCTCCTCACCGTCACGAAGGACCTGCGCTTCGTCCGGTCGCATCTCGACGAGCGACTTGATCGCCCGCCGCGAGCGGCCGATTGCGTAGTGTTGGAGCGTGTTCGACAGCGAGAACAGGAAGAGAAGCATCGCACCCTCGAAGGGTGCTCCGATCGAGAGCGCCCCGAGCGCGGCGACGATCATCAACAGGTCGATGTCGACCGCACGGTGGCGGAGCGTCTCGATGGCCCCTTTGAGTCCGTACCACCCGCCGAAGACGTACGCGACGCCGTAGCCGCCCCACATGAGGAGTGGCGGGCCATTAAGCCATCCTGTCGCGAGGCCGGTTACCATCCCGAGCAAGGTTAGACCGACAAATACGGCCTCCTGCCTGAGTTCCGAGCGTGTGGTCACCTCGTCGGGGGCCGTGTCGCGCTCGTTCTCGATCGAGACGTTGCGGTCGCGGACCGCTTCTCGAAGTTGCACCCCCGAGGTGACGCTCTCGTCGTAGGTGATTCGAACGTTCCCCGTTCGGAACGAGACGTCGACATCGTGGACACCGGGTGTGTCTCCAAGGTAGCGTTCGAGAGCGCGCGCACCCCCTTCGCCGCGACCGCCTCGTCGTTCGATCTGGATGGTACAGGTCGATAGCGGAGGCGACTCAGTAACGGTCACGCGATCTCCCTATGTACTGTACTATGGTTTTGTATTGTCGGTCTGTCATTGTGTTTCTGTCTGACTGCGTACGAAGCGGGTGTTTCACACGGTGGATTCTCGTCTGCCCCCCGGTCCGAATGCTTCAGCTGATGATCGTTACCGGGATTCGCGCTCGGCGGGTAACTGTCTCGGCAACGCTCCCGAGAAGTGCACGGTCGATTCCTGAGCGGCCGTGGCTGCCCATGACGATCTGATTGACATCGTGGTCGTCAGCGTATTCGAGGATTGCTCGTGCCGGTTTTCCGACTTCCGTGACGGTAACGAGTTCGGTATCACGTTCCGCCGCGAGGTCCGTGGCCGTCGCGTGGATTCTGGTTGCTCGTTCTTTGGCATTGTCGTACCAGTCCTCGGCAACTGGTAAGCCGCCAGCCTCCACATCGATAACGGAGTCGAGAGGATTGATAACGTAAATCGAGGTGATGGGCGCGTCCGGGAAGGTCTCGATAGCGTATGTGAGCGCCCGCTCTGAAAGCGGGGAGCCGTCGAAGGCGATGAGAACGTTGACAGGCATGAGAAACTATTTGATGCTGAATTGAAATGAATGTACTGCTCAGTGGGTTGTGCGACGACGATTCGTCTTGGAGCGTTCAGATGAATCGGGTTGGGGAGCATCACTCGTTCGGATTCGACGGTTGAACGCCAATCGTTTTGACAACCTGCTCCCTCGATTTGGTTGTATCGACCTCCGAGTAGTTCACACTCGAAGCGTCCATCGCCTGAAGCATGCCACTCGCGCAACTCCTCGAACAGTACGTCAGTCTCGGTATCTTCGTCCTCGCTGGGGGCCTCAGCGTCCTCAGCCTCCTCGCGTGGCGCCGAGAACGTGATCGTCGCATGCGAATCGTCAGTTCCGGTATCAAACTCTGTTGGTAGTGTCTCACTGTCACCACGCAAGAACGTTTTGAGGCCTTGTTCGACGCGGCCCTGGTGAATATCGAACACCCCGCCGGTTCGGTCGTTGTATTCGATTCCACGGCGAACGATTCGGACAACGTGTTCGTTCCTGACTTCTCCTTCACGGTTGAGCTGGTTGACGGCACTCGCCGCATCGAAGGTGTTCAGCTGGGCTTCGAGTGATTCAGCCGTTTTTCGGGCCGCAGTTGCCCCAGCCTCGGCCCGAACGCCCATCGCCTGAATCCGAAACGTCGTGTCACAACACTCGAACTCGCGGTAGGTGTTCCCGAACCGTTCATAGACCGATGCGAGCGGACCCGTCGTCTCAGTCACTCTTCCCCAGCGACACCAGCTGTGAGGAGCGCACCGACGGGAGTGAATGCGACGAGTTTGTTCTTCGGGATAGGAACGCGCATAATTAGCTACCCCTCTGTTTAGAACCGCTATCTTCGGCGTGGCGGTCGTTGCATTCTGCCATTGCAGATAGAGGGTTGAGACAGGCTTAGTAAGGCGTTCGCGTCCAACCATCGAATTTTCGCACGGCTATCGAATCGATTCAGAGCGCGAGGTGGATTCTGAGTATGTATGTGACTTCGTTATCGAGCAACTGGCACTACTGGCAATCCCCTGTTTGCCCTGCGTACGGAATGAAGCGTACTGGATCTGGCGCGCTATCGATCTCCTCGTCCAAGCCGGATTGACTGGCGAGTATGAGCACTCACCGGTGATTACAGCGGACAACACGCTGACGCTACTGAAGAAGGAAACCGGGATCGGGTAGTGAGGTACTCTGTTCGGGTTAGCGCGCCGTCTGAGTGGCTACGCTGCTGGAAGTCTAGAAAATTTGTCCATATGGATGGGTGTGTGACAAGAATGGCCGCTTGGAGAGCCATTTGGGCAGTTTCCGCTGACCGAATCGGTCAAATTCACGCTTCACAGCCCTGCTAAACTCGCTGTAGTCTCAACATCACAACTGAGCCAGAAGTTGAGACCGGTGCTCTCAATGTATATGCTCTGAGCGACACAGTAGTTACCTCAACGTACTATCATCTGTCAATATCGGGCGTTCTGCATGAACTGGAATGAATTTGTGCCTAACCTGTGGCCGATTTCGGCAATCGACTAAGTCAGATCCCCGGCCAGTACGATCTGTATGTCATCGGGTATCTCTCGGAAAGCGTTTCTTCGCGCAACTGGGGTCGCACTTGCTGCGACTATCGCAGGGTGCAATAGCACAACCGACAACAGCGGACCGAACACCAATACACAGTCCGCTTCTGAGGCCTCTCCGCAATCTGAACAACAGAATGACGACTCTCCGACGTTCGGTAATTTCTACGTCGGCAACGCAAACACAAGCAGTAGTACGGTCATCGACGGACGTGCTGAAGTCGTATATACACAGCCCGAAACAGCCACCGACAAGTCACCCGTCGTAATGGTGCCCGGCCTTGGGTTGTCACCGTACATTTACCGGACGACACCTGACGGTCGACGCGGCTGGGTGGAGTACTTTGCCGAAGCTGGCCATCCAGTGTATGTATTTAACCCGCCTCGAAACGTCGATTCAGGTGGCTTAGACACTGCTGCCCTCCAGAACTCTGACTCTGCGTCACTCTCCCGGTGGTCTATCGATCGAGCCTGGCCGACGTGGGGGTTCGGACCTGAAGCCGGTGACCCATACGAGGACGTTCGATACCCGGTCGAGTCGGTCGACCAACTCGTTGCGTCATTCCCCGCATACGTTAGCACTGGTGGCGGAGGTGGCGGTAGACAAAGTGGAAGCCAGACGGGTGGACGTGGCAGCGACCAGAACTCCACACCTGCGGATTCCACTGAGACCACAGCTGGAACCCAGACTGGGTCGACTACTGGAGGTGGCGGTGGGAGCCGGTTCACACCATCCCAAGAGACTGCCGCCCTAGAGGCGCTTCTCGATCGTGTTGGTCCGGCAGTGCTGCTCGTTCACTCAGCGGGCGGTAGTTCCGGATTCACGGTTGCACAAGCTGTGCCAGACCTCGTTGAACGGATCATCGCAGTTGAGCCGGTCGGTGCGCCGACTGACCCGCAAACTGTAGCGGAGATGGGTGGTGATGCACCGTTTATGGGTGTGTATGGCGATTATGTCGACGAGCGCGGACAGACTGGTCGCAAGGAAGCGACCCAGACAACTGCAGAGTTCGCAGGAGAGACAAGTCCCGCATCGACGCTACTTAGCCTTCCGGATGAAGGGATATCCGGAAATACACATCTCATGATGCAAGACGACAATAACGGTGAAATCGCTGATCGAATTGTCTCCTGGATCAGTGACTAATTCGGGGTATAGTATCGTTCGGACCGAGACAGAATGTATTTGCACCGACCAAATGAATACTCAATAGATGCGGCAGTTGCTCTGGTGGCTCATTGGTGGGTCTCGTGGAGGCCGCAATCGGCTTCGTATCCTCCGCGCACTCAACGACCAGCCACGAAACACCAACCAATTGTCGAATGACCTAGATTTGAACTACAAAACAGTGCAGCACCACCTCGAAGTCCTCGAAGAGAGCAATATCGTGACCACGGAGGGCGACAATTACGGGCAGATGTACTTTCTCTCAGACCGAATGATGAACAACCTCGACATCATGGAAGACGTGGCGGAACAGGCCGGAGTTGATGATGATTCGTAACTGGATCAAGAGTCCACTTGGAACGACAGTAGCGAGTGCGACTGCCGCGAGTGGTATCGCACTCTTAGTCGCACTCTTCACATCAGTTCCATCCCATGGCCCTCCGTCGAGGGCGCTGTCCTCCCAAGTTGAACTGCTCATTCGGATGGAGGTTTTCTTTACAACCCTAAACCTCGTGTTACTGGTGGCACTCGCAGCCATCTACATGCAGCTTTATCGCGACCTTCCGAACAAGTACACAGCAAGCCTGCTTGTGCTAAGCCTCGCACTGCTCCTATACGCGGGTACGTCAAATCCAGTAGTACACAATGTCTTCGGCTTCCGACCTCGCCCAAACATCGGCGCGTTCGTGTTTCTCCCGGACTTCTTTATCGGACTTGCCATTTTAGTTCTTCTCTATCAGAGCCAGACCTGAGTTCGCACCAATTTTTCAGATCTATGAGAAGGATTTCATAGACTGATTTCGTTCACCGATTAGACGGACTCTCTCGAAGTCGGTGTCACCGGTCGCCTCTGCAGTTCGGGCAGCGGTATGGCGGACGACTGCTCGGACGTCGGGTTGTTTCAAATAAATAATGCTCTTGGGTAAGCGATTGTTGGTGGCGTCATAGCGCTGTTTCAAGGATGATTTTGAGCGCTTCGTCGCCGGGTTTTCGGCGGACGCATTTTCGAAGCAGTAACGCTCTGAGACAGGGTGTGAGGATGAACTCGAAAAGAACCAACTCTACGGGGGTATGCAAGAACTCACGACACAGGGACACGCTGTCTTGTGTGCGCTTGCATATCAACAGGCGCTTGACGAAGTTCCTATCCGTTCTCGTGACCTTTACGACCGGTACCTCAAAATTTGCGACCGGCTCGACGCCGATAGCGTCAGCGAACGGCGTGTCCGTGACCATCTATCGGATATGAATATGCTGCAAGCAAATCTTTCGAATTACTGAATCACGCTTTCACCAATAGCTTCGGAAATGGTGGTGTGTAGCTCCGGAAACAGTGGTGTGTTTCGGTATGTCTTCACATGAACTAACGGTGTATTGCAGGACTGGTAGCTCTCTCTTGGACTATGACCACTCGCTCAGGGTCGTATCTCGAGTTTCTGTAATGTGGCTGGATGTCCGTCCGGTCAAATCCAAGTGATGAGAGAACGCTCTCAGCAGTTCGAATGAGTTGTATCTGGTAGTAGTTCGGGTCGTAAAACGCAACATCTTCATGAGCCAGCGTAACCCGATCTCGCGAGGATTTCTCATCGTCGCCAGCTATGTGCTCAATATACTACTTGAATGACATGATTGTTGTATTGGATTAGACAATGTGGCTATTTCTCTAGTGTGTATGCGACACATGTTCTGTGTGGTGCCTAAACACGGTGGATTCGAGACCGTCCATTTATATACTCCCCTCCCATCGGATGTAATGCGAAGGTCGCGCCGGGCAGCGCTCTCGGAACGACACCCCAACGCCACCGTCGTGGTGGCCTGGGTCACTCGCTTAGAACGCGAGGCCACTGAGGCTTTGTGTTCGTGTATGAGGATTCCACCCCTGCGGTCCGCCGTTAAGATGGAATCTGATGTGAGCCCACGGACCCATGCAGTAGTCAACACTGGCGTAGGAACCAGTGTGTTAGCTTCCGACGGAGTGCAACCACTTCC
>NZ_LRHL01000004.1:0-196358 GCF_001647155.1 Haloarcula sp. K1
ATCTCTCCCGAGTGGGCTTTCTGTATTTGTACAAACCGAGAGCTACGTGGCTGGATCGAGAGTTCGCAGACTTGTGAAGTCGAATTGAACGAATTCACAGCACTCCTCGACGGTGTCGCACCTGCTGTCTGTCGAGATGGTCCGAGCGGATCTTGACGATGTACGGCTCGTGTATGCCGTTAATTCCGCCGCGGGTCGCACTACTTGCCAACGCGAGCAGTTTGGTTCTTTGGACGGGGACAATCATCAATCTACAGTACTATCCCGGTCGAGGGAACGGTGATCTGGATCAGGCAATGGCTAATCGAATTCGCTACGCTTAAACGACCGAGTTGACTACCTCTATTCGCGCCAAGGTGGCAGAGTCTGGCCTAACGCAGCGGCCTGCAGAGCCGCCCATCGCCGGTTCAAATCCGGCCCTTGGCTTCCTCGTCTCTTACACCCCCGAGAAGTGCCGGTATGTAACTGTTACCTGCCTTTCTCTATAGACTCGACGTTGTGAACTGTTGCTCGAAAACGGTTGCACACAGAATCAAGACTCTATCGAAGAATACAGTACGGGCAGGCCGCTCATGGAATCCGCTTTCGACGGGGCAACGCCCGACCTATCGGGGTCGCACGAACTATAGTAGCCATTGAAAATCAATGCACACCTGATCGCACTGCCGTCGTGCGATCAGTGTGTAAATCGTTTCGATTGTTACTATAGTGTACGGCCACAAACTGGTTCCCGGGACATTCGAAGCTGGAGTTAGCGGAGATGGGGGCGGCGGAGAAAGATGGATGACGCTGCTGACCCGGTATCAACTCTTATTTGTCGGCACCAGTATTACAGTTGCAATGGGGTTGTTGGGACGGGAAATACGGCGGACAGTCGTCGACAACTACGAACTGCTACTGATTTGTCTGATCGCCATCGCTGCGGTTGGCGGATATCTCACGTATACGGGCCACGTTGCTCCGGGAACGGACACGACTACGCGTCAGGTGTCGTCGTGGCAGTCGTCCGGATCGTTCTCCCACAATGCGACAGTTCGCAACGGTACCTCGGCGTTTCCAGAGGATGAAGTGCTCGAAGATCAACCTGTGTATCTCCGGACGGTCGCCCCCGTATTGGACGGCGCGTTCATGTACACGTACAGCGCCAGCAACAAAAGCGACCTTACGGCCTCGGCTGACGTGTTTGTTCAGTATCGCTCCGTCGAATCAACCCAGAACGGAGAGCTCGTCTACTGGGAGGTCAAACGACCACTGACACAAGGCACTGTACAGTCGCTGGCCGCGGGTGAGCGTCTGACGGTTCCGTTTTCGCTGAATGTCAGTCACGCAGCCGAAACCGTTCGACGTATCGATTCGGAACACGGTCAGACGTCCGGTCGACTTGAGATGGCGGTGGTCTCTCAGGTGGCTCTTTCGGGGACGCGCAACGGGCAGTCGGTCGACACGACTCGGACGTATCGCCTCCCGATTATCCCGAGGCAGAGCAGCTACCGGGTCGAAAACGCTGGCCCGGTGCCGAACAGTGGTGACCGAACCGTCGAAGCGCAGGTCGAAAAAGCGTATGGACCGATCTGGACTCTCGGTGGCCCAGTGCTCCTGCTTGGTAGCTTTAGTGGTGCTGCTGCCCTCGTCTACGGGCGCACGACCGACTATCTCACACTGACCGACGCCGAGCGCCGATGGCTCGCATACAAGTCCGCCCGTGAGGAGTTTGACGATTGGATAACCGTCGGCCGGGCTGATCCAGTCGACGACGACGTCTGGACGACTTCAGTTGATTCGCTCGTCGGGCTCGTGGACGTCGCAATAGACACCGAGGAACGTATCATCGAGTCAGATAGCGATTCTGAACTCATCGTGTACACTGGTGACCGACTGTTTCGGTACGCGCCTCCGCCAGAACCCGGAACTGATTCGACTGTGGGAAACAGTGACGCTGAGACACCGGACTGACCGGATTGTTTTACTGCTTTTCGGTGCCGTCGTCGTCGGCTTGCAGTTCGGGCAGTGCATCGAGTTCAGGGACCAGCCGGTACCCGGTCACCGTGCCGACTGCAGCGGAGAACGCGAGCGCCGCAACCAGCTGCGAGACTGGGCCGAAGCCAGCGCCTGAGGCAGCTGCCACGACAAGAACCGTGAGTACGATTCCGGCAAGACCGATCGCGGTCTCGCGGACAGCGACGCGCCGGAACCGGCGACGGCGGTCACCCGGTTGCGTCTGGAGTACCGGGAGGACATCGTGATATCGCGTCTGCACGAGGTAGTTCGTCACTACGACGAGCAGGCCAGCGATGAACGCCCACGGCCCCCAGCTAATTCCGAATGCCGGCTCGAAGCCGAGCGTGAATCCGTTCGGTTCGGCTGACTGTTGACTTTCGGGTGTCGTCGGCACGGGCTCAGCGCCACCGCCGGCCACGGTTTCGGGTTCTTCTTCGCTGGTGGTGGGCGTCTCAGCCGGTTCGTCGGTCGACGTCCCGACACCAGTACCGCTGCCACCGCTTCCGCCGCCAGCGGCTGTTTCAGTCTCGTTCCCGTCATCGTTTACGGTCTCGTTCGTCGAGTTACTGTCCGTCGGCGTTGGCGTCGGCGTCGTGGGATCGCCCCCGCCCTGCGTACCACTCCCATCATCGTTACTGGGTGGCACACCGCCACCACCGCCACCGGTTGACCCACCGCCGCTCCCACCGTTGCTCTCGTCCCCTTCGGTTGACTGCTGTTCGGGAACAGGGGCGGTGATCGATATCGTGCCAGTGAAGTTGCGCTCCGCTGGCGTCACTGCCAGCCCAAAGCGCACTGATTCGTCGGGCTCCAGCGAGACAGTGTCGCCGGCGACTTGTGCTCCGGTGTCCATCCGGTACATGCGAACTGTTTCCGGCTCGCTGTCCAGTTCGACGGTAGCGGCACTATCAGTCCCCTCGTAGCCCGCAAACCCGACGACGAACAGGTCATCGACGCGGGTCTGACCGTTCGGGAGCACTGGTGAAAGACTGATGCGTAGCTGCCCTGTCTCGTCGTATTCGACGTACTGGTCCCCGTTTACCGTGTCAGCGGGAGCCAAGTAGACGCCGGAGTTCCGGTCGGGTGCAACCTCGTCGCCGTCGATGAAGGCACCTGTCGCCATAGCGGTCCCTGCGAGGAGGACGACCGCTGCCATGACAGCGATGAGAGTGCGATTCATAGTTGGTTGTGTCGTGCCGACTGCGTTGGATCTTCGTGTGTGCCTGTATCTGGGCCTGTTGGTCGGCGGCCAGCGCCGGAATCGCGTTTCACTTACTGCTGGACCGCCTCGACGACGAAGGTCACGTCGCTGATCTCGCTGAGATCGTCGCCATCGACGCCGTCATCTCGGAGGTCGACAACGATGTCCAGTTCCACGGTGTCGCTGTAGCCGCCGTCTGAACTCCCGCCGTCGGGGTCGAGCGTGATAGCCTGGTCCGGGCCGACAATCGAGACGCCAGCGGACCCCTCCCGGAAGTCCAGAACTTCACCGTTTGTGGGGTCATCTCCAACCCCAGTAGTGCTGTCATCAATATAGAGGTTGACCTTGGATTGGCTGTTGTTGTCGACCTCCAAAGCGTTCTCGAAGCTGGTCTTCGCTTGTTCGTTGAGATTCGTCTGTTCGAAGTTGATGATATCAACCGACTCGTTTGTGTCCGTCCCGACGATGCTCGTGGCACCGCTCCCCGGGCTGAACCCCACCTGTGCCGATCCGGTATCGCCGGTGACTTCGAGATTGACGTTCCGGTCTGCTTCGATAGAGGTGAACGCACCGGATCCAAACACCGCACCCGTCCCCACACTGGCTGCACCAATACTAAGGAGAAAGCCACGCCGATTCATTGGAAGCTAGTTCACGGCATAGTGGCTTAGTACTGAACAGCGTTAGCGGCTTCAATGAGTGCTTTAGCCGGGCTAATGCAACAAAATAGTAAGTGGTAACCTCTCGATAAGCGAACTGAACATGAAACTGAACCGTAGAAGCGTACTCGGTCTCATCGGGACAGTCGGTATCGGATCTGGCGCGGCGTTCGGCTCTGGTGCATTTAGCACTGTCAGCGCAACGCGTGAAGTCGAAGTCAACGTCGTTGGCGCTGACGGCAACGGCTCCGAGATCGCAACCGAATTTACTGACGTGCTTGTCGACGCGTCCGCCGATGAGGTTGCGCTTCGGAATAGCAACGACGATCTCGTTACCGATGCCACGACCCTGTTTCCGACGAGTTCTGACTCTCTTGCTACCGATGGTGGCACGACTGTTTCGACCGACTACGTAAGCCTCATCGCGAACGACGTATCTGTCGTCTTTGGATACGAGGACGGTGGAACCGACGAACGGCTGATGCCAAACAGTACGTACGACTATGACAGTGGGTTCTTCAAACTGGTCAATAACGACGACGGAAACTCGACGACGTTCAGTGTTGATCTGAGCACCGGCAGCGGCCTTCTTTCCGATATCAACGGGAGCGGCGATACCCACAGCGAAGAGGTGTCTGCGGGCGGGGTTTCTGATCTCTCTGCAACCCTCGAAACGGGCGACAGCGCCCAGGAAACCGAAGACCTGACAATCACAATCACTGAAGTATAACGGGTTGGCTCTGCTGTCCGACTCCCTCACCTACCCATGCCCTGCTGCCGGCGGACGCCCGTCCCTGGCGGTGGATGTCTAGCGTAGAAAACACAGTTACTTACCATTTACAATCAAATACGAACAAAAAATCTATCAAGTAGTGCAGTCTAAACAGAAACATGGGACAGGTGGGGGTTAGCCGGCCAGAAGAGCGACAGCTATCGCGTGATGACGTATACGACATACTGAGCAACCAACGGCGCCGGTACGCTTTACACGCGATAAAACAGGAGGACGAGTGCGCCGAACTCTCTGACCTTGCCGAGCAAGTCGCTGCGTGGGAAAACAACAAGTGCATTCAGGAGATCACGTCCACGGAGCGACACCGCGTGTACACGTCAATGCAGCAGACACACCTCCCGACACTTGAACGCGCGGGCGTCATCACGCACGACAACGGGACAGTTACGATGACCGATACAGCTGACAGCCTTGACGTGTATCTTGATGTCGTCCCGGGGGATTCAATTCCGTGGGCGGAGTACTATCTCGGACTCGCCGCTGTTTCGCTAGCGCTCGTCGTCGCTGTCTGGGTCGGTGTCTTTCCACCGTCGGTTCCGTCGCTCGTGTGGCCGACGGTCATCACGCTGCTGTTTCTCGTCTCTGCGGCGTACCACGTCACGGAGACTCGCCGGCTGCAACTCGGCGCAGCCGATAAGCCACCGGAGTTGTCGGAATGAACAAGAAGTGGACCCGACGTGGTGCACTCGCGTTCATCGCTGGTGGGGCAGGCCTGCTCGCTGCTGAAACATCCGGTGTCACTACCATCGACGCAAAGCGGTCCAGTAACCTGAAAGCGACCGACGGCAGCGATGCACTGCTTGGTATCGACATCGGCCCAGTCAGTGGAATGGACGGCCAGCAAGTGACACTGCTAACGCTCACCAACAACTTCGACCAGCAACTTACGAGTGTTCGTGTCAGCCCCGGTCCCGCTCCACCGTTCGAAACTGTCCAGACGCCGAACAGGCTTCTGCCGGGCGAGAGCGGCGATGTCACAACGACGCTCGCCTGTGACTCAGAAGGGAGTACCACTGTCAACCTTGATATCACTGCTACCGGCGACGACCAGCGTATCGAACTGAGCCGATCGGTTTCAGTCGAGTGTCGCGACCCCAAGGTGTCGTGGTGGCACTTCGAAGATGTTAGCAGAACGGATATCCCGGATTCCTGGGCCGCTGGCAACGATGGCGAACGGGAGTTTAGTTTTGACAGGGACCGCGACCGCTTTTATGAACCAGACCTAGCGACATCCAGTCTGGGCCGCGGCGAAGTGCTCAATTTCGATGGTGACGATGCCGTCACCGTTCCTGACGACGATACGCTCGACTTGACTGATGATTTCTCGCTCTCTGCCTGGGTATTCCCCCGAAGCCAGAATGGCCTCACACGACTGTTCAGCAAGTGGAACTCCCGTGGCGACGATAGCTATCAGTTCGGCTTCGGTGGTGGTTGGAAGGGTTCGGACGACAGAGAACTGCTCATCGAGACCACCGACGATAACAAACTCACGGGTGTTTCGCTGACGAAGAACCGGTGGGCACACGTCGTGTGGACCCACGGATCACAGGACAGGGTGTACGTCAACGGGGCGCAAAAGGGGCCGACGTTTTCGCTCCCCGATGCGCAGGCGTCCGAACAACCGCTTCGAATCGGTACAGGACTCAATTCTGGCGGGAACGCTATCTATGGATTCGACGGTGCCATGGACGAACCCAAGGTGTACGACGCCGCGCTCACCGCCGAGCAGGTGAGCAATCTCTACAATTCAAGCACGGCAAGCGCAGGTGGTGGCGGCGGCGATATCACCGGCTGAACCCGCGATCATTCACGCCCAAGCAGGCGGCGTACCTGTCGCTTCAGCGGGACCGACCGGTCTCGGCTCCGCTCGCGCGTTGTTCCGAACCCGAAGGTCGCCCCAGCTGCCGCTGTGAGGCTTCCTAACACCAGGAGATTGAACGCCCCGATTGCCACCAGCGGGTGGACTCGGTGCAGTCCCGCGATGACGCCCGGCGGTGCTAACAGGAAGTACCGGTGCTCTTCGACGGTCACGACCGCCTGTTCGCCCGGTGGTGGGGCGGGCACCGACAGCGTTGCCGTCGCGGACCCGCCGCGCTGGACGACAAGCCGGTTACGGTCCATCGCCGCGTCCGGGTGCGACGATTCCAGGATGATGAGCATCGTTACCAGTCCGCCGTTTTCGGCAGTGAACTCGCTTTCGACGGTCTCCCCGGGCGTGACATCCTCGCTAGTGCTGTCGATGGTGACGCTGTGAGTGCCGCTCGGAGCGACCATTGCCGCGTTGGCTGGGACGAGAATCAACACTGCCAGTGCGAGTATAACCGTCCAGCCATTGATGGCGTCCCCATCGCGCGAACGAGTCCGTTCTCTGGTCCGCTCCTCGCTGGCCCGGAAGCTGTCGACGAAGACGAGTAGAAACAGCCCGAGCCCGATAGAGATGAACAGTCCACTGAGGCCCTGCCCGCTCGTCAGGTCGCTGTTGCCCGGCCCGCCAATCAATACCAAGCCGCTTTCTGCCGCCGTTCGAGCGGAGCTGATGGCGGTGCCGAGACCGGGGAGCCGGACGACCTGTCCGTTGATCTGGAGTGCTGTCGCGACGACTCGGTCGTCCGTGACAACCGGCTCACCTCCGCTCTGGTCTCTGAAGGGGTTGTTGTCCCCTTTCGTGATGTAGCCGCCGTCGGTCTCCGCGACGACCCGGTGTGTCGTCAGTCCGCCGCCCTGTAGCTCGACCGCTTCGAACACGATGACGTCCCCCGGCTCAATCTCGCCAGCGACGGGTGCAGGAACGGCGACGAACGCGTCGCCCGTATTCAGCGTCGGCGACATACTCCCTGAGGTCACGTACCCCAGCAGGATCGGCTGCCCGAGGAGTTGCCCGATAACGAGGGAGAGAACGACGAGGACAGCAAGCAGGGTGAACGCGTCCTCGACGGCCTGCCGCAGCATACCTGCAGTAGCCGGTCACAGGTTTTCAACCCTCCGAACAGCGGAGCAGTCGACGCAGTCGCTCATTATCCGAAGCGTACGAAATCGGCGCATGTGGTCTCTGCGCGCGACGCACTGTCGTATGGCGACCGCGTGGCAGGCCAGTTCTGGTCGACCATATCACTGACCGTCTCGATCACTCTGTTTCGACAGGGATCGTGTGGACCTGCCGGAGCGGCGCGATGTGTGCTTTCGCCGCCTCGTCCAGTGGAAAGGTCCCGTGGATGTCGGCCGGGACCTGGCCGTGGACGACACGCCCGAACGGCGCGGCGGCGGTGGGATACACCTGCTCGGCCAACCGGGCGACAGGGGCCGCGACATCGAGGCCTTCCAGCGCTTCCTTCACAGCCGCTTCGCCGACGTGAACGGACTCGCCTTCGATCAGGATGAACGCAAACGGCAGGTCGTCGAACTGTGCCTGGAGAAACGCCTGAATCGCGTCGGACTCCCAGGGGACCGGCGTGATGTCCGTGGCACAGCGGGTTACCGTCTCGGCAGCGCGCCGGAACAGGTCGGTACTGCCGTCGTAGACGAGAAGCGACTGAGTCACACCCCCTGTACGGGTTTGGGCCGTTTGAACGTTGTGTAGTGTCACAACGGCTTATGCTTCTGTCCCTCTACGTTTCTGTATGGACGCACGGGACGAACCGATGACCAGACTCGCCCGGCGACTCGAAACAGTACTGGAGAGCGCGCTTGCCGATAGCGTGTCGTGGACGGTCACTACTGACGGCCCAGTCGTCGCTCGACTGCCCGACCGCGAGTTCGCGTTCGAGCGGAACGATAGCCCGGATGGGTACCGGTGGACAGTCGTGTTACGCGCGGACGGGGCGGTCGTGAGCAAGTTCGGACCGTTCGAGACGGTCGACGGCGTCGTCGAGCAGGTCGAATCGCTCGTTCACTCAGAGGTTCGGTACACGGTTTGCTGTAACGGCTAACTGTCCCAGCGCCAGCACTACCCATCACGCGAATTCAGCGGCCGCGTTTCGGTCAGCGACACGTCGCTCGTGGGTAATCTCTATACGAACCCCGCACCAACGGATAGGTGTATGAGTTTGCTCAAGAGCAAGCACCTCCTCAACGGGATCGTCTCACTGGTCGTCAGCGTCGGTATCACTGTCTGGCTGGCCGACGACGAGGACGCGCCGTGGAGCCTGACTGACATGGCCATGGCCGTCGCTATTTCGTCGTTCCTGTCCGGCTTTTTCACCAGCTACTTCGCCGACTGACGGTCGGACGACTCTCTGAACAGGGGAACACCGATGCCGTTCCGGCCCGTCCGACTGGTATGGACAAACCAGAACCCGTCGACGACTGGCCCCACCGCCCGTTCTCGCCGACGGAAGCCAGTGCCTTGCTGGAAGACATCGATGGCGCTGTCGCGGTCTGGGTGATGCACCACGACAACGACGTTCGGTCGGCCGTCGTTCTCGATGACGCCCCCGAGGACGCAGTCATCGACATTGTCGTCGAGACCGAGGCTGCCTTCGAAATGTACAGTTACACGAGCGGCGTGTGGATGGACTACGGTACGCAGCGGAAAGACGATCCGGATGCCCCGTCGATGGCAGGAACGCTCGACAGCTACGACGTTCTCGCTGGCGAGTCCGATATAGCCTGATCGATGCGATACATCGACACCGCCGTTACTGGGGCGAGACGCCCCTACCACCCGTCTATCAAGACACTCGAAAAGTAATCATTAAACGGCGCGGCGACTGACCCTCCTGATATGCAACGACGAGCCGCGGCGGCGTACTTCGCGTTCTTCCTCGTTATCAGTGTTGCTGCGTACGCCTACATCGGCGTCGCGGAGAGTCAGCGGCCGGCGGTGTCGCTCGACGCTGACGCCGAACTGACCAACGAGAGTACGTTCACTGTCGACGGAACGGAATACACAGTCACAAACATCCACATGTCCGGCGGCGGCGGTGGCGGCCACGGCGGCGGTGGCGGTGGCAGCATGGCAGCTGACCTCTCGTGGACGAATGAATCGTCACGGTATACAGCGACGCTAGAGCACAACGCCACGACGACCTACCAGAACGATACCTACCGCGTGCACACTGACAGCAACGAGAGTACGGTGACCCTCGAAGAAGAACTCAACGTCAGTGCGCTCCTCGCCGAGGACACCTCGGTCAAGAACACGCTGGCGACCCAGAACGGGACCGAGTACGTAGTCTACCGGTCGAACAACACGCAAGTCCCGCTGAGTGAATGGCTCCCAGAGCCGGAGACGGTGTCGTTCACCACCGGCGATACCTACCCGCACGCGACCGATAGCGGCACCCAGGAGACCACGATCTCCGAAGTGACCGACGACGGCGCGACCCTCGAATGGTTCGCACCGCGCGAGAACACAATCGAACTTTCGGAGGGTGGGAACGTCACGCTGAACGAGCAGCAGTTCTTCACGCACTTCCCAGACCATAGCACCGTCCAGATCGTCCCGATTCAGCAGTACGACCAGTACCAGACGACGCTCGACCAGCAGGACTACTTCCACGAGCGCAAGAACGGCATCTGGGGCGTCTCGATACTCTCGGGCATCGCTGCCGTGCTGATGCTAGGGATGGCGTATATGCCCGTCCGCGGATAACAAGACGTCTGTTTTCGGCTCTGTTCTCGGCGACTGACTTACGCGTCGGCTGCCCAGCTGATGTACGCCAGTCCGACACCGATCAACCCCATCACGACCGCTGCCGCCAGTTGTATAATTACCGCGCCCATCGACGCGTACGTCTGCCACGGCGTGCTGGCAATCGCAGCGAGCGTGGCGACGACGAGCAGTACGCCCACAGTCACGCCCAACGGGCGCAGCGGTTGCGCGAGTGCGCGCTGAATTGTACCGGTATTTCCGTCCATACTGGTGCCATCCGCCGTCTCGGTGGTAAATGAACCGGTCTCGAACTCTGTCCTGTCGCGCTGCTTCTTGTACACAGAACAGCGGGCCGGGCAGGAATTGAACCACCTGCACTTCGCTCACTACGTTCGCTCGTGCCGTAGTTCAACTCCTTCCTGCCGGTTCACTTACCGACTCGCGGTGCTCGTCGGTTCGTTGCACGGGCCGGGAGGGAGTTGAACCCCCGACCATCTGGTTAAAAGCCAGACGCTCTGCCTAACTGAGCTACCGGCCCTCGCTATTCGCTCGGGGGAGCGGCGATTAAGACCTTACGGTCCGTCGTCGAAGTACGATTCGATAGCCTCGCTGATGACTTCTCCGGGGGAGGCCCCATCGAGTGCGGCCTGCCGGCGGAGTCGACAGTAGGCGTCGCGGCCGAGTTGTGTCCGCAACTCGCCCAGCGCGTACCCGTTTCTGGCGAGCGCCGCGTCCACGGACGCGCCGTCATTGACACTGCTGGCAACGGACCGGATCTGGCGGACGGTGAGGTCGTGGTCGAGGGCGGCCCACGCCAGCAGGAGGCGGGACTCGCCGGAGACTCTGGCGATGTGTTTGGCCGCCGTCGGCGCAATTTCCCCCTTGGCGACGTGAATCCGGACGGACCGGGGGAGGTCGTGCACGCGGGACCACTTCCGGATGAACGAGACCGAGGCTTCGCCACCGGCCCGTTCGGCAGCGGCCTTGTAGGACCCCTCACCACGGACCAGGGCTGCACACGCGGCTGCGCCGCGCAGAATGAACACGTTGTCATCGGCGCCGGCGGTGTTCTCGGAGAACTTCTCGACCGTTCTGGCGGCGAGCTCGAGGCTCTCGGAGTCGTCGGGATCGAACTCGATGGCCTCCTCGGGCCGCTGGCCAGTGAGTGCCGGGTCCCCGCGGATGACCGGTTTACCGACCGGTGATTCACGGTCGGTCGATGGAACGTAATTGTCGGGCCCCTCAGGCATCGATACGTGCTTGGGGAGCACCGCACAAAAGTATCCCGTACAGGGGTGTCATACAGGCTATTGTAAGTCATTCCGGGATTGCGCCGACCCGGGCCGGCGCAATTAATACGCAGTCACAACAGTCTGTATCAGTCGTCAGAGGCGCTCTCGCGCTCTTCGCTCATGTGCTCCCAGATTTCTGTGCAACCGCAGCCATCCTCGACGTTGTCGAGGTGGTCTGTGGTCGGCTCTTCGCGTTCGGCGTCGTCGTCGTGGGTCTGTTGTGCGTTCGTCATCGTTTCTGTCACAGCAGCGACCTGCGTGGCCGCCGCGTGGTGTCGTACTCCTTCGTAACGCCCCCACTATCTTAAACACGGACTCTCCTGTAAGCTTGGCCCGCACTGCGACTTACAGGCAACATATGTTTGTATCTCGTACAGATCCCACCAAATAGTGGGTCATTATGTTCTGATACACTCACCGCATGACTGCGGTGGATTCGACCCGATCCGGTGATACTTGTGACCGCCGATGCTCTCAGGTATCTCTGGAATCTAATGATATGTAATGACGACCGACGTTCACCAGCTCGACGACGGGGCCTGGATTTCCGTCAACGACTCGCGGGAAGTGAACGTCTCGGACCTGTGGTTGTTGGCTCGAAGCGACTTCTGTGGGTGTGAGACGACGGATTTCCTCGCCGAGGGGTTCGTAAAAGTGGGCGTGGATTACCCGGATATTCAGGCGCGAATAGCCGGTCAGTGTATCGCCTGCGGTGAAAGCGGTGTTACCGACTGGCTGACGGTCGGCCGCGTCGTAGACCCCGATTCCGGCGAATTCTACGGTGTCGTCCACGAGAGCGTCCATTTTCCGGAGAAGCGAACCCGGCTTGCCCGTCCCGATGAATAGGCAACAATTTCTTGTTTCGGGGAGTGGTGGCGACGGTTGACGGCAAAGTGTGTTGTATAAGTCTGTGAGACTTGTGGAAGAACACATTAGCTATGCCCAGTAAAGTCGAGAAATGGAAGGACGAGGTCTACGGTAACGAGATTCGAGAGCATCTGATGGAGTTCGCAGAGAAGGGCTGGGACGCCATTCCGGAAGACGAGCACGACGCCTGGTTCGAGCGCTTCAAATGGTGGGGGCTGTACCACCAGCGTTCCGGCCAGGAGTCGTATTTCATGATGCGCATCGGGACGCCAAACGGCGTCATCAAGCCCGGCCAGCTCGAAGTCATCGGCGAAGTCGCGAAGGAGTACGCGACCGGCCCCGTCGATAACCCCGAGTTCGGCGAGGCCTACTGTGACTGGACGACCCGCCAGAGCATCCAGCTCCACTGGATCAAACTGGAGGACATCCCGGAGATCTTCGAGAAGCTCGAAGCCGTCGGTTTGGGCACCCAGCAGGCCTGCGGTGACTCCTGGCGGAACATCGTCGGCTGTCCCGTCGCCGGCAAGGACAAACACGAGCACGTCGACGCCTGGCCCGTCGCCGAGGACCTCCACGAGACGTTCAAGGGCAACGACGACTACTCGAACCTCCCGCGCAAGTGGAAGGTCGCCATCGCCGGCTGTGACGAAGGCTGTGGCCAGGGCGACATCAACGACCTCGCCTTCGAGCCCGCCGAGAAGGACGGCGAACTCGGCTTCAACGTCCGTATCGGCGGGGGCCTCTCCCGCAAGGAACCGCGCCTCGCCCGCGATATCGACGTGTGGGTGCCGCCGGAGCAGGCCGCCGACGTGGCCCACGGCATGTCCGCGCTCTTCCGCGACCACGGCGACCGCGAGGACCGCTTCAACGCCCGCATCAAGTTCCTCATGGACGAGTGGGGGCCGGAAAAGATGCGCTCGGTCCTCCAGGACGACTACGTCGACTTCGAACTGCCGACCGCCGGCGAGGACATGCGCGACCAGTACAGCTACAACACCGGGTCCCAGGACGGGCACAACGACCACGTCGGGATTCACGAACAGAAGGACGGCAACTACTACGTCGGCCTGAACGTCCTGGTCGGCCGCATGGGCGCCGACGACGTGCTCGAACTCGCGGAACTCGCCGACGAGTACGGTTCCGGCGAGGTCCGCTTGACCCAGCGCCAGAACATCATCGTCACCGACGTCCCCGAGGAGAACCTCGACGAGTTCACCAGCGAACCCCTCCTGGAGAACTACTCCCCGGACCCGTCGCCGTTCATGCGCGGCTCCATCGCCTGTACCGGCACGGAGTTCTGTTCGCTCTCTATCGTCGAGACGAAGAACCGTCAGGTCCGCTACGCCCGCTGGCTCAAGGACAACGTCGAACTGCCCGCGGACCACAAGGACTTCCACATCCACCTCTCGGGCTGTACGGCCTCCTGCGCGCAGCCCCAGATTGCCGACGTGTCCCTGCGTGGCATGAAGACCCGCAAGGACGGCGAACCAGTCGAAGCGCTCGACATCGGCCTCGGCGGTGGTCTCGGCGACGACCCGCGCTTCGCCGACTGGGTGGAGATGCGCGTCCCGGCCGACGAAGTCCCCGGCGCGATCAAGAACCTCGTCAACAACTTCGAGGACGCTCGCGAGGGCGGCGAGACCTTCCGTGACTTCGTCGAGGATCGCGACGAGGAGACGCTGGCCGAGATGGTCGAGCCCGAAGAGACGGACTACCACGACCCGTACATGCACAACACGAAGATGACGTGGTACCCCTACGCAGAGGACGACGACATGCAGTCCTCGCCTGCGCCGACCGATGGTGCCGGCGAGCCGCTCCCCTCTGACGACTAAGTCACACTGCTGGGCATTCGCGTCTCGACTGTTGTCGAATTGCGCTGTGACCCGCCTTTCTCACACAGTTTCTCCCGACGCTGTGGCCGGGAGCGCGCTCTGTCGCGCGACCCGGGGGAGGGCAGGTCTGCCTGAGGATGAGACACAATTTAAGTCACCGTGAACATACCGCGAGCGAAGCGAGCGGTTTCCCCGGACTCGCCGCGGTGTGGCGAGTCCGGCCTTTTTCGTCGACGTTTTTCAAGGAGTGGTTCGCGCTTCGCGCGAACCCGACGCAGAAAAAGGTCGTTGGTAAGCCTTATTCGCGGCACTGGCGTAGCAGTAAGTGGCAGCGGGAGGCCGGCTCCCGTGGCGCAAGCCATGAGGAAAGTCCCCCCACCTGTCGGACAGGTGACCGGGCGCAAGCCCGGGGCGGGAGACCGTCGGCTCTGGAACAGCAACGACACGTCGTTGCCGGACCGATGAGGTGTGCGAATCCCGAGCGAGGCTGGTCGTGCCCCACCAGACGGTGTGGCACGCGGCCAAAGCGAGGGAGAGTTAACCCACCGAGGGCAGTCGCGACCCGGTGACTCCGGGGCGCGCAGTTGTGGACCACATCCGTGCTCCACCCGTGGGCCGCAGACGCCCCACGCATTCCGTGGGCCGCAAACGCCCCACGCTTCCGGCGACGGACCGATGGAACGGCGAAACCTCACCGGTGCAAGGCCGCGTCGACAGGTAGTCCGACGCCGCGCGCAAGCGCTGGACGTGGCCGCTCAGCCGAATGCTGGCCCGAACAGAAGGGGGCTTACTCCCCGCAGCCATACGAGCCTTCGAGCGGCGGGTCCGATGGTTACAAGCCCGCGCCGGCCACAGGCCAGAGTATGACCGCAGCCGACCTTATCGACGCAGTTCGTGACGACCAGCAGACGGAACTCTCCCGACTGGGTTCCTCGAAGACGCTCTATGCTGACACCCGCGGCGAGATGGAACCGGACGTAGTGCTTTCGGCGGCCGCCGCCCGCGAGCAGGCAGCTCACGACACGTTCGACGCCTGGAGCGACGACGGCCACGACGACGCGGCGGTGCTGTTCGCCGATGCGGCGGGCGAGACGGCTGAGCGCCGCGATAGCATCGACGCCGATCCGGTCGACCGGACGCCGGCAATGCACGGCGTGCTCGCTGACCTCGATGGGACCGTCGAACGCCTCGGCGGCTTCGTCGGCTGGTCGCTCGTCGACAAGAAGGTCAAAGAGCAGTACACCGGCTTCTTCACCGGCCAAGCGGACCCACAGACGGCGAGTACGTTCCGCAGCGCCGGCAGCGACGTGGTGGACCTCCGCGACGAGGCCGCCGAACTGCTCGATGCGGTGTGTGAGAGCGACGACGACTGGGACGCCGCGGAGGCTGCTGCTATCGATGTCATCTCGACGGCTTACGACGAATACTTCGAGACGCTCGAAGATCTCGGCGTGAACCCGAAGCCGGTCTGCTAACGCTTCACAAACCACGCGGCTCAAGTCCGTCCAGCCCGATGTGTGGGTAATGAGCGACACCGGCGGACCACTCTCTATCGACCGACCAGATGTCGACCGCGAGTTCCGTGTCGACGCCCCGTTCGAGCCGGCGGGCGACCAGCCCGAGGCTATCGAAGGGCTCGCGTCGGGCTATCGCCAGGGGATGGACCGGCAGACCCTGCTCGGTGTGACTGGCTCCGGGAAGACAAACACCGTTTCCTGGGTCGTCGAGGAGATTCAGCAACCGACCCTCGTTATCGCCCACAACAAGACCCTCGCGGCCCAGCTGTACGAGGAGTTCCGCGAGCTGTTCCCGGATAACGCCGTCGAGTACTTCGTCTCCTACTACGACTACTACCAGCCCGAGGCCTACGTCGAGCAGACGGACACCTTCATCGACAAGGACGCCTCCATCAACGACGAGATCGACCGGCTGCGCCACTCCGCGACGCGCTCACTGCTCACCCGGGACGACGTCATCGTCGTCGCGTCGGTGTCGGCCATCTACGGCCTCGGTGACCCGCGAAACTACATCGACATGTCCCTCTCGCTCGAGGTGGGCCAGGAGATCGAGCGCGACGACCTGCTCGGTCGACTGGTCGACCTGAACTACGAGCGCAACGACGTGGACTTCACGCAGGGGACCTTCCGCGTGCGCGGGGACACGCTGGAAATCTACCCGATGTATGCCCGCTACGCCCTGCGCGTGGAGTTCTGGGGCGACGAGATCGACCGGATGCTGAAGGTCGACCCGCTTGAAGGCGAGGTCAAAAGCGAGGAGCCCGCCGCCCTGCTCCACCCGGCGGAGCACTACTCGATTCCGGAACAGCGGCTCCAGCGGGCCATCGACGAAATCGAGGAACTGCTGGACCAGCGTATCAGCTACTTCGAGCGACAGGGCGACCACGTCGCCGCCCAGCGCATCGAGGAGCGGACCACGTTCGACATCGAGATGATGCAGGAGACGGGCTACTGCTCGGGTATCGAGAACTACTCGGTCCACCTCTCGGACCGCGAGACGGGTGAAGCCCCTTACACCCTGCTGGATTACTTCCCCGATGACTTCCTCACGGTCGTCGACGAGTCCCACCAGACGCTCCCCCAGATCCGCGGCCAGTTCGAGGGCGACAAGAGCCGCAAGGAGAGCCTCGTCGAGAACGGCTTCCGCCTGCCGACGGCCTTCGACAACCGCCCGCTCACTTTCGAGGAGTTCGAGGAGAAGACCGACCAGACGCTGTACGTGAGCGCGACGCCGGGTGACTACGAGCGCGAACACAGCGATCAGGTGGTCGAGCAGATCGTCCGTCCGACCCACCTCGTGGACCCGGCCGTCGAGATCGCGTCGGCGACGGGCCAGGTCGAGGACCTGTTGGAGCGCATCGACGAACGTGTCGAGCGCGACGAACGGGTGCTCGTCACGACGCTGACCAAGCGGATGGCCGAGGACCTCACGGAGTACCTGGAGGAGTCCGGCGTCGACGTGGCATACATGCACGACGAGACGGACACGCTGGAACGGCACGAACTCATCCGGTCGCTCCGGCTTGGCGACATCGACGTGCTGGTCGGCATCAATCTCCTCCGGGAGGGGCTGGACATCCCCGAGGTGTCGCTCGTTGCGATTCTGGACGCCGACCAGGAGGGGTTCCTCCGGTCGGAGACGACGCTGGTACAGACGATGGGCCGGGCCGCCCGGAACGTCAACGGCGAGGTCGTGCTGTACGCCGACGAGCGCAGCAACGCCATGCAGTCGGCCATCCAGGAGACCCAGCGCCGCCGGCGCATCCAGCAGCAGTACAACGAGGAACACGGCTTCGAGCCGACGACTATCGAGAAGGAAGTCGGCGAAACGAACCTGCCGGGGAGCAAGACCGACACCGGCGGCATTTCCAGCGACGGCGCGAGCGACGCCGACGAGGCCGCCCGCCAGATAGAGCAACTGGAAGAACGGATGCAGGAGGCCGCGGACAACCTGGAGTTCGAACTGGCCGCGGACATCAGAGACCGCATCCGCGAACTGCGCGAGGAGTTCGATCTGGACGGCGGCGACGACAGCGACGGCGTGCCGGCACCCGGTCCGGAGTTCTGACCCGGAATCTAGACTCTGGTCTGACCCGGCTTCTGGGCACCGCTCTGATACTGCCCGCTCGCGCTGCTGTCAATCGGCCCGCTGACTCGCCCCTGTCCGGCACCGATGCCGCTGTCATCTCGACTTGGATTAATACAACCAAAATTGTTTTACGCGCTACTGCAGTTGTATAGCGTGATGTCCCGCGTCTCGCTCCCACACGATGCGAAGGCCGGTCCCACCAAGCCGGAGGTCCGGGCCGTTCTCGCTAGCAAACTCGCTCTCACCGGGTCCGACCACTTCGCGGAGGTCGGTTCCTGTACCGGCGCCGTCACCATCACGGCGGCGCGCCGGGCCGGGCGGGTCACTGCGCTCGAACGCAAGGGGAACCGACTCGACGTGACTCGCAAGAACCTCGCCGCTAACGACGTCGACGCCGATGTCGAACTGCGTGAGGCCGAGGCCCCGGAGGGCTTGCCGGACGACGCCGACGCCCTCTTCCTCGGCGGGTCGCGCAACTACGAGGCCATCCTCGACCACGCGGTCGAGACCGGTGTCGACCGAATCGTGATGAACGTCTCGCGGCTCGAAGTCGCTGGCGCGGCGACGGAGGCCTTCCGCGAGCGCGACATTCTGGAGGAGGTCGTCCAGTTCCAGGTGAGCCACGGCTACGAACTCGCCGGCGCGACGAGTTTCAACTCGGAGAACCCGGTGTACATGCTCGTCGGCAGCGCCAGTGAGGACGTTGCTGCCGACGGCGGGTCGCCGGCCGAATCTGCGGCGCAGGACGGAGGCGACCGATGACGCTCTACGGCATCGGCCTCGGTCCCGGCCAGCCCGACCTGGTGACCGTCCGCGGGAAGCGCGCCCTCGAATCCGCCGACGTGGTGTACTCGCCGGGGCGGCTCTCGCGCTCGGTCGCGACCGAACACGTCCCCGAGGAGCGCATCGGCGACCTCGACTTCCCGATGACACGCGACGAGGAGAAACTCCGGGCGGCTTGGAAGGACGCCGCCGCCGAAATCGCGCCGACGGCCCGCGACGGCGACGCCGCTTTCGTCACGCTCGGGGACCCGAACGTCTACTCGACCTTTGGCCATCTCCGGCGGACGCTGGCGGCGTTCCACCCCGAGGTCGACCTCGAAGTGGTACCCGGCGTCAGCGCCATGTCGGCGTTCGCGACGGCGCTCGGCGTCGAAATCACCGCGGGGTCAAGCTTAGCGCTGCGTGAGGCCGACCGCGGCACGTCGCCGACCGGCCCCGATCGGATGATCCTATTCAAGGTGACCGACGCGCCGGCGACCCACGAGGGGCTGGTCGAGGCCGGCTACGACGTTGTGTACGGCCGCCGGCTGTTCATGGAACAGGGCGAGACAGTTGTCACGGACGACCCAAGCGAAATCGACGAGCGAGACTACTACACGCTGGCCTACGCCGAGAAGCCCGAGACCCGCGTCGAGCAGGCGACCGACGCCTTCCTCGAAGCGGCCGACGAGAGCGGCGTCGTGACCGACGGCGGCGAAAACGGGTCTGGGGCGGTAGTGCGACAGGAGCGCTCCGAAGCCGCTCTCTGTGGCGACGAGGTGCAGCATGACTGAGGAACCGAACGAGGCTGGCGAGACTGACGAGACGGACCCACAGACGGCAATCGACTCCGTCGCCGGGAACCGGGACGACCGCGTATACGAGTACAGCGCCGGCGACGAGCAGGAGGGCATCCCCTTCGTCGGGGCCGGGCCGGGCAACCCCCGGCTGCTGACCGTCGCCGGCCGCGAACTGCTGGCCGACGCCGACCTCGTGGTCCACGCCGGCTCGCTCGTCAACAGCGAACTGCTGGAGGAGTACTGCGACGACGCCGAGACGGTCTCCTCTATCGGCAAGGACTTGGAGGAGCTGATTCCGCTGATGCGCGACGCCTACGAGGCCGGCGACACCGTCGTCCGGCTCCACAGCGGCGACCCCGCGATTTATGGAGCCGCGCTGGAGCAGATGGACGCGCTCGAACACGAGGGGGTCCCGACCTACATCGTTCCCGGCGTCACCTCGGCGTTCGCCGCCAGCGCGACGATGCGCACGCAGTTGACGCTGAACGAGGTCGCCAACCACGTCGCCTTCACCCGCCCGCAGGGCAAGACACTGGACGAGGACGAGGATCACATCTCCGAGTTCGTCGGCATGGGCGACGTGACGACCTGTATCTATCTGGGAACCCACGCCGTCAGCGAGACGATGGACCGTCTGCTCGAAGACGGCCACGACCCAGAGACGCCTGTTGCGGCGATTTATCACGCTTCCTGGCCCGACGAGGACGTCATCGAAGGCACGATTGCGACCATCGGCGAGAAACTGGAAGACGCCGGGTATCGGGCGTCTGCGATGGTTGTGATTGGTGACGCTGTTGGTGGTGAGGACTACGAGCGCTCCTTCCTCTATGGCGACTGGGCGAACCGTGGAAGTGACTCGACTGACGGAACGCAGGAAGCCGACGACTAGGATGGCTCGTCAAATTGGTCAAGCACAATTCGAAAGCCCCCGGTCGCTCCGGTCGAGGGCCTCGCTGTGCGCGCTCGCTTCGCTCGCGTGCTTGCTTCGGCCGTCTTTCCGGAGCGACCGGCCCCTTTCAGTCCACCCGACAGCACCGCGCTGCACCGCGAGCCACACGCCTCCCCAACCGACTCACTCCCGACTGCCGTCGGTCGTTCGTCCCTCGCACAGTTCTGGCGCGCCATCCGAGCGCGCCAGCGCGCGCCGACAACAGTTTCGCGTCACCTCGCAGTCGAGTATCGACTCACAGACATCACCCACGCGGCTGCCCGGCCGGTCGCCTGGGGCAGTTTCACCGGCCGGACGTAATTCATGAGTACTGACACCGACAGCGATTCGAGTTCGAACAGTTGCAAAGCGCCCGACTCGGACGGCGAGGTAGCCGAAGACATCGCCATCGTCGCGTTCGAGCGGAAGATGGACACCGCCGAGGACATCGTCGACGGCATCGGCGACCGCTACGAGTCCATCGACATCCTCGAATACTACGGCGACGTGTTCGAGGAGCACTGGGGCGAGTACGACTGCTTCATCGGCCTGATGGCCAGCGGCATCGCGATGCGCAAGACGGCCCACTTGCTCGACGACAAGTGGGACGACCCCGCAATCTGTGTCGTCGACGAGGAGCTCACCTGGGCCATCCCCATCACCGGCGGCCACCACGGCGCGAATCAGGTCGCCGACGACCTCGCAAGCATGGGCGCGGTGCCGGCGATGACGACCGCGAGCGAGGCCGCCGACAAGCAGGGCGTCGAGAAGCAGGCCAAGGCGCTTGACGCCCACGTCGTCAACGGGGACTCGACGGTCGCGACGAACCTCGCCGTGCTGGACGATGAACTCGGCCCTATCGAGCGCCTTGACGGGCCGAAGGCCGTGCTGGTCGACGACGACGTGACGGTGCTCAAGCGCAACAAGGACGACGGCGTCGTGCTCGGGTGTGGCAGCGTCGCCGGCGCGGATGTCGAGCAGTTCCACGCGGCCTGGGAACAGGCGCTGGACGAGGCCGACCTCGACCGCGACGACGTGGAGTTCATCGCGACTGGCACCCGAAAAGCCGACGAGGAAGGCATGCTCGCCGCTGCTGAGGAGTGGGGGCTAGGTGTCATTGCCTTCGAGAAGGAGACGTTGGAGGAGTTCGAGGGACCGACCCCCTCGCGGTCGAAGGAACTCATCGGCTGGCCGGGCATCGCGGAGGCGTCGGCCATCGCCGCCGGTAGCGAGCACGATCTGCTGGCCGAGAAGACCCGCTATGACGAAGCTGTGACCGTCGCTATCGGGCGCTAATCTCGCTTTTTCTCAGGCATTGGGTTTTGGTTCCAGCTTTTCGCAACCGAGCAGCTACTGAACCATCTCTGGCCGCGACTCCACAACTGTTCCGAGTTCTTGCCACTGTACAACTCTAAACTTATTTATTATGTGGGCCTGTGGTGACAAATGGCGCATGACAACACTACTCGAAGACAAGACGGCGGTCGTCACGGGCGGCGCGAGCGGGTTCGGCCGGGCCATTTGCAAGACGTACGCCGAGAACGGTGCGGACGTTATTGTCGCGGACCTGCAGGAAGAACCACGCGAGGGCGGCGAACCGACCCACGAACTGGTCGAAGCCGAGACAGACCAA
The DNA here is from genome assembly GCF_001647155.1 of Haloarcula sp. K1. NCBI lineage: Archaea > Methanobacteriati > Methanobacteriota > Halobacteria > Halobacteriales > Haloarculaceae > Haloarcula > Haloarcula sp. K1. Next base: position 21,965 of record NZ_LRHL01000004.1, read on the forward strand.
ACAGCACACTTCGTCGAGTGCGACGTGACCAACCCCGACGACCTGGAGGTGGCTGTCACCGCGGCCGAGGAACTGGGTGGTATCGACATCATGGTCAACAACGCCGGCATCTCCGAGATAGCGGACTTCTACGAGACTACAGAGGAGGACTACGACCGGCTGATGGACGTGAACACGAAGGGGGTGTTTTTCGGCGCGCAGGTCGCGACGGAGGCGATGCGGGAGAACGGCGGTGGCACTGTCATCAATATGTCCAGCTCCGGCGGCATCCGCGGCACCGGCCTGCTGGTCAACTACTGCACTTCGAAGGGCGCAGTCCGACTGTTCACGTACGCGCTTGCGGATCGCCTGAGCAACTACGACGTCCGGGTCAATGCCATCCATCCGGGCTACAGCAAGACCCAGATGTTCGAGGACGAGCGCATCGACGACACGACGAAGATGATGCTGAAGGAACTCATCCCCTCGGGCCGCTTCGGCGAACCCGAGGAGATCGCCGACGTAGCGACGTTCCTCGCCAGCGATATGGCCTCATACGTCAACGGTGAGAGCGTTGTAGTCGATGGGGGGCTGACCAACACCTAATTGGGGCTATTGAACTGTCTGCGGTGTGATTCGCGGACGCGAGTACGGTCGAACAGTCACTGCTCTCGGCTCCTTTCTGAACTCGAATACAACTGAACTACCACCTCTCAACGCCTGCGCTTGGACTAGTACAAGCACAATTGTTTTATGCGAAAGCGGCGTTGTACTCACCATGCGCCACAGTATCGAGATTCGACCGGCGGCTCTCGGAGACCCAGGATGAGCAGCGACGGACGCCAGTCGACAGCGGCCGCGGCCGAGGCGACGCGTCCCGCTGACTACGGGACGCTGTACGTGGTCGGCATCGGACCGGGGTTACCCCACGACATGACTCAGCGGGCGAAAGACGTCATCCAGACCGCTGACTGCATCATCGCCTCGAACCTCTATCAGGAGTTCCTCCGGAAGGACGGCACGCTCCCGCCCCAATCGGCTGAACTCGACGGCGAAACCGATGACGGCGAAATCGCCGACGAGGAGGGGACTGTACTGGAGCGGCCCGACGGCCGCCAGCAGACGCTCATCCGCTCGTCGATGGGGAAGCAAGTCGAACTCGCCCGCGAGGCGTTCGAGCGGGTTCGGGCCGGCGAGGACATCGCCCACGTCTCCGGCGGCGACCCGAACGTCTACGGGAAGTCCGACCTGCTGTTTACGATGGCCGATGCCGACGACGCCGACGATGTCCCCATCGAAATCGTCCCCGGTGTGACCGCAGCGCTGTCGGGGGCAGCGAACCTCGGCGCGCCGCTGTCGAACGATTTCTGTACGATTTCGCTGTCGGACAAATGGCGCGGCTGGGACGAAATCGAGGAGAAGCTCCGGGCGGCCGCGATCAGCGGCTTCGTCGTCGTCCTCTACAACTGCTGGCGCGACTACGAGCGAGCCGTCGATGTTCTGCGGGAGGAACGAGCGGACGACGTGCCCGCCGCTATCGTCAACGACTCCGGCCGCGGGGAAGCCGGCCGGAACCTCGACGACGAGACGGAGACGATCACGACGCTTGGCGAACTGTCCGAACACGACGACAAGGTCGGCGGCATGGGTTCGTCCATTGTCGTCGGCACTCACGAGACCGAAGTCTGGCGCAACGATTATCAGGAGTTCCTCGTCACCCCGCGTGGCGGGCGTGACGTCGACGATTTCTAACAATGAGCACTGACAACACTACTGACGCAAGTACCGAGACAGAATCGAAATGCGGGGCGAGCGAGGCGGGAAGCGCCTCCGAGAGCGCGAGCGAAGTAGAGACCGATACCACCTCGAAATGCGGTGCGAGCGCGAGTTCGTCGACAGAGACGAGTCCGGACACGGGCGACGACACCGCCTCGAAGTGCGGGGCCTCATCGTCGTCCGGCTCCTCGTCTTCCTCCAGCAGTAGCTCCTGTGGCGCGTCCTCGTCGTCCGATTCCTCGGACGAGGAGGAGGTCGGCGCGACCGTCGACGACTTCGACGCCGAGCCGGGCCAGCTCATCGCCGTCGGCCTCGGCCCCGGCCAGCCCGAAGGGATGACCGCCCGCGCCCGCTCCGCCCTCATGGACGCCGAGCACATCGTCGGCTACACGACCTACGTCGAACTGCTCCCCGACGAGGTGACCGACGCAGCCGACGACATCTACAACACGCCGATGTGTGGCGAGGTGTCCCGAACCGAGGAGGCCATCGACCGCGCGCTCGCGGGCAACGATGTGGCCATCATCGGCAGCGGCGACCCGAACGTGTACGCGCTGGCCGGCCTCGCGCTGGAGATCATCGAGTCCAAGGGCGCGACGGCGACAATGCTCGATTTCGACGTGGTTCCGGGCGTCCCGGCCGCCCAGTCCTGTGCAGCCCGCGTCGGCGCGCCGCTGGTCAACGACACCGTCTCCATCTCGCTGTCGGACCACCTCACCGACATGCCGACCATCGAGTCGCGGCTCCACGCCGCCGCCAAGGAGGGCTTTACCATCACCATCTACAACCCCTGGAGCCGGAAACGGCGGGACAACTACGAGAAGTGCTGTGAGATCTTGCTGGAACACCGCGACCCCGAGACGCCCGTTGGCGTCGTCCACGCCGCCGGCCGCGAGGACGAACAGGTCGAAATCGTCGAACTCGGCGAATTGCCGGAACTCGGCGAAACGGACCTCGTCGACATGACCACCACCCTGCTCGTGGGCAACGAGGACACCTACGTCTGGGACGACCGGATGGTGACCCCGCGGGGCTACGAAACCAAGTACGACTACTAATGTACCGAATCACTATCGACCGTGAGGCCTGCGACGGTATCTTCGCCTGTCTCGTCCGCGACGACCGCTTCGTTGAGGATAGCGAGGGACTGGCGGCTATCGAGACGGACGACCAGACGGCAATCGAGGCCACTTTCGACGACGACCGGAGAGACGACGCCGAGCAGGCCGCCGCGGCCTGTCCGCTGGACGCGATTCACGTCGAATCCGTCGAGGATGGCGCAGGAGCCGTCGATGTCCCGGCGAGTGACACCGAGGAGGTCCAGCCATGAGCGTCGAAACGGGTGCGCCAAACGATATGCTCGCAGCCCACCCCGAGACGGCGTACTTCTGGGGTCGGGTCACCGGCGACGGCGAGTGCGAGGACAGCTGTATCACCGTCCGGACGAACGACGAAACGGCCGCTCGGCGGCTCGCTTCCATCGCTGGTGCGGAGCGGGCCGACCGCCGCATCGTCGAGCGGGCGTATGCCCACGACACCTCGATTACCCGTCAGGAGGAGGAGTTCACCGTCCAAGTCGTCGGCGGGCTGGCCGACCGCGCCAGCGCGGCGCTTGGCCTGCCGTTCGAGGGCGACTCGGGCGGCTACCGCTTCGACGCGCTAGCCGACTACGACCGGCAACTCCTCCGGGGGCTGCTCGAAGGCTGTGGCACGGTCTGTTTCAAGTCCGACGACGACGCCGTCGGCATCTCCTTTGTCCACGAAGACGAGCGACTCCTCCGGACGATACAGACGCTGCTCGACCGCTGTCCGGTCGACGCGCCGTACGACGACCTCTCGGAGACATCGTCGGGCTACTGGTTCGGCGTGGCCGACGACGCGGCACCTGCCCTCGGCGACTGGCTGTACGAGGGCAGCGAAGAGACGGGGTTGTTCGCGCCGAGCCGCCGGCGCAAGCTCCAGAAAAGCGTCGAACGAGTCCGATGAGCGAAGCCATCACCGCCCCCGACACGCTGGACGACGAAGCGGTGCTGCTGGTCGGCCACGGCTCCCGGCGCGAGAAGTCGAACGAACAGGTCCGCGACCTTGCGGTCGAACTGGAGGGCCGACTCGGCATCCCGGTCGACGCGGCCTTTCTCGAACTGGCCGAGCCGGCTATCGACGAGGCCATCGCGGGGCTGGCCAGAGCCGTCTCGCAGGTATCGGTGGTCCACCTCTCCCTGTTTGCCGCCAGTCACGTCAAAAACGACGTGCCCCTGGCCGTCGAGCAGGCCCGCGAGGCCCACCCGGAACTGACCATCAACAACGGCGCGCACCTGGGCGTCCACCCGGCGCTGCTGGACCTGCTGGACGACCGCGCGGCGGCCGTCGAGGCCGAACTGGGCGTCGACCGCGAAGAAGACGAGGTGGCTGCCGTCGTCTGCGCCCGCGGCTCCAGCGACCCGGACGCAAACGCCGACGTGCACAAGCTCGCTCGCCTGCTGTACGAGGGCCGCGAGTTCTCGCGGGTCGAAGCGTCGTTCATCGGCGTTACAGAGCCGCTCCTCGACGACACCCTGCACGACATCGCCAAGACCCGGCCCGACGCCGTCGTCGTCATCCCGTACATGCTCGGCGACGGCGTGCTGACCGGCCGTATCAAGGACGGCGCGCGCGAGTTCGACGAGGAATACCCCTACGTCGACGCCGCGCCGGGCGAACCGCTCGGGACCGACACGCGCCTGCTGGACGTGCTGGGCGACCGCTGGCAGGAAGCTCGGACCGGGAGCGTCGAGATGTCCTGTGACACCTGCAAGTACAAGGTCGAACTGGACGGCTACGAGGAGGACCAGGGCGGCGCTCGCGCGATGCTCCGGGCGCTGACCCACCAGGCCGAACACGCCGACCGCGAGAACGTCGACGACGACCCCCACGTCCACGACGCCCCCGAGAAACACGTCGCCGTCTGTACGAACCAGACCTGCGCACAGGACGGCGCACCCGCGGTCCTCGAACGACTGCGCCAGGCCGCCCGCGACAGCGACCAGTGCGACGCCCGCATCACGCGGTCGTCGTGTCTCGGCCGCTGCGGCGAGGGGCCGATGGTCGCCGTCTACCCGGACGGTGTCTGGTACGGCGGCGTCGAAGACGAGGACGCCGCCGACATCGTCTCCTCGCATCTTGACCGCGACCGCATCGTGAGCGAACTCGTCGACCAGACGCTTTGAGAGTACACCCTTACAACACTACAACCATGAGCTGCTACGAAATCGAGGCCCTCCGACTGGGCCTCATGAACGTTCTCGGTACCGAAGACGACCACGCCCGCCAGCACGCCGAACAGGAGCTGGAGGGTCACATGACCGGCCCCATCGAGGCCCTCGCCGGCGCGGAGACGCTGGCCGCCATCGAGCGCCACCTCGACGCCGCGCTCGTGGACCTCGAAGAGGAGATCGCCGCGACCCCCGAAGACGACCCCGAGTACGACTACCTCCGGGGGCGACTCGTGGCGGTCCGCGACGCCGAGCGGGCGGTGTCGCGCATCACCATGCAGGGCGAGGACGTCCTCGACGGGCTGGGTGAGGCCCACGACGTCCTCCACGAGGCGTTCCCGGTCGATGAGTAGCCAGGGCACTCCGACCGCCGACCTCGGAGACGTAGTGCCGGCCCGCTCGCGCCATCAGGGCCGCCGTTCGGCGGTCACGCTGACCGACGGGCTCGCGGTCGTCGGGACCGCCGACGGGGACCTGCAGGCGTTCGACGTGTCGACAGGTTCCGGCCCTCCACGTCGGCGCTGGCAGTACGAAACAGACGGGGAGCCCAGCGTCGTCGCGGCGGTACCGTTCGACGGCGGTGTCGTCGTCGGTGAACGCAGCGCCCGTGGCGAAATTCGGTGTCATGACACCGACGGGACGCTGCGCTGGCGGTACGAAACCAGGACGGACCTCGGCGCGGCTCAGCAGGAGACGCGCTTCCTGCTCCCCTTTGTCGCGTCCCTCGCCACTGACGGTGACCGGCTGTACGCCGCCGCAAGACGGTACGAGCGACGGACTGACGATGACGGGAACGACCTCCGCCACTTCGAGAGCGTCGTCCACGCCTTTTCGCCCGACGGCACCGTCGACTGGACGTACCGGACCGACGGTTCGCCGATATCCCTCGACGCCGACGATGGCCGCGTCGCAGTCGCGTACAACCGCTGTCCCGGCGACCACCAGCACGGCCTCGTCGTCCTCGATGCCGCCGACGGTGACCCGCGCTGGATGTGGGACCCCGGCACCGACGGCCAGCGGCGTGTCGGTGACGTTGCCCTGCTGGACGACGGCGCTGTCGTCTCCAGCCACGGCGACTACTGTGGCTACCGGCTCGACAGCGGCGGCCGGGAGCGCTGGCGTGTCCCGCTGGCGACGCCGACCGACGTGGACGGCGACATCGTCTACGCGTACCCGAACCACGTTCACGCGACAGAGGTGGGCGCGGTGTTTGTGACCGGCAACACCTACCCCGAGGAGGGCCGCGAGACAGAGGCACGGCATCCGACCGAGCACACTGTCGTTGGCGTCTCGCCCGATGGCGACCGTCGCTGGGACGCGCCCGTCGGCGGCTTCGCTAGCGGGCTCGGCACCGACGGTTCGTTACTCGCGGTCCCCGGCGCGCAGAACTTCCGGGACCGCGACGCCGACGACCACGCACTGCGGCTGTTCGATGTCGCAGACGGCCCCATCGACATATTGGACACCGACGGCGTCGTGACGGCGGCCGCAGTCTCCGATGGGACCGCTGTCGCCGTCGAGGAGCCGGTCGTCTACCACGACGAGGGCCGCGAGCGCGGGGCGTACCGGTTGCACCGAGTCGAGATGGGAACCGACACCGGCCGACCGCGTCGTTGACGCGCCGAGGTAGCGATTTGGGCCGGTAACGGTCCGGGCGAACGATTTCTGATTCAGATGTCCTGTTCCCGGTTTGGCTCCGGTTACTGTGTTATGGGGTGTCAAACTAACCGTTCGCTAGTCGTAGCGCCTCGGTATGGGAGCCGAGTATGGCCAATGACACAGACGCGGATCACGAGGAGGGACCGTCGGACGCGGACTCCGAGGCCGACGACGACAGCACTGCTGTCGATGACCACCCAACCGAGCGCGAGCGGGAGTTCGCGCAGATGCAGCGCCGGCTCAACGAGCGGGAGATGGGCCTCGACCAGCGGAGCGCGGAACTCGACCGGCGCGAGGAGAAAGTCGACGCCCGCGAGGAGGAACTCGACCAGCGAGCGACGGAACTGGACGAGCGGGAGTATCGGCTCGACGAACGCGAGGCTGCTCTCGACGACCGGGAGACTGCGCTCGACGAGCGCGAGGCCGAACTGACCGAGTACAACGCGCAGTTATCCGAGCGCGCCGCGGAACTCGACGAGCACGAGGAGACACTGAACACCTACCTCTCGGGGCAGATGGCGGAAGTCAAGGAGGCCGTCGGGGAGACGATGCACGACGCGCTCGACCAGTACGAGGCGAGTCGGTCGACCGGTCGGTTCGGTCCGACCGGCACGATGCTCGTCGGGCTGACCGGTGTCGCGCTCGTCGTTGCCGGGATCGGGTTCGGCGCGCTGGTCTCGGCCGGTACGGCGTCGTTCGGCGTCGGCGGGACGACGACGAACCTCGCTATCGCCGCCGTCGTCGCTATCGTCGGCCTGGCGCTGAATCTCGGAACGGTTGCCGGAAAAATCTGAGCCGCGTCGTCGTTAGTCCGCGGTCGCGGGATAGTCCAGGTCGTCCGCGACTGGGGTATCACTGTCCCCGAGCCAGGCGTGAACCCCTGCGATTGTGGCCCACAGCAGCAACTGGCCGAACACGACCGTCCAGCGGTAGGCTGCGACGAGCGCGGCGGGCACGTCGCCGTGGACCGGGTTCGCGGGTGCGAGCGCGACTGGAACCGCGAGCAGCGCGAGCGGCAGCGCCGTCGCCCCGAGTCGAACTGCCGCGTGGCGTCCCTCGGCCCGTCGATACGTGAGTCCGGCGAGCACCGCGACCAGCGCGCCAAGCGTCATCAGGCCGGCGTACCAGGCGAGGCGCGTCTCCGTTCCGAGCGCCTGCTCGACGCCCGGCGGCTGCGGCGGCAGGACGAGCCACGGCGCGCCGGAGACGGTGAGGAAGCCGGCTCCGGCGAGCGCCAGTCGCTTCGTCGCGCCCGAGCCGGGAATCGCGGGTTCGAGGAAGAAATACGCCATCCCGAACACTGCGACGCCGAAGAGGATACCCCAGAGGACGCCGCCGCCGATGCTCGCGACGGCCGTCGTGAGCCCGGAGACGACGGGGCCGCCGCCGTGGCCGTGCCCGTGTTCGAACGTCTCCAGTCCGGCAGTGAAGCTGTTCCCGACTGTCGCGACGAACAGGCCGTAGACCAGCCCGCCGGCCACGCCGGCCACTGCGCCGCGTTCGAGGTAGTCAGTCGCCATCAGTGGCAGGTGATCCCGGCGCTGTGTCGGAAGTTGTGCAGCGAGTCGTGCAGCATCGGGTCCTGCACGAACAGCAGCGTGAAGCCGAGCGCCGCCACCAGCGCGACGGCAATGGCGATCTGCGGGCCGGTCAGCGACGCTCTGGCGCGTTCGATACGGTCATGCACGCTGTCCGTAGCGCGTGCGGTGTCAGTGTCGTCCTGCATTGAAATCTCGTTTGTCTTAAGAACAAGTAAGATTGTAAAACTTCCGCCTGAGACAGCTCCGGCCGGGGGTTATCGCTTGCTGGCGACGGCGTCGACGCGCTCGGCGGTCAGCGCGTCCAGCGGGACGACCGACGCGTCCGTTTCGTCAGCAACGAGGTCGAGCAGACCGGCGCGACTCCCTTCGCCCGCATCCACGACGACGGTGCGGTCGGCTGCTTCGCCGAGCGTCCGCGCCGCGTTTCTGGTCGCTGCGACCGGACTCCCGTCGGCGGTGTTCGCCCGGCCGTCGGTCACGACGACGACAACGCCGGCGTCCGGGTCCGCCCGGTCGAGCACTTCCCGAGCGGCCGCCAGCCCGTCCGGCAGCGGCGTCCGGTCGCCGGTCGGGAGGTCCTTCAGGTGTCGGGCCGCCAGCGAGACGCTCTCGGTCGGCGGGAGGACCACGTCCGCGCCCTCGCCGGCGAAGGTGACAAAGGCGACCTGGTCGCGGGCTTGGTAGGCGTCCTTCAACAGTTCCAGCACAGTCCCCTTCGCGGCTTTCATCGCCGGGCGCATCGACGCGCTTGCGTCGACGGCGAACACGACCAGCGTCTCGGCGTCGCCTGCACGAACGGACTTCCGAAGGTCACGTGACTCGACATGGCCGCTCCCGCGACTGGCCGCCGCCCGGACCGACGCTGCGGCGTCGACCTCATCGTCCCGGCCGGCGCGCTCGGTTCGGACCGTTGCACCGCGTTTCGTCCCTGTCGCGCTCGCACGGCCGCTTGCGCTCCCACCGTCGGTGTCGACCGACGGGGCATCCACGTCGGGTGCGCCGCTGTCGCCGACTGTGGCGCGGGACTGGCCCGGCAGCAGCGGGGTGGCGTTTTCCGGGTCGTCGGACTGGTTGGACTCTCCCTCCCCACCGTCGTCTCCGGCCGCTCCTTCGCCGTCGCCGGCCTCTGCTTCCTGCCGCTCGCCGTCGCTGTCGGCCGAGGTGGGCGTTGGCTGCTCGCCGCGCTCGCCTGACTCGTCGTCGCCGCCCTCGCCGGCGTCACCGCTGTCGTCCGGCCGCTGTTCTTGCTGTTCGCTTCCGTCCTCACCGCCTTCGGAATCGGCTCCGTCGTTTACTGACTCGTCGCCGGCCCCCGCTTCCTCTCCATCGTCTTCCGCGTCACCTTCCTCGTCACCGTTTTCTCCGTCGTCGTCGGACTGCTCCTCGGATTCGTCCTCGCCGTCCTCGAAATGGTCGTCGAGCACGTCGTCCACGTCCGGCGCGTCCTCGAAGGGCCGGGAGGTGAGCCGGTGGGGGAGCGCGAACTCGGCGGCGCGCTCGATGTCTGATTCAAGAACCGTCGTCCGCCCGTCGAGCGCGGCGAACGTCCGGGCCGCCCGCGCGGTGGCGATGTCGCCGCGGTGACCGTCGAGGCCGGCGTCCCGACAGAGTTCGGCGATCTGCTCGCGGAACTCGCGGGCGAGGGCGACCTCGGGCAGCAGTTCGCGGGCGGTCCGCAGGCGCTCGCCCGGGTCGCGGTCGGGTTCGCTCTGCATCTCCTCGTCGCCGTCCTCTCCCAGTGCTTGGTCGATGATAGCGACACGGTCATCGAGGTTCTCGCAGGCCGACACCTCGGTCTGCAGGGCGAATCGGTCCCGCAACTGCGGGCGGAGGTCGCCCTCCTCGGAGTTCATCGTCCCGACGAGGGTGAACTCGGCGGGGTGGGAAACGGTGACGCCGTCGCGCTCGACCCGGTTCTGGCCGCTCGCAGCAGCGTCGAGCAGCACGTCGACGAGGTGGTCGTCCAGCAGGTTCACCTCGTCCACGTAGAGGATGCCGCGGTTCGCGCGGGCCAGCAAGCCGGGGTCGAACTCGTGGTCGCCGTCGAGCGCGTCGGCCACCGACAGCGTCCCGACGACGCGGTCCCGGGTCGCGCCCAGCGGGAGCGTGACGAGTGGCACCGACCGCGTCTCGACGGGTGGGTCCGCCCGCGTCCGGCAGTCGTCACACTGGGCCTCCGGCCTGTCCGGTGGACAGCCGTAGGGACAGTCCGCGACCGCGCGCTGCTCGGGCAGCAGGTCGGCGAGGGCGCGCACGGCCGTCGATTTCGCCGTCCCCTTCTCGCCGCGGACCAGCAGGCCGTCGAGGTCGTCGTCTGTCGCGACGGCCAGCAACCCGTCTTTGAGGTCCCGCTGGCCCACCACGGCTGCGAAGGAGGCCTCCTGCGAAGCTTTTTTGCCGTCGCCGAGTACAACCATACTTGTATTAGTGCAAACGGAGATTTAATAACGTTATGCCACAGCTAGGACTCTACACCGCGACGGAGAACGAACTCGGGGCCGTCCAGCGGGCCGCGGACGAGGTCGACGCCGACCTCGTCGTGCGCTCGGAGAGCGACCTCGACGACGAGCCAGCGGTCGAGGCGTTCGTCGACGAACTGACAGACGCCGACGCCGTAATCCTGTGGCTCCACGGAGCCGAGGACAGCATGCCCGGCTACGAGATGGCCGTCGAGCGGTTGCGCGAGGCCGGCGTCCCGCTCGTGGTGAAAGCGACGGGCGACGCCTTCGCCTTCGAGGACACGTCGGTTCCTGACGAGCACCGCGAGACAGTCTACGACTACCTCGAGAAGGGCGGGGCGAGCAACGTCGCCAACTGCGTGCGCTACCTGGTGGCGCAGTACGGGCACGCCGACCCATCCTACGACGACCCGGTGACGCTGCCGACGGAGGGCGTCTACCATCCCGACCATCCGGGCGCGAGCATCGACGACCTGCGGGTGACGTTCGACCCGGCGAAACCGACCGTCGCCGTCTGGTTCTACGAGTCCCACTGGACCCACGAGAACACCCGCTACGTCGACGCGCAGGTCCGGGCCATTGAGGCCCACGGGGCGAACGCGCTCCCGATATTCTGTGAACCGGCGACCGACGCCGAGGGCCAGTGGAACGCCGAACAGGTCACTGAGGAGTGGCTCCTCAATGCCGACGGCAACCCGCTGGTCGATGCAGTCTGCTCGTCGTTCATGTTCTCGCTGTCGATGGACGAACGCGGCCGCAGCGCCGACGACGAAGGCCAGAGCGCCGAGGACGTGTTCCTCGACAAACTCGGCGTCCCGGTCATCCAGACCGTGACGACGATGCGGTCCCGGTCCCGGTACGACAGCAGCGACACGGGCGTGATGGGCTTCGAACTCGCGCTCTCGGTCGCGCTGCCGGAGTTCGACGGCAACGTCATCACGCACCCCATCTCGGGCAAGGAGCGGACCGACGACGACGCCGGCATCGGTAGCGCGCCGAAACAGCACTTCCCCATCGACGACCGCATCGACCACGTCGCGCGGCTGGCGGTCAACTGGGCCGAACTGCGCCACACCCCGAACGACGAGAAGCAGGTCGCCGTCGTCCTCCACAACTACCCGCCCAGCGACGACGGCATCGGGACCGCTTTCGGGCTGGATTCGCCCGAGAGCACGGTGAATCTGCTGGAAGAGCTGGACAGTCGGGGCTATGACCTGGGCGACACGATGCCCGACAGCGGCCAGTCCCTCGTCGAACGCCTCACCGCCCAACTGACCCTCGACGACCGCTGGGTTGCGGCCGAAGACGTGCGCGAGCTGAGCGTCGACACCGTCTCGCCGACCCAGTACGGCGAGTGGTTCGAGATGCTTGACGACGACTTCCGTGAGAACGTCGTCGAGGAGTGGGGCGACCCGCCCGAGCGCCCGTTCGCAATTCCCGGCGTGGAGTTCGGAAACGTGCTCGTGACAGTCCAGCCGCCACGGGGCTTCGGCATGGACCCCTCGAAGGTGTACCACGACTCCGACCTCCAGCCGCCACACGACTACGTCGCCTTCTACCGCTGGCTCCGCAACAGCTACGAGACGGACGCTGTCGTTCACCTCGGGACCCACGGCAGTCTGGAGTGGCTGCCGGGCAAGACTGTCGGGCTGGACGGCGAGAGCGCACCGGACCAGCTCATTGACGACATCCCGAACGTCTACCCCTACATCGTCAACAACCCCGGCGAGGGGACCCAGGCGAAGCGGCGCTCCTACGCCGCCATTGTCGACTACCTGACCCCGGTGATGGCTAATGCCGGGACCTACGACGACTTGGCCGACCTGGAAGAACTGGCCGACCGCTACCGCGAGGCCGGCATGGAAGACGCTCGGACCGACGACGGCGAGCACCTCGCCGAGCAGCTCCGCCAGACCGTCGACGAACTGGACCTCGCTGTGGAGCTGGGCATCGCTGGTGAGATTGACGAGAAGGCCGACGTACGTGGCCCTGACGAAGCCGGGTCGACGCTCGCGGAGGGCGACGTTGACGGTGAAGAACTCGACATCGACGCCCTCGTCGAGCGCGTCCACGAGTACCTCACCGACGTGAAGACGACCCAGATTCGGAAGGGCCTGCACACGATGGGCGAACCGCCGGCGGACGACCGGCTCGTCGACTATCTGGTCGCGCTTACGCGGCTGGAGAACCCCGGTGCGCCGTCGCTCCGCGAGAGCGTCGCGGCCGTGCTCGGTGTCGACTACGACAAACTCCGCAACGCCCCCGGCGAGTACGACGAGACGCTGGGGATGACCTACGCCGAGGCCGCCGACCACGTCCACGAGACCAGCAAAGACCTCGTCCGGACGCTGGCCGAGCACGACTTCGACGTGCCCGAGAGCGAACTCGAAGACAACACCTCGGAGGTGAATATGAACCTTCTCGTGGTCGACATCGAACCGCTCGGGGATGCCCGCGTGCGGTCTGGCGCACACGAGGACCTCCGCGAGGCGCTGGCCTACATCTGCGAGGAGGCGGCCCCCCGGGTGGCCGGCGCAGCCGACGAGATTCCCCGCACCGCCGATGCTCTGGCTGGCGAGTACGTCCCGCCCGGCGGCTCCGGCGCGCCGACCCGTGGCGGTGTCGACCTGCTCCCCACAGCCAGAAACTTCTACACACTGGACCCGCGGAAGGTCCCGGCCAAGACGGCGTGGGACGTGGGCAGCGAGGTCGCCGACGGTGTACTGGAGCGCCATGAAACCGACGAGGGCGAGTACCCCGAGGAAATCGGCGTCGTCGTCTGGGGCACGCCGACGGTTCGGACCCGCGGCGAGACAATTGCGCAGGTGCTCGCGCTGATGGGCGTCGAACCGGTCTGGTCCGACGCCGGCCGCGTCGAGGACGTGGAGCCGATTCCGCTCGAGGAACTCGGCCGCCCGCGCATCGACGTGACGACGCGGGTCTCCGGGCTGTTCCGCGATGCGTTCCCGGCGGCAGCGGGGGTCGTCCACGACGCCGTCGACGCCGTTGTCGACCTCGACGAACCCCACGAGATGAACTACGTGAAGAAACACGTCGAGGAAGAAACGGAAGACCTCGTGGCCGACGGCATGGACGAGGGCGACGCCGAGAGCGCGGCGAAACACCGCGTGTTCACCACTCGCCCCGGCGGCTACGGTGCCGGGACCAACAAGGCCGTCGACGAGGGCAACTGGGACGACCGCTCGGACCTCGCCGACGTGTACGTCCAGTGGGGCGGCTACGCGATGGGGTCCCGGGGCCGGGTCAGCGACGCCCACGACGCCTTCGAGCGCCGCCTGTCCTCGGTCGACGCGACGGTCAAAATCGAGGACACCGCCGAACAGGACGAGTTCGACTCCTCGGACTGGTACGCCTTCCACGGCGGTTTCATCTCCGCAGTCACGGAAATCGCCGGCGAGGAGCCGAACTCCTACGTCGGGGACTCCTCGGATCCGGACAACGTCGACGTCTACACCAACGAGGAAAAGGTCCGGAAGGCGATGCGCGCCCGCGTTCTGAACCCCTCGTGGCTCGACTCGATGGAGAAACACGGCTACAAAGGAGCCGGGGACCTCTCGACGACGGTTGACGTGGTGCTGGGCTGGGACGCGACGACCGACGTGGTCAGCGACACGCTGTGGGAGGACGTGGCCGAGCGCTACGCCTTCGACGCGGACCGACAGGAGTGGCTCCGGGACGTGAACCCCTGGGCGCTGGATTCGATCACCGACACCCTACTCGAAGCTATCGACCGCGGGCTCTGGGACGCCGACGACGAGACGCGGGACCGCCTGCGGGATCTGAACCTGGAGGTGGACGGTGATTTGGAGGCCCGTGCCGGGGCTGGCTCCAGCAACGATTCGACAGAGGTGACCTCAGATGACGACTAACACAGACGACGTGACAGACGACGAGACGAACAGCGACGACGACTTCGAGGAGTACGCCGACCTCGGCGCGACCACCTCGAACGCGATGGACATCGCGGAGACGTCGATGGACCGCGTGCGCGAACTCGTGCCGGACGAGACGCTGGCCGACCGGATTCGCCAGAAGTCAGTCCACGCGACCGGTGACCCCGAGTTCCAGCACCTGATGCGGTTCACCGGGACGGACGACGACGAACCGGTCCGTGCGGGGGCTCGCGCTGTCCTCGATGAACAGCCCATCGTCACCGACATCACGATGGTCAAGGCCGGCATCACCGGTCGCGGTCACGACTGTCCGGTCCAGAAGGCCATCGGTAACGGCGCGGAACTGGCCGCCGAAACCGGGATGACTCGCACGGCGGCGTCGGTCCTCGAACTCGACAAGCAGGGCGTCTACGACGGGGCGATTGCCGTCGTCGGGAACGCGCCGACCGCCGCGCTCGCGCTGGCGGACTGCATTGAGGACGGCACGCGCCCGGCGGTCGTCGTCGCCACGCCCGTCGGCTTCGTCAAGGCCGCCGAGAGCCGAGAGCGGCTCCGCGAGGTCGCCGCCGAGCACGGCGTGCCGACCATCACGAACGTCGGCCGCCGCGGCGGGAGCGGACTGGCCGCCGGGCTGACGAACGAACTGGTGCACGTAGCCTCAGACGTACGAGACGGGGAACTCACGCTCGATGAGTAGCGACGACTACGACCTCGATAGCAGGCCGGACCCAGCGGCCATCGCGGCGAGCGCGCCCGAGGACCCCGACGCCGACCGGCCGGTCCACGCTGTCGGCATCGGCCCGGGGAACCTCGATTTCCTGACGCCGCGCGGTGAGCAGGCGATTCGCGAAGCTGACGTAGTCGTCGGCTTCGAGACGGTCGTCGACTTCGTCGCCGACCGGACCGACGCGGACCTGCTGACCTGTGGCTACCGGGACGAACTCGACACGCTGGAGACTTTCGCCGAACGCGTGGCCGACGGCGAGCGTGGGACTGCGGTGGCGATGGGTGACCCGAACCATTCGGGCTACCAGTTCGTCGGGAAGGTCCAGCGTGCCGTCGACCGGCCGGTTCGTATCGTGCCGGGCATCTCCTCGCTGCAACTGGCTGCCAGTCGCGCCCGGACGCCAATGGAGGACACGACCTTTGTGACGCTCCACAAGAGCGGCGACCTCTCCACCGACCTCGACCGGCTCCGGAGCGACGTGGGCGACCGACACCTGCTCGTGTTGCCGCGCCCCTTCGACCTGATGCCCGAAGACGTCGCAGCCGAACTGCTGGACGCTGGCGGCAACCCCGAGCTGCCGGTGCTGGTCTACGAGCGACTGACCCACGACGACGAGGACCGGACCGCGACGACGCTCGGCGATCTTGCCAAAGATGCTGGCGGTGGCGGCAGGGACGACACGCGGTTCTCGGACCTGTCGGTGTTCGTCGTGCGGCGAGACTGAGGCCGTTTTACTGCGGTCAGCTAACTGCGGCGGGCTCTTGCTGCCGCCGCCTGTATTCGTTTATCAGACGGAACGCCAGCACGTACCCGATAGCAGCGAACACGATGGCCAGGATGATGTTCCCCGTCCACAGTCGGACCAGCACGTCGCCGCCCATCGACATCGACACACCGTCGAATGACAGCCCGGGTATCGGCCCCAGAATCCGGTTGCCGAGCCAGAAGCTCGACGCGTACACGCCCCACTTGACTGGCGGATTGAGTATCAGCACCGAGGCAAACAGCGCGACCTTGCTGAGCTGTCTGAACAGGTACGCGAGGACGAAAAAGGCGATGAACCCAGTGCCAAGCGTCGGTAGCGCGGTGAGGAACACACCGACGCTGAAGCTCATCGCGACCTCTCGCGGAGAGTGGTCCTCTATCAGCGCGGTCACCAGCTTCTCTTTGACCTGTTCCCGCGTCTGCGCTACTCGTCGGCGAACCATCTACGTGCCAGAATGTACCGTGGGTACAAATCGCTTCCTCTCGTCGACGGGAGCTCGGCACTGCCGCCGCGACAGCCCTAATCGCCCTCGCCGTCGGTCGCCATCGGCCGGTTTGTGGCGGCCAGCGTCGCCTCGAACGTCTGTGGCGTGCGCGTGTCGGCCATCGTCCGTGCCGTCTCGACGGCGGTTGCGACGGCCTCGGTGACGAGCGGATGGTCGCCCAGCGTGTCAGTGTAGGCGAGCCCGCCTCTGTCGAGGTCGAGCTTGGCGGGAATCTGCGTCTCAGTTGCGTCGGTCGGCGCGAGAAAGAGCGGCACGGCGACGGCGTGGTCGTGGGTGAGGTTGTACCTGACACATTCGACGGCGGGGTTTTGCAGCAGATAGCACGGTTCGACCTCGCCGAAGGCCGACCGCTCGCGCAGGCGCTCGGCGTGGTACTCCGTCACCTGCCGCTGATACGGCTTGCCGCTGGAGCCGAAGGCAACGAGTGCGACGGACGAATCGGCAGCTTCCGGTACCGCAGCGGCGGCACGATCACGGAGCGCTTCGGTCAGCAGTGGGCTTCGCCCAACCGGTTCGCAGTAATGCGTCTCGGCGTCGACCTCCTCGAGCGCCGCCGGAACGTCCGTGACTGTCGTGTGGTCGTGAGCGACGGTCATCGGGAGCGCAAACACCCGGTCCGCATCGATGGCTACCAGTTCGTCGCGTAACTCCCGACGGGGTTCGTGGTCGTAGGTCAGCACCCTCACGTCGGTGGCTACCCCGCGCTCGCGCAGACGGCGAGCGTGTGTCTCGTAGGGCGTAGCGCGTGACGTGTCCCGACCGATGAGCAGGAGTGTGTCGTGTGGCATTGGTAGCTCCTAACGCTAAAACAACTCAGCTTGTTTTAGCGAAAGTTGGCTTGCCTGAACGTTGGCAGGAACCCACTAATACCTTTGGGTCCCCCGTCGTACCGGCTATCGACGACCGTCTGTGCAGCGCAGCGGGCACCGGGTCTTATGGATGCTGGACCGCAATCTCGGGCTATGGACGTGACCGAGAGTGACCTGCCCGGCGTGGGAAAGAAACACGAGGTGGACATCGGCGGTGGCCAACAACTGGTCGTCGTGACCCACAACACGGGCACTCGCGAACTGTATCTGAGAGAGAGCGAGGACGCCGACTCTGTGAAGTTGCTCGAACTCTCTGACCGGATGGCTCGGATAGTCGGCACGATACTCGAAGGCGCGTACTTCCAGCCGGTCGAATCCAATCACGTCGAGACGATGCTGTCGGAGGGCACGCTGCTCGAGTGGTACGCAGTCGAGGACGACTCACCGCTGGTCGGTGAGACGCTGGCCGGCGCTGATGTCGGTCAGCGGACTGGCGTCACTGTCGTCGCGATACAGCGCGACGACGACGTCATCGCCGCCCCCGCGTCCACCGCCGAAATCGAGGCCGGTGACACAATCGTCGTCATCGGCGAACGCGACAACTGTGAGCGGTTCGAGCAGCTCCTTGGCGGAGAGCTGTAGACAGATGTCTGTAGCCGGCTCGTTGGGAGGCTACCGCCGTGGCTGACCTGCTCGGTATCGGTGTGTTGTTCGCCGCCGTCGCGGTCGCTACCCTCGTCGCCGTGTGGCTGAACAAGTCGGTGATTCCGTTCTACATCATCATCGGGATGGTGCTGTCGCCGTCGGTTGCGGGGCAATTCTCCGTCGCCGGCTACGGCCTCCCCGTCGTCGAGTCCTCCGAGTTCATCGAACTCGGCGCGGAGCTCGGTATCGTCTTCCTGCTGTTTTTCCTCGGGCTTGAGTTCAATCTCGACCGGCTGCTGGACCGCTGGGAGCGCATCACCAGAGCGGGGACCATCGACCTCGCCATCAACTTCGGTGCCGGTCTCCTGCTCGGGTTCGCGCTGTTTCGCGACCCGCTCGCGGCCTTTCTGGTCGCCGGCATCGTCTACATCTCCTCGTCGGCCATCATCACGAAGTCGCTCATCGACCTCGGCTGGATCGCCAACGACGAGGCCGACCCGTTGCTCGGGACGCTCGTGTTCGAGGACCTGGTCATCGCAGTGTATCTCACGATAGCCGCCGCTCTCGTCGCCGGCGGGTCCGACGTGGGGGCCGCCGTGACCTCCGTCGGCGTCGCGCTCTCGTTCATCGTCGCGCTCCTGCTGCTGGCCCGTTACGGGACGCCGTGGTTCGAGCGGGCCCTGCAGACGAACTCGAATGAGTTCACAGTGATACGAGCCGTCGGCATCACGGTTCTCGTCTCCGGCATCGCCCTCGATATCGGCGTCAGCGAAGCTGTCGCTGCCTTTTTCGTCGGGATGGCCTTCGCCTCGACCACCCACACACATAAACTGGAGAACCTGTTGGAGCCTGTCCGCGACACGTTTGCGGCGGTGTTTTTCTTCTGGATCGGCGTCGAGACCGACCCCCGATTGTTCGCAAGCGTCGCGGGGCTGGTCGCCGCCGCTGTCGTCGTCACCACGCCGACGAAAATCCTGTCGGGCTATCTGGGCGGCCGCGCGTACGACCTCGACCCCCGTCGGTCGATACGCGTCGGCCTCGGCATGGTCACTCGCGGCGAGTTCTCTCTGATCATCGCTGCCGTCGCACTGACCGGCGCAGGCACGTCGCTGTCGTCCGAGCTAGCCAACGCCGTCTACTCCTTTACTGTCGCCTACGTGCTCGTGATGAGTATTCTCGGGACGATGCTGATGCAGTACTCTGCTCCCTTCGAGGACTTTGCAACGGCCCGCTTCGGGGCGGAGTAACGAGAAAAATGTGGGGGCGGCCCTACAGTTCGCTGTCGGGAACGACGACGACCTTCCCGAAGCCTTCGCGGTCCTCGATTATCTCGTGTGCCCGAGCGATCTCGCTCATCGGCAGCGTCTCGCGGACTCGCGGCTCCATCTCTCCTTGCCAGACCAGATCAAGCACTTCGTCGGCCTGCCCCGGGGTGGCCATCGTCGAGCCGATGACCTGCAACTGGTTCCAGAAGATGCGGTTGATGTCCGTCTCCGGGTTGCCGCCGGTGGTCGCGCCGCAGGTGACGACCCGGCCGCCCTTGACGAGGCTCTTGAGCGAGTCCTGCCAGGTCTGTGCGCCGATGTGATCGACGACCATGTCGACGCCCCGGCCGTCGGTCAGGTCCCGAATCTCGCTCGCGAAGTCCGCCTCCTCGTAGTTGATGGTGTGGTCCGCCCCCAACTCCTCGGCGTAGTCGAGCTTTTCCTGGCTGCTGGCAGTGGCGAACACCTCAGCGCCGGCGTGGTCGGCGATCTGGACGGCCGCGTGGCCCACGCCACCGGACGCCCCGAGCACGAGAACGGACTCGCCGGCCTTCAGGTCGCCGCGGTCGCGCAGCATACGCCAGGCGGTCTGGAACACCAGTGGCGACGCGGCGGCCGTCTCCCAGTCGACGCCCTCCGGGACTGGCGTGAGATTCTCCGCTGGCACGGCGGCGTACTCGCTGTGGACACCCCGGACGTGCTCGCCGATGATGTGGAAATCAGGCGCGAGCGTCGGGTCGCCCTTCCGCGTGAACTCGTCGCCACCGCCGCTCTTGCCGGCGAGGACGGCGACGCGGTCGCCCGGCTCGAACCGCGAAACGCCGTCGCCCACCTCGTCGACGACCCCGGCGGCGTCACTCCCCGGGATGTGTGGCATATCGAGGTCGATGCCGGGGAGCCCGCGACGGGTCCAGATGTCGAGGTGGTTCAGTGCGGCCGCCTTCACGTCGATGACGACCTCGTCGCGGCCCGGTTCGGGGTCGGGAAACTCGCCATACTCGAGCACATCACGATCGCCGTGACTGTCGAACTGAACGGCTTGCATCGTCATCACTTCCCGTGGCTCGCTTATAAACGCCAGCCTCCCGGAGGCTATTCTGGTTGTCGTCGCCAGTGTTCGGTCTACCAGCGCCGCTCAATCTGTGTCTATTGCTTATTCTATTCTGTCTATGCACTGTATGGTTACAGAATACACATCTTCTCTCTATCTAGCCGACTTCTATTATTATCTATCGTATATGCGGCCATATCAGCCTGAGATACTGTGGATATCTGGAGATAAAAACACAAAAGACGCTAATTCAGATATCCGAGCGTCCTTCTCGGCCTTGCAACACTGTCTGGGCTTGGTGTGTGCTACTACTCACCACTGCTGGCTCGATGAGGAGCATACTTATCGCTCGAACCCGTTCTCTACGGCACCAATGACACACACATCAAACACACCCACTGGTCGCTCTCGGGCCGTTCCGACACGCGACTGCGTGGCTCCTCGCTGTGGGACAGCGGTGACCGACCGATGAATCTCTCACTCGTTATCGTCGCGACGATGACTGGCGTCGCAACCGGCGTCGTGTTCGGACTGCTTGACGTTCCCATTCCGGCCCCACCGAATCTCGCCGGTGTCATGGGTATCCTCGGAATCCTCGTCGGTTATCGCCTCATCGAGTACTTCGACGTCGGCGTCAGCCTGCTGTCGTTGCTGAAGGTCTGACGACGATAGAGCGCTTTTCGGACCTGAGCGTCCTAGCTTCTCGCTACCAGAACGACAGTGACGGCAGTGACGACACTGCCGCCGTCAGTGGTCCGCGTGCTCGGTTCCGTTGTGGTGCTGGTGAGTGCTTTCGTTCTCGCCGTGGTCGGTTCCAGCCTCCCCGTGATCGTGATCGCGAGTGAGGCGGCCGTGGTACGTGTCGAGCGTCCGTTCGAGGAGCGCGGTCCGCGTCTCGTGGCCCTCGACGACCGGTTCGACCCACCGCGATTCGGTTCGCCAGTAGCCCATCACGTCGCCGGACGGCTCGATCACCTCCGCGTCGAGGCCCTCGACCCCCCAGTCGTCCGTGTACGCCTGGATGAACGAGACGACGACCGTCTCGATGCCGGCCGCGAGTTCGTGGCCGCGCGTGCTCTTCGTGACGTACGTCAGCCTGACGCGGCTGTCTTCGACGGCGAGCGAGTCGATGTCGACGAACCACTTCCGCAGGTTGGACTCGAACGCGGCCAGTTCGGTGTCGGCAGTACCGTCGGCTTCGTCGTCGCTACCTGCGTGTTCGTTGCCGTGGCTGTGTCCCTCGCCATGGTCGTGACTGCCGTCTGTGTGCGTGTGGCCGTGCGCCTCGTCGTGATGTGGCCCATCGTCTCCCTGCGCGGGCGTTGGCGTCGAGCCGCCGGCCCCGATGTCGTCCGACTGGCTGTTCTGCGTCCCGCCGAGGCTGCTACAGCCTGCGCTGGTCGCCGCAGCCAGCGCGAGGGTTCCGAGGAACCCACGCCGACTCCGTCGCTGGCTGGTGTCCCGCATGGATCAGGTCCTCCGTCGTGTTGCGAGCAGCGCCGCGCCGATGAGCGCGAACAGTGTGACGACGGCGGTGAACCCGGGTCCGGACGCGGCGGTCGTCTCCGACTCCGCGGTTGCAGTGTCATCCGCTGCTGTTGCCGCTGACTCGCCCTCGGTGTCCGCCGGCGTCGCAGTCCCCGTAGTGCCGCCGGATTCGCCGTTGCCGTCAGTCCCGGATTCGGCCTGCTGGTCGGTCGAAATCCAGACCGGGCTGGTCAGCGCTCGGTCGCCGTCCTCGTCGACGACGCGGAAGGCGACCCAGGCGTTCCCGTCGATGTCCACGTCAGTGCTCATGGTGTCGTTCGTCCCGTCGAGCGTGACGTTCGAGACCGTCGTGCCGTTCCGGATGACCTCGGCGTAGGCCAGTTCGTCGAGGTTCCGGACCGTTGCGGACGCCTCTACGGACGACCCGGCGGTCGTGTTCACGGTCTCGCCAGGCATCCTGTCGTCGACGGTGAACTCGACGGCGGGACCGTACGTCGCGTACGTATGTCCGTCTTTCACGGACTGGGCCCACTTCTCAGGCGTGACGGGTCCCTCAACGTATGCCCGCGTGCGGGCGGTGCCGTATTTCGCCGGGAAGCACTGCGAACAGTGGTCGTCGCTGACACCGGTCGCCGTGATCTCGTAGCCCTCGTTCCAGAGGGTGAACAGCCCCTGAACGCTGGCAGCGTCGGATTCGCCGTACGGACCGTTGTACGCCTCGATGGCGTCGACCATCGGAAGGTACTCCTCGTGTTGGCCGGGCGCACTGTCGAGGCTGACAAAGCGGTCACCCGGATGGTTGATCTGGAACACCGTTGCGTTGTGTCGGTTCCGGGACTCCTCGATGAACTCCACGAGGGTCCCGTCGGAGTCGACCATCTCCTCGCCGTGCATCGGGTAGGGGTTGAAGTGCCCGAGGTCACCGGTGGTTATCTCTTCGCTCCGGATGAACATGATGTCGCGCTCTGCGGCCTGTGACTCCATCGAGCCCCAGCCGCCGATGGCGTTGTGGTCGGAAATGAACACCGCGTCGACGCCCGCCGATTTCTGGATGGCGACGAAGTTGTCGATGGGCGTCTTGCCGTCGAAGCTGACGCTGCTGTGGGCGTGGGGATCGATGCCGACCCAGTTGCGCTCGCTGGGGTCCAGCTCCTCGGTGAACGTCGCGTTGACGCTGACTTTCTCGCCGGGCGTCACCGAGATGTTCTTCTCGACTGGTTCGGCGATGTAGCCGGTCCCGTGGTTGAACACCAGCGTGTAGTTGCCGGGCGGGAGCTGGAACGAGGCCGTGCCGGCCGGCGTCGTCCGGGTGTAGACGGTCTGGACCGCGGTGCCGCCGTCGAGCACCGTAATCCGGGCATCGGCGGGACTGACCTCGCCCTCGTCGTCTATCGTTGCGGTGACGTTGACGGGGGCCGGCCCCTCCAGCGAGTCGAAGTCGGCGGTGGCCGTCTCGCCGCCGCTGACGGTGACGGACTTCGGCTCTGATGCCGCAAATCCGCTGGCATCGGCCGTCAGCGTGTACTCACCGGCGGGGAGTTCGAGTTCGTACGTTCCGGTCTCCGACCCGACGGTGTAGGTGAACGCGCGGTCGCCCTTCGAGGCGGTGACTGTGGCCTGTGAGACGGACTCGTTGTCCGTACTCTCGATGCTGCCGGTCACCGTCCCTGTCTCGGTTCCCTGCTGCTTGTTGTAGTACTCGCTGGTCGCGCTACTTGAACCGTCCTCGCCGACGAAGAGAGCGAACTCCGCTGACCGCGTTTCGCCGGGGTCGAGACGGTGTTCGAGCCACGGGTCAATCCAGGTCGTGGAACCCGTGTACGAGGTAAAGGAGTCGTTCCCGCCCCAGACGCCGTAGCTCACGCGGTCACCAGTGAGCGCGGCCCAGGGCTGGTCGAGTGTGTCGGCACTCACTGGCGGCGAGCGCGTCTCCTCGATTCTCCCCGAACCGGGGAGCCAGGTCGACTGTCCCTCGGAACTCAGTGCTGCCCCGCTCTGGAGACGCTCGGAATCATTGACCGGAAGGCGCTGGTCGCCGCCGTTCTCCATCGTGGTGTTGATCCAGATGTGGCTGGAATTGGCCGGCAGCGTGTACGTCGTCGTGACTGAAACGTTCGGGTTCGTACTGACGTGGCCGGTCGCGGTGACGACTGCTGCGTCGTTCGGACCGGTTGCGTTCTGGCGCTCGAAGGACTCGTAGTTCGGCCACGTTCCGAAGTTGTTGAACGCGAACTCGGCGACGCCGATCTGGTCGGTCGTCAGCCCGTACGCGTTGGCGTCGTAGATACCGCCCGGCAACGTGCCGAAAGGACCGTTAGTTTCAGTGCCGATAGCGGCGGCGACTTCGCTGTTTTTCAGGACGATGGTCTCGTTCGCCGGCGTCTCGCCGCCCTTGATTTGCTCGCCGGTGACGGCGACCGGCCTGTCCGGTCGCTCGACGTGGCCCGACGAGGCCAGCCACTTCACCGTTCGGAAGAGGAACGGCCGCGTATCGGTCTGCTGGTGTTCGGCCTGCCACTCGTCGGTGAGATACGTCGTGAGCGACTTCTGGCTGCCGAAGGCGACGACGCGGCCGTTGTCACCGATGTCCCACGTCGCGGCCGCACCGACGATGCGCTCGCCGCGGGGGTACTCTTTCTCTGTCGTGGAGTAGGTGTACTCGTAGGTATCGCTGTCACCGTACAGCAGCGGGGCCTGCGTCCCGTTTTCCGTGTCGGTGACGTTGAGACTGACCCCGTCGTACTCTACGGTGTCGACGTTGTTCATTATCGGATGGCGGCCCGTGTTGTGCAGGATGACCCGCCACTCGTAGTCCTCGACGGTCTTGTTGGTCGGATCTTGAACGTTCCGGAGCCACTTGTCGCTCTCGCCGTTGAAGTGGAGGCCGTACGGGTCGGTGATGTCGTTGAGCTTGCCGGCGTGGCCCTGTAGTGGTGAGGTCCAGTCCCCGACGACGAACAGGCTGCCGCCGTTTCTGACGTACTCGTCGATTGCATCCTGCTCGGCCTCGCTATAGGCCGTCTGGGGGACGGGAATGATGACCACGTCGTAGTCCGACAGCCCGTTCGCGGCCGAACTGTTCCACGAGGTCAGCCCGCCGGTCGTCGACCGTTTCGTGTCGACGTCGTACCCGCGTTCGCTGAGTCGGTTTGCGAACTTCGTGAACGTCGAGCCCTGATGACTCCCGTCGATCAACACGTCGACGCCGGCACCGCTGTTGTTGAGATCGACGGAATCATCAGGAACCGGACAGCTCCCGTCGAGCTGACAGGTCGCCCCACCAGCCGAAGCCGTCTGTGTTGCTGTCTGACTGTTCGCCGTTGCTAGCTCGTTTTGTTCGCTCGGTGCAGCAGCGGCGCTTCCGAGGAAGCCGGTGCTGACAACCGACAAAACGAGTAGTACGCTGAGTAGTACTGGCCGTATGTGATTTCTATCCATCACTTCCTGTACGGTATTGTGACTATATAGTTAAAATTTATGATAGACGCACTGTTGCCGGATACTGACTGTTCTCCGTAACGAATGATCGACTTTCCCCCTGAGCTGTGGCCCGGACTTCGGGGATGGATGAACCCTCAGCTGTCCCCCAGTATCGCACCGCTTGGGCAGTATAAGACGGCTTTGGCGGACACACCTGGTCTGTCGGCCACACATTCCGACACACGGATTGTGGTAGCGACGACGGCCCGACAGATCGCCCACAGGTCTGTCTCCGGCGGTGTCCGTGTCACAACCGGTACGTACCAGCTTTTAAGACCCGATGGGCGGAACTTCGGAGGTATGTCACGCAAAGTCTTCTTTGATACGGACCCTGGCTGCGACGACGCGGTCATGCTGGCGATGGCGCTCGGTCACGATGCAATCGACGTTGTCGGTCTCTCGACTGTCTGCGGGAACACGACTATCGAGAACACGACGCGAAACGCCCACGCGATACTGGGCCTCGGTGGCTATGACGTTCCGGTGTCCCGGGGCTGTGGGCGTCCGCTCGTCGACGATCTCACGACCGCCGAGTGGATTCACGGCGAGAACGGGCTCCACGGCGACATCCCCGACGCCGACGGCGACACGCGGGACATCCACGGGGCCGACGCAATCGTCGAAGCCGCCCACGAGTACGGGGACGAACTGACGATCGCAGCCGTCGGTCCGCTTCCGAATCTGGCGATCGCACTGGCCAAGGAGCCCCGGTTACCCGACCTCGTCGAGGACATCTATCTCATGGGTGGGGCGGCGATGACGACCGGGAACGTGACGCCGATGGCCGAGGCCAACTTCCACAACGACCCCGCGGCGGCCAGCCGCGTCCTGCAGGACGCCAACACGCGGATGGTCGGCCTGGACGTGACCAACCGCGCCACCGTCTCCCCCGAGTTCATCGAGGAGTTCCGCACGGCCGACGGCGTCCGCGGAACCATCGCCGAGTGGCTCGACTACCGACCCGACTCCGGGACCTACCCGCTGGCCGACGCACCGGCTATCCACGACGCCGCCGTCGTCGCCGATCTCATCGACGAATCGGTACTCACCTTCGAGGAGTACCACATTGAGGTAGACACGACTGGCGGTCCCTGCCACGGGGCCGTCATCTGTGACGAGCACGGCACGACCGACAACGACCCCAACAATCGTGTCGCTGTCGACATCGACGTGGACCGCTACCGCGAGGTTCTCGAAACTGGCATCAGAGCGTACGCGGCGGAATGACTCATACCCTTGGTCTGTGACGGCTGCTTGCGGCGCTATTCGTAGATGTGGACGCTCCCGGTGGTGTTGTCCTCGATGTAGTCCCAGTCGTACTCCACGCCCAGGCCGGGGCCGTCGGGGACACCGACTGTCCCGTCGTCGTCGACGGCGTCCATCAGGTCGGAGTAGCCGCCCTCGTACACTGGCGGCTGGGTGTTCTGGCAGTCCGGGTGGACCAGCGCCATCTCGTAGTAGTTCGAGTTCCGGCAGGCGGCGATGCAGTGACGCTGGGCGGGGCCGGGCGCGTGGAACTCCACGTCGAGGCCGTACGCTTCGGCCATGCGAGCCACCTTGATCGCGCCGGTGATGCCTGCATCGTACTCGGGGTCGGCTCGGAGGAAGTCGGTTGCCTCGCTGGCGGCGAAGTCGGATTTGATCTCCAGTCCGCGGATGTGTTCAGTCTGGAGGATCGGCGTGTCGAGTTTCTGTGCCAGCTTCTTGTGGGCGTGCTGTGAGATACCGCCGTCGCGGAACGGGTCCTCGTACCAGAAGAAGCCCTGTTCATCGAGCGCCCGGCCCAGTTCCAGCGCGTCGGCGAACGTCTCCAGTTCGCAGGCGGGGTCGTGCATCAGGTCCATCTCGTCGCCAACCGCTTCGCCGACGGCGTGGACTGCCTCGACTTCGCGGTCGAGACTTCGGGCGTCGTCGCCGCCGCCCCAGCCGTGAATCTTGAAGCCGCCGAAGCCCTCGTCGCGGCACTCCTCGGCGAAGTCGGCGAAGGCCTCGGGCGAGTCCAGCCCGCCCGCGTCGTCGCCGTGGTACGTCGACGCGTAGGTGGGAATCCGCTCGCGGTAGGTCCCCAGCAGTTCGTGAATCGGTGCGTCGTAGTACTTGCCGGCGAAGTCCCACAGCGCGATGTCGATTGGGCCGATGCCCATCCGGTCGTACTTCCGGAGCGCGCGCTTGCATTCGGACCAGTGCTTCTCGCGTTTCAGCGGGTCCTTGCCGATGAGGTACTTCGCGATGATGTTGTACTGGGCGGCTGCCGGCGAGTTCCCGCCGACGTACTCGCCCGTGATTCCCTCGTCAGTGTGAATCTGTACGCCGAACAGTTTCCGCGTGGTTGTCTCGCCCGGCGCATAGACCAGATTGAAGCCGTGCTTGTCGGTCCCGACGTCATTAAGGGGGTACTCGAACTCTCGGCTTTCGATCCTCGTTATCGTTGGCGACATTTGCCGGACATACTGTGGTGGGGATATTAAAGCTACCCCGCGACAGATACGCCGTCTCTGTTTGAGCGGCCGGCACAGCAGCGACCGGAACCACGGTCTCACTCAGTCCAGCGCGTCAATACGGCGAATACCGGCCTCACCCAGCCGAACCGAACAGCCGATGTACAGCGGCTCGATGACTCGGGGGTAGTCGAACGACACCGCGTGCTCGTGGAGCACCTTCGGGTCGCCGGCTTCGCCCTGCCACATATCGTGATGTGAGGGGAGCAACCGGGATAGCTGGAGCTGATTTGCGGCCTCGATAATCTCGTTTTCGTCCATGTACCACTTCGTTCTGACACCGCAGTCCGGCTCGGGCTCGTAGATAGAGCCGACGGTGCCAAACGCCAGCGCGCCCACGTCGATGTCGAACTGTTCGCCGACGTCGGCAAACGCCTCGGCAGGCCGGCTATCGCCGGCGTGGAAGAACGTCCCGGCGTCGTGCTCGATGACGTACCCCACCGGTTCGATGGCGTCGGGGTCGTTGGTGCCAGTAACGTGAACGGTGAAATCGCCGACAGCGAACTCGTCGCCGACGGTGATTTCGTTGCGCTGCTCGTCGGGCACCCGCATCTCACCGTCGTAGTCCGGAGAGTCGTACGATGCCGACGGCGCATACAGGTCCGCTCCGAGGTCCTCGACCAGCGGGCCGTACGACGGCGGGTGCATGTGGTCGATGTGTTCATGTGTGACGAGCGTGGCATCACACTGGGTCGCGTCGGCGGGGTCCATCGGTACCGGAATCATGCGGATGAGGTTCGGCGGATCGCCAGTCCCGAAGTAGGGGTCGATGTACAGCGTCGTCGACTGCGACCGGAGTACGAAGCCGTTACAGCCGAGATACCAGATTACGACGCCATCGCCGGGGTCTGTCGCCTCTATCTCGTCGTGGACGAACCAGTCGTCCCACGTTGACTGAACCATGCGCCGAACTACGCCTGGCCGGGTCAAAAAATCTCGTACCGCATTCAGTCGAGTGTGACTGTCGACTCCGTCTCGGAGGCCTCGTAGATTGCCTTGATCGTGTTGATGTCGACGAGGCCGTGTTCACCGTCGGCGTAGGGCTCAGTGTCGGTCAGCAGACAGTGGGCGAAGTACTCGAACTCTTCTTCCATCTGATCGATCTGTTCGAAGTCGATGTCGACCGTCGTTCCCTCGTGAGAAAGCTGGAGCGCGCGGTCGTCCCAGGGATAGAAGGCCGGTTCGACGCGGACCTTGCCCTCGGTTCCGAGTACGGAGATGTGACTGTCGAGATGGGCGTTCTGGCTGGCTGTACACATCGCGTACATGTGGCCGGGGAAATCTAACTGGAACGCGCCGTGTTCGTCTGGCACGTCGGCGAACTCTTCCTGTACCGATGCGACAGTCCCCCGGACGGCCACGGGGTCGGCATCCAGCAGGAATCGGCTCGTGTTCAGCGGATAGAGGCCGATATCCATCACGGCACAGCCGCCGGAAAGCTCCCCGTCCAGCCGCCACTGGTCGGGGTCGGGGACGAGTTCGAGGATGGGCTCGGTCATATTCCCGTGGACGAACAGCGGTTCGCCGATGTACCCTTCGTCGATGAGGTCTTTCGCCCGCCGGACGGCTGGCTCGGTGTGCATCCGGTAGGCGATCATCAGCGTCGCGTCGTGTTCGTCACAGACCTCGACCATTCGCTCGGCACGCTCGATGGTGGCCTCCATCGGCTTCTCACAGAGGATTGCCTTCCCCAGTTCTGCCGCCGTCTCGACGTAGGGGAGGTGGAGCGCGTTCGGGGTGACAATGTAGACGGCGTCGTACGCGTCGCTCGCAGCCCCGTCGTGGAACTCCTCGTAGGTGATCGCGTGTTCGACTGTCTCCGAATCAGCGGCCACATCGGCCGCCTTCTCGCGGTCACTGCTGACCAGCACAGTCGTTTCACAGAGGTCCCCCGCGTCGACGGCGGGCATCGCCTGTTCGGTGGTCCACCAGCCGACGCCGATCATCGCGAACCGTACTGGATCGTTGGTCTCTGTCTGTTCCTGCCAGTCTCGACGGTCGAATCCTCCCGTGAGCGCGTCAACGTTCATGCCACTGCCATCGACTGGCTGGATATTATCTTTTGTGTTGGCACGCCCGTGTCAGCTCCCGCTGTTCCAGAGTAGCGAATGGTAGTTCGTCTGTTGAGTAAACTAGTCCCAGCAGATGACATAGATGTTTGGTATTATGGAACGATATGACAGTCTCACCCGCATATATTCTACAGCGACCCGTCGATAATCCGGGCGGAAAATACTGTTTCACGGGCCGTCTGTGGACTGTCTTCGTCTACGCTCTCCGGTTTCCGTATCGAGAATAACGACAGTACAACCGTTACGGGAACATTCCATAATACTGAACGGACTGTCGAGGGTGGAGCGCCACGGTTCGTTTGACAAGGGGGCCGCTTCGAAGCTCCGCCCCGCTCGCTGTGTTCACACGGGGTGTCTACAATGACTGCCAACGACAGAACGGCGCTGCGCCCAATCGGATACCGGTCCCGTTTCTCGCCGTATTCTGACCGGGCCGGCTAGTGGCACTTCGCGGTAGTGAAACTTGCTTCGGATGCCGGGGCGCTAATAACGAGAGTGGAACGTCTGTACGGGACAGACAGTGTCGATGCTGGGACCGTTCCACCATCGTCGGCCGGTTGGGCTACGACCATGACTTTGTACGCTCGCTCTTGCGGTGGACAAGAGCAACAGGATATTAAGAATAATACTATATAACTTTATTGTAACAGAAACTACACTCCACCGTCAGCGACGGTGGCCGCCTCGATTAGCTGTTGCGGTACACCGTCTTGATGTAGCTGAAGAACTCCAGCCCGGCGTCGCCCTGCTCGCGGTAGGTGTTCGTCGAGGAGCGCTTGAGGCCGCCGAAGGGAACGTGCAGTTCCAGTCCGGTCGTCTTCTCGTTGACCTTGACCACACCAGACTCGGAGCGCTCGATGAACTCGTTTTCCTCCTCGATTCGGTCGGTCACGATGCTGGCCGAGAGCCCGTAGTCGATGTCGTTGGCGACCTCGACACCTTCGTCGAAGTCGGAGACAGGAATCACGGCGAGCACCGGCCCGAACACCTCTTCCTGTGCGATGCGCATGTCAGGTTCGACGTCGGAGAAGACGGCCGGCGAGATGAAGTTCCCGGCGTCGTACTCGCCACCAGCGAGCTCTTCGCCGCCCGTTTCGAGGGTTGCTCCCTCCGACTGTGCGATGTCGATGTACTCCAGGCTCCCCGCGAGCTCATCCTCACTGACGTGGGGACCCATGCCGGCCCGGTCGAGGCCGTTTCCGATCTCGAGCGACTCTGCATAGTCGACGACGGCGTCGAGGAACTCGTCGTACACGTCCTCGTGGACGATGGCCCGGGACGTGGCCGTACAGGCCTGGCCCGTGCCGCCGAAGGCCCCCGCTCCGACGATATCAGCTGCTTTGTCCACGTCGGCGCTCGGCATGACAACGGTCGGGTTCTTCCCGCCCATCTCTGCCTGCGCGCGCTTCCCGTTGCTCGTCGCCTGTTCGTAGACGTGCTCGCCGACGGCCGCGCTGCCGGTGAACGACACTACGTCGACATCCTCGTGGGTGGTCAGTCGCTCGCCGACCTCGCTACCGGGGCCACAGACGAGATTGATAGCGCCGTCCGGAATCCCGGCCTCGTCCAGCGCCTCGACGATCATCGCGCCGACGGTCGGGGCCTGCATCGCGGGCTTGATGACGACGGTGTTGCCGACCGCAAGCGCCGGGGCGATCTTCCAGGCCGGAATCGCGATGGGGTAGTTCCACGGCGTGATAAGCGCCGCGACGCCCATCGGCTCCTTCTTCGTCTGCAGGCCGGCACGGCCACCGCTTGGCTGTTTGACAGTGCCGCCGAAGTCGCGGGCCTTCTCCGCGTAGTAATAGAAGATATCAATCGCACGCTGTACCTCGCCCTCGGCTTCGCCGAGCGGTTTCCCCTCTTCGCGGGTCAGCGTCTCCGCAAGCTCGTCTTTCCTGGACTTCAGGATTTCACCGGTCTCACGCAGGAGCGCGCCGCGCTCCGGGCCAGGCATTCCGCCCCATTCGTCTGTTGCTTCCGCCGCGGCCGCGACCGCTTCGTCGGCGTCCGCCGCCGAGGCCACCGGAACCGTGCTGACGACGTCAGTCTCGTCTGCCGGGTTCGTGACATCCTGTGTCTCTCCGCTCCCGGTCCACTCACCGCCGATATAGTTCTCATACGTCTGCGTCATACGCTTGATTCATCTCATTCCCAATACTTACGCGTTTCCCATCCTTCGCTGTGCCGCGTCGTTCGACGGTATGGAACGACCGGTGGGTCACGGGGGAATGCTGGATAACAGGCACCGTAGCCAGTGTACCCAGCGTCGCCGGTCCAACCTCGAATTCGCGATGCCCGACTCACAGCGGAACCGCAATTGAAGGCACTAAAATAGCTACCGCTGTCAAACAGCACGACAATACGATCTGTGTGTTGCCAGATCTGTCACAACGTCAGCGTGGCCGCGTTGCGGTATCTGCGTTGCTTGGAAATTACTATTCGTCGGTCCGTACCGGTCTCCCTGAGCTATTCGCATTCTGTTGCCGTGTCGCTACGACTGATCGCTGCTGCGCCTCCTCCTAGTATATAAATCCATCTCATAGTATAACATGTGTATGTATGTTATTGATCCGCTGCTGGTAGTTGCTGGACTGGCCGCCGCCCGAGTCGCTCTCCCGACATTTGATATAGCGGTATTTAATTTATAGCGATAAACAGCACCGACGAAAAAATATCAGCCAATGCGCTGTAGTACGCCCAAAGGCTCTTGAACCGGGTCGAATCTACCACACGAACGGTGCCGGTGTTACCCTCAGATTTCAGAATATGGGTAACAAGTGGACAAGTGTGAACACAAATACTGTACTACTCTCTCCAGAATTAACTATTTAGTACTACCAGATGATACTGACGCCCGTACCGAAATTAAACCCGGGCCAACTCGTCGCTGTCCACTCTTTCGAGAAGGGCGTCAACAAGTGCGCTCTTCCGGTGTGAGACCAGCAGATGGCAGTAAATGTCGTCTTCGCTGTCCGCACCACAGTTACACAGCGGGCATCCGTATGTGTGGCTCTTTGCCCCCTCGGTCGCTCGCTGCGGGATGCTGGCTTGCATATGCGGATGTAAGGGTCTTGCCGAACATAGCGGTTTCTAGGACCGCTATGTTGCTCTCAATGTGCATATAGAGACTCTCCCCGTGTCAGCCTCAGACGCGACACATCCGGCTGCTCACTCACCTCGACGAGATTGGTGTACAATGTTCGTATCCCTCTCACGCCTCAAACGAGACTGTCGTTGGTCAGACACGCCCGCCAAAACCGACGTGTTTCGACCGGTATCTACCACGAAGAATACCGATTCTTAGTCATATATCTCCTATATGTTTGTTGAATGGGTTTGTCCATCTCTATAAGTAATCGTTTGCATATACTACGGCGCTACCGACCGTCGCTGAACGACGCAGCTACCGACGGCTGCCTGACGACTCACTCACCCTCGCGGAACTACCGTGCTGCGATCTCCTGTAGCCGCTGTATCCGTTCGTCTATCGGCGGGTGCGTCGATAGGAGACGTGAAAGCTCGCTGTCCGCTTCGCTGTGAACGTATAACTGTCGCAGGAGACCGGTCTCCGGCTTCGACGCCTGCTCGATTTTCGTGAGGGCTCGGGCGAGTCCAACGGGATTCCCCGTTATCTCGATCGCGCGGTCGTCGGCTGCCAACTCTCGACGCCTGGAGTAGCCGAGTATCAGCAGCGTTACCGCGAACCCGAGACCAGCAACGACCTGTAGCGCGTACTGCTGTGCCCGCCCGAGCCAGGAACGCGACCACGACGACGGGTCGCCGCGAAGCAACGCGAGCGAACGGGCGATACCGCCGGTTAGCACCACGGTGGGGAACACCACGAGGCCAGCGAGCCCGACAAACGTCTGGACGAGGCTGTACGCGACAGTCTGAACGAGCGCGTCGCGGGTCTCTAAGTGTGCGAGTTCGTGTGCCAGCAGCGCCTCGAACTCCGTCACGGATAACAGTTGGAACAGCCGCCGGTCGACGACGATGACCCCAGCGCCGCCGCCGATGGCGAACGCGTTCGGGATCGGCAGCTCCGCCAGTAGCAACGTCGGCGTCTCGACGTCCATCTGATCGACGAGCGTGTCGAGGCGGCGGTAGACCTCCGGCACACGCGCCCGCGAGAGTTCGACTGCGTCGAGAGACCGCTTGAGCCGCGCCGTAGCAGCCCAGTAGTTCACGATGCCGAAAACAATTGCCGTCACGATAACGACAAGGGCGGCTATCAGCGGCGACGGACGGCTGTCCCACACTGGTAGAAGCAGCGCGTACCCCACGTATGCCGCCGAGAGATAGACCAGCAACGACAACACTCCGACGACGGCCATGAGGAGCCGTCGGGTCACAGCCATGTTCGTCGGTACGCCGCTGTGCGAAAAAATCGCTTCGGTGGCGTCACCACTGTTCCGTCCTTCGAATACTGCGATGCCAGTTTCGCGGCCATCGAGGATTTGATATAGCGATATCAAATTTACTTCGGCTCCAAAAACGGAATACCTACTTCGCCGGACCGGCGACAAATCAGCGTTTCAGGCCTTGCTGCCGGTGATAGATACGAAGCAGCGCACACTGTAGCCGACACGCCTTTTTCACCGCCACACGGACCACTCAGTATGCGAACCGCACGACTTCTGACCGAGGATGGACCGCTCACCGGCGAATACGTCGATGGCGTCGTCCACGCTGACGACGGCCAGTACGTGGTCGGTCGCGATGGACGACTGCTCCCGCCGTGTGAACCGACCGCGCTGTACTGCGTCGGTCGGAACTACGCCGCGACCAACGACCAGATGGATTACGACCGGCCCGAGGAGCCTGACTTCTTCATCAAGCCGCCGACGTCACTGCTCGCCCACGAGCAGGACATCTCCTACCCGCCGTTTACTGACGAGTTGACCTACGCCGGTGAGCTTGCCGCGGTCATCGGCGAGCGGTGCCACGATATCGACCCAGCTGATGTTCCGGACGCAGTCGCGGGATACACGATCCTGAACGACGTCGACGCGCTGGACCAGCAGGGCCGAACCGCACGCAAGGCCTTCGACGGGTCCGGGCCCCTGGGGCCATGGATCGAGACTGATGTCGACCCCACCGGTATCGACATGTACACCGATATCAACGACGAGCGCCGGCAGTCTGCCAACACCAGCGAGATGCTGTTCGGTCCCCACGAGGTGGTCGCGTACCTTTCCGAGCGGTTCACGCTCCGTCCGGGCGACGTTGTTGCGTTCGGCAGTCCGGCCAACCCGGGGACGGTCGCGCCCGGTGACACAATCGAGATAACCTACGAGGGTGTCGGGACGCTCCGGAACTCGGTCGTTTCGATATAACGGCATTAAGACGCTGGAATAGCCATATAGCGGCCTTCTTTAGCCTCTTCTCGACAGATTAGTGAATCTGAGCGCTATGGCTCGATAAACCACTAAACGCTATACAAAATCACTGCAGCCGGGACCGAATCGTCTCCGCGGTTTGCTCGCCGATACCGTCGATAGCCGTCAGTTCTTCATCAGAGGCTGTCCTGACGTTGTCCACACTGCCAAAGCGCCGGAGCAACCGCTTCCGCGTCTCGGGGCCGATGCCGGGCACGTCGTCGAGCGTCGTCGACACCTCGTCCCGGAGCGTCTGGTGGTACTGCACGGCGAATCGGTGGGCCTCGTCGCGAATCCGCTGGAGCAGGTGGAGCTGCGGGGCGTCGTCGTCCCAGTCGTGCACGCGGTCGGGCGTGATAACTAGTTCCTCGTCTTTCGCCAGTGCGATGGCCGGCACGTCCCAGCCGGTCTCGGCGAGGGCGTCGCGGGCCGCCCCGAGCTGGCCGTCGCCGCCATCGATGAGTAGCAGGTCCGGGTCCGGCCGGTCGTCCCGTCCTTCGACGGCGCGCGCGGCCCGCCAGCGGAGGAGTTCGCGCATGTTCGCGTAGTCGTCGTTCTGTTCGGTGAGCTTTTTCCGCCGGTAGTCGCTCTTCTCGGGCGTCTCGTCGACGAAGGTGACGTTCGAACCGACGGCTGACCGACCCTGTGCGTGGCTCACGTCGAAGCCCTCGATACGGCCCGGACGGTCGATACCCAGTGCGTCGGCTAGACGGCCGCTCTCGTCGTCGGTCCCACCGCGCTGGCGGGCATTCTTCAGCGCGAGGTCGACCAACGTCGCCTCCCGACCGGCCCCGGGCACGCCGAGCGTGACGCCCTCGCTCTCAAGCCACGCTTCGATGTCCGGGTCGGCAGGGGCTTCGGCACAGAGAATCCGGTCGGGGAGCTCTCGCTCGGCGTAGTACTGCGGGATGAACGCCCGGTACACGCCGGCAGTCCCTTCGCCATCCGGTGCTTCGAGTGTATGCCGGTCCCGTTCGACGAGCTTGC
Source organism: Haloarcula sp. K1 (assembly GCF_001647155.1). Lineage (NCBI taxonomy): Archaea > Methanobacteriati > Methanobacteriota > Halobacteria > Halobacteriales > Haloarculaceae > Haloarcula > Haloarcula sp. K1. Next base: position 58,218 of record NZ_LRHL01000004.1, read on the forward strand.
CGCCTTCGGCGTGGAGCCGGGCGACGATGGCGCGCTCGCCCTCGATGGCAGCCCCAAGCACGTCTGTTGTCTGATACCCCCCAGAGTCGCTGACGGCAGTGTCGCCCTCGCCGTGGAGCGCCTCGACGGCCCCGAGCTTGTCCCGGAGGTTTGCGGCGCGTTCGAACTCTTGGTTCTGTGCAGCGGCCTCCATCTCGCGGCGCAACGGGTCCGCCAGAACACCGGTTTCACCCTCGAAGTACCGCGTGACGGCTTCGACGTCCTCGGCGTACTCGCCCTCGCTGATTTCGCCGGTGCAGGGTGCGGTACAGATGCTCATCTCGTAGTCGAGACAGGGCCGGTCCCGGTTGCTGTACTTGTGGTCGGAACACCCCCGGAGCCCGTACGTCTCCCGCAGTGCCTTCACCACCGTCTCGACCCGCCCCTTGTCGGTGAACGGCCCGTAGACGGTTGCGCCGTCTGCGGGGTCACGGGTCACCTCGATTCGGGGGACGGCATGGTCGGTCAACTGGACCAGCGGGTAGGACTTGTCGTCTTTCAGCCGGACGTTGTACGGCGGCCGGTGGCGCTTGATGAGGTTCGCTTCGAGGAGCAGCGCCTGCGTCTCGGTGTCGGTGACGGCGAAGTCGATGGTTTCGGCTCGCTCGACCATCTTGGCGATGCGCTCGCTCCGCGGGTCGGCGTACGAGCGCACGCGGTCTCGCAGGTCGACAGCCTTCCCGACGTAGAGGACCCGGCGTTTGTCGTCCCGGCCCTGTTCGAACAGGTACACGCCGGGCTCCCGTGGCAACGACCCCGCGCGCTCTCGAACCTCGTCGGCGTCCATTAGCACGGGGTTGGCGCTCGGCGGGGTTGAACGTCACGGGAGCGGGTCGTCTGGCGCCGACTGGGCCGCACTGCCGGCATCGGCAGGCGGAGCCTCCGGAACGATGGCAGCTTCGATCCGGTCGACGACGCTCTCGTCGTCCGGTGCAGTCAGCTCGATATCGTCGTCGCCGGCGACGCGCACGACGAGCAGTCGGTCGCGGCTCCAGAGGTAGACACCGAGGACGACGGCGGCAAAGGCCAGTGCGAGACCGCCGAACAGTCGCATCAGGTCGTCCAGTTGCGCCATCAGCGTCAGCATCGTCTGGAGCATTCCAAGCATGCCCCCGATACCGACGGCGCTCGCGGCACCGCCGCTGTCCAGCGAGACGTTGCCCACGAGGCTGTCGAGGCTCACGGTCATCCCGGCGGCCACAAGCACGACACCGACGACCAGCGCCTTCACGCCGAGTTCGAGGAACGACCAGTCGCCGCTGGTGGTGACGTCGACGCCCTCGACGTTGGGGCGGTCGACCTGCCGGTAGTTCGACCCCTCGCGGTCGGGCGTGAACACGAGGATGCGGTGACTCGTCACGACGACCCCGCCACGGTCCAGCCTGACGTCCGCTTCGATCACCTCGCCATCGTACAGGAGGCTCTCGGCCCGTGCGACCCAATCCATACACCCCGTTTACCGCGGACACCTGTATATTCTCCCCCCGTAACCGCTAACTGTGCGCCCTCGAACATGACAGTATGACCGCCGATCCCCGCTGCCCTCACTGCTCGGAGAAAGTCAGTGCGACCGCGACGTGGTGTATGCACTGCGGCCGGGACTTCGAGAGCCCGGTCGATGCCGGAACCGGGACAACGGTCCTCGACGCTGGCGGCAGTCAAACCACGTCGGACCTCGAAGCGGCCCTTAACGCCGGCGACGTCGACGGTATCCAGAACGCACTCGCACAGAGCGACAACGGGCCGACACTCGTCGGTGTCGTACTCGCCGGTATCGCGCTGTTTACCCTCCCACTCGTCTCGCCTCCGGGTGCCGCGCTGTATCTCCTCGTCGTCGCCGGTGTCGGGGCAATTGCCGCGACACAGTCGACGTTCGACGCGGCGCTCAGAACCGGCGGGAAGGCACTCGCACTCGCTCCCTTCCTGCTGGTGTTTCTCGACGTGTTCCTCGGATATCTGTTCAGCGGAGCGGTAGCGACCAGTGCCACAGTTCTGTTCGGCCCGGCAATTTACGCCGGTCTGGTCATGTACGGCGTCCGCTGGTATCGTCGTCGCTGAGCGGTCTGCGGTGACCCGAACCCGAGTTGGCGTGCATCTCGACCAGCGTGTCGGCGACTTGCTTGACCGCTCTATCCGCGACGGCCGCTCGCTGGGCATCCGTGAGCGGGGTGTGGCGGCCCATGGACGAATGTGGTTATTCAACTGATAAATACTTCGTGGAAGGTACAACCGCCATCTGTGTCTTTTCCTCGTGAGCGGTCCGCTCTTCTCAGGCCGCACGCCGGTTCGCTTCGCCCGGTATCAAAACTACCATGCCTCCCGGATTCGAGTGGTCATCTACTACAGGTGGTTCTGTGACCGAAAAACGCGAATACAAAGACGACTATCAGGACAAGACGCTGTATCTTCCGGGGCCGACCGAGGTGCGCGAGGACGTTATCGAGGCGATGGCCGAACCGATGTTCGGCCACCGGATGGACCGGATGACGGACCTCTACACCACCATCGTCGAGGACACGAAGGAGTTCCTCGGCACCGACAACGACGTCATCGTGCTCACGGCGTCGGGCACGGAGTTCTGGGAGTCGACGACGCTCAACCTGGTTGAGGACAGCATGCTCGTGCCGACCTCCGGCGCGTTCAGCGAGCGCCAGGCCAACGTCGCAGAGCGCCTCGGCAAGGACGTCGACCGCATCGAGTACGACTGGGGCACGGCGGTCAAGCCCGGCGACATCCGTGACGCGCTCGAATCCGGTGACTACGACGCCGTCGGGGCCGTGATGAACGAGACCTCGACCGGCGTCCGGAACCCTATCGAGGAGATCGGCGACGTGGTCGCGGAGTACCCGGACACCTACTTCATCGTCGACGCGATTTCCTGCCTCGGCGGCGACCAGATCGACATCGAGGCACACGGCATCGACGCCATCTTCACGTCCACGCAGAAGGCCTTCGCCATGCCGCCGGGGCTCGCGGTCTGTGCCGTCAGCGACGCGGCCTACGAGCGGGAACTGGAGAAAGACTCGGCGTCGTGGTACGGCGGCTTCCAGCGCTGTCTGGACTACTACGACCGGAAGGGCCAGACCCACTCCACGCCGGCGATTCCGCTCATGCTCGCGTACCGCAAGCAGATGAAACACATGCTTGATGAGAGCCACGACGCCCGCGACCAGCGCCATCAGGAGATGGCCGAGTACACGCGCGAGTGGGCGCGCGAACACTTCGACCTCTACCCCGAGGAGGGCTACGAGTCCCAGACGGTGACCTGCATCGAGAACACGCAGGACATCAGCGTCGCCGAGACGGTCGAGGCCGTCTCCGAAGAATACGACATGGTGTTCTCCAGCGGCTACGGCGACATCAGCGAGGAGAGTTTCCGCATCGGGCACATGGGCGAACACACCGTCGAGAGTATCAAAGAACTAACCGCCGCAATCGAGGACGTCGCCGATCTGTAAATTGAGCAATAACCGACGGAGGCCGAGGCTATAGACCGATCTGGGGCGGTTCGCTTCTACCACTTGGCGTTTTCACAGTTTGATAATGCTGGGAAGACTATATTACTGCCGACTACTTTGATGTAGATAGACAAACCATATGAGTAAAAGCAACAGGCGGAGTAGGGACAGCGACTCCTCAACACCGATGAACGTGACCAGAAAACAGTTCGACTGGAGCGAGACGCGACCGAGCGCGGCAGTGACTGAGTACATCTCCGCCATGACCGGCCGGGGACAAACTGACTTCGCACCGCTGTACGAGACTGTCGACCCCGAAGCGCTCGACTCACTCGTCGCCTCCTCGAACCGCTCGACGCCTGTCAGTATCTCGTTTGAATATGCCGGTCACTCGGTCACTGTCCGAAGCGACGGGGAACTCGTTATCAAGGCACCAAGCGCAAGTATTGGCCGATAACTTTCGATTTGCAGAGTTTTTGCTCTTCCTCTCCTGCTTTCCCCTCATAGCGATTGTGCTTGTGCAGGATCGAAACTCCCAGTTCCGAATATCTATAAAAAAACCGTTTTTAGGCCTCGACACCCCAATTATCAGTGTTTGAATTCGAAAAGGTAGGCATAAGTCAGGAGGTCAGAAATTCGTACGTATGACTGGGACGAACGTGCGAGCGAGGGTTGTGACCCACTACAGCCGACGAATCGGGGTCGCAATCGGTGTGACGCTCGCAGTCACGCTCGCGTTCGGGGCTGTGTTTGCCGCGCACGCGGCAAATCAGGGGGCTGGACTCGCGGCCATTTCTGGGACGCTGTTCGTGGTAACGCTCAATCTCGGACTGCTCGCGATTGTTCTGGCCGGGAACGCGGCGGTCGAACTCCGGCGCCTGACCGACGCCGCGACAGCTATCGAGGACGGCGACCTTGAGACTAGTCCGGACGTCGACCGCGCGGACGAGTTCGGTCGCCTCGCATCGGCTTTTGACAGTATGCGCCGCTCTCTCAGCGACGCGTTCGACGAGTCCGAAACCGCACGTAAGGAGGCCGAACAGGCCAAGCAAGACGCACAGGCGGCGCGACAGGAGGCCGAGGAGTTCAACGAAACGCTCCTTGATCATGCGACGGACATCGGTGACGCAATGACGGCCGCGGCTGACGGCGATTTCACCCGAAGTCTCGACACAGACACCGGTGTCGATGCCGTCGAACGGATCTCGGTCGCCTACGAGGAGATGGCCGACGGCCTCTCGGAAACTGTCGTCGATATCCGGCAGTTCGCAACTGATGTTGAGGAAGCAAGCACGGCCGTCGCTGCCGACGCGACAGAGGTCGAGGAACTCAATCAGTCTCTTGCCGTCGATATCCGGGAACTGGCCGGCGATATCGAAGCACAGGCAACCCAGCTCGAAACGGCCATCGAAGAGACGAACGACCTGTCCGCGACCGTCGAAGAAGTCGCCTCGACGACTGACGAAGTCGCTCGACAGGCCGGGGAAGCCGCGAACGTAGGCGCGACCGGGACAGACCGGACGGCAGAGGCCATTGAGGCCATCGAAGGAATCGAAACCGCTGTGACCCACCTCGACGAGTTGGTGACTGACTTGGATGACCGCATGGACGACGTCGCGGCCACGACCGGGCTGATAGATGATATCGCCGAGCAGACGAATATGCTCGCACTGAACGCCAACATCGAGGCCTCACACGCCGGTGACGGCGGTGACGGGTTCGCTGTCGTCGCCGAGGAAGTCAAGACGCTCGCGGAGGAAACCCAGGCGGCGATCGACGAGATCGAGAGTATCGTTGAGGGGGCTCGCGGGGAAGTCGACGAGGTGGCCGACGAGATGGACCACACCAGAGAGCGCATCGACGCGGGCGTTACCACGGTCAATCAGGTCGGTGACGCCGTCGAGCGGTTGACTGACACTGTCGACGATGTCGACGCTGCGATGGCCGAGATCTCACGGGCGACCGACGACGGTGCCAGCGCGACCGAGGAACTGGCTGCGACTATCGACACCGTCGGCGAGGTCGCCAGCGACGTCGCCGAACAGTCCCACGACCTGGCCGATACGGCCCAGGAAACCGCCGAAACGATGAGTGCCGTCCGGCAGCGGGCAGAGGACCTCTCGACACGGACCCGAGAACTCATCGATCGACTCGATGCGTTCGAGACGCGGGCAGTCGGTCACGGTGGAACGGACGGGGCGACACCGACCGCCGGACAACAGCGCGTCGGGGGCGACGATGATTAGCGGGTCGGCCGTCTACGAGATCGCCGCGGTCCTGCTGGCCGTCGCGGCCGTCGTGCTCTCTGGGTGGCTCAGGCGCATTCCGTCGTCCCACCGACACTACTGCTACCCGGTGGTGGCCGTCGTCGGGATTTCGGCCGTGACGACCGCGCTGACGGCGGCCGGCGTCCTGTCAGTGCCCGGGTCCCAGCTCACTGTCCCGAACATCGTCGACGACTTCGTCGCGTACACGGTGCTGTGGACGCTCACGGTCGCGATAGCCGGGGCGTCCCGCCGAACGTTGGCTGTCGCCGCCGCCATCCCGGCGGTACAGGTCATCGCTTTCAACGGCGGGACGATCGTCGGCGGCGCTATCGGACTCGTCGGCTTTGGCGTCCTCGTTATCGGCCAGCTCCTGCTTGCGTACCTGTTACTCGGCCCAGTCTGGCGTCGTGCGGCCGACCTGCCCGACGACCAGCGGCTCCTGCACTGGAAGTCCCGGAACCTCCTGTTGTTCCTCATCGGGATGCTCATCGCCTACTCGTTGCTTGCGGTTGCGGACGTGTTCGACCCGTTCGTGTTGACCGTCATCAGCGAGTACATGGGGCTCCTGATCCGCGTCGGCTTCGCCGGGTTCCTGTTTGCCAACGTCGATGCTATCGCGGTCGACCGGACCGGCTTTGCCGACGTAGCATCGGAGTCGGCTGGCGCTCAGCGCGCTGGTTGACGAGGGCCGCTGTTGTTGGTATAACACTCTGCAATCCCAGACGGAGTTGCTTAGTGGTCGGCACCCAGAACAGACTGTAATGGCTGTAGCCGACGACGCTGATCTCGCGGACAACCCTTATGTCGAGGGACCCCCGACCGAGTTCGAGGACACAACGACTCTCGACGAAGCGACGGCCCGCGAGCAAGCCGACCAGTTGCGCGAGGCGCTCCGCTACCACGATTACCGGTACTACGTCGAGAACGACCCGGTCATCGGCGACCGGGCCTACGACGCGCTGTTTGCCCGGCTCCAGCGACTCGAATCGGCGTTCGACCTCGACACCGACGGCAGTCCGACCCAGCGCGTCGGTGGCGAGCCACTGGACGAACTCCCCGACGTCGAACACGTCGCCCGGATGGGCTCTATCGACCAGGGCGGCGAGGAAGCGGACGTACGGGAGTTCGACGAGCGGGTTCGCGACGGGCTGGGAACCGACGCCGTTCAGTACTTCTGCGAGCCGAAGTTCGACGGCCTCTCTATCGAGATCGTCTACGAGGACGGCGTCTATCAGCGCGCTGCGACCCGCGGCGACGGCGAGATCGGCGAGGACGTGACCGAGAACGTCCGGACCATCTCCAGTGTCCCCCAGCGGCTCCGCGGTGACTACCCCGACTTCCTGGCCGTCCGCGGCGAGGTGTACATCCCGCGGGACGCCTTCACGGCGTTCAACCGCGAGCGCGTCGAGCGCGGCGAGGACCCCTTCGCGAACCCCCGCAACGCCGCCGCCGGGACGCTCCGCCAGCTCGACCCGGCGGTGACCGCAGAACGCCCGCTGTCGGTGTTCTTCTTCGGCGTCCTTGACGCTTCGGTCAGCTTCGAGAGCCACAGCGAGATACACGAGCGGTTCCCCGAGTGGGGCCTCCGGGTGTGCCAGCGGACCGCTGTCGTCGACGACATCGACGCCGCCATCGACTACCGGACCGACCAGCAGCAGGCCCGCGACGACCTCGATTACGAGATCGACGGCGTCGTCATCAAAGTCGACGACATGGACGCCTGCGACGAACTCGGCTCGACCTCGCGCGCCCCGCGGTGGGCCTTCGCCTACAAGTTCCCGGCCCGCAAGGAGGAGACGACGGTGCGGGACATCGTCGTGCAGGTCGGCCGGACCGGCCGGCTCACCCCCGTCGCGCTGATGGACCCCGTCGAGGTCGGCGGCGTCACCGTCTCCCGCGCCTCGCTGCACAACCCCTCGCTCATCGCCGACCTCGGCGTCGACGTGGGCGACCGTGTCCGCATCAAGCGGGCCGGCGACGTCATCCCGGACGTCGTCGAAGTGCTCGACGACGACGGCGACGGCCACTTCGAGTTCCCGGACACCTGCCCAGCCTGTGACAGCCCGGTCGAGCGCGATGGCCCGATGGCGTTCTGCACCGGCGGCCTCACCTGCCCCGCCCAGCGCGAGCGCAGCGTCGAACATTACGCCAGCCGCGACGCGCTGGACATCGAGGGCCTGGGCGAGAAGGCCGTCCAGCAACTGCTGGACGCCGACCTCGTCTCGGACCCCGCGGACCTGTACGAACTCACCGTCGAGGACCTCACTGACCTGGAGGGCTGGGGCGAGACCAGCGCCCGGAACCTCGTCGAAGGGATGGACGACGCCCGCGAGCCGCCGCTTGCGAACTTCCTCGTCGCGCTGGGTATCCCCGAAGTGGGCACCGTCACCGCACGAAACCTCGCCCAGGAGTTCGGCACGTTCGAGGCGATACTGGATGCTGCCGACGAGGGCAACACCGACGCCTTCGAGGCCGTGCCCGACGTAGGTTCGACCGTCACGCGCTCAATCGTAGAGTTCTTCGAGGGCGAGGGGAACCGCGCCGTCATCGACCGTCTGCTCGACCACGTCGACCCGCAGGCCGCCGAAGAAACGGGCGGTGATGCACTGTCGGGCCAGACGTTCGTCTTCACCGGCTCGCTCGACGGCTACACCCGCAGCGACGCACAGGACCTAATCGAGCGCAACGGCGGGTCAGCGACGAGCAGTGTCTCCGGCAACACGGACTATCTGGTGCTTGGCGACAATCCCGGCCAGCGAAAACGCGATGACGCGGAAGAACACGACGTGGAAACGCTGAGCGAGCGAGCGTTTGAAGAGCTGTTGGAACAGCAGAACGTACTATAAATCAGCCCCATTGAATAGCTGGTAGCCAATAGCGAGCGGGACAATACACCAGGCTAAGAGTATAACGAATGCAAACGGATCAGAAAGATACCACGGGACAGCCCCTTCAAGGATATTGAATGCTTGTTGCTCCCTTCCTGCTGAAAGGATTCCGCCGCTTACCATTTGTGCACGCACTTGTGCAACTGTGGCCTCGGAGTTGGTAGTTGACTGAACTAACACCTGATACGCTCTCGTCGGGTTGAGAAGTTTCAGAAATAGCTCGATTTTTATGCTAGTCGCGGATGCAACATTTGCATGCTCTTGAAGAAGGCTTCCAGTACCCCTTGCAGCCCTTCCCCAGAGCGCAAAGAGATATAAGAAGATTCCCGCTGCTACCATAAGCGACCGTTTTGCGGTTGCGGTCGCGGCTGAGGCACCGAGAGAGAAACCGATGAATGTCAGGGCCAGCACTAGGGTTAATCCGTAGAGCTTACTATAGAACCCCAATGCAATATCACTGCCAGCCTCTGGAAGGAAAACGAGTATCTGCAACACAAATATGACTACCAGCGTCGTCGCAATTGAAAGGTACCTCCCAATCAACTTCCCTATAATTACATCTTTACGAGTATATGGGAGCGACATGAGGATCTTTAACGAACCGCGTTCGCGTTCTCCTGAAATCGCAGTGTAAGTAAACCCAATAGCGGCAATTGGGATGATAACAGAGAGAACTCGGGGAGACGTAACTACCAGATTAAGCACTCCAGAGGCTGCTTTAGCGTTACTCCCTAATGGGCTGTAGAGGGCAATAATCGGGAACAGTACGAGACCTGTAAGGAAAATTATGGCTAATACGAGTACTGCCCGCGTGCGAATCATGTCTGCGAACTCTTTTTTCACGATTGGGTACCAATCGGCGAATTCTGAGTTCTTGATGCTCGTATCGACGTCGCTTATGAAGCGCTTGACGGGGTTCTGCTCGGGACTCATGCGTCCACCTCCTGCTGACTCTGTTCTGTCTCGGTGTATGCGGCGAACACTTCGTCGAGTGATGCCTCCTCAGTGTCGAAGTTGGCGACCTCGTGGCCGTTCTTCTCGACGGCGTTGAGGACCGCCATCTTCGCGTCGCCGTCGCAGGTGACTGAGAGCGTATTTCCGTCCGCGGTCACCCCCGACACCGCATCGATTCCCTCGATTGCTGCAATCACGTCGTCAGTGCCATCGCCGTCGGCCAGCGTCACGCGGAGGACGGTGTCCCCGGCGGCGGCCTCGCGCAGCCCGGCGACGCTGTCTTTCGCGATGAGGCGGCCGTTCTGGAGGATACCGACCGTGTCACAGACGGCCTCGACCTGGCCGAGGATGTGACTGGAGAAGAAGACAGTCGCGCCGCGCTCGTTCTCCTCGCGGATGATCTCACGCATCAGCCGTGCGCCGTTCGGGTCGAGCCCAGTCGTCGGCTCGTCGAGGATGAGGAGGTCGGGCTCGCCGACGATGGCCATTGCGAGCACAAGCCGCTGTTGCATCCCCTTGGAGTAGCCGCCGGCCTTGCGGTCGATGGCGTCGGCGATGCCGACCCGTTCGGCCAGTTCGTCGGCATCGGCGTCGGCGTCTTTCGATTCGATGACAAAGGAGAGGTGCTGGCGACCGGTGAGCCGGTCGTACACGTCGTAGCCTTCGGGGAGGACTCCAGTGCGGGCACGGATTCGCTTCGGTTCTTCGTGGATGTCGTGGCCGAGCACCGTCGCCGACCCGTCGGTCGCGCGGACGAAATCCAGGAGGATGTTGATCGTCGTCGACTTCCCGGCCCCGTTCGGGCCGAGGAAGCCGAAGATTTCGCCCTCCTCGACGGTGAGGTCGACCCCTTGCAGCGCGGTGAGACTCCCGAACTGCTTGGTGACGCCATCCAGTTCTATCGCTGCCATACGGCCGGTTTGTGACGGCCGCCTGTATAGTCTTTCGTGTTCCAGTTATCACGCAAGAAAGTCAGAACGCGGCTACACACCGTCTCAGGGTCGGTTATACCTCAGCGTCGGGGTCGTGGCGCTCGGCCATCCGCTGGGCCTCCGTGGCGTAGCGCTCCCGCGTCTCCTCGTCGGTTACGGGTTCGAGCTTGTCGACCTCGACATCCGTCGCTGCCGTAATCCGTTTCCGTCTGAGCAGGTTCGGCGAGAGCTGCTTGGTCAGGTGGCGGTCGCCCTCTGGGGGCGCGTAGATGAGCGTCACCATCCGCTCGTCGCCGAAACTGGAGCGTTCGACCAGCCAGCACTGGACCGTCTCCTCGTCGTCGGTCATTGCTGTGTCGTTTGCGGGCCGGCGGTTTATATCTTACAACGCTCCAGACCGCCGTCACCGGGTCACGTTCAGCCCTTGCTCAATGTCCGCGGTGAACTCCTCGTCGATGTCGACCGCAGTCCCGGCGTTCCGGACCGTATTCGTCGCGACCACGCCCGCGTTGCCCGACCGGAGTCGGATGCCGGCCGCTGAGGCGTTGCTGACCGTGTTGCCCGTGATGGTGAAACTGTACGGTCGCTCTGCACTCCGTGCGTCGGTGTTGTCCGCATCCGCTGGGACCGTTCGCGCAAGGATGCCAACCGGACAGTTGTCGACCTGATTACCCGAAATAGTGATGTCGGACGACCGGGCTTTGGGGGTCCCGGCTACCTCGTCCCGGAGGTGGGTCTGCTTGTACTCGATTTCGATGCCCGCCTCGCCGCCAGGGTCGGGTGCGAACTCCGTCAGGTCCTGACAGACGTTCCCGACAATGGTTCCGCGCTGGGCCGGCGAGCAGGCGATGAGGCTGTGGCCGCCGTCGACGGTGACGTTACCGATGACGGCGAAGTTCGCGACGTTATACGGCGCGATGTTATTGAACTTCACGCCGACGACGCGGTTCCCGGCGATGACCACATCGCTGGACTGCCGGAGGTCGCGGTCGCTGCCGGTCGGTGCGGCCCGGCTGGTGATACCGTACCAGTTCGGATTGACGACCTCGTTGTGCCCGACCATCACGCCGGTACACCGCGTGAACGACAGCGCCATCTGGAAACCGTTCACTGTGCGGTTGCGAGCGATGTAGACGCCGTCGCACTGATCGGCCTGAATGGCTTGGTTGTTCAGCTGTGTCCCGTTGGCGTCGAACTCGATGTCGGTGACGGCGACGTTGTCACCGCGCACGCGAACGAGGTCGTGGCCGGCCGGCAGCGGGTTCGACTGGGACTCGGACGGTGCGGGGTCCTCGCCCGTTCCCGTCTGTGACGCAACGAACCGGGTTCCCTGCTGTCCGGTCAGTGTGGTGTTGTCGCCCATCGTCGCCGGCTCGCCAAATCGGAAAGTATCGGCGCTCGCGATAACGGCCCCGCCGCTGTCCGGCACGTTGTCGAATGCATACTGGAACGCCTCATCGGCAGTACCGCCGGTCGAGAACGCGACGCTGCCGCTGCCGTCAAGCACCAGATACTCCGTACCGTTGCCGTTCCCGTTCGACTGGCCGGCTCCCGTCGTGACGACGTACACTGCCCCTGTCCCCGATAGTCCAGCGCCCGTCTGTGCCTGCCCGGTTCCGCTGAACAGTCCGATGCCCGCTACGGCACCGATACTCGACAGAACGGACCGTCGTGACGCGCCCCAGTCCGACTGTCGCGACCCAGTACTAGCTCCATTTGTGTCAACAGTCATTCAAGTATGGCTGCCCGGCCGCTCGCAATAACCGCTTATAATAGCAGTCTGACCCGTACGTACTCGTCCATACCTGAACTGTCAGTCCTACATAGCTGGCAAATCTCCGGGAGTGCGGTTGGTGGCGACACGGGTTTCCAATCACCGGAACGCGACGCCAGGCCTCACCGTCCCCGCCGCTGACAGCAGATTTATGCCGACAGCGACGGGACAGTACGACAATCCGACGTGGGCTCCGACGACTCGCCGTTCGACGATGTATCGGCAGACCGGGACTACCTCCGTGTCCTCCTCACTGCCGTGTGTGTCGTTGCCGTGGTGTTGGCGACGGCGACGCTCCCGATTCTGGCACCCGGTGGGACACAGAGCCCGATGGAGTCTCTTATTCCGCTCCCGCAGGAGAACCCCTTCGGGTCAGCAGGGGGCACCTCGACCGGCGGCAGCGGCGGGCAACTCGGTGCGCTGAACCCGGGAAGCCAGACCAGCGTTGGCGGCTCGCTCGATAGTGGCGACAGCGGCGACAGCCCGTACCAGTCACAGGACACGGAGCCACATTTCACCGTCACGAGTTCGGAACCGGCGTACTGGCGGACCGGCGCGTACGAAACCTACACCGGCACGGGGTGGGACGGGCGTGCGGAACTGCAGGCCTACGAGGGGCCGATGGCGGTCGACGGGATGTCCGACACGACAGTCGACTACGAGGTGCGACTGGCCAAGCCCGCCACGTCGCTGCCGACCGTCTGGCGGCCGAAATCCGTCTCGCGCGACGACGTAATGGTTACCGAGTACGGCGCGGTCACCTCCGAGCGACCGCTGCCTGCCGGGACGACCTACAGCGCGACCAGCGTCACGCCGCCCGACGACCCGGAAGTGCTGCGGACGAGTGGCCGCGACTACCCTGCGGACATCGAATCACGCTACACGAGCGTGCCGGCGTCAACCTCGGCGCAGGTGGGCCCGTTCACCGACCGGCTGACCGAAGACAGCGACTCGCCCTATCAGACCGCGGCGACCATCGAGCAGTGGCTAGAGGCGAACAAGAACTACTCGCTGAACGTCAGCCAGCCGCCCGAGGACGACGTGGCCTCGGAGTTCATCTTCCAGATGGACAAGGGGTACTGCGAGTATTTCGCCACGTCGATGGTGGTGATGCTGCGGAGTCAGGACATCCCGGCGCGCTACGTCGTCGGCTACTCGACTGGCGAGCGGACCGGCCAGAACCAGTACACTGTTCGCGGGATGAACGCCCACGCGTGGGTCGAGGTGTACTTCGAGGGCGTCGGCTGGGTGAAGTTTGACCCAACGCCGGGACAGGAGCGCCTTGCGTCCGAACAGCAGGCGATGCAAAACAGCAGTCAGGACTACAGCGCCGCGGAGTCCGGAAGCCCCGACGAGGAGTTCGCCGTCGGGACGCCGGCGGGCGAGCCACAGACCGAGACCCCGACCGACGGAGGTGGACAGGAGTCTGGCGGTGACGAAACTGAGGGCACTGAGACCGGTGCAGACGGGACCGGTGACAGCGACGGAACTGGCGACTCGGGCGACGGACAGACGGTCTCGCAGTCCGGTGAGTTCATCGTCGAACTCAATCGGACGGCGACGCCGGGCGCGGCGGTGGCCGCGACGGTAACCCGCGACGGCGCACCGGTCGAAGGCGCGACGGTCTCGTTCAACGGTGAGCCGGTCGGAACGACGGGGCCGGCCGGCACCGTTTCCGGGACGGTCCCCTACGAAGCCGAACTGACGATTACTGTCGATGTAGCCAGCGATGCGGACCCACTCATCGCTCCGTCGGTCCCGCGTGACAGCACTCGTGCTTTCGCTGTGACCGGCCCGCAGACCCAGCAGTCGACGAACGCGAGCTACGAACTGAACACGAACGCGTCGGTGAGCATCACCGGCCAACAGGTCACCGGCGGCGAGGTGACCGTCACCGCGACCGTCGACGGCGTGCCGGTGCGGGACGGCGACGTGCTGCTCGACGGCGAGCAGGTGGCGACGACGGACCGACAGGGGCGGGCAACGGTCACGCTCCCGACCGAGCCGGGCAACGCCTCGATTGCCGTCGAGCGCGACGCTGTCAGCGGGAACACGACCGTCGTGCTCGAACAGCTCTCCGTGGCAACGTCGCCGTCGCTCCCGCTGGCCTTGCCCGTCGCTGGCCAGACGGTGAACGCGACGATGGGCGGAGACCCGGTCACGAACGCGACAGTCGCCGTCGGCGGGGAGCCGACAGCACGGACCGGCGCGGCCGGTCAGGCAACGGTCGGGATGCCGTTTGCGGCCAGCGCCGAAATTTCCGTTTCGAAGTACGGCCAGACGGCCACGACGACGGTCGGTGGCCTGCTCGTCAACGCCGCGGGCGTCGTGCTCGCTCTCGGTGTTCTCGTCGCTGGGACGGTCATCGGTGCTCGTCGGAGAAACGTCACGCCGGGGACGGTATGGGGCTGGGTTCGGGCCGCACGCGAACTCGCCGTCGGGGCGCTCGTCGGCATCGCGGTGATGGCCGATGACTTACTGGGCCGTTTCCGAACACGACTCGAACTCACTGTCACGGCGCTCCGTGACCTGCTCGCCGGCCACCGGTCGCCAGCGGCGCTGCTCGACGCGTTGCGAGCGTGGATTTCTGAACGCTTTGCAGCGGCCGAAGACGCAGCCAGCGATGCGGTGGCGGCTGTCTCTACGACTGAATCAAACGGGGACAACGGAACGCCCGCCGCCCGCGTCACCATCCGCGAGGCGTGGACGCGCTTCCTGACCCACGTTTCCCTCCGGCGGTACTGGACGCGGACACCCGGCGAAATCGCGACCCATGCCATCGAACGGGACGGCCTCCCGCCGGCCGCGGTTCGGACGGTCCGGGACGCGTTCCGGGCGGTCGAGTACGGTCAGCGAGACCCACAGGAGCACGTCGCGGCCGTCGAGGACGCGATTCGGACTATCGAGGCGGCCGCCGGACAGCAGTCCAGTGCGACCGACGGCACTGACGACGGGACGGAGGGGCGGCCCTGATGCGCCTGCGAACGGTCGTTTTCGGAACTGTGGGGCTGCTGGCGACCGGGGTCGCGGCCTCTCTCGTTTTCGCGCCGACGGCCGCCGGCGAGTCCCTGGTCGCCGTGTTCGGCAGTGTTGCCCCGACGACCGCCCTCCTCGCCGGGAGCCTGACCGTCGGGCTCTGTGCGGTCCTTGCCGGCTGGCTCGGTGGGCTCCTCGGCGGTGGCTCCCCGACCGCCTTCGACGTGGCCATCGACAGCCCGCCGGAAGACGTGACGGCCACGGAGAGTCGGCTGTTCGCCGCCGACATCGACGCGGCCATCGACGACGCGGTTGCGGGCGACGACGAGGCGATGGACACGGTCACCGAGCGACTCGCCGCGGCGGCGACGACGGCCTACGCTGTCGGCAGCAGTGTCTCGCAGGCGTCCGCCCACCAGGCAGTACGCGCAGGGACGTGGACCGACGACGCCGTCGCGGCGGCACTCCTTTCCCCGACAGAGCCGCAGTCGCTGCTGGCCCGACTCCGGCTGTGGCTCGACCCGGAGAGCGAGCGCCGCCGCCGCATCCGCCGGACGGTCGACGCTATCGAGCGGGTGTCGGGGGGTGGGCGCTGACGATGCATCGCCGCGTGCGGCGCTGGAGCGGCGGCCTCGCGGCCGCGCTGTTTCTCGTCAGCGTCTCGCTTTTGACAGCCGAGCCGCTGTTGCTCGCGGCGACCGCAATCCCCCTCATCTACGTCGCCTACGGCGCGTTGTCGCGGATGCCGACGGGAACCGACTTGCAGGCGGCACGGTCCGTCTCCGACGCCCAGCCGACGCCCGGCGAACCGGTCGAGGTCGAATTCACTGTGACCAATACGGGCAGCAGTTCGCTGACCGACGTGCGGGTCATCGACGGCGTGCCCGAGGAACTGGCTGTCGTCGAGGGGTCGCCGCGGCTCTGTACCTCACTGCGGCCCGACGAGAGCGTGACGCTGTCATACGCGGTGATGGCCAAGCGCGGGACCTACACGTTCGACGCCGCCGCGGTGCGGGTACGGACGCTGTCGGCCAGCGATGAAGTGACCGTCGACTTGCCCGTGGCCGGCGACGGGTCGCTGACGTGCTCGAACACCGTCTCAGAGGTGCCGATGGCCGACGCCACGCTCCCACGGGCGGGAACGCTTCCCACCGATACTGGCGGGAGCGGCCTTGAGTTCCACTCGACCCGAAGCTACCAGTCCGGGGACCCGGTCAACCGCATCGACTGGCGGCGCTACGCAAAGACCGACGAGCTGACGACCATCGACTACCGGGAGGAACAGGCCGTCAGAACGGTGCTGGTCGTCGACGCGCGGCCGCCGGCCCGCGTGACACCGGAGCCTGGCTTCCCGACCGGAGCCGAACTGTCGGCCTACGCCGCCGAGCGCCTGTTCGATGCCCTCTCCCGGACCAGCGTCGTCGCGAGCGTCTGTGCCGTCGGACTGGCCCCCGAGGACGTCCCCGGCGGGCTCGGCCCCGACGGACTGGCGTGGGTCGACGCCTCGGGTGGCCACGCGGCCGCCCACGCGAGACAGATATTCGATAGCGTGGGTCGCGCCGCGGCCCGACAGTCGGACACCGACGCGGCCGGTGACGCTGGCGCGTCCGAGGACGAGTCCCCACAGCAGCCTCACAGGGGCGACGCGCAGGTGACGACGGCCGACGGCGGGACCATCGAGGACCCGGGCCTGCTCGCCGTGCTCGCTCGGCTCCCGCCGACCGCGCAGGTAGTCGTGTTTTCGCCGGCCGCCGACGATTGGCCCGTCTCGCTGGTGTCGTCGCTCGCGGTCCGTGACTATCCGACGACGCTCGTGAGTCCGTCGCTGGCCCGCGGGGACTCGCTCGGCGCGGCCGTCGCCGGCACCGAACGCACTGCTCGGCTCCAGCGGGCCGAACTGTCCGGCGCGACCGTCATCGACTGGGACCTCGACAGCCCCATCGACGTGGCGCTCCGTGCCTCGCTCGCGGACCTGTTCAGCGTGTAACTATGGACGACACAATCTCGCTCCCGACCCGGATGCCCTGGACCAGCCTCGTGACCGTCGTCGGCGTGACGGCGCTGCTGGTCGCGGGACTGCTGGGAACCGTTTCCGCCGACCGGGCCGCGCTCGTCGGTGTGGCCACCGGCGTCTTGCTGGCGCTGTCGCTGTGGCTGAGCGGCTGGGATCACTGGCAGGCGGTCGGGACGGTTCTGGCCAGCGCCCTCGCGCTGCCGGTCGCCGTCGGGCTCATGGTCGCCACCGGCGGCACGGTCGCCTCGCTCGGTGCCGAACTGTTTCCCGTCTCCTCGCAGACTGGCGTCCGCCCGGCGGTCGTTACACTGCTGTCGCAGGTGGTCGTCGTCCTCGGCTGCCTGACCGCCGTCTTCGGTGCGACCGCGGCCACCCGCGGCGTCGTCGACACTGAGCGGGTTGGGGCCTACGGCGGCCTCGTCGTGCGGACGACCGCCGTTCCGTTCGCTGTTGCCCTCGTGCTGTTCACGCGAGGGGCCGTCGACTTCCTGCAGTCCAACACCGGGACGCCGGGCGTCCAGCAACTGACCGGCGAACTCCTCACTCGGGTGCTGGGACCGATTTTCGACCCGGTTCCGGGGCGAACGCATATCGCCATTTTCAGTCTGTTGCTCGCCCTCGCCGCGGCGGCGCTGGCTCACGGGCTCGACGCCTTGCCGCTGGCCGAACTCGTCCCGGAAACGAGCGACGCACCCGATATCGACAGGGCCGTCGCCGCCGCCGAGCGAACGCTCCGGTGGACGGGCCGACTCGCCTTGCTGGTCGCTCCGGTTGCCGGCCTGTTCGAACTGGGCCTCGGCCAGGAATCCATGGCCGAACTACTCCCTGTCGGGCTGTACGACCTGCTCGTCACAGTCACGGCCGCGCCGGGCCTCCGCGGCCTCCTCTGGTGGCTGTTCCTCAGTGGGACGGCCGTCTCGGTGGCTGTCTGGTTCCTCCGGCGGACGGTCCAGAGTTCGGCCGACCGCGTCGGGACCGTTCTCGCACCGTACGTCGGCGGGGGCGTCATCACGCTCGCCGCGGTGGTGGTCGCGGGGCCGGCAGTCGATGCCATCGAAACGGCGCTCCGGGCGACGCCGGCCGCGGCGGCCGTCGAACAGTTCTTCGTTCCGATACTGGACGTGTACGGCCCCGAGACCGTCACGCTGTCACTGGCCGTCGTGGCGCTGTTTACCGTCGTCGGCGCAATTGGACAGCTGTGGCTGGCGCTGGCGACGAATTATCTGCGTGAGCGGACGGCCGGTGTCACGCTCGCCGCGGCCGGCCTGTTCGGTGCGAGCGCGTTCGCCGCGACGCTTGACACCTCGACGTGGCTGGTGCTTGCGGGGCTGGTCGGTGCGGTCGTCGTCTGGGATGCCGGTTCCTTCGGGACGACGCTGGGACACGAGGTCGGCACCGGGGCCGCGACGCGCCGCACCGAACTCGTCCACACCGGCGGAACCGTCGCGGTCGGCGGCGTCGGCGCGGCGGCGACGCTGGGTCTGGCCGGCGTCGCCCGGGGTTCCGTCGCTGTCGAGCCGTCGGTCGCCGTGGCTGGTCTCGTGGTCTGTCTCGTCGCCGTGCTGGCACTCGTGGGTGCGATACGGTAGGGCGCACCGAACAATCCATTGTGGTGTGGTGACAAGCAAGCAGTATGACCGACCGGTCCCCGCTGGAGCGAGCCAGAGACAACGTGACGGAACTCGCCTCTCTGGCGGTCACCGGGTTCTGGCTCGTTGCTCTCCTCACCGGGCAGGAGTGGTGGCTCGTGGCGCTGCTCGTCGGCTACGTCGTGGTCGTTCCGCTGACCGAACTGCTGTACGGCGATGCGGACGAGGAGGTGGAAGATATCGAGGAAGCGGACCCAGCACCGTCGAGCGATACTGGCGACGAAACACCGCTGGAGCGTCTGCGCTGCCGGTACGCCGAGGGGAAGCTGACCGACGAGCAGTTCGAGCGGAAACTGGAGCGGCTGCTGGAGACGGAGACGCTGGAGGACGTCGAGGACGCGACTCGGGACGAGCGGGAACGGGAGTTCGAGCGGAGCTGAGTGTGAGTAGCGTCGCCGGTCGGTGTCGTTCTCACGCCGAGCGGGTGCCGGGCATCGACTTCCTCGGCGAAAGCGATGGGTTCCGCCGCCTATGAGTCAGTGGGCGGCCATCGAGGACAGGACGTTGAGGCAGTACACGCCGGCGACGATGAGCGTGATTCCGACGACGCCGACGGGGTCGACCGGTTCGTCGAACACGACGGTTCCGATGGCCGCGACACCGACGATACCCAGGGCGGCCCACGTCCCGTAGACGACGCCGATGGGGAGCTCCTCCAGGGTCAGCGAGACGAGGTAGAACGCCACACCGTAGCCAAGGACGACGCCGAGGCTGGGAACGGGCTTCGAGAACCCCTCTGAGAGCTTGAGCGCGGTCGTTCCGAGCAGTTCCGAGGCGATTGCGGCCCCGAGTAACACGTACGGATTCATAGTGAGAACGCCGGCCGGCGGTGGGATGAACGTACTGAAACGCCCCGCCACTTTCGGTGTGTTTCGGCCGCTCGGCGGCCCTGGCGGCGCTTCCGGTGGCAGGGAACCCACGTCGGGGGCGCTCCTCGCGCCGGCCGCACCCGCGTCGAGTCCGGTCCTGTGGACCTTTGTACCGGCCGCTCGACCACCCGACGATGACCGAACTGGCCGAACTCGGGCTCTCGAACTACGAGGAGACGGCGTATCGGACGCTGCTAGTGACCGGTGCGGTGTCCGCGAGCGACCTCTCCGACGCGAGCGGCGTCCCCCGGGGGCGGATCTACGACGTGCTCAACGGCCTCGAAGCCCGCGGGATAGTCCGGACCCAGTCGACTGACCC
The DNA here is from genome assembly GCF_001647155.1 of Haloarcula sp. K1. Classification (NCBI taxonomy): domain Archaea; kingdom Methanobacteriati; phylum Methanobacteriota; class Halobacteria; order Halobacteriales; family Haloarculaceae; genus Haloarcula; species Haloarcula sp. K1. The sequence goes on from NZ_LRHL01000004.1 coordinate 78,357, forward strand.
GACGCGGTACACCCCCGTCGACCCGGAGACGGTCGTCGACAGGCTGCTCTCGGAGCGGACCCGCGAACTGGCATCGGAGTTCGATCGGTACCGGTCCGTCGCCGCGTCCGTCAGGGCGGACCTCCTGCCCGCGCCGCCCGTCGACAGCAGTTTCTGGCTCGGATCGCTCGGAAGCGAGGAGATGCGGGCGGCGATGAGCCGGCACGTCAGGACCGCCCGAGAGCACGTCCGGGCGACCGTCGGTCCGCCGTACGAGCGCGCGTCGTGGGAGACGCTCCAGACCGAGGTCGACGCGTTCCTCGACGGTGTGGGCGAGGACGTGCGGGTCGACCTGCTCTGTAGCGAGGCGGTACTCGACGTGCTTCCCGAGTCGCTCCCCGACCTGCTCGCCGACCGCAACGCGGCGGTCCGGGCGGTGCCGACGGTCGGGGTCTCCTTCGACGTGATCGACGCCGCGGCGGTGACGGTCGACGTTCCGGATCCGCTCTCGCCCGCCGACAGGCTCGGCGTGGTCGGGATCACCGATTCGGAGGTCGCGGCGGCGTTCGAGGCCCGCTTCGAGCGACTGTGGGTCGAGGCGGAGCCGTTGCTGGGGCGGTAATCCGGAACCGACTGACGGCCCCCCGTCTCAGCGGCCAGGGTTGACTGCAGGCACCTCGACGCGGTCCAGCACATCATCGACGACCGTCGACGGGTCGACGCCGCGGACGCCCGCGTCGGCGGTCAGGACGAGTCGGTGGGCGAACGCCTCCCCGACGACGCTTTTCACGTCGTCCGGGACGGCGTAGTCGCGGCCGTCGAGGACCGCGGCGGCGCGAGTCGCCTCGAACAGTCGCTGAATACCACGCGGGGAGACGCCGACGTCCACGCGGTCGTCCTCGCGGGTGGCCCGGCCGAGTTCGACGACGTAGTCCCGGAGCGTGCCGTCGACGGTGACTGATTCGACAGTCCGCTGGAGCGCCGGCAGGCGCTCGCCGTCGATGACGCTGGTGACGCTCGGGGCCTGTGCCGTCCGGTCGGCCCGCCGGTCGATGAGTTCCCGCTCGCCGCCGAAGTCGGGATAGCCCATCGACGTCTTGACGATGAAGCGGTCCCGCTGGGCCTCGGGCAGGCCGAAGGTCCCCTCCTGTTCGACGGGGTTCTGCGTGGCGATGACGAAGAACGGCTCGGGGAGGTCGTGGGTCACGCCGTCGACGGTCACCTGCTTCTCGCCCATTGCTTCGAGCAGTGCGGCCTGCGTCTTGGGCGGTGCGCGGTTGATTTCATCGGCCAGCACGACGTTGGCGAAGACGGGGCCAGGCTGGAAGTCGAACTCGCCGGTGGCCTCGTTGAACACGTTCGAGCCGGTGATGTCGGACGGCAGCAGGTCCGGCGTGAACTGCACCCGCTTGAAGGAGAGATCGAGCGCCGTCGCGAACGACTGGGCGGTGAGCGTCTTCCCCGTGCCGGGTACGTCTTCCAGCAGGACGTGCCCCCGGGCGAGAACCCCGGTCATGACGGTTTCGAGGAAGTGGTCGTCGGCGATGACGGCACTGCCGACCGCGTCGAGGATCTGTCGGCTGGTTCGTCCGGCAGTGTCGTGGTCCATACCGGCGTGTAGACAGCCACCGACAAATACCCTCTCCCTCGGGTCCACCGGTCGGCGTACCGATACCATGCCATCTTATCACAATAAGAGAGTATTGCCGTAACTCTGAGTTATAGATAGCTAGGGATATATGCATACTGCACATGACCAACGACTACGGATTCGGGACGCGCTGTGTCCACGCCGGCCAGGAGGAGCCGGACCCGGCGACGGGGGCTCGCGCGCCGCCCATCTATCAGACCTCGTCGTACGTCTTCGAGGACGCCGACACTGCAGCCGACCGGTACGCGCTGGAGGACGACGGCAACGTCTACTCGCGGTTCGACAACCCTACTGTCCGGATGCTCGAAAACCGCATCGCCTCCCTCGAAAACGCCGTCGACGCCGTCGCGACGGGGTCGGGGATGGCCGCGCTCGACGCCGGGACGTTCGTCCTCGCGGCCAACGGCGACAACATCGTGACGGCCTCCTCTATCTATGGCGGCACGCATTCGTACTTCTCGAAGGCCGCCAGCCGGCGGGGCATCGAGACGCGGTTCGTCGACACGCTCGACCCGGACGCCTACGCCGCGGCCATCGACGAGGACACGGCCTACGTCCACTTCGAGACCATCGGGAACCCCTCGCTCGTGGTCCCGCCGATGGAAGACATCGCCGAGGTGGCTCACGACCACGGCGTCCCCGTCTTCGTCGACAACACGTTCGGGACGCCGGCGCTCTGTAACCCGCTTGACCACGGCGTGGACCTCCTCTGGGAGTCGACGACGAAGTGGATCCACGGCTCCGGAACGACCGTCGGCGGCGTCCTCGTCGACGGTGGCTCGTTCCCCTGGGACGAGTACCCCGAGAAGTTCCCGGAACTGGGCGGCGAGAACGAGGCCTTCGGCAAGAACTTCACCGAGGCATTCGGCGACCGCGCCTTCTCCGTCGCCGCCCGCCAGCGCGCCCTCCGTTCGCTGGGCGACGGCCAGAAACCGTTCGACGCCTGGGCGACGCTTCAGGGGGTCGAGACGCTCTCCCTGCGGATGGAGCGCCACTGCGAGAACGCGATGACCGTCGCACAGCACCTCGACGACCACCCCGATGTCGCCTGGGTCACCTATCCCGGACTGGAGAGTCACGAGACCCACGACTTGGCACAGCAGTACCTCTCCGGTGGGTTCGGCGGCATCGTCACGTTCGGGCTGGAAGCCGGCTACGATGCCGGTCGACGGTTCTGCGAGGAGACGGACCTCGCCCAGTTCCTTGCGAACATCGGCGATGCCAAGACGCTGGTCATCCACCCGGCTTCGACTACCCACGCCCAGCTCAGTGAGGAAGAGCAACGCGCCAGCGGCGTGACGCCGGACCTCCTCCGGTTCAGCGTCGGCATCGAAGACCCCGAAGACATCATCGCGGACATCGACGACACAATCGAGCGAATCACATGAACGTCGAACACAACACAGTCTCGCTGGGCGAGTTCGAGTTCGACTGCGGCGAGACGATTCCGGATCTCGAAATCACCTACGAGGCCTACGGGGAGTTCGACGGCGACAACGCGGTGCTGGTCTGTCACGCGCTGACCGGTAGCGCCCACGTCGCGGGCCGCGACCGGGTCGACAGCGCCGACCAGGCCCGCGCCTGGTGGGACGACATCGTCGGCCCGGGCAAGGCCATCGATACCACGGAGTACTACGTCGTCTGTGCGAACGTGCCCGGCTCGTGCTACGGGTCGACGGGGCCAAAAAGCGAGAACCCGGAGACGGGCGAGCCCTACGGCACCGACTTCCCGCCGGTCACTGTCACGGACTGGACTGAGGCCCAGCGCGCGCTGCTCGACGAACTCGGGATTCCCCACCTCCACGCGGTCGTCGGCGGCAGCGTCGGCGGCATGAACGTCATCGAGTGGGCCAAGCGCCACCCGGACCACGTCGACCGCATCGTTCCCATCGCCGCGGCCGCGCGACTGGACACACAGTGCCTCTCGCTCGACGCCATCGCCCGACGGGCCATCACGACCGACCCGAACTGGAACCAGGGCCACTACTACGGCGAGGACCAGGACCCGCCCAGCGACGGGCTGGCGCTGGCCCGCCAACTGGGCCATGTGATGTACCTCTCGAAGGCGTCGATGGAGCGCCGCTTCGGCCGCCGCGCCGCCGGCCGGGACGCCGTCCGCACGTTCCCCACCGACGCCGCGGGCGCGTTCTTCCCGTACCGCGACGTGGAGTCGTACCTCGATTACAACGCCGAGAAGTTCACCGAGCGCTTCGACGCCAATAGCTACCTCTACCTGACGCGGGCGATGGACAACTACGACCTCGCCGCCGGGTTCGAGTCCGACGCGGACGCGCTGGCGGCGTTCGACGGCGACGCGCTGGTGATGTCCTTTACCGCCGACTGGCACTTCACCACCCAGCAGGCGGAGGCGCTGGCCGACTCGCTCCGGGCGGCCGACGCGAACGTCGCCCACCACGTCATCGACTCCGACCACGGCCACGACGCGTTCCTCGTCGAACCAGACAACGTTGGGCCGCCGCTCGCGGACTTCCTCGACGACGGCGTCGCGGGCAAGGCCGTCACCGACTCCGTGGTCGAGGACAGCCAGGAGAGTGACTTCGCACCCGTCCACAACAGCCTGTTCTCGCAGTAGCGACGCGAGTGCCGTTCGCCGACAGGCGGGTTCGCTGGCCCCGATTCGGCTCGTCAATCATGCATATTCTGTCTTACGGTAGCATTTAACATATTTCGGAACGACTAGCTCTATGTATGGCTGACATGACCACGAACATCGAAAGCGAGGAGTATTCGTTCGGCCAGACGGTGTACGACGAGGACGGGGACGCACTCGGGACCATCCGCGGGTTCGACGAACACGGCTTCTACGTCACGGTCGAGGACGGCATCGAGTCGCTGTCGAGCGAGCATCTCAGCGCCGGGGCCGCGGGCGAGGCCGAACTGATGTGGCGCTGCTGGGAATGCGGCGAGATGGGCCAGATAGAGGACATCCCCGACGAATGCCCGTCCTGTAACGCGCCCAAGGAAGACATCTACTACTGGCAGGAGGACTGAGGCGACGCCCGCGTGACAGGCCGGGCTTACGCCCGCTCGAATCGCTCGGCGACGGCCGGTCCGACTGACTCCCGCACGGTCTCGACGGCCGACGGCGGGAGCGAGAACCGAAGTGTCGTCCAGTCGAGTTCGAGAACCGCGTGCCCGTCCGCATCACCGAGGACTACGTACACCAGCGTCCCCCCGTAGACGCGCGCCAGCGCGTCGAACGTTTCTGCCGTCATCGGCACCGTTCCGGTCGTGTGGGTGTCGGTAGCCGACACGTCGGTGTGGCCCGCGAGCGTCTCGACAGCGAACCGTTCGTGTTGGGGGGTGTCTCGCCGGCCGACACCGAGGTGGACAAACGCCTTTTCCGAGGACCGCGGTGACGCGTCCAGCACCGCCGCGAGCACGTCCAGCCCGACCGCTTCGTCCGGGTCGGACAGTTCGAACCGACGCCTGGTTTCGTCTTCCGGCCAGGTCGGTCCCGGTTCGACGCCGCCGCCGATGCCCTCCCACGCCGTGACGATTGTCTCGGTCAGCCGGTCGATACCGATCTCGTCGATGGCCCGAACTACCGCCTCGGCGTCGTCGGAGTCGCCCATGGCCGCTCGTTCGTTGCTCCCGGTCAAGTGCGTGCTGATTCCGGCACGCCGGTGGTAGGTTTTTGTTCGGGCCGTCCCTGCTCGTCGGTATGGATATCGTCGTCGTCGGGGCCGGAAGCCTCGGCAGCCTCGTCGGTGGCTTGCTCGCCCGCGAACACGACGTGACGCTCGTGGGCCGCGAGCCACACGCCGGCAGCGTTAGCGAGAACGGTCTGTCGGTGGTGGGAACCGAGGAGTTCCGGGTCCGTCCGGGCGCACAGACGACGATTCCACAGCGTGCCGACCTCGCGCTGGTGACGGTCAAGGCCTACGACACCGCCGCCGTTGCAGCGGACCTCGCGGACTGCACGCTCGACGCTTGCCTCTCGCTCCAGAATGGGATGGGCAACGAGGAGCGGTTAGCCGCCGAACTCGACTGTCCGGTGCTGGCGGGGACGTGTTCCTACGGCGCGCGGCTCAGGGAACCGGGCACCGTGGCGTTCACCGGCCGCGGCGACATCGTACTCGGGGACCGCAACGGCGGCCGGTCCGCAACCGCCGACGACGTCGGGGCGGCGTTCCGTGCGGCCGGTATCGAGACAACCGTCGCAGCGGATATGCCGACCCGCCTCTGGGAGAAACTCGCGGTCAACGCCGGTATCAACGCTGTGACCGCGCTCGCCCGCGTGGCGAACGGCGCGCTGGCCGACTCGCCGGCCGACAACATCGCGGCGGACGCTGTACGGGAAACGGCCGCTGTCGCCCGGGAGCAGGGCATCGACCTCCCCGACGAGCGTGCGGTGTCGCTCGTCGAGCGTGTGGTCGACGACACCGCCGCCAACCATTCGTCGATGTATCAGGACATCTCGGCCGGTCAGCAAACCGAAATAGATGCCATCAACGGCTATGTCGCCGAGACTGCGACCGAGCGGGTCCCGGTCAACGAGACGCTTGCCGGGCTCGTCCGTACGTGGGAGCGACACCGCGAGCGGTAGGTTCTGGAATCACACAACGACTATATACACGTCTCCTATGTGTATCTCACATGACTCCACAGACCGACGGAGCGCGGCTCGACGCGCCGCGTAGTGCTCCCAGCGGGACTGCTTCGTGTACTACAGCGAGGGGACCACTGGCATGACAGCCGACGACGCGGCCGGGAACCGCATCGTCGACTACGAACTGTTCGAGGTGCCGCCCCGGTGGCTCTTCCTTCGACTGGAGACGGCCGACGGTACTGTTGGCTGGGGCGAACCCGTCGTCGAGGGACGGGCCCACACCGTGCGTGCGGCTGTCGAGGAACTGCTCGACAGCTATCTCGTCGGCGAAAACCCCGAGAACATTCAGGATCACTGGCAGGCAATGTACCGCGGTGGCTTCTACCGCGGCGGCCCGGTCCTGATGTCTGCCATCGCCGGCATCGACCAGGCGCTGTGGGACATCAAGGGCAAGCAACTCGGCGCGCCGGTCCACCAGCTACTGGGCGGGCAGGCCCGGGACCGGATTCGGGTGTACCAGTGGATCGGCGGTGACGAGCCCTCCGACGTGGCGAACGCCGCTCGGGAACAGGTCGACGCCGGGTTCACAGCGCTGAAGATGAACGCAACGCCCGAAATCGAGCGCGTCGATAACCCGGCCACGGTCGAGGCCGCCGCGACGCGACTCCGGGAGGTCAGGGAGGCCGTTGGCCCGGAGGTCGACATCGGCGTCGACTTCCACGGCCGCGTCACGAAGCCAATGGTCAAGCGCCTGGCGTCCGCGATGGAGCCCTACGAACCGATGTTCATCGAGGAACCGGTGTTGCCCGAACACAACGACGCGCTGCCGGCGCTTGCGGCTCACACCGACATTCCGATTGCGACCGGCGAGCGGATGTATTCGCGCTGGGACTACAAGGCGGTGTTCGAGGACGGGGCCGTCGACGTGATCCAGCCGGACCTCTCCCACGCCGGCGGCATCACCGAGGTGTACAAGATCGCGTCGATGGCCGAGGCCTACGACGTGGCGATGGCCCCGCACTGCCCGCTCGGCCCGGTCGCGCTGGCGTCCTGTGTTCAGGTCGACGCCTGCTCGCCCAACGCTCTCATCCAGGAGCAGAGCATCGACATCCACTACAACGAAACCACCGACGTGCTGGACTACCTTGCCGACCCGTCGGTGTTCGACTACGAGGACGGGTTCGTCACTGTCCCCACCGACCCCGGACTGGCTATCGACATCGACGAGGCGTTCCTCCGGGAGCAGTCCCAGCAGGACGTCGACTGGCACAACCCCGTCTGGCGACACGACGACGGCAGCGTCGCCGAGTGGTAGCTCGGCGGCTCCCCATCGGTAACTGGCTATCCTCTCGCACTCTCTCACCGGACAACTGTGAGACCGGCAGCACGGACACGCACCAAAGGAAAGGGCTCATATTCCGCGCCCGATACGTACCTGTATGGCCTCCTCAACGTCGTGGAAGCGCGATTTCGCGAGCGGCCTTATTATCCTGTTGCCGCTGCTGGTGACGGTTTACGTTATCATCTATCTCTACTCTATCCTCGCGTCCGCGGCGGTCATCCCGGCGATTGACGGCGAACTGCTAGCGGCGCTCGGACTCCCCTCGGGAACGTCGTCTGTCGAACTCGCACGGGTGTTCACGACGCTGATTATCTTCATCCTCATCGTGTTCTCTATCGGCTATCTGATGCGGACGGCCTTCGGCGACATCGTCGAACGGGCCATCGACGACGCGATGAACCACGTCCCCGGGCTCCGGGTGGTGTACAACGCCTCGAAGATGGCGGTCGAGACGGCTGTCGGGGGAACCGAAGAACTCCAGGCGCCGGTGAAACTCGAAGTGTGGGACGGGATGCGGATGACCGCGTTCAAAACGGGCCAGACGACCGAGGACGGCCGCGAGGTGCTCTTCTTGCCGACAGCGCCGAACATCACGACCGGCTACGTCGTCGAGGTCGAACCGCACCGCTACGAGGAAATCGACGAGCGCGTCGAAGAGGCGCTGACACGGATTCTCAGCGCCGGGTTCGGCGATACGGACCGTAGTACCGCCACGCCGATTCCGGTCGCCGACGAGGAAGACCTCGCGGACGATTAGCCGCGCGGTTCAGTACCCGCTCAGACGTAGTGGAACCACTCTTCGCGGTCGCCGCTCTCGATGACGTCGAAGAAGGCTGACTGGAGTTCGTCGGTGACCGGTCCCTTGGTCCCTTCGCCGATCTCGTTGTCGTCGACGCTTCGGATGGGCGTGACCTCCGCCGCCGTGCCGGTAAAGAACAGCTCGTCAGCGGTGTATAGCTCACCGCGGGAGATGGTCGCTTCCTCGTGGACGGTGTAGCCCATCTCCTCGGCGAGCGTGATTGCGGTGTTGCGGGTGATGCCTTCGAGGATGCTCTCGGCCAGTCCGGGCGTGTAGATTTCTCCGTCCCGGACCATGAAGATGTTCTCGCCCGGCCCTTCGGCGACGTTGCCTTCCTTGTTCAGGACGATAGCTTCGGTGTAGCCGTTCCGGCGGGCCTCCTCGCCGGCGAGCATGCTGTTGACGTACAGCCCCGTCGTCTTGATGTTGGTCGGAATCTGGCTGGAGGCGTGCTTGCGCCAGGACGACACCATCACGTCGACGCCCTCTTCCAGCGCTTCCTCGCCCAGATACGCGCCCCACGGCCACGCGGCGATGGTGGTCTTCGTCGGGCAGTCCTTCGGGCTCACGCCGAGCGAATCGAAGCCGTAGTAAACGATGGGGCGGATGTAACACGACTCGAACCCTTCCGTTTCGATGAGTTCCGTCGTCGCCTCGGTGAGTTCGTCCTTGCTGAACTCGATGTCGAGGTCGTAGGGCTTCGCGGACTTGTACAGGCGGTCGAGGTGTTCTTCCCAGCGGAAGACGGCCGGCCCCTGTTCGGTGTCGTAACAGCGAACGCCCTCGAAAACGCCGGTCCCGTAGTGCAGCGCGTGCGTGAGGACGTGGGTCTGAGCGTCCTCGAAGTCGACGAACTCGCCGTCCATCCAGATGCGGTCGGTTCCCTCGAACATCTCTGGACGGTCGCTCATCGCACGACCCCTCCGGTGAGTTGACAGTCGTGATGCCCGCGGGTGATGCCTCCTGCTGTCTCGTCGTGTGTCATATCTACCCCATTGATTCCCTTGGTTAAGAGTGTTGACGATACCCCCGCGGGTCAGGGTCGCGTTGTCTCGTACGGCCAGTACGGAGCACTGCCCCGGCGAGCACAAACGCTTTAGTGGAATCTGGCCGTCCGCACCGCACATGTCCTCCCTGAAGCGGTCGCTCCACCGCAGCGTCGCTGTCCTGTTGCTTCCGCTGGGCCTGCTCCTGATTCAGGCCGAGGTCATCACGCGAAATCTCTCCGGCGTCGTCGAATCACCGGTGCCCGGGCTCTCTCGGGCCGTGGGTATCGCCTTGTTCACTGGAGCGACGCTGTACCTCGTCGCCAGCGGTCTCAGACAACTTGCAGCGGCGGCGGATACTCCCTTCTGACTCGCAAACCGGTCCAGTCCCGTGATTGCTGGAAATAAACACTGGCTGTCTGCTTCCCACACTGTCGGACGTTGCTCTCTCAATAATTCTGCGGCACGGAGTGGCGACTACTCTGTCTCAGCTACAGCCACCAGTATCAGTCGAACCGCTCTAGCAGGCTTGCCCCTTCGACGTACACGAGGCCCTCGCGCTCGGCGTAGGCCCGCGCCGCCGCCGGGGGCAGCGCCGCGCCGGTCTCGTCGTCCAGCATCTCACAGACGACGGCGGCCGCTGGCAGGTCGGCCGCGTCGGCGAGTTCGAGCGCGAGTTCGGTGTGGCCCTCGCGGTCGGCCAGGCCGTCCGGGGCTGCCCGGAGGAGGTGGACGTGGCCCGGCGACCGGAACGCCTCGCTGAACGCCTCTGGGTCGGGGTCCGTCGCGGCGGCAGCCAACTCTCGGATCGTCAGCGAGCGGTCGTCGTCGGTGATCCCGGTGAACGTGTCGCGGTGGTTCACCGTCAGCGAAAACGAGGAGCGCTCGTCGTAGGCGAGGTCGTGGTCGGCCGCCGTCGGATGGTCGAGGACCTCCTGCATGAACGGCAGTTCCAGCGCCTCGGCGACGCGGTCCGAGAGCGCGACGCAGACGAGCCCGCCGGCGTCGTTCCGCAGCCGAGCGACGGCTTCGGGGGTGACGGCACCGGCCGGGTAGACGAGGTCGGTCTCGCCTTCGCGGTCGGCGGCGTCGTGGATCAGCACCGGCTCGCCGCGAGCGAAGGCGGCGACGGCGTCGGCCACGCTGTCGGCGTCGACGGCGGTTTCCTCACTCCGAGACATGGACGATCACCTCGTCACCGTCGGCCAGTTCCAGTACCTCGCGGAGCTTCTCGGGCGCGATTACTTCGAGTTGCTCCTCGCCGTGGTGGGTCCGCTCGGGGGCGATGACGTGGGCCGGCTCGTACTCGCCATCGCTCCCTTCTATCGAGGCGGGGTAGCAGTACGCGGGACCGTACGTCCGCTCGTCGTCTTCCCACCCCTCGATGGTGACCGGTTCGATGGCGCTCATCCGCGCTCGCTTGCGGACGCTCTCGGCCGTGAGTTCGAGGTTGAGCGTGCCCGCGAACGGCTCGTACCCCAGTCGCTCGATGAACTGCTCCATGTAGCCCGGCAGCGTGATGTAGTGTCGTCCCTCTCCCATCCCCGAGGTGACGACGCCGGTCAGGTCGACGCTGGCGTCGGACTCGAAGATCCGCCGGTAGTCGGCGTACTCCGACTGGAGGCGGCGTTCACCGTCCCCGGTCAGTTCGACCTCTTGCCCGTCGCTGACGATGTCCCGGGCCAGTAGCCCGGCGTCTTCGAGCCGCTGGAGCCGCCGCGAGGCGGTCTGGTTCGAGGCGTCCAGCCGTTCCGCGAGATCGGCACAGGACACCTTTGCCGACTCATCGAGCGCACCGTCGAGGGCGAGCAGTTTCAGCGTCGCCAGTTCGTCCCGACCGACGCCCTGTCCCGTTGATTCAGCCATGCATTGCAGTAGGGATTCCCGCCGGATAAGCATACCGAAGGTGGAATGCATTCCACTTTTGGAACGGAGAAAAACTGGTACGGGGTTGGTAGCAGAAGCGCGTCTTACCGTTTCTACTGGATACAATTCAAGCCGCTGCCTAACACGTTCGGCCCTATCACACTGCTGTGATAGATGATAAGACGCGGCTGGGAGACACTGGTCGAAAATGCATCATGAGACCGCGAAACCGGGTATCGGCCCCGATTCGTTTCGATTGGGCTATTCAGAGGCTGCCTTCGAGCAACGAGACAATGGACTCTGTCCGTTTGTCGACTTTGTCCATGTTGGTGCATGGCTCTTTATCAACCGTGAGGACTCCATCGCTGTAGTTGATCTCACCAGTCATCCCTGCGACGTTCTTGAACACGACCGACTCCAGCTCTGCTTCAAGCGCTTCCCGCCCCAATTTGTCGCTACAGATTGCCTCGAAGGCACTGATTGTCGGTAGAAAATAGACTTTCGTCCACCCTTCGAACCAGAGCTCTTCGTTGACTCTCTCGTCGATAAGTGATTCCCACTGGATATCGAGATCGACCTCAAAACCCGCTGCGTCGTCAATTGAATCCTTTAGCGACGGCATTTCTTCTTCCTGAAACTCCTTTACTTTTCGCTTACTTTTTAGATCCATTAATATTCACGCGATTGAAAATACGCCCCCTTATGTATTTAATACTATTCTTTCGGACTACGATCTTTCACTACGAGTGGCACTCCTGAGTGGTGTCTGGCCAGTTCTTTCCACTCCTACGCAAACTCGAAAAGAGCGCTCTCGATAGGACAGAATCAAACCCACCGGTTCCATTCCTCTGGATCTGTAAGAACAAGCGGATTAACCGCTATTCAACGGAGCAGGCGAAAAAGCGACTGCCTTCGCTCACGGTTTCGCTGTTCGCATTGTGGTCCCACTCCGCTCGACTTGCGTCCCGATGTCGTACATGGCACTCAGTACTCGACGAGCGAATCCTGCTCCCAGAACTCGCTCGACTTCTCCAGTTTCGGAACCCATGTGTTCTCGTCCTCGGCGAGCATCGCCACGCGGGAGTCTTCGACCTCCTTCAGCACGTCGTGGTCGGGGAGGTACTCGCCCATCTCTCGTGTGAACTCCCGGACCTCGCTGTGGTCGGGCATCGAGTCGCGGTCGAGACGGCCCCGCGAGTGGCCGACGTGCATGTACGCCTTCATCTCGACGAAGTCCGCATCGGCCCGGTCACACATCGCCGCGTACCACTCGGGGTGGTGCATGTTGTGGCCTTTGACCAGCGTCGTCCGGATGACGGTGCGGGTGTCGTCTTTCTCGGCCAGTACGTCCAGCGTGTCGATGAGCGAGTCCCAGGCGTTGTCCTCCATCGCCTGCACCGTCGAGTCGAACGTCTGGCGGTCGGCGGCGTCGACGGAGACGTACAGTTGCGTGGGGTCACACCGCTCCAGCATCTCCGTGTTGGTCCCGTTGGAGACGAGGAAGGTGGTGATGTCGCGGTCGTGGAACTCCTCGATGAGTTCCGGCAGGTGCGGGTAGAGCGTGGGTTCGCCGTCCAGCGAGATGGCGACGTGGCGCGGTTCCATCGCCTGGTCGAACACCTCGCGCGGGACTTCATCGTTGCCCCCGAAGCCCGACAACAGTTTCCGCTGGAGTTCCACGGAGGCGTCGGCGACCGCCGCGGGGTCGTCCCACTCCACGTCGCCGAGTTCGTAGGCGTGGCCGGCGTGGTCCCGCCAGCAGAACACGCACCGCTCGTTGCATTTCACGACCGGCGTCATCTGGATGCAGCGGTGGGACTCGATACCGTAGAAGATGTACTTGTAACACTTCCCTTCGCCGCGAAGGGCGTTTTTCGTCCAGCCGCAGGTCTGGGCGGCCGTGTGGTTCTCGCTGTGGTAGGCCGGGTCCGAGACCTGCTTCGGACCGCCGTCGGCGTCACTCATTGCTGTCGGCTTCAACAGCCAGCGGCAAAAACTCCCGGATGTTGCGCGTCAGTCACGATACGCTCGGACCGCGTGTGGCAACTTACGTCAGCTTGACGATGGGGTTGCTCATGTGGTGGCCGACGACGTTGCCGTTCTCCATGATCCGGTCGTAGCCATCGTCGTCAACTTCGATTCGGGTTTCGCTGTCCTTCTGCATCAGATAGAGTGTTTTGTTCATACACCTGTGGATGCCCCTGATAGGCAAGACCAGAACTACTAGGTGTATAGATACGCGCTGTGATGTATGCTATATGTATCAAATCCCGGCGGAGATGTATCTCAGCCGGAAGATTTTGGGGGCTCCGGATAGTGAGTACATAGTATGGGTGTGCTTGACACGGTCTCCGAGCTGTTCGGCTCCGGGGACCAGCACTACCGGTTCCGCTGTGACGACTGCGGGACCGAGTTCGCACAGCGCGTGGCGACAGTCGAGGACCTGACCTGTCCGGAGTGTGGCGCTGGGGCGGTGCGGCCGGCCGAAGCAGCGTGAGGTTGGGGTGCCACTAAGCCCCGAGTCAGCGGCCCAGATCGTAGAACTCGTCGTTCGGACGGATGTCGGCGAGCTGTGCCAGCCGGTTCGAGAGGTTGAAGAAGGCGGCGACGCTGCCGATGTCCCAGATCGCGCGGCGGCTGTAGCCGTGGTCCCCCAGCCGTTCGAGGTCTGCGTCCTCGATACGGGCGGGCGACTCGGTCAGTTTCACCGCGAAGTCAAGCATCGCCTTGTGCGTCTCGTTGATGTCCGCAGTTCGGTGGTTCGCGGCGACCTGTTCGGCGAGCTTGGGTGCGTCGGCGTAAATACGCAGCAGCGCACCGTGGGCGACGATACAGTAGAGGCAGTCGTTGACGCCGCTGACGGCGACGATTATCAGCTCGACTTCCTCGCGTTCCAGCGCCGTCTGCTCGACCAGCGCGTCGTGGTACGCGAAAAAGGCCCGGAAGTGCGAGGGACGATAGGCCATCGCCGGGAAGATGTTCGGCGTGAAGCCGGCGCGTTCGGTCTCCTCTTCGATGCGTTCCTGCAGGTCTTCGGGGAGGTCGTCGATGTCGGGGGTTTCGAACCGAGCCATCACTGTGTCGGAGTCTGCCATACCACACGTCCGTCCGGCCGCGGCTTGAAAGTTAGCTGCCTGTCTGGCCATGGCTGGCGAGAGCTGGTGTATAGTTCTTCCGGGGACGTGGCACGAGGTCGAACAGCCACGCCGGCTCTTTTGCTAGGCGGCGCGACCGTTCGTATGCATGTCAACGACGACAGAGACGACACAGACGTACGACGTCAGTACCGGCAACTGGAAAGCCGGCGTGCTCGGCGGTATCGCCGGGAGCGCCGTCATGGGCGCGTTGATTCTCGTGATGAACACCGCGACGCTCGCCGTCGCAATCCCGTCCCTGTACGGGCTCGCGCCGCCGCCGAGCCCAGCGGCTGGCCTCGTCGTCCACCTCTCCCATGGGGCCGTGATGGGCGTGATGTTCGCCGGGCTGGCGAGGGTCCTCAATCTGGAATCGTCCGGCAAACTGCTTGGGCTCGGCGTCGGCTGGGGCGTCGCCACCTGGGTGCTCTTTGCCGCGCTTCTGATGCCAGTCTGGCTCGGTGCGGTCGGCTCGCCGGCCTCCCCGCCGTTCCCGAACTTCGCGCCGCCGTCGCTGCTGTGGCACGTCGTCTACGGGGGCGTCCTCGCGGTCGTTTACGCCGTGACCGCGGACCGCATCTGAGATCGGCCGTACCTGAGCCGTCGCGGTCGCCGCTACTGCTCCTGAAACACGGTCCACTGTCGCTCGTCGGTTCTGGCGTCGGCTATCGCCTCGACCTTCTCGCGCTGCAGGTCGTCCAACTGCGCAGTCGCCAGCCGAATCCACGACAGGAACTCCCCGCGGAGCCGCTCACGCACTACTTCAGGCGGCTGTGGCGTGTAGACGTACACATGCCCGCCCTCCGGCCTGATTCGCCGGCGCTTCTCGACGACGCCGAACTCCGCGAGATGGTTGAGATGGCGCGCGACGACGCTCCGGTCGTAACCGATCTGTTCGGCCAGTGCTGCCACGGTCAACTCACCGCCCTCCATCACGCAGAGACAGACGTCCAGCTCGGTACCGGACATCTCGAAGACGGTCTGCAGCAGGGTTTCGAGCGACGGCTCGCTGACCGCCGCGTCCGTCGCCTCGGTCGCCGCCATCGGCTGGCCACAGCACTCCGGCCGGTTCTCGCCGATACCGATGCCGCCGCAGGTCGCACACTCGAACAGTCGCGGTTCGTCGGCGGAGGGTGTCATACGACGGGCTACTCACCCCGCCGGTAGAAGCTTCAGGTATGGTCGGAGTAACTACGGGCGGGTGCCGGCGGGTCGCGGTTTCTCGCCCGTCATATAGATGTTAGTCCAAAGGTCTAAGCCCTCCCGGGACGGAATACAATTCACTATGAGCACTGACACAGAGGACGCCAACGACCTGCGCGAGCGAATCACGAACTTCCTGCGTCGCAACTTCCCCCAGATCCAGATGCACGGCGGGAGCGCGGCCATCGAGGAGATCGACCGCGAGGAAGGCAGCGTCACCATCCGCCTCGGCGGCGCCTGTTCCGGCTGTGGCATCTCGCCGATGACCATTCAGGCCATCAAGACGCGCATGACCAAGGAGATTCCGGAGATAAACGAGGTCACCGCCCGAACCGGAATGGAACAGCAGGAAGGGATGTCCGGCGGCAGCGGTGGCATGAGTCCCTCGTTCCCCGGCGAGTCCCGCGGCGGCGACGTCGGCGGCGACGAAGACGAAGGCCCCGAAGCGCCGTTCTGAGGCCAGCTCTCGATCTTTTTTAGATTCGTGGCTAGCCGCAGGTGTGGAAGCGTCTCTGTGAGTCGCCGTCTCTGGCTCGTCGCATCCGAACCAGCGCAAGCAACCATCACTGCAGCAGCGAGTCACACAGATTAAGACGACGGGGCCAGACGGCGGGGATATGGAGACGGTCGATACGGTCGTCTGGGCGCTGTGGGCGATGTTGCCGGCGTACATCCCGAACAACGCCGCGGTACTCGCTGGCGGTGGCAGACCGATAGACGGCGGTCGGACCTGGGGCGGGCGGCGGGTGCTCGGCGACGGCAAGACCTGGCGCGGGACACTGATCGGAACCGCCGCCGGGACGCTGCTCGCGCTCGGACTGACACAGGCCGCGCCCAGCGTGAGCGCTGCCCTGGGAACCGACCTCCCGACGTTTCCGCTCCGTGCGGGGCTTGGACTCGCCTTCGGCGCGATGCTCGGGGACATCGGCGCGTCATTCCTCAAACGCCGGACGGGCCGCGAGCGCGGCGCCGCGTTCCCCGGACTGGATCAACTGGATTTCGTCGTCGGGGCGTTGCTCTGTGCGCTTGTGGCCGCGCCGTCGTGGTTCACCGAGACGTTCACGCTCCCGGCGCTGGTCGTCGTTGTCGTCGCGACGCCGGTGTTACACGTCGTCACCAACGGTCTCGCCTACCTGCTCGGGCTGAAAAACGAGCCGTGGTAACAGTTGTAGCGGCCCGTGGCGTTTTCCAATAGAACTACTTCTATCGCCCACAACGCACACTCGATGGCCCTGGCCACCTCCCTCCCGGTCGGTAGACGTGCCCCGCCGACCATTAGACGTGCGACGGCTGCTGGCGTGCTCTGTACGGCGGTCTTTCTGCCGATCATGTACGTGCTCCTGCACGCGTACGTAGTCCTCACGGTAAGCGTCGGTCCCGTCGACACGCTCAACAGACTGATCGACTTCGCCCTCGTCGCCGGCGGCGCGACGACGTTCGCCGCGGGATTCGTTTCGCAGTGCGTGCTCGGAACTGTGCTCCCCGAGACGACTGCGTAACGACATCGAATCGACGAAGAAGTGCGTTTTTACGCGCTGACCGTGGAGTGTCGGGTATGACAACACGCGGGGAGACACTGCAACTAGCGACGCGGGGCTCTGACCTCGCGTTGCGCCAGGCGGCGACGGTCCGGGATTCGCTGAGCAGTCGCCGGCTGTCGGTCGAACTCGTCGAGGTGGAGACGACGGGCGACCAGATACGGGATGAACTCATCCACCGACTGGGCAAGACCGGCGCGTTCGTTCGCAGCCTCGACGAGAAGGTGCTCGACGGCGAACTCGACGCGGCGGTCCACTCGATGAAGGACATGCCGACCGAACGGCCCGAGCGCCTCGTCGTCGCGGCGGTCCCCGAGCGGGCCGCCGCCGAGGACGTGCTGGTGACGCCGGACGGCCGCTCGCTCGATGAACTGCCGGAAGGCGCGACCGTCGGCACGTCGAGCCTGCGACGCAAGGCACAGTTGCTCGCCGAGCACGACGACCTCACCGTCGAACCGCTCCGGGGCAACGTCGACACGCGCATCGCGAAGCTGCTGGCCCCGTCGCTCCAGCAGGAACATCAGGAGCGCCACGAGGCCGAACAGGAGCGGAAGGGCAACGCTGGCGACCCCGACACTGACGAAGAAGAAGAACACCCCTACGACCGCACGGTCGAGGAGTGGTTCGACGACCTCACCGAGTTCGAACGGCGGGCGATGGAGCGGGACCCGGACATCGAGTACGACGCCATCGTGCTGGCGAAGGCAGGCCTTCACCGGGCCGGTCTCACGCGCTACGTCGGGATGTCCGACCTTGACCCCGACCAGTTTGTGCCGGCTCCGGGACAGGGCGCACTAGCGGTGACCGCTGTCGACGGCGACCTCGCGCTGGACATCAAAGACCGGCTGGACGACCCCCAGACGCGCGTCGAGACGACCGTCGAGCGGACGATCCTCGAAGAGCTCGGCGGCGGCTGTGTCGCACCTATCGGCGTCCACGCTCACCTGGAGGGCGGTGTCGTCCACACGCGGGTGCGCGTACTCTCACAGGACGGGACGGAGGAGGTGTCGGTCGGCCGTGACATTCCGGCCGAGTACCATATCGACGCGGCACAGGACCTCGCGGCGGAACTCGCCGAGCAGGGTGCTGACGATCTCATCGCCGAGGCCAAGCGGGACTCGACGGGCGCCGACGACGACGCCGCGACGGCACGGGAGGAAGACGAGGAATGACGGACGCTGCACCCGGCAAGGTGTATCTGGTCGGCTCCGGTCCCGGCGACCCGGACCTGCTGACAGTCAAGGCAAAGCGCCTGCTGGAGGAGGCCGACGTGGTGTTGCACGACAAGCTCC
Source organism: Haloarcula sp. K1 (assembly GCF_001647155.1). Classification (NCBI taxonomy): domain Archaea; kingdom Methanobacteriati; phylum Methanobacteriota; class Halobacteria; order Halobacteriales; family Haloarculaceae; genus Haloarcula; species Haloarcula sp. K1. Next base: position 96,720 of record NZ_LRHL01000004.1, read on the forward strand.
CCGGCCCCGAAATCATCGGGATGATTCCCGAGGAGAAACGCGAAGACGTGGGCAAACGCGCCGGCGGCGAGTGGACGCCCCAGGAGTACACTAACGCCCGACTGGTCGAACTCGCCGAGGAGGGTAACACCGTTGTCCGACTGAAAGGCGGCGACTCGATGGTGTTTGGCCGCGGCGGCGAAGAACTGGCCCATCTCGCGGAGAACGGAATTCCCGTCGAGATCGTTCCGGGAATTACGAGCGCTATCGCCGGCCCCGAAGCCGCCGGGATTCCGGTCACGCATCGGGACTACACCTCCTCGGTCTCCTTCGTCACGGGCCACGAGGACCCAACGAAGGACGAATCGGCCGTCGACTGGGAGGCCCTGGCCGCGACCGGCGGCACGCTCGTCGTCCTGATGGGCGTCGGCAAACTGCCGCAGTACACCGAGGCCCTGCGCGAGACGGGGATGGACCCCGATACGCCGGTCGCCCTCGTCGAACGTGCCACTTGGCCGGACCAGCAAGTCGCTACCGGGACGCTCGACAGTATCGTCTCGGTCCGCGATGAGGCCGATATCGAACCCCCCGCGATCACCGTCATCGGCGAGGTGGCCGGCGAGCGCGAGCGGGTGGTGGAGTTCCTGGAGGGGTACTGATGCGCGAGGAACCGCGCCTCCGCGTGGCTGCCTTCAGGCCTGCCGACGACCGCCTCGATAGCGCGGTCGAACTGCTGGAATCGCTCGGCGCCGACCCGGTCCCGGACCCGATGCTGGCGGTCGAACCAGCGGCGGCCGGCGACACCGACGGTGACGGCGACGACGGCCCGGTCACGCCGCGCACCGACGCCGACTACGTCGTCCTGACCAGCAAGACCGGCGTCGAACTCGCCGCCGAAGCCGGCTGGGACCCCGGCGAGATGACGGTATGTGCCATCGGCGAATCGACCGCCGAGGCGCTTCACGAGGCCGGCTACGGCGTCGACATCATCCCCGCGGAGTACTCTTCGACGGGACTCGTCGAAACGCTGTCCGGGGCGGTGGCCGGCACAAAAGTCGAAGTCGCCCGGTCGGACCACGGCTCTGCGGTGCTGACTGACGGACTGGAGGCGGCCGGCGCGTACGTCCACGAGACCGTGCTGTACCGGCTGGTCCGGCCAGCGGGATCGGGCGAGTCCGCGGAGTTGGCAGCCAGCGGCGACCTCGACGCCGCGCTGTTCACCTCCTCGCTCACTGTCGAGCACTTCCTCGATGCGGCCGCGGACCGCGGCGTTCGCGAGGCCGCAATCGATGGGCTGAACGAGGCAACCGTCGGCGCAATCGGCGAGCCGACGCGGGAGACGGCCGAAAACGCCGGCATCTCGGTCGACGTCGTCCCCGACCAGGCCGACTTCGAGGCGCTGGCCTGCGAGGCCGTCGAGGCGGCGGCCCCGACACACTACGAGTAACGAGACTCGGACGGCGGTTTCGGCGTTTCTTCGGAGCTATTCTGCGGCCTCTTCGACGGCCTCGCGCTCGTCCATCTCGGCCCGCAGCGTCGCCAGTTCGTTCTCGACGGCCCGCTCGCTGGAGAGCCGGTCGAGTTCCTGGTCGATGGAGTCACCGTCGTCGAGTACCGATTCGAGCTGGCCGCTTTCTTCGAGTTCTTCGAGCGCGGCCGCGCGCGCCTCCATCTGCTCCGTGCGCTCAGTCGCGCGCTCGATGGAGCGGTGCACGTCGGCCATCGTGTCGCCAGCGCCGGTAAACGCCTCCGAAACCCGCGCCGACGCCTCGGCGGCCTGATAGCGGGCTTTCATCGTCTCTTTTTTCGTCCGGAACTGCTCTATCTGGCTGCTCAGTTCGGCCCGCTTGCCGACCAGCCGGTCCTGGGTCTCCTGTAAGTCGTCGATCTGGCCCGTTAGATCTGTTATCTGGCTGACGTTCACCTGCTTCTTCTCAAGCGCCCGGCGCGCGAGGTCGTCGCGCCCCTCCTGCAGGGCGGCCCGGGCCTGTGTGTCGTGTTTCTCGACGTTCGACCGCAACCGGGTTCGGTGTATCTCCAGCCGTTTCTTCTGGGTCGTCACGTCGGCGATACCGCGGGTCACGTCCTGCAGTTCGTCCCGCATCTGTTCGTATGAGTAGTCAAGTTCCGCCGCCGGGTCCGAAGTCCGACTGAGCAGGGCGTTGAGCTTGGCGCGGATGGCGAACGCGAACCGTTGGAGCAGACTCATCGGGATTGCTCCGGTCGGACAGGAACTCGAAGCGATACCGACTGCGGCTCGGTCGTGACAACACTCATGTCACCTCGTATGACTGTAGCCATTATAATAACAGGGTATTACTCGATTTAATACGGGGTTAATCGGCTAAAACGACGGAAATCCGCGGTTATTCGAGCTTACCGTCTGACTACTTGATGGGGTGCCGGAATCAATCGATGGACGACGATGACACGAACCCTACTGCGCACGGTCGGCACGCTGGTGCTCGCGCTGACACTCTTCACAGCGGCGGCCGCGGCTGCGCCCGCGGTGGACGGTGACGACGGGACGAACGCCGTCGGCCCGCCCGGCGGTCTCCCGGATCAGGTCCCTGACTTTGTGACAACGATCATCGAAGCGATTCAGGAGTTCCTCGCCGGTGGGAGCGACGACAGCCCCGGCTCGGACGTGAGTGGGGCGGCGACAGGGGCCGGGACGTAGACCGATGAACGGAAAGCTGCTCGCCGTCGGCGGCGCTGTCGTGCTCCTGCTCGCGGGTGTCGGCGGCGCGTTCGTCGCCGGCCTCGGCCCGTTCCAGGCGGAAAGCAGCGGGCAGGACCTCTCGGAGTTCCCGACGGAGACGCCTGATAGCGATACCGCCAGCACTGAGGACGGAACCAATGCTGACGGCGGCGCGGCCAGTACCCCGCCGTTTGCGTTCACCGTCGATTCCATCGAGGAGTGTGGCCAGACCTGTCGTGACGTGACTTCCACGCTGACGAATCAGCAGAACAGTACGGCGGCGGAAATCACCGTCTACACGCGGATTTACGCCGGGAACTCCACCGACGACGGTGACGTGGTCTGGGAGGGCTCCGAGGACGTGGGGACGCTCGAAGCTGACGAGTCCTACACCACGACCCGGCGCGTCGACCTGTCGTTCCGCGACGCCTACGCTATCGAACAGGCGGACGGCTGGATAACCATCCGGACGACTGTCGAGACGGCCGACCGGACCGTCACGCTCAGCGACCAGCGGAAGGTCGCCTGACGGGGCAGGCCGCTCCGGGACGACTGACTGCGCGTCTGAACGTTTTTATGCCGGAGCGCACCTATCCTCGGTACGATGACTACGACCGGCCCCGTTCCAGCGCTCGCCGACCGCGCGGCCGCCTGCGCCGACCGACTCCGGGCGGCCGACCGCGTGTTGCTGGCCTCCCACATCGACGCCGACGGGCTGACCAGCGCCGCCATCGCCACCGCGGCGCTGTCGCGGGCCGGCATCCCCGTCGAGACCGTGTTCAAGAAGCAACTCGACGCCGCTGAGATCGAGAGCATCGCGGCTCGGGAGTACGACACCGTGCTGTTCACGGACTTCGGGTCCGGCCAGCTCGACGTGATCTCCGAACACGTCGCCGCGGGCAACTTTGAGGCGATCATTGCCGACCATCACCAGCCGTCGGCCCCGGACGACTGCCACTCCGACGCGGTCGTCGACACCGACGGCTACGCCGACTTCGAGACGCATCTCAATCCGCTACTCGAAGGTATCAACGGCGCGTCGGAGCTCTCGGGTGCAGGCGCAGCGTACGTCCTTGCCCGCGCGCTCTCGACCGGGGAGACTGACAACCGCGACCTCGCCGCGCTGGCGGTCGTCGGCGCAGTCGGGGACATGCAGGCCGTCGGCGGGGAACTCGTCGGAGCCAACGCCGGTCTCGTCGAGGAGGGCATCGCCGCCGACGTGCTGGAGGAGGGCACCGACCTCTCGCTGTATGGCAAACAGACCCGACCGCTGCCGAAGCTACTTGAGTACGCCACGGAAGTTCCGATTCCAGGGATTTCGAACGATCAGGCTGGCGCGACGCGGTTCCTCGAAGGCCTCGGTCTGGACCTGAAAGCCGATGGAGACTGGCGGACGTGGGCGGACCTCTCCGACGACGAGCGCCAGACCGTCGCCAGCGGGCTGGTCCAGCGTGCCGTCGAGCGCGGCGTCCCGGCGGACAAGATCGAGACGCTCATCGGCACGACCTACACGCTGACTGCGGAACCGCGCGGCACGGAACTCCGGGATGCGAGCGAGTTCTCGACGCTCCTGAACGCCACGGCCCGCTACGAACGAGCGGACGTGGGACTGGCGGTCTGTCTCGGCGAGCGCGACGCACCGCTGGAGCGGGCGCGGACACTGCTGTCGAACCACCGCCGGAACCTCTCGGAGGGACTCACGCTCGTCAAGGAGCGCGGCGTCACCCAGGCCGGGACCGTCCAGTGGTTCGACGCCGGTGACGCCATCCGCGAGACCATCGTCGGCATCGTCGCCGGGATGGCGCTGGGGACCGACGGCGTCGATTCGGACAAGCCAATCATCGCCTTTGCCAGCACCGACGAGGACGAGACGAAAGTGTCCTCGCGGGCGACCGGCCCGCTGGTCGGCCGAGGCGTGGACCTCTCGGTCGTGATGCGCGACGCCGCCCAGGCCGTCGGCGGCGATGGCGGCGGGCACGACATCGCGGCGGGCGCGACTATCCCGACCGGCGAGGAATCGGCGTTCATCGAGGCGGCCGACGAGATTATCAGCGAGCAGGTATCGTAACCAAGCCGTCACAAACAGCGCGGTAGGGTGACTGACGACGCTGCCACCAGTATCAGCAATAAAAGCTATACGTCCGCTTCTCCGAACACCCCACGATGGACTCTCGGGGCCTGTTCGATATCGCGCTCGTCGTCGTCGCCGGCCTGCTAGCCTACACTGAGACGTTCGGCTTCGCGAATCCGCGGACGACGCTGCAAGAGATTATCGCAGCTATCGCCAGGCTGGACATCCGTGTCTTTCTCGTCCTGGGTGGCATCTTCGGCATCTGCTTCGTCGCGTATCTCACGATGTATCTCCCCCAGAAGGACGCACGCACGATACAACGGTGATACTGTCGGCCGTAACTATGTCTGGATAGTCGCCACCCCTGGGAGGCGAAATTCGTCACAGACGTACAGCCGACAGTATGAACATCGGGCCATCTTTATCCCCAGCCCTGTACCGTTCTGACAATGACAGAGTTCGACCCCGAGAAGTTCGAGGACAAGTACGCGAACTACTTCCCGGAGCTCCAGAAGGCCTACAAGAACGCCTTCGAGCGGATGAACGACGCGTACGACTCAGAACTGGTCCACGCGATCGACCAGCAGGTCCTCAACGAGTCGGAGCCGTTCTACGAGGACGGCGAGTTCAGTGTCGAACTGCCGGAGAACCCGACCGAGCGGCTCTCGGCGATCATCGTCGACGACGAGAAACTCGACGCCGTGCTCTCCGAATACGTCGACGAGATTGAGCGCGAACTGCGCCGCGTCTTCGACATCGACGACTGACTGCACTCGCCGCGGTTCGGCAATTGCTGCGTTATTCCTGTTCTGCCGGTATCTCCGACGAGAGCGGGCGGTGACGCCCTACTGGTCGGCCCTCATGGTCTCGTTCGGTTCGGGCGCTGGGGTTGAATCCGGCTCGGACGGCAGTGCGCCGCCACCGCCCGTTCCGGCACCAGGGAGCGAGCCGCCAGGTCCGGACTCGCCGGAGTCTGCGGGCTGTGGTGCGTCTGCGGGTGATTTCTCGCCTGTAACGAGGAAGTCAAGCAGATTCCCGACTAGCTGTTCGTTGTCGGCCCGGTAGAGGAACTCCTGTGTGAAGACGTTCGTGTCACCGACGGTGACGACGTTCCCCGAGCGGGCAACGACGCCGTACGTGTCCTGTCGCCGGGTCTTCGAGAGCGTTGTCTGTTCCGTCGTAGTGACCACGGTGTCGCCACCCTGAACGGGGAGTGCGGCGTAGAAGACCGTTCGGTCGACGCCCTCTGTGAGTTCCGTATCGCCCGTCGGCGTCGCGTAGACGTTCTGGTAGTTGGTGTCATACTCGTGCATGTTGTACAGGTAGCCGTTCCCGTACGAGAGGCCGTACTGACTCGCCAGTGGGGCCATCGGCATGGTCACGCTATCGGAGCGAACCGGGCCGAACAGCCCCAGTCCGGCGGGACTCGCCTGTGACGGCTCGTTCAGCAAGAGCACGCGACCGCCTGCATCGCTGAACTCGGTCAGACCGTTCATCTCACTCTCGGTGTAGCGCTGTTCCGCGCCGAGAACGACGAAGGCGTCAGCCGAACGCAGTGACTCGTTGAGCGGGCTTCCGCTCTGTCGCTCACCGACGTGGTAGCGTACCGTCGCTCCGTTCTCGGTCAGGGTCGATACGAGCGGTGTGAGCGCTTCGCGGTCGATGTCGCCGGCGTGAGCGACGTCGATAACGACGACCTTCCCGGACGCGTCAGCCGACATCGAGAGGTCACCGCTCTCGGCTGCCGGCGTCGCGACGGACTCGTCGCTGTTGAACGACGGGGCGTTCACCTGGGTTACATCGGGGGCCGCCTGACTGCCACCACCACCGCCGATTGCTACGGTGCCGACGACCGCCGAGAGGATGAGGATACCGACGAAGAATCCTGCTCGAACGACCGTACTTGAGCTATTGGCTGCCATTTCAGGCACCTCCCTGTGCGCTGCTGTTGTAGACGACTTGCTGATTTTCCGGCGTGCCGTATATCATGAGGAAGTGGACTGTGTCGACGCCCTGGAACGTGTACGGTGCGCCTTCGGCGGCGACGGTAGCGTTCCCACCGGCTTCACTCCCGCCACTGAGCAGGAACAGCCCCCGTGGGTCCGCGGGGTTGCGGTACACGACCTGATACTCCGAGAGGTCGGCGGCTTCGGCCGCGCCGGCTATCGCGGCTTCGAGTCCACCGACTTCGTCCGCATAGCCGGTCTGGACCGCGCGACCGCCCTGATAGGCTGACGCTTCAGCGACAGTCTCGCGGGACACGTTGAGCCTGTCACCGCGTTCGGTCATGACTGCCCCGACGAAGGCCCGCTTCATTGATTCGAGACTGGCGTAGTATTGGTCGCGCGTCATACCTCGATGGGCTTTGTCGGGTCCAGTGGTGGCGGCGGAGCTCAGACCGTCGCTCGGCGCGGTTCCGATGACGCCGACGTGGCCGACGAGACTGGCCGGCGTCACGTAGATGCGGTCGCTCGGGACCGCGGTGTAGTACGCGCCGGAAGCGGCGTACTGGTTCACACTCGTATACACCGGTTTTTCGGCCGAGAGCCGCTTGACCGCCAGATACATCGATTCACTGGCGGCGGCGCTTCCCCCTGGACTCGATACCCGGAGGACGACCGCTTCGACCGACTCGTTGCTGCGGAGTTCGCGGAGCTCCTGTATCGTGTCCTGTGAACTAGAGCCGGAGATTGTTTCGTCGATGTTCACTACAGCGACGTACTGTTCGTCACCCTCGGCGACCGACGCCGCATACGGCACGACGGCGGCACCAATGAGAATGGCGATAACCGCAAGTACCGTATATGATTGGAGGGCAGTTGCGACCCGTCTATCGATTGGGTTGTTCATGCGACAACATAGATTCGCTGTCACGTTAGCCTAATAAAAGCATAGCCTGAACTGCTGGGTCAGAAGTCGCCGGACCGGAACGACATGAGAAGTTTCCTTACTGTCGACCTGCAACTGATATCTATGGATCAACGAAAGCCGCCAGCCACGGAAGAGGGCTGGTACGCGCTGCACGATTGCCGGAGTATCGACTGGGACGCCTGGCGCGAGGCCCCCCAGCGAGTCCGCGACCGTGCGCTCTCGGAGGGGATCGGCTTCCTCGACGCGTACGAAGCCGTCGAAGACGCCGAGGAGGGACAGACGGCAGTGTACACCGTCATGGGTCACAAGGCGGACATCATGATCCTCCACCTGCGGCCGACGATGGGCGACCTCGACGCGGCCGAACGGCACTTCGAGCAGACGGAGTTCGCCGCCTTCACCGAACAGGAGTTCTCGTACGTCTCCGTGACGGAGGCCTCAGGCTACACCGAGAAGTCCCGCGAGTACTTCGAGGGTGAGGTAGACGACGACTCCGGGTTGGCCCAGTACATCCAGGCCCGACTCCACCCCGACGTGCCCGACGACGAGTTCGTCTGCTTCTACCCGATGAGCAAGCGCCGCCAGCCCGACCAGAACTGGTACGACACCTCCTTCGAGGAGCGGGCGGCCCACATCAAACGCCACGGCGACATCGGCCGCACCTACGGCGGCGACGTGAACCAGATGATCGCCGGCTCCATCGGCTTCGACGACTGGGAGTGGGGCATCACGCTCTGGAGCGACGACATGCGCCACATCAAGGAGCTGCTGACCGAGATGCGCTTTGACCCCTCGACCTCGCAGTTCGCCGAGTTCGGCCCCTTCTACGTCGGCCGGCGGTTCGATCCCTCGGAGTTGCCGGCCGTGCTGGCCGGCCAGCGGGTGCCGACCGACGACGAGTCGGTTCCGGAGACGCCGGCGGACGTTGCGGAACACGAGCACGCTCCGACTGATGCCGGCACGAGTCACAGCCACGCCGAAGAGCCGACGGCGAGCGACGCACAGGCCGGGGCACACGCCGGCGGGGACACCGATAGTCACGGCGGTGCCCACCCCGGCAGCGCCAGCGAGGGTGACCATCCGCATTCGGAGGAATCGTCCGACGGGGATGACTCGGGGTCGTCGAGCAGTTCGGGCGGCCGGCCGGACGTCTCGGCCGACTTCGAAGAGGTCGACGACGCCGCACAGCGGCTCGGTCGGCTGGGACTGCACGAAGGTGAGGCGTACGACGCCGGGGACTACGCGCTGGTGTTTCACTCCTCGGCGGATGCGGAGGACATCGTCGACGACGTGTCCGACCTCGAGAGCAGTTTCGACCACTACGACCGCCACGTCCGGACGGCCGTGCGCGCCGACAGCGGCCAGACCTACGTCGTCAGCATCTGGACGGCGAAAGACGCCGCCGAGACGGCGGCCGGGTTCCTGTCCGATATCGACGGCGTCGAGGAGCAACTCGGCGGCCCGCTCGGCGAGGGTGCCGAGAGTAGCGAGACCGAGGCCAACAGCGACGCCCAGACCGCCGAGTCGTCGCAGTCGATCCGCGAGACGCTCGAATCGGCGGGCGTCTACGCCGGGCAACCGCACGGTGAGGACGTGTACGCACTGGTCGTATACTCCGAAGCTGACGCCGAAACGCTCGACGAGGAAGTCGCAGACCTCCGGAGCGCGTTCGACCGCTACGACACCCACGTCCAGACGACGGTGTACGGCGACACCGACGGCGATGTCGCGGCTGTCGCGTCGCTGTGGGACACCGAAGACGCCGCCCAGACCGCCAGCGACTACCTCACCGACCTGCCCGGTGTCGTCGGCCGCCACGGCGAGGGCGACGGGTTCGGGACGATGGGGATGTTCTACACGGTCAAGCCTGAGTACCACGACGACTTCGTCGAGAAGTTCGACACTGTCGGCGGCCTGCTCGAAGAGATGGACGGCCACCGCGAGACCTCGCTGCTGTTCAACCACGACGACGCGAACGACATGTTCATCGCGAGCCAGTGGGACTCACAGGAGGATGCGATGGCGTTCTTCCGCTCGGACGACTTCTCGGAGACGGTCGACTGGGGTCGCGACGTACTGGCTGACCGACCGCGGCACGTCTTCCTGGCCTGAATCAGAGGCCAACTGTTCGTTAGTGACTGGCGACGAACCGCAGCCGCCGGTAGTCGACGGTCCACGTCTCAGTCTCGGTGTCGTATAACGTCGGTCGCAGCCGGTCCTCGATACTGTCCAGAACGGCTCCGTGGTCGCGTTCGGGGACCGGAGCCAGCACCGAATCGCCGAACATTTCGAGCCATTCTCTCAAGCCCGCGCTACCGCCTTCAAGCGGTGTCGGACGGTCAAACAGCCACGCTGCGGTGACCTCCAGTCCGTGCGCTTCGAGACGCGACGTGTACTCGCCGAGGCTCGGGAAATACCACGGGTTCCCGGTCTCGTAGCCCCGTTCGGCGAGTACCGAACGGACCGCTGTTTCGACCTGTGAGACGTTCCCCTGGCCGCCAAGTTCCGCGACGAAGCGACCGCCTTCGTCCAAGGCCTCGGCGACCATCGACAACACGGCGTCGTGGTCGTCGCTGGGTATCCAGTGCAGTGCGGCGTTCGAGAAGACAGCGTCGAACGTGCCGGGGTCGTAGTCCCGGGCGTCGGCGACCTCGAACGTCAGGTCGGGGTACTGCTCGCGAGCCTGAGCGACCATCTCTTCGGCGGCGTCGATGCCGACCACAGCCGCACCCCGGTCGGCGATTTCGGCCGTCAGGTGGCCCGTGCCACAGCCGATATCGAGGACGCGCTCGCTCGGCTGCGCGTCCAGCAACTCGACCACGTCCGCTCCGTACTCGGCGACAAAGCTGTGTCCCCCGTCGTAGTCGTCGGGGTCCCACTCGTTTTCCGGCATTGACTGGGCTATCACCCGAGTGGAATGAAAAGCGTACTGCCGGTGTGTGATTCCGTCTCAGTCGTCGTCTTCGGTCGTCGTCCGGTCGATGTCCTTCTCGCCGAAGTAGATCTCCGCTCCGTCCTGGGCCACCTTCTCGGCGAGGACGGCACATTTCACCCGCATCGGCGAGATGTCGACGCCGAGCATCTCTGTGATGTCGTCACGGTCCATCGCTTCCAGGTCCTCGACCGCCATCCCAGCTAGCTCCTGTGAAAGCATCGACGCCGAAGCCTGAGAGATGGCACAGCCGTCGCCCTGGAAGGCGACCCGCTCGATGGTCTCCTCGCTCTCGTCGAGGACGACATCCATCCGTATCTCGTCGCCGCACATCGGGTTCTCGCCGATGTGGGTAAACGTCGGGTCCTCGATCTCCCCGTAGTTCCGCGGGTTCTTGTAGTGATCGAGGATCTGCTGCCGGTACATGTCCGAGCCACCGATACCCATAATTGAACTATGATACGGCTGTCAGTCGGAAAAGCGTTCCGAGGTATCGGTTCGCATGTATTTTCCTTCGCCAGGGACCGCCCCGACGGTCTGTGAGCACTGACCGACGCTCTCCCGTCAGTAGGCAGTATTTACTATCGCAGCTCGTTCTGTCAACACATGGGGCAGAACGACGCTTCGGCTTCTACCGACTGTGCTGTCCGACCCGTGGGGTTCGTCAGCGATGCGCCGGTAATCCGACAGATTGGCGACCGGTCGCTGTATCTCGGAAACAAACACGCGGCACGACCCGAGACACACGACCAGTCCTTCGATTACGTGCTTTCAGCGACGAGCGAGGCGTACCCGCTCACGACCGCCCACCATCCGCTCACTGACGGCCCGGGGAACGAGTGGGCGGCGTTCGAGGCGGCCGTCGATACCGCCCGGCGCTTCGTCCGAGCGGACGGTCCGGCACTGATTCACTGCAAGGCTGGCGTCTCCCGGAGTTCGACGCTGCTTGCGACGGCCATCGCCGCCGAGGAGGACCGCCCGCTCTCGAACGCGCTGGCGGCTGTACAGGAGGCCCGGCCGATTGCGACGCCGAACCCCGCTCTCTATGAGCTAGCTGTCATTTACCTCGCTACGGACCCGTGATTTCCCGATACGTACCTATTGGACCTACTCCGTGACGGCGTTCTCGTCTTTCGTGACGACTTCGTCGCGGACTTGGTCGACCCACAGCGCAACCGGCCAGTCCTCTGTCTGGTACGGCTCATTCCCTTCGAGCAATTCGAGGCGTCCGACCGAGTCCGACGGCATTGCGACCAGTCCCTCGTGACTGGTTTCTCCCACAGATTCTATCTTGTGTCGTGCCCCACCGGGTAGATAGACGAACTCGCGTCGTTCAGCCCGGATTACTTGCTCGCTTCCGTCTTCGCGTTTCAGCGTGTATCTGGCGGCACCATCGAGGCACAGACACACCTCGTCGAAACTGGGTGCGTGCGTGTGCCAGTCAATGACCGCGCCAGGGTCCATCTCGAAGTACAGCAACTTGAATTCGTTCGTGATACACACCGGGTACGTCCGGATGTCGTCCCCACCCTGCTCGAAGTGGCTGGCGTCGTCGAGCGACACCTTGTACATCGTTTGATCGGGAAGGTGCGTGTAATCGAGGGCTTCCGGCGTCAGCGGCCGCTCCGCTTCATCGGTATCAGTCATTGTTCCGCCGAAAGTTATCGGCGGTGTGTCATATAGGTGGCGTGCACCGCGGTAATGTAAAAAATTGCCAATAAATCACTCCGCAACTCCGACGGAGACTGCGAGTGGGATTACGCGAACAGCTGGCGGGCGTCGTCGATAGCTGAAACGAGCTTGTCCACTTCTTCACGCGTGTTATAGATGTAGAACGAGGCTCGTGCGGAGGCGGGGACGCCCATCTTGTCGTGGAGGGGCTGGGTGCAGTGGTCGCCGGCGCGGATGGCGACGGCGGAGTCGTTGAGGATCGAGGAGAGGTCGTGGGCGTGGACCGAATCGAGGTTGAACGCGACCAGACCGCCTCGTTCCGTTCCCGCGGACGGGCCGTACGTCTCCACGTCGCCTTCGTCCCGGAGTTGTTCAAGCGCGTACTGGGCGAGTTGTTCCTCGTGGCGCTGGATTCGTTCCATACCGATGTCGTCGAGGTAGTCACAGGCCTCCGCCAGCGCGATGCCCTGGCAGATGACGGGCGTGCCGGCCTCGAACTTCCAGGGGAGGTCGTTCCAGGTAGCGTCCTCGAAGGTGACCTTCTTGATCATCTCGCCGCCGTAGAGGTACGGCTCCATCTCCTCAAGCAGGTGCTTCTTGCCGTAGAGGACGCCGATACCGGTCGGACCGGCCATCTTGTGGCCCGAGAAGGCCAGGAAGTCAGCGTCGATGGCTTCCACGTCGACTGGGCGGTTCGGGACCGACTGCGCGCCGTCGACGAAGATGTACGACCCGTGGTCGTGGGCGATGTCCGCCAGCTCCGAGACCGGATTGACCGTGCCGAGCGTGTTCGAGACGTGGACGACGCTGACCATCGCCGTGTCGTCGGTGATGATTTCACGGGCGTGGTCCATGTCGAGCGTGCCGTCCTCCTTGACGCTGATGTACCGACACGTCGCGCCGGTCTTCTTGGCGATCTGCTGCCAGGTGACCAGCGAGGCGTGGTGTTCCATCTCCGTGAGGACGACCTCGTCTTCTGGCCCGAGTTCGTTCAGGCCCCAGGCGTAGGCGACGAGGTTCTCGCTTTCGGTGGTGTTCTTGGTGAAGATGATCTCCTCGCGCTCGCCCGACGCGCCGATGAACTCGGCGACGCGGTCGTGGGCGTCCTCGTAGGCGACGCTGGCCTCCTGGCTGAGTTGGTGGAGGCCGCGGTGGACGTTGGCGTTCGTCGTCCGGTAGTAGTCAGCGATGGTCTCGACGACCGGCTCGGGCGTCTGCGTTGTGGCCGCGTTGTCGAGGTACACCACCTGCTCGCCGTCGAATTCGCGCTGGAGGATGGGGAAGTCCTCGCGGATACGCTCTACGTCCAAGAGCTCGGATTCAGAATGTCCCATTACCTCTATACAGGGACTCGACAGGCAACATTCCTTCGGTCGCAGGTATTACGGAACGGTTCGACGAGAGTGCGGCCAGTCAATGTGACAGCCTGCAGACGGGCCAGTAAACGAGCGCTCAGCACCACCGCAGCCGCGTTGACGATTAGTGGCGTTCCGGAGCGCGAACCGGCGGGGTTTCCTGACAGGCGGGACAACTGACTGGCGTATCTCCGTCTACTCTACGGGTCCGCGCCCGACGGTGTAGACGCGATGACTGGTGTCAGACAGGGTCAGTGTGTCCCGTCCGTCGATGACGACTGAGCCCGCTGGTCGGCCCATCGAGGCCCAGTCTAGCGCCCCGAACTCGTCGTGCGGTGTGACCATGACGATAGCGTCGTAGTCCCGCTCTGACGCCCGAGAAAGTGGTAGCTGCTCCAGGTCGAACTCGGCGGTATCGTCGAGAAGCGGGTCGATCCCGTCGACGTCGGCCCCGGCCGCTGACAGCCTCTCTGCGATTGGACGGGCCGGCGATGTCTGCGTTTCCTCCACACCGGGTCGATAGGTCAGCCCGAGCACAAGGACGCTGGCCGCGGCCAGTTCCACGCCGTCGGCGGCCAGTTCCTCGCGGAGTGTCTCGACTGTAAACACCGGCATCGAATCGTTGACCTCGCGTGCGGTTTCGAGCAACGGCGCCTCGGTGTCAAACGGTTCGATGAGGAAGTGGGGGTAGACCGGGATACAGTGGCCACCAACTCCGGGTCCAGGATCGTGGATGTCACAGAACGGTTGCGTGTTGGCAGCCTCGATTGCTGCCCGAACGTCGACGTCAAGCTCGTCGGTGAACGTCGCTAGCTCGTTTGCCAGCGCGATGTTGACATCACGGTACAACCCTTCAAACAGCTTGACACATTCGGCAGTGGTTGCGTCGGCGACAGCGATAACACCGCTGTCGTTGATACTGGCGTAGATGCACTCTGCCAGTCGGGTGCTCTCATCGTCGACACCGCCAACGACCTTCGGGTACGCGCCGCGGATGTCCTGAATAGCGCGTCCACTCGCGGTCCGCTCGGGACAGAATGCGACACCGAACGCATCGGTCTCTAAGCCGGCTGCCGCAGCGATGCCGGGCCGGACGCGGTCAGCAGTCGTCCGTGGTGGAACGGTGCACTCAACGAGGACGAGGTCGCCGGGCGCGACGCCCTCCGCAATCCCGTCGATAGCAGCGTCAAGCATGGAGAGATCGGGCTCAGACGTGTCCGTAAGTGGTGTTGGTACGATGACGACGTGAACGGTCGCTGCAGCCGCCGCAGCGGCCGGGTCAGACGTCGCGCGAAGTTCCCCGGCGGCGACACAGTCTGCCACTAAATCGGGCAGTCCCGGTTCGCGCTGGACGTGGCAGTTGCCAGCATTGACACTTTCAACGACTGCCGGATCGATGTCGACACCGATGACAGCGCCACAGACGTCGGCAAACACAGCAGCCAGAGGGAGCCCCATCTTGCCGAGTCCGTACACTGCCACCGGGAGGGTTCCGTTTTCAAACGCGGTTTGAACCTGCTCGGCAGTGGCGTCGTTCCCGTAAACGCCACCTACTGACTCAGTCTGTCTGTGCATTGGTGGTGAACTCCCTTTCCGAAGACCCCGCGTCGAACGCTTTTCGGTCAATTGTCTGTGCTAACTCGACGGCTCGGATCCCGTCCTCACCTGTGACACGCGGTTGGCTGTTCGTCTGTACAGCATCGAGGAAGGACTCGAGTTCGCGTTTGAGTGGTTCCCCGGTGCGTACTGCCGGCTTCTCGACGATACTCTCATGGCGGTACCGGACCTCGTTGTCCGTCGCAACGTACTCCGGAACTGACTGGCGATGGACTTCTAGTGACTGATCAATGAAGTCAGCAGTCACGTAACAGGAATCCGCGGTGATTTTGAACTGGCGGATCTTCTTTTCTGTGACCCTGCTCGCCGTCAGTGAGCCGATGACTCCGGAGGAGAACTCTAACGTTGCTGTCGCGTATCGGCCCTGTGCAGCGCCGCTGACCTGAATATCTGATACTGCGGACGGCAGGAGATGACAGATCAGATCGATGTCGTGTATCATGAGGTCGGTGACTGCCGAGTCCTCAACGGTGCGATCGACTGACGGCCCTAGCCGTTTGGCCGACACAGAAATAACATCGATATCTGCGAGGATCTCCTCTAAGACCTCTGTCACAGGGTTGAACCGCTCTATATGGCCTACCTGAAGGGTCACGTCCACGGCATCCGCAGCGTCGATGAGGTCGCGTCCGGTCGCAGTCTTCACGACCAACGGCTTTTCGATCAACATCCCAGTCCCAGCGTCAATACACTGTCGAGCAACCTCGGCGTGGTACCGCGTCGGGACGGCGATTGAGACCGCATCGGCTTGCTTGCACAGGTCCGCGCTGTCACAGGCCCGGACCTCATTTTTGTCAGCGATCTGCTTTGCTCGGTCCGCGTTGGCGTCGGCCACACCGATCAGCGTCGCACCGGACAGTTCGTTGTAGACACGGGCGTGGTGTCGACCCATTGCTCCGACGCCAACAACTCCGACATCGAGCGTCTCACCCATACGTCTGGACCACCTCCCCAACTCGCTCGATCTCACGCTGCTCCAGCGCCGGATGTACCGGAAGTGAGCATACTTCCGCAGCTGCGCGCTTCGCTTCGGGCGTGTCGGCAGTAACACCGCTGTACGCCTCTTGTTCGTTGATCGGGGTCGGGTAATAAACACCGCATCCGATATCGTGTGCGGTGAGATGGTCGATCAATCCATCTCGGTCCCGACAGCGAACAGTGTACTGATTGTAGGCGTGCCGGCGGTCGGACGGTTCGACAGGAGTCGTTAGGTCAGTTGCCGAGAGTGCGTCAGTTAGTATCGTCGCGTACTCTCGCCGGGTCGCGACGTACTCTGGAAGGCATTCTAGTTGTGCCAGGCCGATAGCGGCGGCGATACTCGTCATCCGGAAATTATGCCCTACGTCGGTGTATCCCTCGTCGCCACGACCGTGGTTGACGAACCGCTCGGTCCGACCCGCGACCACAGGATCGTCGGTGACAACCATCCCACCCTCGCCAGTAGTCATGTTCTTTGTTGGATAAAAGGAGAAACAGGCCACATCGCCGAGACTACCGACCGGCTCGCCGCTGACGGCCGCTCCATGGGCCTGTGCCGCGTCCTCCACCAGCGGGATGTCATGCTCGTCAGCGATCCTTCGCAATCTGGTCATGTCGGCAGGTAATCCGTAGAGATGAACAGCGATGATAGCGTCGACGGCCCCATCGTGGGCCGCAATAGTCCGTTCAACGCTGTCGGGGTCTAAGGTGTACGTTGCCGGAGCGATGTCGGCAAATATCGGCTCCGCCCCGGCGAGGCGAACTGCGTTCGCGCTCGCGATGAACGAGAACGTCGTCGTCAGGACACGGTCGCCACTTCCGATGCCAAGTCCTTTCAGCGCGGCGTGGAGGGCTGTGGTCCCGTTAGCGGTAGCAACGGCGTGGGACACCCCACAGTGCGTGGCGAACTCGGTTTCGAACTTTCGCACCTGCGGGCCATCCGCCAGCTGTCCGCTATCGAGCACTGCTTGCACCCGCTCGCGCTCCGCATCCCCGATGTCGGGTGTGGCAAGGTTGATCATTGCTCTAGCCTGTTTCGTGTATCTAGTTCAGGCGGTAGTGGTTCGTGGCTGGCCGGGACGCCGACTGCCAAGCTATTCGGCGGAACATCCGTCGTGACGACTGCCCCTGCAGCAACAAAGCTGTGCTCGCCGATGGTCACATCGGGTAACACCGTGGCGTTCGCCCCGACAGTGACTCCGTCCTCAATAGTTGGCCCCGCCAGTCCACCGTCGCTACGCACTGGATATCTGTCGTTTGTCAGGACTGCATGTGGGCCGAGGAAGACGTTGTCCCCGATGGTTGTCTGAGACGGGACGTACACACCTGTCTGAAGGCTAACATGAGAGCCAATGTCCGTCTTCCCATCGATAACAGCGTTCGTTCCGAGTACGACATCGTCACTGATGGTTGTATGCTCCCGCACCAGTGCGTTGTGTCCCGTGACAAACGATGCTCCAACGGCGACGTCACAGTAGATTACTGTCCCGGCACGTACTGTTGCCGCTGTGCCGAGGACTGTCGGTGAGACATCGTCATTGTACTCGTAGCCCACCGTCGCCTGTGGCGAAATAGTTGCGCTCTCACCCACCTCAGCTTGCATAGAATTCGATACCTCCGCTCACCCTGTTGCTCGTAAATACGTTGTTCAGCAGGAAAGGAACCAGCGTGTTACTGGCCGAGTACTGCTCTCCATACCACCAACAAGCCCTATGGTTAGAAGGCATGTCCAAGCGGCTATTTTTACTATACAGGTTTTATTATAAAGTATATATTCTATATAATACTACCATACCTATCAGTAAGTTACTCTTTTCAACGAATAATTATATGCACAGTACCTGTAAAATCAGGAGTACTGTACAAACCACCGATACAGTTGCAGTAGTGAATCGATACCGGCTCCGCTCCGCTCCATAGAGTAGAATCCGGTTAGCTCGGGCCCGAAATGGAGTTTATACCTGTTTAGACGGGGGTCACCTGCACCCACCAGTTCATAGGCTGTTCGCCCCCGCTCGATCGCATCAGTAATCCCTCGCCAGATGAGCAACTCATTGACCGGGAGGTCCACATGATCGGGGGGCTTGACGTTCCCGAGCCAGCCCGAAATTGTGTCTCCGTCGTCGTAATAAATGTGCCCGCCGACGACATCGCCATCCACTCGGAGAACGTAGGGGCGGATTTGCCCCGGTTGAAGCGCTTCGTAGAGCCGCCCGGGGAACCCAGTGGGAACGGGGAACGGCTCGCCCTGCTCGTTGTACCGGCTTTCAACGTGGTGCATCACCGTCTCAGTCGCGTCGAGTCCTTCCTCAGAGATCGTGTACTCGGACTCCGACTCCTGCCCGATACGGAGCCGCCGACGCGCCTCGCTGGTAAACCGGTCTCGAACGGCGTCTTTTCCACCAGAGAGGTCGGTGACATACGTATACTCCGGCCGAACTGTACAGTCATTCCACTTGAATTGCCGGACGTCATCGAGCCCGGTTGGCGACCGCACTCGGAGGTACTTCGGATCAATCGTGTCTTCGATATACTCGAATGCCGCATCGATGAATCCCTGCCGACGTCGCTCCCGCTTGCGTTGTTTGGGGTCCCCTCGAACGACGAACGCCGGACCAAGTCGGGGAATCCAGAGGTTCGGTGGCGGGGAAAAAACAGCACTGAACGGCCCCTTGCGAAGCTCGAAGATCGGCAAGACACCGATCGGTTCCTGTCCCTTGAACCCCATCAGCCGGTGGAGTTCCGTCCCTGACTCGGCTGCCAGTTGCTCTAGAGCCGCACACCGGTGAAAGACAGTAGCGTGTGGCGAATGTTCAAGAGCGCTATCCCACTCTTCATGTCGGTCTGTCCCGACGCACTCAATCTCGATACTCATTGTCGTGGTTTGGTTCCAATTGTCATCTCAGTAGTTCTGTCCGCGATAGAGCCGGCGCCCGAATTTGAACGCACGCCAGGCGACCGCCGAAAGCCCTCTGTCCCACTGGACGATCGGGCGGACCGCTGGTCCGTACTGTGACTTGTACGAAAACAATCCGTCTCTGAAGTCCGCACCTGTCGTGCCGAAGTCGTAGCTCTCGAAGCCAGCGTCAATGGCCCACTGAATGGCCGCGCCATGGAGCTGTTCCGATGTCCCGTATTCGTAGGCTGACGTCTCCGGAACTGCCGAAAAGTAGTATCTGAGGGCTGACTGCTCCTCATCTACGATGCAGATGTGTCGGCCGAGGGTATCGCCCTCGCGGCGAGCAGTAAACACCTCGACTCGTTCGTCCATGTGTTCGGCAAGCGCCTCAAAGAAGGCCATTGGAAAGCTATCCGCTCCGATTCGCTCCATGTTCTGGACGTAGTCAGCATGGATCGAGGCCAGCATCGAGCCATCGAAGTCAGTCCGTTCGACGGTGACTGCGTCGTTGCGTAGTTCCGTCCGTCGTGTCCGGTCCATTCCGGACTCGATACGGTCCCACCCGGGCGTGAGGTCAAGTACGAGTCGGCAGGAAGTGACCGTCGATTCATACCCCTGACCGATGAGATACTTACTGTATCTGTTCTGTGCCTGGCTCCCCGTCCGGATTTTGTGCGAAAGCGCCTGCCGTGGCGCTGCTGTTATGAGTGCCGACAGCATCGCATCGAGACACGCCTCGTGGTCTGTGGCGATTACTGGACCGCCAGTGCCGGGATGGAGCGACACTAGACGCTCAGTTGGCAGGTGGCAAGCCGTCGCTTCCACAACCCGATCGGGGCCCGGTAGATCCGCTGGGTCGGGGGTTGCAACCGGTACCAGGACGGTCGGAAGCACGGCAACCGGGTTCGATCCTTTCGTCACGACCGCATGATAGGCCGGCCGATCCAGACCTGCTTCGACTGCCCGGAGCCATTCGTACCGGTGGAACACCGTTCCGAGGTCCGACTGTGTGACGAGATTGTTCCACTGGTTCGCGTTGACGGCTCTAACTGTACTGTGGATCGTCGTCTCGTGAGCAGTCATGCACACCTCCGGTCGATAGCTGATCGGTATACTGCGGTCAGACGCTCTGCCATCCGATTCAGACGTAGCGGCTCGACAGCAGCCCGTCCGTGGACAGCCTCTGACGACTGGAGGGTCGCTGTAAGTGCCGTCGTGAGTTCTTCGTCGTCCGCGCAGACGGCAGACCGAGCGGCCCCATCGATCAGACTCGCGACGTCACCGACATTTACCGAGACCACTGGTGTATTACACGCCAGCGCCTCTTTGACCGCGTTCGGTGACCCCTCGTGGGTCGAGGTCAGTATGAGCGCATCTGCGGCGTTCATGTATGTCGGGACCCGGTCGTGGGCGACCCCATGGACGACCTCAAGCGAGACCGGCGTGTCGAGACGCTCGTTGACCGCATCTATGACACGGACGGCTCGGGGATGGTCCTTTTCGGCACGGTCGGGGTCGTAAGGAAACAGCACATGATACCTGCTGTCATCCCAGCCCAACGTCTCTTTGGCAGTTTCGGTCGGGACTGGCTCGAACTGCTCGAAATCGACGGCATGAGGGATCACATGACACGCTTCTCCAAGCGCATCAGCCATGGCCGAAGACATTACGACGACTTCGTCAGCGAGCGTGGCACACTGGCGACTCAGCCGGTCGTACTGGCCGAAAATGTCCGATCCCCATAACGACAGGACGACCGGACGGGTCGGCTGTGCCAGTGCCATCGGCGCAGTCAATCCATAGTTAGCGTGGACGAGGTCGTATTGCCACGGGGCGGCACTGAGCGATTCCGTGTAGAACCGGAGATACGCCATCGGTGACCGAGTAGCTTCGTCGCCACCGGGCACCTCCAGAACCGTACAGTTGATGCCGTGACGCTCCAGCGCTTCGACTTGCTTGTGAAAAAACGGCCGCCGGGTTGTCACAAGCTGAAGAACGTCCATCGGGATTTACTCCCTCTTTGTGGCAGGAGTGGTCGCTGGGTCCTGCCAGAGACACTCAGTCACGCACATCCACCTCTGTCCCAGAACTCTTCCGGTGGTCGAGGACCACTCCGAGCGAAAAGACGAGGACGCCAAACAGGTTTGCGAGCGCCGCCGCTGTAAGTCCAGTGTCTTGTGCCAGCCCCAGCACGCCGGCGACCAGTCCGACGCAGATCGCACTGAAACCAGCGACGTAACACAGTACGAGCGGGTAGACTCCCTCTCGGACGTATGCTCGATCCAGTCGTGAACAGAAGTTCCGCACCAACAGCCACGAGACCTTTGGAATGTACTCCCGGTAGCGAATACTCGACTCGGCTTCATCGTACTTCGCTGGCATCGGAACATCTGCAACCCGCATCTCACTGACGCTGAGTTCTACAAGCAGATCGTTGCAGTACCCGTAGTACTCGTACATCTCGTCAAGGTCGATCGCCAACAGCGCCTGCCGTGATATGGCTGTATACCCGTTCTGGGGGTCTGTTATCCTCCAATAGCCCGACGCGACCCTTGTCAACGCTGTGAGGATCGCATTGCCGACAAGCCGGGCACGGGGCATCGATTCACGATACGCCGGTCTGTGGAGACGGTTACCCTTCGTGTAGTCCGCCTCGCCGTCGATGATGGGATCGAGGAATGAGTCGAGAATACTCGGGTCCATCTGCCCATCACCGCCCATCACGGCAGTTACGTCAATGTGGTCCCGCAACGCATGGCGGTAGCCTGTTTTGATCGCGCCACCGACGCCGCGATTGGTTTCGTGGCGTATCGGGCAGACTCGCTGTTCAAACCCACCATCTGTTTGCACGGATTGCTCCGGATTGGATGGGGCATCCGCCTGGTCCAGTCTTGCGTGTGCCTGAATTTCTGTCCATGTGTCGTCCATCGAGCAGTCGTCGATAGCGTAAATCCGGTCGACGTATTCCGGAATTGTATCGATGACAGTACCGACAAGTCCTGCTTCGTTGTACGCTGGGACAACCACACCAACAGTGTGCCCTCTATACATCCTCACCCATCAGGCTGAGACAGTCAACTGGCCCCACCAAGGCCTCGCTCGATCGCCTAGCACATATGTATAGTATCATATCTCTCTGCTAACTCCACAGATAGTGTGGCGATGGCTGACTCTCAGTTAATTATAAGTTCATTATCGGTAGAAGGATATCCTTACCAGGTCTGCTGCGGGGCCGAGCCGACAGTCCGCTGTGCGACTGTCTCCATGGTCCGGACCGCGAGACCCGGCCCACGCTTTTGATCGATATATGATAATACCGACTCCATCCGCTTGAT
Source organism: Haloarcula sp. K1 (assembly GCF_001647155.1). Taxonomy (NCBI): domain Archaea; kingdom Methanobacteriati; phylum Methanobacteriota; class Halobacteria; order Halobacteriales; family Haloarculaceae; genus Haloarcula; species Haloarcula sp. K1. The sequence continues at coordinate 119,129 of NZ_LRHL01000004.1, forward strand.
CCCCGCGTCGTTGATGAGATTGTTTGGATGAAGCCAGAGGTGGAAGATTCCATCACCACCGTCGACCTGATCGACCCCTCGCTGGACCATTTTGACAACGGGGTCAGCCCACAGTGTCTCTGTTATCTGGCGAGCCCATCCTTCGAAGCAAAACAGTAACAGCGACGCCGGGATCTCAACGAGTCCATGCTCGTCGACACGAGGATGGACAATGGGCGGCGTAATTCCTAGCGGCGAGCCACTGACGGCCCGAACCAGTGGCGTCAATCGATTGTCGGTGTGCCAGCACGGTGGCTGCCGCCCACGGTAACAACGAAAACCCGATCTCGCAAGGACATCGCGATGTGCAACACGGTTACGTGGGAACACGAAACTGGACAACTCAATTCCGCAACGGTCGGCGAGCTTGTGACACCGCCCCAATTCGGCCGCCGCAACAGACTTCGAGGCCCTGCTAGACTGGAAATTAACGTGCGAAAAGGAATGACAAGCGATTTCGTGGTCGACTGTCGCGTCGGCAACTGTGTCAATGAGATCCGGCGCGCACCACAGTTCCTCATGCTCTGAGGGCCGTTCTCTGTCAAACCACGCCGCATTGAGCGGGTGGTTCGGGTGTCGACCATCACAGTCTTCAAGGAACAAGTGGCCAACGACCGCCCAAGTGGCGGGAAGATCATACTTTTCAAACAGGTCCAACAACTCTAGCCACATCTCTCGGGCGCGCGCGAGTCGTCGCTCTGGTAAGACCGGGAAATCGACAAACCCCCATGCGAGTTCGGCGTCCAGCGAAATGACGACGGTCCCCATCGATTGGGTGTCTTCAGGATCTAGGGTGTTAGTAACGTTCTCCTTAGAGTACTTTTTAGCGCCGTGGACACCCCACATCGCCGTCAGGAATGTTCTGTCCGTAGTGGTTGTTCCCGAAATGAAGGTTTGTTAATGATTCGACATGTGGCTGGATGACTGCTTCGTTACCCCGACCCGCCGATGGCTGCTTTGGGTTGTAAAACCAGTTGTGGTGGATCTCACCACGGTCTTCGGGGACGCCACGGATGCTGACGTGCGTTCCCGGTTCCTCAGGATGTTGACCAACGTGTCGGAGGGGCGTGAAGGTGTTATGATGGATCAGCAGCGTCGTTCCACCCGGCTGATGTGTTCCGACCTGGTAGGATGGTGTTTCGGTGCCGCCAAAGTGATTGTATCGGACCTCGTATCCGGCCTCCCCGGTCCCACTCGCAACAGAATGGCGATTAAAGTTGAATCTGTTGTACTCTATAAGCGTATTGTCCCCGTCTAAACATTGGATACCGTAGCCCAGTCCGCCCATGGGGTTGTCGTGGATATGGCAGTGATGGATATGTGTCGACGTTCGGAGTTTGAGTGCTGCGTGGTTGAAACCCCATAGCTCGGTGTTGTCGATTTCACAGCCTGCTCCCTCAACGGTGACGCCACTGGATACCGGGGTACCGTACTCGCGATATCCGGTTTCGGGTCCACTGATCCGGAGTCCGGTCAATCGGACATCCTCGCTCAGGCCCATGAGGTGTTCATAATCGATGACGCCAGTGGAGATCTGGCCACCCGACGCGCCGTCGATACCACGGTTAGAAGCGAGGGTTACTCCGGTAGGCACAGTTAGCCGGTCACTTCCGGTAACTGGTGAGGCATCAATGGTAGCGTCGCCAGCAACGTAGACAGTATCGCCGCGGCCGGCAGCATCCAGTGCAGTAAGCAACTCGGAGAGTGTCTCGACTACGTAGTTGGCATCTGACTCAGGAACCGTGTTGGCATACCCGCTGCCACCGCCGATCTCTGTAGCCGGATCTGGAGACCGCTCAAACGGCGAGAGGTCGATCTGCTTCCCATCAACGTATACCGCAGCGAACGGCTCAACGGGCCCGAAGTCGACAATCTCGCCGGAAAAGTAGTACTGGTCGCCGTAGCCGTTACCAGTATATCCGTCGATCGTCCAGGTGTCGTCGTCATTACGGACGATGCTGTCATTGTCGTCAGCGGCGTTTTCCGTATCACCAGTACACGGAATCGGTTCACCCGTCGTCGTCAGTTCGTAATCGAGTTCAGAAGGGTCTTCCGTGGTCTGTATCTCAACGACGTGGTCAGCAGGCGCAACTACCTCCGAGACTGTCACTACCGCTCCGTCCAGCCGGATTTCGTAGTTCCCACTGGCATTGAAACCGGTAACGATACCGTTGATCTCGTAGCTATCGCCGAATCCATTGCCTGTCCGCCCAATTGCAGTCCACGTTTCGTCGTCGTTTTTCGCCACGCTATCGTTGGCCTCTGCTGCGTTCTCGCCGTCATTTACCGGGACGATCTCGCCTGTTGTAGTGAACTCGTAGCGCACGTCAAGGGAGCCAGTCTCGCTTTGCTGATCCGTTGAAATTATTTCGAGAGTACGAGAAGATGGCATTCCAAGTCCATTCGGAATCATCGGTACTGTACTTGCAGCTAGTATGCCTCCCAGTAGCTGCCTTCGTGTCAGTAGTGACCGTCCCTCTTTGGTGGAGTCCGCACTAGAACTGGCCCCATCATAACTGTGGGGTAGTATGTAATCCTTTTCGACCATTCAGGAGTACATTACTAATAATGGAATAAAGCGTAATTACGACTACCGCATCTTTCGAGGCCAAGTAACTACCAGTTACGATTCAGTTGGCAGGAACAGATTCAGACAGTAAGCCGAACCTTCCGCACGGATGAGTCGATAAGAGACAGCGGCTCGCCGGGAACCTGAATGGTTGAGTCGGTTATTAGGCACTCGTCTGCACTGGTGAACCTAACTCCATCGCGCCCCGCTCCCGACTGCTTGATTACGCAGTCCCGCAGTACTGTTCTGTCTCGATCAGCGATAACAACGGCAGCACCGCCGGCTGCGTCGCCAGTCACACTAACGTTCTGGAGAGTAAGTGGTGCCCCGGTGCCGCCACTGTCCCCACTGATGGCCCTGACCGCATTGTACTCGTCTTTGTCGACGTGGATCGTCGTGTTGCGAAGGGTTGCAGAGTCGTGGTCGGGGTGATAGACGATAGCACCGAATCCGGGGCCTGCGTCACTAGTGATAGTGATATCACAGTCGCTGATGAACTGCCCGGACTGGGCACGTAGCCTGATGCCGCGGACGTTTAGCTTCTCCAGTGACGGGTACGGTGGTACCGAATCGACGCGAACCGTGACTCCGTAAGCCGTCGATCCGGTTGATCCCAGCCGAACGTTAGCGATGTTGTTATTTGCGTACAGACCCCCTCTGACGTGCACAACGCCGTCCCGACCCGTATAGTTCCGACTGCTTCGGCCCGGTGCGGAGGCGTAGAGTCCGTTATTGGGGAAGTTAGCGACAGTGCAGTTCTCGAACCGAAGTGTCCCGGCGTGGTTTTTACCGACGAAGACACCAACACCGTTCCCCCCTTGATGTCCACCGTCGGGGGCAGAGACATCTCTCACAACCCCTGTCGAATCCGGGTCGCGCACGTCAAACCGGAACCCGACATGTGGTGTCGTCCGGTCCTGATCCGGCAATTGACCACGGATTCTGAGGTCCTGAGCCAGAAAGTCACCATTAGCAATCACCCTCAGGGTGTTTCCGAATCCCGGCCGTGAAAAGTCAAATGTCAGTCCTTTTAAAAGAAGGTCTTCGATACCCTCGAACGTAATGAGTGAGCGCTGATCGCTGGCTGGTGTCGCGGGCTCAAACAAGACCTGCGCCTCGGGCTTCGCTCGTAGACCCAAGTTACGAACAGGGCCGACGTCGAGGGAGCCAAGACGGTACCTTCCCGCGGGGAACTCGATGAGTGTATCATCATCGATGTACCCCTCGAGGACGTTGTCGATCCGTTCCGACCCATCGGGGTCTGCACCCGCTGCAATGGCGTTGACGACAGTGTCGAATCGCGACTGGGTTGTGACAGTCCCGGGGTAGCTAATACCGACTGTCAAGGCCGTAGCGGCGATCCCCTTAATAAATCTCCGCCGCGTCCGCTGACCTCCATTCATTGCTGCCTGTAGCCGTCTGAGGTATTATATAATACACCCCTTACCATCGATAGGTCGGGTGGCTCTCGCTGCCTTCCCGTGCGGTCTCCGGGTTGTGTGCGCATAACTCCCCTTTACTTATGACCGTAACCGTAGACTTTCGGTGCAAATGATAGCAGGAACAATCACACGAGGCACTCGACCCGTACCGGTGGGTCTGTAACCCCTGAGCCGATGGCACAGCGTCGCTCTCTCCTATTGATTCATCACCGCGATGTTAGGTCACCGTTCAGCGCGACTGTCCCACACTACATCTCGACAAAGCTTGCAGCTACACACACTGTTCATGTCATCTGTAGCGCCGACAAAGACCACGATGCAGGCGGTACTGGTAACACGTCAGTCGTTTACCATCCGATCCGAACCGGCAATACCCGCCTCGTTTCGACGATAGCGTTCTTCATCATCGCCACACTGTACGCGACCGTACTCGGGGCTCGGCATCGGTTCGATGCCACCTATGGCTTCCAGAGAACCCTCGTTCAGGCATGGGTTGGCGCTATTGCTGGTGACTCGCGCTTTGTCGCTGGTCTTCAGGTGGTTCCGGTCCGACAGAAGCGTGACTTTGTTATGTCTAGACAGGCAGATATGTCGCCCGCGGAGCGCCTCTCCGTCATGATCTGGGCAGGGTACGCCGCCGCAGTCAAAGTGGCTTTGCAGCGGTGTGATCAGGTCACCTGTTTGACTGAGGGGATCCGTCAAGTCACCGAACAGGAGTACGGGCTGGACCTCTCGTCGGCGACAGTCATCGGAATGGGCGTTGATACTGAGACGTTCGAGCCCGCTGACGGACGACAGACTGGTGACTCCTTCTCTAGACCACTGACCGTGACATACGTTGGATCGCTCGGCGCAGCCAGGGGGCTCCCACACGTTATTGAAGCGCTCGCAGAGTGTGGCGAGACGTTTGAGTTCCATATCGCGGGTGATGGCCAATCCGGTTACATCGATGCAATGCAGGCAAAGGCTGCGAAGTTGGGAGTGGCTGACCAGATCGTCTGGTACGGACGAGTGCCCCACAGTGACGTCCCAGGGCTGTTGACCCGGACTGACGTGGCCATTTCTCCGCTAGAGGATATCGAGTCGTATCGAATCAGTTACCCGGCGAAACTGCTCGAATACATGGCAGCCGGCGCAGTCGTCATGGCAACAGATATTCCGCCACACCAGCGCCTGATTACGGACGGAGACAATGGGCTCCTGTACGATGGAACAGCAACGGGGCTTTGCTCGGCGATCGAGCAGTGTCTCGATGACCCGGCTCTTGCCGGTCAAATCGAGCGCACGGCCAGAGAAACTGCTGAGGCGCATGACTGGGACACTGTTGTCGACAAACACGCCGTAGCGCTGTTCCCAACTACGCCCAACCAAGCGACCCCATAGCCTGCCGCAACTGGATTCGGATACCGGAGTTAGCCAACAACAGCCCGGCGTAACTCAACACGCCGACTCCGAGGCCAACGCTGAGACGAAGCCAGCCGGGATCGAAGGGACGAATCACCAGCGCAACCGTACCAGCCATCAGTGTCGCCGCGATAGCGCTCCAAACGATTCGTTTACGGGGGAGTGGAATGCGGACGAACTGCCGCACGTAATAGATTGACACCACGGCGGCCGCCGCCGCGCTCAGAGTCGTTGCGACCGCTGCTCCACGGATACCGAAAGACGGAATGAGCGCGAGATTGAGAACAACGTTCGCACTGATAGCGACGACACTGCCCCGGTAGCCCAGTTGCGGCGCATCCATTGCGTACAGTGCCGGACCGATAACAAGCTGTACTGACCGGAGGATCTTCTCTAGCATAAACACAACCAGCACAGGATAGCCCGCGGCAGCCGCGCTTCCGAAGATAGTAGTCAAAAGATCGGGGCCAAGGACGACTGCACCGGCGAACGCTGGAATAGTCGCGTACAGCGACAGCTGAACCCAGGTTCGGAAGGCGTCTTCAATGCGTTCAAACCGGTCCCGGTCGTGCCATCTTGAGATCTGTGGGAACAACGATGTGCGGATAGCGTTGGTCAACAGCAGCGCGACAGCGGCAACCCGCCAGGCGATTTCGTACACACCGACCAGTGATACCGGGACGAACAGACGGAGGATCGCCACGTCGATCCACTCGTAGACGATTCCGCTGACACTCCCGACGAACAGGTACCGCCCGAATCCAACGAGTGCGTGCGCCCGGTCCAGTCGAGGCCAGCCCACTCTGATATCGAGCCGTGCCATGGCTCCGAGCGCGGCCGCGAGGTCGCCCAGCACGAACCCGAGAACGAGGCCACTTGCACCCATTCCATTTACCACGAAAACGGCACCCGTTCCAACCCAGGTCAGCTTCCCGAATACTTTCACCGCTGCGTTACGCTCAACCTGGAATTCCCCCGCGAGCAGGCGCAGCGAAAGCTCTCGGACCTGTCTGATGACGAGGCCGGTGACCAGAATGGGTACAACGCCCGGAATGCCGATATACTGCTCAACATAGGAGGCAAATGCCACTAGACCGGCCAGCCACGGCAGCACCAGCAGTGTCTTGACGACGAGTGCCGTCCCGAGAACCTCGCCCATCGGGGCAGCAGCCGAAAGCTGTTTTTCAACCGCCTTCGAGATGCCCAGATCAGCGGGGATATTGAGCATCCCAATGACTGCCTGAAAAAGAAAGAACGACCCGATAGCCCCAGTGCCCATGGCTCGAGTGAACCCGGCAACCGCTGCAAACTCGATGATCGCGAGTGCGATATTTCCGGAGAATAACTTCAGGACGGCCGTTCTAACTTCCATATAGCAACACCAGTACCTCGTGGACTGCGCTGGTATCCATTTGTTAGCAGGGGATTATCTAGCTATAGCAAGGCGTACCGCGATTGAAACCGATGCATACCGACGGGATAGACGGTGCCTGTATCGGTTCAATCGTTACCACCAGTTCGGATAAGCTCGACCATGTGCTCCGTTACGTCACGCTGCTGTGCCAGGAGCCGCTTACGTTCGCGCTCCCAGCGCTCTGCGTCGTCGTCAGACAGCAGAGAGTCGGCCCGGTCGATGGCCGCTGTCCCATCTGTATACGAGTACAACAGCTCCCGCTCCTCCAGTTCGAGGAAATTGTGCATATCGTTGTCTCCGACGACGGAATTTATTCGGATAGCTGGTGTTCCCAGCAGGGCAGCCTCAGTTGGCATCGTCTGTGAATCACCGATATAGAGGTCGGCAAAGTAGAGGAGGTCATGGACCAGATGCGGCGGGACAGCGAGCTGATGCCGGTCGTACTCTGTCGGCAAGTCCCCCTCACAGGTAATATACACCTCGCCCCGATCACATAGCTGCTCAACGAGCTGTGACCTGGCGTCCGTGTCGAGTCCCTTTTCACCGATATCGTGGTACGCATCCCAGCCCGCCAGTCTGACCACGGTGTAGGTCGCATCTGGGTTGACACCGTGGGCTCGTAGACGCTCTGGGTCCGGCTTGAACCGGTCGGGGTGGAGGTACGCTAGCTCCTGGAACCCGACCGTGTGTGACTGTCCAAAGGGAACGTGAAAGTCCATCCCCGGTGGCGAACAGATATCGTCGACGAATGGGAGCGTGAGTCCGTGATACAGCAGCCGAACCGTCCGCGGGCGAAGGACTGTGTCCATGTACACAAGGTTCCGACAGCCAAGCGCAGTGGCGACGTGGACCGCTGGCGGGGCCAACCGCGCGACGATTACGGAGGGATCAAACTCACGGGCCAAGTTGTAGAGCCGCCGCTCTCGCTTCGCAAGCTCGGCTGTCAGCTCCACTAGCCCGTCGCTTTCGGTGGTAAGTGTGACGTAGTCCAGTCCCTCGGCCGAGAGCAGGTCAACCGTCATCTCCTTCTCGCGAGCAGCCACGAGCGTCTCGAAGCCCTCTGCTTCGAGCTCCCGGGCGGCATATTTGAAAAGATGGACCTGTGCGGGATGATTGACGCTGAACAGGACTCGTTCACTCATCGGCTGTCTCTCGTCGACGTTGCAGTTTCAGAACTGGGTCCCTCGTGGGCCAGTATCCATCGGTGCATAAGATCTAGTATTCCTGCAAGCGATGGCCAGTAATTTATACTCGAATTAGCTGTCGAGAGTCCGAGGCTATACGCGGATGGGGTCATGGTAATCGTACCTCGACAGGGACAGACACCACTCTGAGTGCATTGTCCCGCGTGGGTGTTTCCGGGGCCTGTCCCTCATACAGGAGCACGACGACGGTGCCGTTGCCCGACGGTCCATCGAGTTGCACGCTCACGTCGTCCGTTACCGGGATCGACGGTCGAGCGGTAACAGACGTCCGCTGCCTGACTGACCAGGAACCGGAGCCGTTCCCCGACTGGCGCTCAAAGCCGACAACGTACGTGTACTCTTGGGACGTATCGCCGTGGTGTTCGATTTGGACTGTGTAGTTACCCGTATCACCCGGGAAATAGACGCCCTGGTAGCCTTCGATGGTCACATTTCCTGCAGCGTTCTCAGTTCCGATTGCGAGTTCGGCGTTCGCCGTTGCTCCGTTTCCATCGAGAACCACTACGCCAGCGACGGTGACCAGTACCACTGCAACGACGGCGGCCAAAACCGGTAACACGTCGATACGTGACTCGATGTCGAGCACTTCGCGTCCAAGCCCGCCGTCCACCGGCGGCTCCCAGCCTGTAACAGTCCGCCGGCCCGCAGCGACGGCACAGCACCCAACTGTCACGGTAGCGGCGACAGCACAGATCAGCGAGAGGCGAATCCGAGTCACCATCGAGAGGCCGTACAACACCATCGGAAGTCCCGATGCGCTTGCGACAACTGCGAGTGTCACACGTTCGACCGGGACAAGCCCGTTTAGTCGGTTACGAGGTCGCGTAGGCGGGGCTCGGCTATCGCTTGTGACTGATTCGACAGTCAAGCTCGGGAAGATCGCAGTGACCAGAGCATATCCCGGCGCGAACAGCAACACTGGCAGGGCAACGGGGATCCGTGCCGTCGGTCCCAGCCATCCCGGAGACTGCAACACCGAAGCCACCACGGTCGTATAGCTGGCGACGAGTAGCAAATCGGCGTACGGCCCCGTCCGGTGTAGCAGCCGGTTACACAGTGAGTGAATCATCGGTAGCTACCCTGACACCTCGAAAGTACGGCAGTACTGGACCGCCCCATTGTTATAAACTACGGCCGAATCGGACGGACAGACGAGTTCCCTGTCAAGCTGTACTTTTTTGAACCGACCGTTAGCAGTGATGATTGGCGACCCAGTGGACTGATAGCGCCGGTACACCCGGTCTCTGCTCTCAAAGCCACCGCTATCGGTGTCGTACTCTAACGGCCGCGACGACTGGTTTTGCCAGAGTGGAAACACCATCCGGTAAGGGTGATCGGTCACGACTGTACTCCGATCCTGTGGCCGGAGCGCTGAGATCGATTCCACCGCGGCCAGCTCAGATTCCGTGTGTGAGTACCGCGGGTATGCTTCCTCAAAGGCAGGGTTCTCGAGCGTCGCCTTACGTGAGACGAAGACTGACCCGGGGAACACAAGCGCGAGAATCAGCATACAGGCGACGACAGTACGGGTCCCAAACTGTTGTGTGACGTATCGCAGGCCAAATACGCCAACGATTGCCATCAGGACATAGAGGAACGCGAACCATCGATCCGGAATGAAGACGTTGATGCCAAACAATGGGAGCCCCAGTGTGAATACAAGCATAATCCCCGCGCCGACAACAAATATCGCGGAGAGTTGGGTGAGGCGGTGTCGCTGAAGCAACACCAGTAGTCCCAGCACTAGCAGACACAGCAGGATCGAGAACCCCATTGCGTCAACGAGAGTCACTGCAGTGGGGACATCTTGCACGATTGAGGCGGGCAGTTTTTCACTGGCGGCGTTACTGCTGCGCAGGTTGAGGAAGCCGGCACCTGAGAGGTCGCTGCTGAGCAGTACAATCATCCGGCCGATGAATGACTGGTCTCCATAGGGCGTAACCGACCAGAACCCCATTGCCAGTACCGTCGTCGTACCGAACAGTCCAATCGTGTTTACCGTTGGAATCTCCGAGGGGACGCGGTCCGCGACGCCACTGAGATAGTCCGTATGGTCTGTGACGAACTTGGCGACGACACCGGCACCAAGCAGTGTAAGCACGATGAACGTCGACACCTGATGGACCAGCACGACCGACAGACAGCAGTACAGCGTAAGCGCATACAGTGGGCGTCGGGTGTCGGTGTAGAACAGCTTCGTTAGTCCGAACAGGACGGCGGCGAAATAAACGAGCCCAAGACTGTTCGGGATAACGTCGATACTCCAGCGCAACATATAATCGCTCATCGTGAACAACGCTGCAGCGAGAAGCGAGCCCCGTACTGCCAGCATATACCGGGCTGTACTGTATACTAGTAGTGGCGTCATCGGAATGACGAGTGCGACGCTCGCAAACATGGCTGTCCGGAGACTGGATCCGAACAGCGCCGCACCGCTGACGACGAGTATGTGATACACCGGCGCCACCGAGTACTTCGACTCGGAGATAGCAGCGGTTGTTCCGGCGGACTGTATGTCCGCGATGAACTGGGTTACGTGAACCCATGTGTCGACGCCAATGAATCCTGGAGTGGTCAGCAGGGCAGTGTACTGGATCACGAGCAGGAGCCCGAGCAGTTCTGCGAGCACGACCCGGGGGCGCAATGCCGATGTCTCAGCGAAAACGATCTGCGCAATGATTGCCGTGCCAATGACGCCGCTCACGAGATGGAACTGAATCGTCCGGCCGTTCTGGAGAGCCCCAAGCAACGCCAGGGATCCAATTCCAACGATGACAGCCGTCTCTACGACCCGTACCGCGTTCTTTCCCACGAACGCTGTCGTGTGCGTGCGTGCTTCGTCGGTTCGTAGCCACCCCGCCAGATATGTCAGGCCAGCAACCCCACCACATAACGGGACTATGAGAACAAATATCTCTGTTGTGAACAGCACCAGTGGCGCGAGCAGTACTGTGGCAACTATTCCGACACAGGCGATAACAACGTCTCTCGGAACGGACTTGCGACTGATTTTCGGGACCGACGGCAGATTCATGTTTGGCCGTCAGCTGTCCTCCACCAGATCATGGTCCCCCCTTGCGTGATACGATACTTTGTTAACCAGATCTTTCGGCGTAACCAGCCTGAAAACGGCTACTTTCCGCGAATGAATGTGTAATAATACCACGGCACACAGGCGTGGTGAGCAAAGTCCGCAATCTCTCGCTAGTCAGACATTTCGGGATATGTTGTGTACCGCCTAAGAGGTGCTCTACTCTCTAAAAAACCGGTAATGAGGCGTTATTAGACTGATGAGGCTTCTTTCGGGGCACCCTGTACACTGGCTGTCGTCCGCTATCGATAGCGGGAACATATGGACCTACTCGGAGTCAGACTCAGCAGCCATCATGTGCTGTTCCCGGTAGGTATCAAGCAGGTAGTTGTCCCAGACGAGGTCTCCGAGGACGTGGGCGTACAGGACGAGGGCGGTAAACAGCGATAGCGGCTCGGAGACGAGCCAGAGGCCGACCACGACCACGCCGCCGATGAGGTGATGGCTGAGGAGCCGCTGGAGCGGCCAGAGGTCCTGCGGGCCGAATATTACGTCCTGGTCGAACACCACTATCTCGGGGTTCCGGAGACAACGGCGGAGGGCGGCCCAGTCGCCGGTCTCCAGTCTGGCCACGGCGAAGTGGTCAAAGTCGATGGCGACGCCGACGACGACCGCGTAGCCGACGGCGGCCCACCACGGAAGGGGGACCGGCAGGACGGCAACGCCGACGGCCCCGACGGCCGCGGAGACGATGGCGTGATCTCGGGAATACATACGTGTCCCTCTCGATGGGCGTTCGCAAAGACTGTCGGGGTCGGGCTTGCGGTAGCGACCGCAGTTACATCCAGAGCAGTTGTGCGTGGCGCGTCTCGCCCAGATCGAGGACGTTCTCCTCGTCGACGAAGCCGTGTTCGACAGCAACATTGACGGCGTCGTCGCCGACGATGTTGGCGACCGAACAGCGTGCGAGACTGTCGACGATTTCGTCTTCGGTAGCCGTTTCGCCGCCGTAGAACTCCTCGTTGACCGTGAGCGATACGGGGCCGTTCTCGAACGTTTCGCCCATGATGTCAGGGTCACAGACGGAGACGAGCAACCCCTCGTCGGTGTCGCGTTCGTTGAGTATCATTCAAGCAGTTGCTGTTCGGCCTCCTCGCGCATCTCGTCGACTTCCTCGGCCAGCTCCTCGGCGCGGTCGAACTCGCCGACCTCTTCGAGGGCGCGGGCCTTCTCTTCGAGCACGTCGGCGTTGCGGAAGCCGAGGCGGACTGCGTTGTCGAACGCGTCGATGGCCTCGTCGGCCAGGCCGCGTTCCAGCAGGAAGAAGCCGCGGTTGTACCAGCCCTCGCCGAAGCGCGGGTCGATTTCGACGGCGCGCTCGGCGTGTTCGAGTGCCTGCTCGGAGCGGCCGGACTTCCAGAGCGCGTACGCGAGGTTCGTCTCCGCTGTGGCGGCGTGGTCGGACTCCTCGTCGAAGTTGAGCGCTTCCTTGTACGCGCCGATGGCGGCGTCCCACTCTTCGAGTTCCGCGTGGGCCGCGCCCTTGTTCGTCCAGGCCTCCTGTTTGAGCCGGTCGTCGTCCGTGTACTGGGCGACGCGCTCGAACGTCTCGGCGGCCTGTTCGTGGCGGTTGATGTGCATGTACTCCAGGCCGACATCGAGCAGTTGCTCTGGGTCGACGGCGTCAGAGGAGACGTTCCGCTGGTCCAGCAGGTCGGTGACGACACGCGAGTCGACGGGGTCGACCTTGTCCGGGTCCACCTCAAACTCCGGCGGTTCGAGATCGAACCCCTCGTAGGGGTCGTCGAACCCCTGGCCCTCGGAGAAGGCGTGGTCGTCGTCGTGGTCTGTCATGCCTCCTGATTGACGGCCAATCCGGTTAAGGGCTACGTCCACGGCTCGTGAAGATTTAGGTGTCCTGCGGTCGGATTCCCGGATATGCGGGACCCACTGGCAGTAGACGCGTTGCTCGTCTTCTTCGGGGGTGTGTTCGCAGTCGTTAGCTGGGCTGCTCTCACCTCAAACCAGACCTCGCTGTCGCTGTCCGCCGCTGGAGCGGGCGTTGCAGGAACGGTCGTTCTGGCGGTTCTCGTCGGACGCTACTACGCGCAGCTACCGGCGTTCGGGCGCTGGGTATCCAGTCCGGCAGAGACGCCCCGGGCACGAGCGCGGGTAGCCCTCCTGATTGTGGCGGCCATTCTCGTCCGGCTATCTCTCGGTCTCCTTCCCGACACCGCCATCCCCGCTCTCTTCGGCGTCGCGGTCGCAATGGTCGCTCTGGGACTCGGACATAGTCTCTGGCGGTGGCATACAGCCCCAGATCACAGCAGTCACTGACCCCGTCGTAGCTTTCTTGCGGACACGACCGGAACCGCTAGCTATGGCCAACCGCCTGTTCGTCAGCGTCGATCTGGACGGGCTCGAAGACGCTATCGAGAGCGTACAGGAACGCTTCGACGGCGTCTCTGGGCTTCGGCTGACCGACCCCGAACAGGCCCACATCACGCTGAAGTTCCTCGGCGACACCGACCCGGACCGCGTTGACGACATCGTCACTGCTCTCGAAGGGGCGGTCGAAGACAGCGGCGTCGAGCCGTTCGAAGCCGAGTTCGGCGGTCTCGGCGTGTTCCCGGCGCTGTCCTACATCAGTGTCGTCTGGGTCGGTGTCCGCGACGGACAGGGTGGCGCGGAACTGACCGCGTTGCACGAAGCCGTCGAGGCCCGGACCGTCGCGATGGGGTTCGACCCGGAGGACCACGAGTTCACGCCGCACGCAACCATCGCCAGGATGGACCACGCCGGCGGCAAAGAGACGGTACAGGACACCGTCAAGAACGAGGACCCGGATGTCGGTCGCCTGCGTGTCGAGGAAATCCGGCTGAAAGAGAGTGAGCTGGGACCTGACGGCCCGACGTACCGGACCGTCGAGTCAGTGTCATTATGAGTGTGTGCCGTCTCGGCCAGCGGGGTTGCTGTCGGTGCGTGTTCTACACGGACACTGTTGGCGTGCATTTGTTGTCATATATCTGTTAGAATGCGTGTTGTGGCGTCGGGACTATCGTAGCACTGGCCTATAACCGAGTGAGGGGCGTCAATTAGCCGCTTGAGAACCTATTTACAGCGTGCCAGCAGACTGTTTAGGCCGACCAAAACAAATCAGGTTAGTGACAATTTTTATCGGTCCGAGCGGCGTAGGACCGATATGGTCGCCGTTGAGAACGTTGCTTTCGTGTTCGTTGCGGGGTTGCTTACGGCGCTTGCCACCGGCCTCGGTGCGATCCCGTTCTTTCTCGTTGATGAGTTCTCCGACAGATGGAACGTCCTGCTGTGGGGGCTAGCCTCGGGAATCATGGTCGCCGCATCGCTCTTCGGACTCGTCCGGGAGGGGCTGGCATACGGGTCGCCGCTGCTGATGATTCCCGGCATTCTCGCTGGCGTCCTGCTCGTCGTCGTTGCCCACGAACTTCTGGATGACTTCGACCAGTCACCCGAGCAGTTCGAGCGGGCCGACTTCAAGAAGCTTCTGCTGATTCTGGGCATTCTGACTGTCCATAGCTTCCCAGAGGGCGTCGCCGTCGGCGTCTCCTTCGCGGAACTCGGGCTGGAGTCGGCCACGCCCGAATCCGCTGTGGGTATCCTCGGCGTCTCTGTCCCGCTGCTGGCTGTGTTCATGACTGTCGCCATCTCCATCCACAACGTCCCTGAGGGGACTGCTATCGCCATCCCGCTCCGTTCGCTGGGTGTCAGCGAGTGGAAGATGGTCTGGTGGGCGGTGTTCTCCTCGCTGCCACAGCCGGTCGGGGCCGTTATCGCGTACTACTTCGTCACGCTGGCGAAGGCATTTCTCCCGTTCGGCTTCGGCTTCGCCGCTGGGGCGATGGTGTATCTCGTGCTCACGGAGTTCGTCCCCGAAGCGCTGGAGTACGGCGACGGCTTGCCGGGTGGCGGTAAACGCGAACTAACTGCCGGCGTCGCCGTCGGGGTGCTGGCGATGGTACCGCTGGCGTTCGTTTAGAAGGGCAGTTTGCTTCGGATGACGGTGAGGTCGACGAAGGCCTTCAACGGATCGTCGTAGTCATCGACGCGTGTTTCCATCCGGTAGTTCGAGTGGTCGACGGCGAAGAAGTACGGCCCGGGTTCGTCCAGTGACTCCCGTGCGCCGCCGTCGTCCGTGGACGCCTGATAAATATCCGACCCCGCCGGCTGGACCGCTGTCTGGCTGAACTTGGGGTTCCCCGGCGGTGTCTCGTCGGGCTCCCGACCCTTGATGAACGTGTCGTACTGCTCGAACTGCTCGCGGTCAGTAAAAAAGTACACGTTGAACGGGATGTCCGCTTTGACGATATACCGTAGCTCACCGCCGGGGTCAGACACGTCAGGGATCTCCTCCTTGATCCACGCCTTGTGCGGGTTGACTCTGACGTCCTGTTGCACGCTGACGACGACCTCACCGCCCCCACCCATGCAACCAGAGCCGACGGCTGTCGCACTGACACCCATTGTCTGGAGGAATCTCCGGCGCTTCATCCATTGATAATCAGGGCCACGGACTACTTAGTTCTACGTCCGCAGTTATAGCCGCTGATAACGGGCCGCGACCGGCTCGAAAAGGAAGGAATTTAAACCACGGCGCGGAACAAGCACCATACCATGGGTAAGAAATCGAAGGCTACGAAGAAGCGACTGGCCAAACTCGACAACCAGAACAGTCGAGTCCCGGCCTGGGTCATGCTCAAGACGGACCGCGAGGTCCAGCGCAACCACAAACGACGCCACTGGCGGCGCAACGACACTGACGAATAATGAGCGCCAGTGACTTCGAGGAGCGTGTCGTCACCGTCCCGCTCCGAGACGCGCGAGCCGAACCGAACCACAAGCGCGCAGACAAGGCGATGATCCTCATCCGCGAGCACCTCGCCAAGCACTTCTCTGTCGACGAGGACGCCGTCCGCCTCGACCCCTCGATCAACGAGGCGGCCTGGGCCCGCGGCCGCGCCAACACGCCGAGCAAGATCCGTGTTCGCGCCGCCCGCTTCGAGGAAGAGGGCGAAGCCATCGTCGAAGCAGAGACCGCAGAGTAACGTTGCTCCGCGCGGCTTTCTCCGGGTCGTCGTACGTGGGTGTGTTCGCCCGTGCGACCGACGATTGCGTGCTGGTTCGCCCAGACTTAGACGAATCGCTGCTCGACGACCTGAGCGACGAACTTGATGTGCCGGCCGTGCCGACGACCGTCGGCCGCTCCGGGACCGTCGGTGCGCTCGCGACCGGCAACGAGAACGGGCTGGTCGTCTCCGAACGCGTCCGTGAGACCGAAATCGAACGGATTCAGGACGTCGTCGACGTGCCCATCACCAGAATGCCCGGCCGGATCAACGCCGCCGGCAACGTCGTCTGCTGTAACGACTACGGCGCGTACGTCCACCCCGACCTCTCCAGAGACGCCGTGCAGGCAGTCAAAGACGGGCTTGACGTCCCGGTCGAACGCGGCGTCATCGCCGGTGTCACGACCGTCGGGACCGCCGCTGTCGCCACCAACAAGGGCGTGCTCTGTCATCCGAAGGCCACGGACGGCGAACTCGACGCCCTCGAGGACATCCTCGACGTGCCGGCCGACATCGGGACCATCAACTACGGTGGTCCGCTCGTCGGCTCCGGGTTGCTCGCCAACGACCACGGCTACGTCTGTGGCTCGGACACCTCCGGGCCGGAACTGGGCCGTATCGACGCGGCGCTCGGCTACATCGACTGACGCGGTTTTCATTCTGCCGCCCGCTCAGGACGGATGCTGGTGGCTGAGTTTCTCCGCCACCACGCTCGGAACGGGCAGTCCGCAGTCCCCACACGCCCAGGCCCGACTGGTTCCGCCCCGCTCCAGCGTCAGGTCCTGCCTGAATCGCAGGGCCGCACCGCACTCGCACTGGTAAGTCGTCTCGCTCATAGCTGGCTGTACGTATTGCCCCGGGAAATCCATCGGGGCCGGCAACCATGACAGCTCGTGTCAAAGAATAATATAGTGCGTCCCCAAACGTCACGTATGGTCCAGCGAACACCGACTGCGGAAGACCAGAACCGCCTCGTCTGCCGGAAGTGTGACTACTCGACAGGTGTGCTCCGGCCGTCCTGCCCGGAGTGTGGTGGTGATATGGTGTACGCGCCAGAACCCAGTGAATAGAGGTATTTCGCCCGTTTCTTGATATGTCGGTACCGGACTGCCCGGGTCTGAGAGTGGTGAATACTGGTTGGTTCTGTCGCGGACAGTTGCGTTACTGGAAAAAGGCGGAAGGGGAAGATACTTCCCTGCCCTGCCCGCATCTGCGTGTATGAGCACGTACACTGTTCGCGGTAGTTTCCCGGCCCGAGACGGCCCACAGGAGTTCGAGAAGGAGGTCGAGGCGCCAAACGAGAACGTCGCTGAGGAGCGCGTTTACAGCGACTTCGGCTCCCAGCACAACCTCAAGCGCACGCAGATCACAATCGAGGAGGTGGCAGCATGATGGGCGGTGGCGGCGGTGGCGGCGGTCAGATGCAGCAGGTCGCACAGGAAATCGAACAGATGGAGCAGGAAGTCGACGCCATCGACGAGGAAATCGAACGCCTCCGCGAGAAGCAGACGGACATCGACGAAGCCATCGAGGCCATCGAAACGCTCGACTCCGGCTCCACGGTGCAGGTCCCGCTCGGCGGCGACGCCTACATCCGCGCGACTATCGAGGACATCGACGAGGTTGTCGTCTCTCTCGGTGGCGGCTACTCCGCGGAGCGCGAGCAGGACGGCGCTGTCAGCACGCTGGAAACCAAGAAGGAGACGCTGGACGACCACATCAGCGACCTGCAGGAAGAGAAGGCCGAAGTCGAGACCGAGATGGAAGAGCTCGAACAGCAGGCCCAGCAGATGCAACAGCAGCAGATGCAGCAGATGATGCAACAGCAAGAGCAGGAAGACGAGTAAGGCCGCCATGTTCGACGGACTGAAGGACAAACTCAGCGGGTTCACGAGTGACGTCGAGGAGGACGTCGACGACGACGCACTCGAAGCGGAGGACGAACCGGACGCCGACGGGGCTGACGGGGAAGCAACTGCCGACCAGGCGGCCGACGCTGAGCCCGCAACGGACTCGCAGCCGTCCGAAGACGACACGCAGGCGGCTGCGGTCGAGAGCGACCAGCCACAGACTGGTTCTGAACCGCCGGCCGCTGACTCCGACGCGATAGACGAGCCAGCCACAGCGTCGTCTACGGCAGTCGAAGACGCGGATGAGGTCCCCGAGGAAGCTTCTCAGTCGGACGACACCGCAGTGACTGATGACGACTCGGCATCCGACACCGATTCGGAGTCCGAAGAAGACGACGACGACGGCCGCGGTCTCGCCGCGAAGGCGAAGCTCATGGCGACCGGGAAGACGGTTATCGAGGAGGAGGACTTACAGAGCCACCTCGACGACCTCGAACTGGCCCTGCTGTCGAGCGACGTGGAGATGAGCGTCGCCAACGAGATCCTCGACGGCGTCAAGGAGAACCTCACGGGTCAGACCCGCCGACGGCTCTCCAGCACGGGGAACCTCGTCCGGGACGCGCTCCGGGAGTCGCTGTACGACGTTATCAACGTCGGCCAGTTCGACTTCGACGAGCGCGTCCAGCAGGCAGACAAGCCGGTAACCATCGTGTTCACCGGGGTCAACGGCGTCGGCAAGACGACCTCGATAGCGAAACTCGCCCAGTACTTCGAGGAGCGCGGACTCTCGACGGTGCTCGCCAACGGCGACACCTACCGCGCCGGAGCGAACGAGCAACTGGAGAAACACGCCGAGAACCTCGACAAGAAGATCATCACCCACGAACAGGGGTCGGACCCGACGGCGGTCGTCTACGACGCCGTCGAGTACGCCAAGGCCAACGACATCGACGTGGTGCTGGGCGATACGGCCGGCCGACTCCACACTTCCGACGACCTAATGGCCCAACTGGAGAAGATCGACCGCAACATCGACCCGGACATGACGCTGTTCGTGGACGAGGCGGTCGCAGGTCAGGACGCCGTCAACCGGGCGCGCGAGTTCAACGATGCGGCCGAGATCGACGGGGCGATTCTGACGAAAGCCGACGCTGATCCGCAGGGTGGCGCGGCCATCTCTGTCGCGCACGTCACCGGCAAGCCGATCCTCTTCCTGGGGACCGGCCAGGACTACGGCGACCTCGAACCGTTCGACCCCGAGGAAATCGTCGACAGCCTCATCGGCGAGTAGGCCTCGGACTTCGCGGTTACTTTTGCTGCTACCTGCGGCACATGAGCGGCCATTGTCGACCCTGTTTGTGTAGAACCCGGCGAGTTCGCGCTCTTCCGACGGGAACGCACCGCGTGCGATGCGGCAAATACTGCCACTCCATCGCAGGTGTGGTCGTTTTCGCCGACAGGGGCGCGTTGAAGTCGTTTGCTGTTCATGACTGGTCCACACAGTATCGTAGCGTGATACCAATGCAGACGATCGAACGACGCGACGTTTCCGGCGATGTGAGGAATGGGGCTGACAGTGGTCCGGCAGAGGGAGCCACCGATGTCTGATGGACGCTACTGCCGGCAGGTCGCGCCGGCTGATGTCGCACCCGAACTCATCGTGCTGTCGTCGGGTGACCGTGGTCTCCCTGTTGACGAGACACGGCTCGTAACTGACGGAGGCGGACCGATACCCGGTGTTCCAGACGACGGCGGCGACAATTACGGCTGCGGGAGTTCCCGCGGGCATGGGGATGCTGCCCACTGCGTCCAGGTTATGACGTTGCTAAACGGCGACTGAGCGATTTTGACAACTAAAACGGCTGTCTGACTCACAACGCAGGGCCTGATATCGTGACCCGGGGACGAAGATACCTATGCGCTCGATAACCGCTCGGGAACAGTACGGATAGTTGTAACTCGGGTCTCGAACCACACCGCAACAGGCCGATGTTCGGCTATCGAGGTGTAGAACCACCCGTGAACTGGCCGAAATACCGGACTCGAACCATTCATGATCTGAAACAGATCGTTTATGTTTGCTTTGCGAACCGGCCCACCTTCGGGTGTTGCTAAGCCGTTCTGTCGGCTCTCCGTCAGACGCTTAGCAGGTCATTCATAAACTGTCCGGCTTCTCTTCGGGCAAACGCTATGGGACGACCCACATCTCGACGGAACGTTATCAAAATCGCAGGCGGCGCACTCGTGGCGCTGGCTGGCTGTAGTGACACTGGCGGCAGCGGTACGGAGACTGGCAGTGGCGGCGGTGCCGAAGCTCCGGGCACATCTACGGCAGCAGAGACTGACGCGATGACGGAAGCCGGTACGGAATCGCAGACGGAAACTGAAGCCCAGACCGAAGAAGGAACCGGGATGGATACCGAGACGGAACTGGGCGAGAACGAAACCGATGCTCTCGGAAACGAGACGGAGATGTCGGATACTGAAACAGATCTGCCCGGCAATGAGACCGGAGTACCGGGGAACGAAACTGAAATGCCTGGCAACGGGACCGAGGCTCCAGGCAACCAAACAGGCGTGCCCGGTAACGAAACGGAAAGACCAGAGAACGAAACTGGGACGGCCGGAAACGAGACTGCGGTTCCGGGCAACGAAACTGACCTGCCCGGCAATGAGACTGGAACGGCTGGGAACGAGACAGGCAACGAGACGACCGAGAACGACACCGGAACGTAAGCCGCTGCCGCCGTGCCGGGCCTCGTTCTGCTCGGCCGGGTGAGATTGTTGCTACTCTCGGGCGGCCTCGACGGCGTCGACGAACGCCGCGGCCTGTTCGCGGACGCCGTCCATGTCGTCATTCTCGATTGCCTCGTAGTTGACCAGCGCTGAGCCCGCGCCGACAGCGACCGCGCCGGCATCAAAGAACTCGTCGACGTTGTCGGTCGAGACGCCGCCGGTCGGCATAATCGGGACGTCGCCGAGCGGACCCTGCAGCGCGCCGATGTGTGCCGGGCCGACCGTTTTCGCCGGGAACATCTTCAGGATGTCCGCACCCGCCTCCATCGCGTCGGCGGCCTCCGTCGGCGTCATGACGCCGGGGATGGCGAGGACGCCCTCGCGATTGCACACGTCGATGACGTCCTCGTTGAGGTTCGGCGCGAGGACGAACTCCGCGCCGGCCTCGATGACGTTGCGGGCGGCGGCGGCGTCCATGACTGTGCCGGCCCCGATGATGGCGTCGGTGTCGTCCAGAGCCTTGTCGACCGCGGCGATCATGTCCGAGCAGCGCTTCGCGTCGGCCGTCAGTTCCAGCGCTGTGACGCCGCCTTCGTGGACGGCTGTCGCCACGTCGACCATCTTTTCCTCGGGAATCCCGCGCAGGACTGCCGTGACGCCGCTGTCGACCAGTTCCTGTTGTACCGCCTGTTTGCTCGTCATGGGCGCAACTGTGATGGGGTGGCTGAAAAGCGTGTCTGAACCGCCGAGCCCCCTCGCTACGTGTCGGGGTCGTACGGCAGCGCGATGTCGGTCGGCGGCGCGCCGACGCCGAGGACCGTGACTGGCTCGTCGGCGTCGGCGGGGTTGTGCGCGCGGTGTGGGCTCTCCGGCTCGGCGACGAACACCTCGTCGGCGGCGACCACGAACTCCCCGTCGGGCGTTTCGACGTGAAGCGTGCCCTTGAGCACGTAGAATAGTTCCTCGCGCGTCTCGTGGTAGTGGTAGGCCCGCGAGAGGTCTTCGCCGGGTGCCATCTCGTAGGTGGCCGCGTGGAGCGCGTGGAGTTCGGCGGCGTCGGAGACGCCGCGCCGGTCACAGGGGTAGTCCGCAGTTTCCGACAGGTCCTCGGGGTTGATCTGGTGATAGCCCATATCGTCGGTGGGGGCGTCGGCGGGCAAAAGCGTGACCACGGCGGGGCGTCAGGCGAACAGCCAGATCAGCACGGAGAGCGTTCCGATTGAGGCCACTGTCGAGGTGAAGACGTTCAGCGAGGCGAACGCGGCGTCGCCGCCGAGTTCCGTCGTGTAGACGTACGTCGACACCGCTGTCGGGGTGCCGAGCATCACGACCGCTGCGCCCAGCGCCGTCGCGTCCATCGATAGCGAGGAGTACACCAGCCACGCTAGCGCCGGCATCCACAGCACCTTCAGTCCGACGACGCTGACGGTCTTCTGCAGGTCCGCCACCGGGAGGTCCGTGTCGAGCGTCGCACCGATACACAGCAGGGCGACCGGGAGCGCCAGTTTGGCCGGCGGACCGAGCGCACCGACGAGTGGCTCCGGAACGGACAGCGACAGGACCGAGGCCGTGATGCCGGCCGCCAGCGCGATGAGCACCGGGTTCGTCACGAGTTTCCTGCACTCGCCCAGCAGCGAGGCGTCGCTGCCGTTGATGCGGACCAGCAGGAACACCGTCACCGGGACGTGGGTCACCGCGCCGATACCGAGGATGACGCTGGCGACGGCCGTCGCTTCGCTGCCCATCGTCGCTGCCACGAGCGGCAGCCCGAGAAACCCCATATTGCTGTGATACGACTGGACGACGGAGACGCTGCGGCGGTCGGGGGATTCCAGCCGCCGGTGGACGAGCCAGCCCAGCGTTATCGTCAGCGCGATGACGGCCCAGAAGCCCCCGAGTAACGCCGGCGAGATAATCTCCCGCAGCGGGCGGTTGTACGTGGACCGGAATATGAGCGCCGGCAGGGCGACAGTAAAGACGAGTGTGGTGAGGATATCCGTCCGCCGGTCGGTCAACAGCCCGAAGTGGCCGGCGGCGACGCCGGCCGAAAGAAAGGCGACCATGAATCCGAGCTGCCCGAGAACGGCCATATTGTCGACCAGTCGGTTCGACCTCTTCACCCTTTCGCCACCGGTAGACGTGGAATTAATCATGCAGATGCTGTCGCACACAGATAACACGTCTCGCCCGAAGATGGCCGGAAACGTGAGATGGACCTGCCGGTCGGCCCCGCTCCGATAGCAATGAGCGAATCAGCCTCAGCCGAACGGATACGGCAGTCATCCCAGCGGTTAGCGGGCGACAGCATGACAACAAGCCTTTACCCGCGCCGTCGCGTATCTCGCGCTAACAATGGTACTCGACGATCTTGGGAGTTCGCTCCGGGGGACACTTGATGACCTCCGGGGGAAGTCCCGGCTCTCCGAGGAGGACATCGAGGACATCGTCAAGGAGATTCAGCGGTCGCTGTTGCAGGCCGACGTGGACGTCGGGCTCGTACAGGACCTCTCTGACAGCATCGAGACGCGCGCGCTGGAGGAGGAACCGCCGGCGGGGACGACCCCACGCGATTGGGTCCTTCGGATCGTCTACGAGGAACTGGTCGACCTCGTTGGCGAGTCGACCGAACTACCGCTAGAAGAGCAGACCATCATGCTCGCCGGCCTGTACGGGTCGGGGAAGACGACCACGGCCGCGAAGATGGCGTGGTGGTTCTCGACGAAAGGGCTCCGGCCGGCTATCATCCAGACCGACACGGACCGGCCCGGCGCGTACGACCAGTCCAAGGAGATGGCCGAGCGCGCCGAGGTCGACTTCTACGGCGACCCCGACGAGGACGACCCCGTGAAGATCGCCCGGGACGGGCTGGAAGCGACGGCGAACGCGGACGTTCGCATCGTGGACACGGCGGGCCGTGACGGCCTGAACGAGGAGCTTATCGAACAGATCGAGCGCATCGAGCAGGAGGTCCAGCCCGACCGGGACCTGCTCGTGCTGGACGCGGCGATGGGCCAGAGCGCCAAGAGCCAGGCCGCCGACTTCGAGGCGGCGATTGGCATCGACGGCGTCGTCATCACGAAACTCGACGGGACGGCGAAAGGTGGCGGCGCGCTCGCCGCCGTCAACGAGACTGACTCCACCATCGCCTTCCTCGGCTCTGGGGAGACGGTCAAGGACATCGAGCGGTTCGAGCCCTCCGGGTTCATCTCGCGCCTGCTCGGGATGGGCGACCTCAAACAGCTCACCGAGCGCGTCGAGCGCGCGATGGAGGAAACCCAGGAAGGCGACGAGGAGGACTGGGACCCCGAGGACATGCTGGAGGGGCAGTTCACCCTCAAGGACATGCGAAAGCAGATGCAGACGATGAACAACATGGGGCCGCTGGACCAGGTGATGGACATGATTCCCGGGCTGGGCGGCGGGCTGATGGACCAGCTCCCCGACGACGCGATGGACGTGACCCAGGAGCGGATGCGGGACTTCGACGTCATCATGGACTCGATGACCGAGGAGGAACTGGAGAACCCCCGCGTCGTCGGCCAGTCCCGGACCAGGCGCATCTGTCGGGGCTCGGGCAAGCCCGAGGAGCGGGTGCGTGAACTCCTCCAGCAGCACAAGCAGATGGAGCAGATGCTCAAGCAGTTCCAGGGCATGGGCGACGGCGACATGGAGCGGATGATGAAACAGATGCAACAGGGCGGCGGAGGCGGCGGTGGCGGCATGGGTGGCATGGGTGGCGGCGGTATGGGGCCGTTCGGCGACTGACGCCGCTTTCTCGGTCCGCGCGACGTGAGACGCGACGGTATTTTTGATGATCTATGCTCGAAATCCGGGCCAGAACTAAGGGTTGGCCCGTCCTACGGATGAAGCGAGCATGTACGAAATTGTCGCTGGGATAGACAAAAGTGAGGCTCGTGGGACCGCCATCGCGGAAGCGATAACCGAAGTTCCGATGGACACCAGCCAGGTCCGTGTTACGCTGCTACACGACTTCGAGGAGAACCCCGAAGGCGCGTCCGTCGATCAGGTGGCCTCCGTGCGCCGGGCCCGGGAAGTCCTCGAGGAGGCAGGCGTCGAGGTGGCGCTGGAAGAGTCAAGCGGCGAACCGGCCGACGCGATCCTCCGCCTGGCTGACGAGCAGGACGCCGACATGATTGTCGTCGCCGGACGCAAGCGGACGCCGACGGGCAAGGTGCTGTTCGGCAGTGTCACGCAGAGCGTGATTCTCGGCACGGATCGCTCCGTGCTGGTCTGCAGCGGCGAAGAGGAGTAACGCCGCAGTCAGACGCCGTACACTTCCTCGACCCGTTCAGCGAGCGGCGACGGGTCCGTCCGGCCAGTGATCCGCTCGACGGGCTCGCCGTCCTCGAACAGCACGACGGCGGGTGCCGCGTTGACACCGACCGACTGACAGAACTCCGGGGACCGCTCGCCGGCGAGGCCACCGACTGGAACGCCCTCAGGGAACGCGGCCAGCACGTCGTCTAATTCCTCTTTCATCGCTTCGCAGGGCTCACAGAACAGTTTCCACACGGTGACGACACACCGGTCGTGGGTGTCGACGAAGGCCGCGTAGCTGTCGTCGTCGAGGTGTTCGACCGCGTCGGGGACCGGCGTCTCCGGACCTAGCTCGGTCGCCATCTGTGCCATCGTCGTCAGCTCCACGGTGGTGTACGAGTCGTCGACGTTCGACCGCAGGGTCAGGAACGTGGCGAACTCCTCGCGCGACACGTCGAGTTCGTCGACCCGCTCGGCCGCTTCGGCGGCCGAATCGAGGCCGAACACGTCGGCGACGGACTCGTGGAACTCCGTGTCGCCCATCGTCACGTAGGTGTCGTAGTACACCTCGCGGTCGGCCTCGAACGCTTCCGTCGTGCTGACTTCGTCCGTTTCCTCGTCGATGACGACGACACCTTCCGATTGCAGTGCGTCGAGTAACGCTTCGGGGGACTGTGTTTGGGACATTTAGACACCTAGGTACTTGTCGCGGGTCTCTTGGTCGTTCTGCAGTTCCTCGGCCGGTCCCTCGAAGACCACTTGCCCGCGGTCCAGCACGTAACACCGGTCGGCGATTTTCATCGCCGCCACGGCGTTTTGTTCGACCAGCAGTATCGTCGTACCGTCTTCGCTGATGCGTTCGATGGCATTCTCGACGGACTGGATGATCTGCGGAGCAAGCCCCTCATATGGCTCATCGAGCATCAACAGGTCGGTGCTCTGATGGAGCGCGCGGGCGATTGCGAGCATCTGCTGTTCGCCGCCCGAGAGTGTTCCGGCTTTCTGGGAGCGTCGTTCGTCGAGTCTCGGGAAGTACTCGTAGATTTCCGCCGTCGACATCCCTTCGTCGCGGAAATCGAGCTTCCGCCGCCAGGTGTTCGTCTTGTTGCGGACGGTGTCCGCGAGGTGCAGGTTCTCCGCGACAGTGAGATCGGTGAACACGCGCCGTTCTTCCGGGACCAGCGAGATGCCGCGGACGGCGATGTCCTCTGGCGGGTCGTTGGTGATGTTCGTTCCGTCGAACTGGATCGTGCCGCTCCGGACGTCGGGCGGCGTCGCCCCGGAGATACACCGGAGCGTCGAGGTCTTCCCCGCTCCGTTGCGGCCCAGCAGGGCCGTGATCTCGCCGTCGTCGACGTTCATCGATACGTCCTGAATGATGTGGCTCTCGCCGTAGTAGCCGTTGATGTTGTCCACGTCGAGCAGCGTCATTCTTCGACACCTCCGAGGTACGCTTCCTGCACAGCGGGGTCGTCCTGCACTTGGTCGGGGGTCCCCTTCGCGATGACTGACCCGCGGTTGAGGACGATGATACGGTCGGAGATGTCGAAGACGATCTCCATGTCGTGTTCGACCAGCAGGAAGGTCAGGTCGAGTTCATCCTTGACTCGCTTGATCAGGTCGACGGTCGATTTCGTCTCCTCGGGGCTCATCCCGGCGGTCGGCTCGTCCATCAGCAGCATATCCGGTTCGGCGGCCAGCGCAATGCCGAGTTCGAGCCGGCGCTTGTTCCCGTAGTCGAGGCTATCAGCCTGGTTCTCGCGCTCGTCGTACAGCCCGACTGATTCGAGGACCTCGTTCGCCAGTTCGTCGACCGCCGGATAGCTGTTCTGGTTCCGGAAGAAGTTGAACCGGAACGAGCCGTGCTCGGCCGCCAGCGCCGCGATAGTCGCGTTCTCCTTGACGGTCAGTTCGGGGAAGATAGAGGCCGTCTGGAAGGACTTGCTCATCCCCCGCTGGACGACCTCGTGTGGGTCCATTCCGATGATGGAATCCCCTTGGAACGCGATCTCGCCGTAGCTCGGTTCGAGCCGTCTGGTGACGAGGTTGATGAACGTCGATTTCCCCGCGCCGTTGGGTCCGATGAGGCTCACGCCTTCACCCTGTTCTATTTCCAGGTCCACTTCGTCGACGGCCGTGAGGCCGCCGAACTGCTTGGTGAGCCGCTCCGTTTTGAGGACTGTCATTCGTCCTCACCTCCGACGACCATGTCACGAACGTAGTCGATACCGCCCCAGATTCCGTTCGGGAAGAGGACGACGGCGACGACGAACACGATGCCGAGAATGAGGTGCCAGAACGGGCCGAGCGTCTCGAACCCGCTGACGATATTCTCGATGTACAGGTACAGGCCAGCACCGAACAGCGGCCCGAACAGTGACCCGACGCCGCCGAGCACAGTCATGATGACGATGCGCCCGGACTCGGTCCAGTACAGCGACTGCAGGGGGACGTAGTTCCCCTCGATGGTGAACAGGCTCCCGGCGATGCCGGCGAAGGCCGCCGAGATGATGAACGCCATGAGCTTGTACCGCCAGACGTCCAGCCCGACGAACTCCGCTCGGCGCTCGTTCTCCCGAATCGCGCGGAACACGGTCCCGTACGGCGAGTGCAGGATGCGGTTTGCCATCGCGACCGACAGCACAGTCATGACGGCGACGAACACGTACAGCATGTTGTCGACCAGCATCGACAGCGGGAACGGCACCCCGCCGTGGATGTCGATGACGCCCAGCAGGTGGCCGATATCCACGGAGGTGAACCCGTTCTCACCGTTCGTGAGGAACGCCAGCGGCGACGCCGCCAGATAGAAGGACATCTGGCCGAACGTCAGCGTCAGGATGGCGAAGTAAATCCCGCCGCGGCGCAGCGACAGGAAACCGACGATCCACGCTACCAACACTGCAAACACCGTGCCGGCGAGCAACACTAGCAGCGGCGAGCTGCTCACGCTCGCGCTGAAGATACCGGCGGCGTAGGCCGCGCCGCCGAAGAAGACGGCGTGGCCGAACGACAGCAGGCCGGTGTACCCCAGCAAGATGTCGAATCCGACGGCGAAGATGCCGTAGATGAGTATTAGCGTCGCCAGCTGCGTGTAGCCGTTGAGGAAGTTGTTGAACAGGAACGGGAAGACGGCCACACCCACGACCGTGAGCAGCACCGTCGATATCTCCCGGTCGCGGAAGCTGGCCCAGCGGTCACCGAGACCGCCGGTGACCTCCGCCTCGGCGTCGGCCGCCGCCGTGGCAGTCGCGTCGCGCGGTTCGTCGCTCACGAGACATCAACCTCCGAGCCCAGCAGCCCCTGTGGACGCACCAGCAGGATTATCGCCGCGAGCGCGTAGATGCCGACCTGGCTCCAGGCGGCGTAGCCGGTCTGGATTAAGAGTACCTGCAGCGTCCCGAGCATCAGCCCGGCCACGACGGCCCCTTCTATCTTCCCGACGCCGCCGATAACGACGGTCAGGAACGCCGGCACCAACTGTTCAGTGCCGATGTTGGGGTTGACGTTGGCGAGCGGGCCGCCGACGACGCCGGCCACGCCGGCGAGGGCGGCACCGATGCCGAAGACGACGAGGTACGGCCGGCTCAGTTTAATTCCCAGGAGGCGAACCATCTCGTCGTCGAGGGTACCGGCCTGAACGATGAGGCCGAAGTCAGTGTACTCGACGAGGGCGTACACGCCCAGAACGAGGACTGCCGTAATCGCGATGACGCCGAGTCGCCAGCGCGGGAAGTTCCCGACGACAGGCAGCGCGATGGGACCGGATGCCCACGAGGGCTGTGGGAACGGCTGGCTGTTCCCGCCGAGCATCGCTCTGAGCAGTTCCTGGACGATGATTGCGAGTCCGAACGTGACGAGAATCTGGTCGGTGTCGGGGCGGTCGTAGAACGCCTGTGCAAGGAAGCGCTCCATCAGGAGGCCGATAACGAACACGACAATCGGCACGATGACCAGTGCAGCAATGAATCCCAGTCCGATGCCGTATGACTGGATGCCCCATTCTACCAGTTGGCCGTCATTCAATGGAACACTTCCAGTTATGAACAGCCCCAGATACGCACCGACGAGGTACAGTGCCCCGTGCGCGAAGTTAACGAATTTTAGCGTCCCGAGGATAATCGACAGTCCGACCGCGAGCAGGACGTAAATCGCGCCCTGTTGCAACCCATTCAATAAGATGGTGAGGATGTCCGCGAGTAGCGTCACGCCGGATCCCCCCCACCGCACTCTTCTCGTACTCTCTGCGTATTCCTAATCATGCTAGTTTTTGTGTATCAAGTAAGGCAACCTCATGCACTATAAATCATGAGGGGTACGGTCCCCTGCCCGGATTCTGCCCTATTCGTCGCCGTACTCGCCGAGTTCACACTCCGCGGCCGGTCCGGAATCGCACCCGTATCCGACGTCGTCTCGGGACGTGATCTCGACAATCTCGATGAAGTTCCCGTCGCCTTGCTCGCTCTCCGGCAGCCCTTGTGCGACCGGAATGTCACGCTGGGCCTGGTGGTCGCAGGCACGCATCGTCTCCTGACCCATGCCGATGTTGCTGTACTCGTAGTCCTCCAGTTGGCGGATGACCTCCGGCGGGTAGAACGTGCCCGCTCGTTCGGCGGCGGCCGCGTACTGGAGCGTCTGGGCGTAGGCGAGCTGGGCCGGACCGGACGGGACGCGGTCGTACTCGTCCTGGAAGGCCTGCGTGAACGCGTTCGACGCCTCGTTGTCGATCTGGGAGTCCCAGGCGATCGTTCCGTAGATGCCTTCGATGGAGCCACCGGCGGCCTGTGCCATCGGGCGGTTGTACAGCGGGACGACGAGTTCCATGTCCTCGTCGATACCGGCATCGACGGCCTGCGAGACGGAGTTCGCGCCGTCCAGCCCGTAGTGGTTCAGGACGAGCACGTCCGCGCCGCTGTTTGCGGCCTCCGAGAGATACGAGGAGAAGTCGCTGGTCCCGAGCGGCGTCGGCACGCTGTCGACCTCTTCCCAGCCGATCTCCGAGAGGAACTGGTTCATCGAGTCCTGTTGGGTCTGGCCCCAGGAGTAGTCGGCGTACAGCTGGTAGAACTCGTTGTCCGAGCCGTACTCGCTTTCAAGCACCGGCGCGAGTGCCTGCCCGGTCATGTACGCGTTGAACATCTCTCGGAACCCGTACCGGGCGCAGTCTTTGCCGGTCGTGTCGTTCGAGTGCGTCAGACAGGCCATGAACATGACGTTCTGCGACTGACAGAGGCCCTGCACGGCGATGGCCACTGCGCTGGAAGAGCCGCCCGAGATCATCACCACGTCGTCCCGGTTTATCATCCGCGAGGCGGCCTGTCGAGCGGTATCGGCGTCGGTCGCCGTGTCGCCGTTCACCGAATCGACCGTGTACCCGAGGACGCCGTCGCCGCTGAGGTCCTCGAAGCTGTCCACCCAGCCACCCCCGTTGTTGAGGTGCTTCTGGGCGAGTTCGTACGCCCGTAGTTCGTCCTGGCCCTCTGAGGAGTAGGGCCCGGACTGTGGAACGTTGAACCCGAACGTGACCGTGTCGCCCTCGACCGGGAAGTTCCCGAGCGACGGGTAGTCGTCGCCACCGTCGCCGCCACCGTCGCCACCATCGCCGCCATCGCCGCCACCATCGCCACCGTCGCCACCGGAACAACCGGCCAGTCCCGTCAGCCCCGCCACACCTGCAACGCCCGTACTCTTCAGCAACTGTCGTCGGTTGACCGTACTGCCATTAGTTGGCATGTTCCATACGGTGGTTCAATCTATCATAATAGTTTCGGTAGGTTAACCAACGGTTTCACATCCATGCACTGACAGATATCGGCTAAATGGCGATCCGTAGACTTATTCCGATCTGGTTGGTTTGCTAGAGCATGGCGAGGAATCTGCGTCGGCAGTTACTCGTCTTCATCGTCGTCGTTACCGCGGGCTGTGGGGGGTTCGGGTTCAGCGGCGGCGACGACTCGGCGACGCCGGTGACGCCCGCCCCGGTGCCGACCGACTCCGCGACCACGTATCCGGCCGGCGTCGGGGCGACGGGCGTCACCAGCCCATCTCTGCTCGGTTCCGCACACGGTGACCGTCTCAACGGAACCGGGTACACGCTGACGATGAACCGGACCGTCAGATATGCAAACGGGTCGTTGCGATCCCACCTCCGAGTCCAGGTCGTGCTGGACGCGAACCGGACACACCTCGCCAACGTCACTGTCCGCGGCCCTGCCGCCCCGGTGCTCCTCGGTCGGCCGCCGGCGACCGCGTCGTTCTGGTCCGACGGCGATACGTATCTCCGCCGACTCGTGCGCGACAACCAGACGATCTACAACGAGTACGACCCGCCGGACAGCTACGCCGGAACGTGGCGGTACTGGGTTCACGCCGCCGCGTTGAACGGCCGTCCGGCCGCCGACGTCACTCGGACCGTTGCCCCGTTCCACACCCGGACCTTGCAGCCCCAGCAGTCAGACGGGACCACCTACGTCATCAGAGGGGACCGGCTACGGGAGAACACCTCGTCGACAGCGTGGGCGTCCCGGGAGAACGCGACGCTCGTCGCCCACGTCACGCAGTCGGGCCTTGTCCGGCACTACCGGACCGAGTATACGACGCTCACGGACGGCGACGAACCAGTCACTGTAACCAGAACTGTCAGGTTTACCGCGGTCGGCAACACGACGGTCGGACCGCCGCCGTGGCGTGACAGGGCGCAGTCGACCGGTTGAGGGCGCGCCAGCGCTATCAGGGGGCTTTTTTTCGCTCGCCGCCCTTCGCCCTGCAATGACTGTCCGCGAGGTGGCACTCGAAGCCTACCGGGAATCGCTCCCGGTGCTGGCACTCAGTGCGGTCGGTGGCCTCTTCGCGGGCGTCGTCCTCGGCGGTATGGACGCGGAGCTACAGGACGTCGCCGGGCTGCTCGTGCTCGTGCCGGCGCTGCTCGCCACTCGGGGGAACGTCTACGGCTCGCTCGGCGCACGCCTGGGGTCGGCACTCCATCAGGGGCTTATCGACCCTCGGTTTTCCTTCGACGACGACCGCATCAACGCCGCCGTCGCGGCGGCACTGGCAAACGGCGTGCTCATCAGCGGCGTCGCTGCGGTGATGGCTGTCGCCCTGCTCGCGCTGGTCGGTCGACCGTCGGCCCCGCTCACGACCCTCGTCGCCATCGCGCTCATCGCGGGCTTCGTCTCCGGACTGCTGTTGACCATCGCCGTCGTCTCGGTCGTGTTCGTCGGTTACCGCCACGGACTCAATCCCGACACGCTGGCCGGCCCGGTCGTGACGACGACGGGCGATGTGGTCGGTATCGCGACGCTGCTGGGCGCGACCCGCCTCGTCCTCGCACTGGGGGGTGGCTGAGTGGCGGAGTTCGCGTCCCAGTGGTCGGTTTCAGGTATCGTCCGGACGATGTTCCCCATCCTTGTCGTGCTCACTGCTATCGAACTCGGGAGCGGCCTCGTGCTCGATACCTTCGAGGGAACGCTGCTGCAGTACCCGTCGTTGCTCGTGCTCGTCCCGGTGACCATCGGGATGGCGGGCAACCTCGGCAGCATCCTCGCGGCGCGGTTTTCGACGGCGTTTCACCTCGGCCTCCTGTCGTTCGCGGCGACTGACGACCGGCTCGCCGGCAACGCAATCGCCACCGTTGCCCTCGCGGTGACGCTGTTCCCGCTCGTCGGTGCCGGTGCGTGGCTCCTCCAGGCCGTCATCGGCGGCACTGCGCTCCCGCTCCGGACGGTCGTTTTGGTCGCGCTCGTCAGCGGGAGTCTGCTGGCGGTGCTTGCTATCGTCGTGACGACGGTGACGACCTACGCCGCCTACCGGTTCGAACTGGACCCCGACGACGTGGTCATCCCCGTCGTCACGAACGTCTGTGACGTGCTGGGCGTGGTAGTGCTGTTCGGTGCTGTCCGCGTGCTCGTGTGATTTGGTGAAGTGGCTGTGCTAAGCCACAGACGCGATTGCTCGCTCGACGCGATTCTGTCGCTACCGATGGGCATTTGCCGGCCAGACTCCTACTTTCGGGCGTGCAGTCGCTCGTCGCCGCGGTACTTGGCCATCCGGTCGTCGGTGTCCTCGGAGAGGTCGCTATCAGGGTCCTCCGCATCACGCTCTTCCTCTCCTTTGGCGTGTTCCTCGCGGAACTGGCGGTCGCGTTCGGCTTGGTCGAGAAAATCGCCGTCGTCTCGCGCTATCTCACGTCGCCGGCGAACCTCCCGGACGAGGTCGGCACCGCTATCCTGACGACGACGGCGTCGACGACCGCCGGCTACGGGATGCTCGCCGACTTCCGCGAGTCGGGCGTGCTGTCCGACCGTGCGACGATAATCGCCGTCACCATCAACACGTTCTTCGGCTTCGCCCAGCACATCATCACGTTCTACGCCCCGATACTCATCCCGATTCTTGGCTTTCGGGTCGGGGTGCTGTACGTCGCCACGCGGGGGCTCATCGCGCTGGCGATTACGCTGACCGGCATCGCCGCCGGCGCGGTCCTGCTGGACGCGTCCAACGTCGGCCGGTCGGCCGCCGGTGCCGGCCCAGCCCCCGACGGCGGGACGGCCGACGACGCGGGCGACGTGTTCGACGAGCGTCCGGAGAGCCGCCGGGCGGCCGTCAGGACGGCGTTCGACGCGACAGCCGAGAAGGTCCGCGATATCCTGCCGCGGCTGGCGGCCATCTACGCTGTCGTCTCACTGCTCGTCGCCTACGGCGACGAACTACTGGCGCTGGCTGGCAGCGACGGGGCCTCCGTCACCGCCGCTGCCGACGGGTTCGCTGGGCTGCTCGGCTTGCCCGGCGCGGCCATCCCAGTCATCGCCGCCTACGCCCTCGATACGACCTCGGGGGCGACGGTCATCGCGCCGCTCATCCGGAACGGAACCTTCACTGCCCGGACCGCCGTGGCGACGATGCTCGTCGGCGGCATCATCTCCTTTGCCGTCTCGACGTTCAAGCGCTCGATTCCCTTCCAGTTCGGCATCTGGGGCCGGGAGTTCGGCTCGAAAGTCATCGTCGTCAACACGGGGCTGAAAATCGTCTGGATCGCGCTGGCGCTGGCCGTCCTGCTGTAGTGAGAAACCGGTGGTCCGCCGTCAGTCGAACGTGTAGGCCATCATCACCTCGTCGACCTGCTCGCCGTCGATGCTGTAGTGGTTCCGGCGGATACCCTCGGTGTTCCAGCCGTGGTCTTCGAGGAACACCATCGCGTTCTCCGTGATCGCCGGCACGCTGTTGTACAGCTTCCGGTAGCCGTTGGCCTTCGCCCAGTCCAGCCCGCGTTGCATGAGCTGGCTGCCGATGCCCTGGCCACGCTGCTCTTCCCTGACGCCGACGGTGAGCTGGGCCGTCTCGCGGAGCTTGTCCAGTTGCGGGATATCGAGGTGACACCAGCCGACGACCTCCCCGTCGACTGTGGCGACGAAGAACACCCGCGATTCGACCGTGTTGTGTCGCGTGACGGCGTCCTCGTACAGCAACTGCTCGGCGACGCTCTCGGCGACGACGTACGTGCCGTCGCTGGACACGTTCCGAATGGTCTGGACGAGTCCCTCGAAATCGTCGTTGTGGGCCGGCCGAATCGTGTACGTCAGCCCGTTCGTGGTGTGTTGCTCGACCGAGCCGACATCGAGCGCCAGCGTCAGGGTCCCGCCGTCGTCCTCGATGTACCCCTTCGACAGGAGGTGTGTCAGTGCCTCCTCGAACGCCTCCGGCGAGAGGTCAACCATCTCACGGACTCTGTGCCGTGCCGCCGTCCCGTGTCGCTCGACGTGCTGATACACCTCCATCGCCGCGCTGGTCTCGAAAGTCGGCCGTTCGACAGCGTCCATAACAGACACATCTACTAGCAGATTATTAACAATTGTTATTTGGTAGCACAAAACATGAAACGCGGTGGGAGTTCTGTCCGAGCAGCCCCGTTCGAACGTGACAGGATGCGCCCGATTGTCGGCTCAGGCTGTGTCCGGAATCGGGTCGGAGATGACGACGGCGTCACCCTCGATGACGCAGTTCCCCTCTGAATCGTCAACGGCCGTGGCCAGGCGGAACCGGTTG
This sequence comes from Haloarcula sp. K1, assembly GCF_001647155.1. Taxonomy (NCBI): domain Archaea; kingdom Methanobacteriati; phylum Methanobacteriota; class Halobacteria; order Halobacteriales; family Haloarculaceae; genus Haloarcula; species Haloarcula sp. K1. Next base: position 154,243 of record NZ_LRHL01000004.1, read on the forward strand.
TCCTTGATGCGCTCGACGACTTCGCAGTGGGCCGTGACTTCCTCGTCGATGTCGACGGGCCCCTGATAGCTCAGTTCCTGGGAGAGGTAGATTGTCAGCCCGGGGAGTCGTGCCAGGGCTGCACTGATAATTCCGGAAACGAGCGTTCCGTGGGCGATCCGGCGGCCGAAGCGCGTTTCCTCGGCGAACGCCGCGTCGAGGTGGAGTCTGTTCGTGTCGCCGCTCGCCTCGGCGAAGGCCTCCACATCGGCCTTGGATATCGTCTTGCTGAACTGGACGTGGTCACCCACGTCGATACCGTCGGCGGTCCCGTAGCTCTCGAACGTCCAGTCCTCGTTCTCGTACAGCGTGTCCGGCCGGGTGAACCGCTTTCGCTGGGTCTGGTCGTCGAACGCTCCCCTTGCCCGCGAGAGGTGCGGGATATAGTCCGAGAGGTCGGTCGTCGTGACGATGCCGACGAGAGACCCGTCCTCGACGACGGGCAGTTTCTTGATGTTGTTCGTCCGCAGCCGATCCACGGCCGTTTCGATGTCCGCGTCGGGCGTGACCGTCAACAGCGTCTCGGTCATTACGTCACCGACCGATAGCGCTCTGGTATCCCCCTCGGCTGCGGTGACGGCGACGATATCGCTCTCCGTGATGATGCCGACGCAGCCGCCGTCGTCCTCGACGACGAGCGAGCCGATATCCTCGTCGCGGAGGCGTTGAGCCGCCTCGATGACCGGAGCGTCGGGGCTGATCGTTTTGACCGGCGTCCGCATGATCTCTCTGACTGGTAGCGGGACGAGCATCCTACCGGAACCCAGACATGGCAGACGTATAACAGTCCGCCCGACGACACCGGCACCCTTGTGTCGCCGGCCACCGACATCTCGACAATGCGTCGGCTCGCGTTCGGTCTCGTCGTCGTCCTCGTGGTCGCTGCCGGCTGCAGCGGCTTCACTACTTCTCCGTCTCAGCCCGCGGGGACCGCCGTTGACAGCCAGTCAGCAGTCGACGTTCCGGAGCCCGCTGTCACCGTGACCGTCACGGCTGTCGTCGACGGCGATACGATACAGGTCGCCTACGAGAACGGGACTGGTGACACGGTCCGACTGGTCGGTGTCGACACGCCCGAAGTCCACACAGAGAACGACCCCGCGGAGTTCGAGGGCGTCCCCGAGACCGACGCCGGTGCGTCCTGCCTCCGCAGGGCCGGCACAAACGCGTCGTCGCTCGCCAAGCAACAACTGCTGGGCGAGACAGTCGGGCTCGCGTTCGACCAGAATCTGGACCGCCGCGGCTACTACGACCGACTGCTGGCCTACGTCGTCCTCGACGGGACGCTGTTCAACTACCGACTCGTCGAGACTGGTCATGCGAGGGTATACGACAGTGAATTCTCCCGCACCGACCGATTCTACGTGGCCGAGGACGCTGCCCGCTCCGACCGGCGCGGGCTCTGGCGCTGTACGGACCCGGACGCAGTGACCCACACGGCTATCGCCGACGGCGGGACCGAGAGTGCCAGCGGCGTCGAAATCGCGGAAATCCATCCCGATGCGACGGGCAACGACAACGAGAACCTGAACGACGAGTACGTCACGCTCACGAACACCGGTGACGCGGCTCTCGACCTTTCCGGGTGGACAGTCAGCGACGAAGCCGGCCACCAGTACGCGTTCACGGACCTGACCCTCGACCCGAACGCGTCGGTGACCCTCTACACCGGAAGCGGAACCGACACTGACACGGAACGGTACTGGGGCCGGAACGGGGCGGTCTGGAACAACGACGGCGACACTGTCGTCGTCCGGAACGCCAGCGGCGAGACGGTCCTGCGGCAGTCGTACTGACGCCGCCACGCTGCCACAGCAGTATAAGCCGCTCCAGTGCTAACCGCTGTCATGGCCATCCGCCGGCTGACGCCCACGCCACGGGCGGTCGACTGGGGGCTGTTCGCGGCAGTGGCGACGCTGCTTGTCTCCGGTGTCGCCACCATCTTCGCAGGCATCCCCAGCAGCGCGTGGATAATCGACATCCACGCACTCTCCGGCGTCGTGCTGATCCTCCTCCTGCCGGTGAAGCTCCACCGCGTTTCCCACCGCGTCGCTCCGTCGCGGCTGACCGGGACTCGCGTCCTCTCGGTCGTCCTGGCGGCAGTCGCGCTGGGCGCGCTCGGCACCGGCGTCTGGTGGATATTCGGCGGCACGCTCGACCTCGGGCCGTGGGGGCTGTTTCACCTGCACGTCGCGCTCGGCCTGCTGGTCCCGCCACTGCTACTGGTGCATCTCCGTGCTCGGTTCTACTCTCCAAGACAGGCCACCCGTGGCGGCCGCCGGGACGTCCTCCGGTACGCCGGGCTGGTGACTGCCGGCGCGCTCCTCTGGCGAGTTCAGGGGCCAGTCAACGACGCGCTCGACTCGGCCGGCGCGGACCGCCGGTACACCGGTTCGCGGGAGGAAGGGACTGACGACGGCAACCGGTACCCCGTCACCAGTTGGGTCGCCGACGACCCGGACCCGGTCGACGCGGCCGACTGGTCGCTGTCGGTTGCCGGCCGAGTCGCTCAGGAGACCAGCTACGCCGCCGACGAACTCTCGCCGGACGCGACCGAATCGGCGATACTTGACTGTACGAGCGGCTGGTACTCCGGCCACGAGTGGCAGGGCGTTCGGGTCGGTGACCTGCTCGACGCCGTTGACCCCGACGACGCGGCGGCGTGGGTCCAGTTCCGCTCGGTGACCGGCTACCGGTGGAGCCTCCCGCTGTCGGAGGCCCGCGATGCCGTGCTGGCCACCCACGTCGACGGCGAGCGCCTGGCCCACGGGCACGGCTACCCGCTCCGACTCGTCGCACCGGGCCGCCGTGGCTTCCAGTGGGTGAAGTGGGTCGAGTCGGTCCGGGTCAGCAAGCGCCGCGAACTCGGTGAGTGGCTCGCGATATTCGTGAGCGGGCTCTGAATTTGTCCATGTGCTCCCAGCGGTAGCGCGGTCGCTGTTCCTTCAGGAAATCCCGTTTGGAAAGAGGAGATTACCCGCAGTATCTGCTCACTTCGGACGGGAACACCCCGACGCACTGTCTCTCTACGCTGACTCGGCGCTCAGCACAGTACGACAGGCCCAGCGGTCGAAAGAGCAGCTTACCACTGTAGTTGTCATTGAAGCTACCACTAACGAAGTGCTGTGGAGCAGTAGCGGGGGCTATGAACTGGCGGCAGCCCGCCCGACTCACCGGCCCGTCGAACACCGCCGTCGCCCTGTGGGTGGTTGCCGTCGCCTTCTTCGGCGTCGGCGACCTCGTCACGACGCTCGTCGGCTACAGCATTACCGGCGTGACAGAGCTCAGTCCGGTCGTCAAGCTACTGCTGGAACAGCACGCACTGCTGGTGCTGACTGGCCTGAAAGCCGCCGTGTTCGTGGGCTTTTTCGCCATCTGGAAGTACGTCTCCTGGCCGTACTCCATCGGTGTCCCGCTCGGACTGGCGCTGCTGGGCGTCGCGGTGACGGCGTGGAACACCGGCATCATCCTCACCGCCCTTCTGGCCTGAAACCGCCGGCTGACCGCCTCTGATACCCACGGCGTTCTGTGCCGGCAGTTGTATGTGCTACACCAGCGCGTCGATAGAATCCCAGAGGTCCGGCCCGCCGTCGTCGCCCGACTCGTAGTGAATCGGCACGAAGCCGGCGTTGCGGGCCCCTTCCACGTCGGTTTCGTACTCGTTGCCGACCATCACGTACTCGTCGGCCGGCAGTTCCTCTCGGACCCGGTCGAACGGTGCGCTGTCCGGCTTGTGTGCGCCAACCTCGTAGGAGGCGACGAAGCGGTCGAACAGGTCGGTCAGCCCGTGGTGGTCGAGCTTGCCGAGCTGGCGCTCCCGGATGCCGTTGGTGACAATCGCGAGCTGATTGTCGGCAGCGAGTGCGGTCAGGCTGTCCCGGGCTGTGTCGGGGACAGTTGTCGACGCGAACTCGGTCTCCCTGAGCGTCTCGACCAGCGCGTCGAGGTCCACGTCTGCCCCGGCCGCTTCGACGACGGCGGCCATCGACTGCCGGTACGGCTCCGGCTCCAGCGCCTCAAAGGCCGTGTAAAACACGTCCTTGCTAACGGCCCGTAGCTCGTCCGTGTACTCGATACCGTGGGCCTCGAACGTCCGGCGGATGATGTTCTTGTACGGCTCCGGGTAGTGGACGACCGTGTCGTCGAGGTCGAAACAGATGGTCGTCGTCATGTCTCCTCGTCGTAGACCGGCTGGCCGTCCTCGGTCGGCGGCGCGACGTAGTCGATGTACTCCTCGGCCGTCGGTTCGTGGACGGTCACGTTCACATGGATGTCGCCCAGTTCAGAGGGGTCACCGACCGCGAAGTTGATTCGGCCTTCGAACGCCGCTTGCTTCTTCACGTCGAACGCGAAGGTGTCGCCCTCTAGATTATCGAAGAAGACCGACCGGGCTGTATCCAGGATTTCCCGCCGGTGGAGCAGCTCGGAAAACCCGTCCATCGTGTGGACTTCGGCGACGAGTGCACCCTGCTGGTGAGTCGGGTCAGCCTCAGGGAAGAGATTCCGGACCGCGTCAGCGACCCGGTCGGTCACTTCAGTGTCGTTGACGGGGACTTCGATTCGGATGTCGACGGAGTAGACGGCGCTCATTGGTCGAGTGCCTCCGGACCGTCCCGAATCAGTGTACGAACAGTCCGCTGGAACGCGGCCAGCGTCTCCGTGTTTTCGATGGTCAGGTCGGCCATCTCCATGGCCTCGCCCATTCCGAAGCCGAGTTCGCGAGCGTCGCGGTCCTCGAGCGATTCGCCGCCGTCCTCCGCCGAGGTGTCCCGTCCACGGAGGTCGAGGCGGTCGGCCCGCAGTTCGAACGGAGCGTCTACCTCGACGAGTAGGAACGTGTCGCCGAACGCCGATTCGAACGCTTCGACCTCTACGTCCGACCGGATACCGTCGACGAGGACGGTGTCGTTCGATTCGAGTTCTGCCTCGATCATCGGTAGCGAGCGCTCGGCGATAGCGGCGGGGCCGTTCTCCTCTCGGAGCGCCTTCGCGACCGTCCCGTGGTCTGTCGCGGGGTCAAGCCCGCGGTCGCGGCACTCCTCGCGGATGACGTCGCCCATCGTCACGACCGGCACGCCCATCTCGGCGGCGACGTTCGCTGCCTCGCTTTTCCCGCTGCCCGGCAGCCCGACGATACCGATAACTGTCATTGCCGGGCGTAATCGAGCAGCGGGCAAAAGCCCTCCCGTTCGGATCGGTCCTCACCGCTCGCGGACAACGACGAACTCCGCGAGGTCGCGCAGGTACTCCATCGACTGGGACTCCGGGGCGTCGATGGTCGACAGCGACTCCAGCGCGGCGTCGGACTCGGCCCGCGCTCGCTCGTTTGCCTCCTCGGTCGTCAGTTCCGTCACTTCCACCAGCGACGGCCGCTCCATCTCCGCGTCGGTCCCGGCCGGCTTGCCCAGCGTTTCGGCGTCGGCCGTCGCATCGAGTACGTCGTCGCGCATCTGGAAGGCTACGCCAACCCGTTCAGCGTACTGACCGACCGCCTCAACCGTGTACGGGTCCGAGTCGGCGGCGATAGCTCCAAGTTCCGCCGCAGCGCGGAACAGCGCCCCGGTCTTTCGGCGGGCCAGTTCCATGTACTCCTTCTCGTTGGAGGGCTCCGCAACCAGTTCCATCGCCTCGCCCTCGCCCAGTTCGACCATCGACTCGGAGACGGTCTGCATGGCGCGCTCGTCCGTCGAGAATAGATTGAACGCTTCGCCGAGCAGGCCATCGGAGGCGATGATGGCCGGGCCGTGGCCGAAGGCTTCCCAGGCAGCCGGGGACCCCCGCCGGAGTTCTGACTCGTCGATGATGTCGTCGATGACCAGCGAGGCGTTGTGGACGAGCTCGATGCCGACCGCGAAATCGACAGCATCGGCCGGCTCCCCGCCCAGCGCCTCACACACCAGCACTGTCACCGTCGGCCGCACCCGCTTCCCCCCGGAAAGCGCCACACGACGCACTTCGTCTGCGAGTTCGTCCGGCTCCACGCTGTCGAGGACAGCCTCCAACCGCTCCTCGACCCGGTCCCGCCGGCGCTCGAGATACTCCATTACCGCTCCCTTAGGACTACCATAAAAAGTACCTTGTCACCCGCGATTCAGTGTATCGTGGCTACTGGAACTGCTCGATAAGTGCCGGGACGACCTCGAATAAGTCGTCCTGAATGCCGTAGTCGGCGATATCGAAGATCGGTGCGTTCGGGTCGGTGTTGATGGCGACAATCGTGTCCGAGCCCTTCATCCCGGCGACGTGCTGGACGGCTCCGGAGATGCCGATAGCGATGTACACGTCTGGTGTGACGACCTTCCCGCTCTGGCCGACCTGGCGGTCCTTCGCCAGCCAGCCGTTATCGATGAGCGGCCGCGAACCCGACACCGTCGCGTCCAGCGCCTCAGCGAGGTCGTGGATGATATCCAGATTCTCCTCTTCCTCGATACCGCGGCCGACGGACACCAGCACGTCCGCGTCCGTGATGTCGATATCGCCACCGCCGACCTCCTCGAAGCCTTTCACGGTCGACCTGATGGCACTCTCGTCGATGGTCGCGTCGAACGCCTCGATGGCAGCATCCCCGTCCGCTTCGATGGTCGGCCACTCAGCCGGACGGATGGTCACGGCCGCCTGGTCGGCGTGGACGTCGATTGTCGTTTCGGCTTTCGAGCCGTACAGTTCTCTGGTTGCAGTGAGGCCGTCCTCGGCGTCGATGTCGACTACGTCGGTCACGAGCGGCCGGTCCAGCCGGTTGGCGACTGCCGGCGCGTAATCGAGGCCGTTGACGCTGTTGGGCATCAGGAGAACGGTCGGGTCAAGCTCCGTGGCCAGCTGGGTGACGACCTGCGTGTACACGTCGTGGTTGAACTCCTCGCCGATATCGACGGTGTGGACGGTGTCGACGCCCTCGCGGTTCAGCTCTGCCCCGAACGCCTCGACGTCACCGCCGATGACGGCGGTGTGTAGCTCGCCGCCGAGTTCGTCGGCGAGATCGCGACCGGCTGCTAACTGTTCTAAGCTCACCGGTCGGAGCTCCCCACGCCGGTGTTCGGCGATAGCGAGGACCGACATTAGCTGGTCACCCCCTTCTCCGCGAGCAGTTCAGCCAACTCGGTCGCCGTCTCTTCGGGACTCCCCTCGAACACCGTCGCCTCGCCCTCGGTTTCGGGCTCGTATAGCGAGGTCTGTTCCAGCGGGCTCTCGATCCCGGCCGCGTCGAGGCCGATATCCGCCAGGCTGTACTCCGCGAGCTCCTTGCTCTGGGCCTGCCGGATGCCCCGAAGGCTCGCGTAGCGTGGGTCGTTGATCCCGGTCTGTATCGTCAGGACGGCCGGAATCTCGATGTCGGTGAGTTCCTCGACGCCGCCTTCCAGTTCCCGGTGGACGCTCGCGACACCTGCCTCCAGATCGAGGTCGAGGTCGTTGACGACAGCGCCCCACTCCATGTCGAGTTTGTCGGCCAGCGTGACGCCGGTCGCCCCGAACCCGTCGTCGGCGGACTGGACACCGGTCAGCACCAGATCGGGGTCTTCCTCGGCAGCGACGGCGGCCAGCACTTGGGCCTTCGTTTCGGGGTCCAGCAGGCCGGCGTCATCGAGTGCGTCGTCCCAGACACGGATCGCTCGGTCGGCCCCTTTCGCCAGCGCTTGCCGGATCGTTTCGTCCGTCTCGGACGGGCCGATAGTGGCGGTGACGACCTCGACGTCGTCGTGGGCCTCCTTTATCTGGACGGCCGCTTCGACAGCGTACTCGTCCCACTCGTTGAGGTCGGCTGTGACGTACCGGTCGTCGATAGCGAGTCCGTCGATCTCGAACTCGTCGTCGACGGCTGCCACCTCCTTCACCGTGACAAGGATTTTCATGCTGAGACGTCCGACCGGACAGCGAATAAACGTTTTCGAACCAGAAACCACGCCCGGCTCGTTTACAGTCAAATAGTCCGGACAGTTACTCGTCGAAGTCGGTGATCTCTTCGTCCGGGAACGAAATGAGGTTCTCCCGACCGATACGGAGTTTGTCGATGCGGCCCTCCTCGTCCATCGCTGAGAGCAACTGCGACACCTTCGCGTTCGACCACCCGGTCTCGGAGACGATGCGAGCCTGCTTCATCCGTCCGCCGTTTTCTTCCAGGAGCCGTTCGACGCGTTCCTCGTCGCTCAGCAGTTCGACGTCGACGTCGTCCGAGGCTGTGGTGTCGCTCACCGGGGCTGCCGTCCCGGTACTGTCGTCTCCGTCGTCGTCGGTCCCGGCAGCAACCGATGGCAGCGCGTCAGTGTATCCGGTCTTGAACATGTAACCGACGGCCCCGACGAGCAGCACCATCAGCACGACCCCGCCGATCCAGGTCGAGTCGATGCCGCCGAACATCGATCCAGGGGTTTCTGCCGGCGTCTGGGTATCCGGTTGTTCGCCAGTGTACACGACGGACAGGTACCCCGGCTCGAACGTCCGCCGTCCTTCGAAAACCAGCTTTCCGTCGTCGACGGCGCTCGGGGCGCTCTCCACCCCGTACTCAGGCGGTGGCGAGATAACGAGTCGCTGGTCCGCAGTTAGCGTCCCGAACCACGTACCGTCCGTTGAATTGAACGCGTCCCCGACGACGATGTTCTCGCCGGTGACGACTGCGAAGTTCGTCCACGTAAACTCGAGGATCAGTTGCCCCTTGCGGTCTGACACCTCGTACCGACGGTCGACGTCGGTAATCTCCATCTCGCGGCCGGTGACGGCACTGGCCTCGTCGCTCGCTTCCCGGAACGACGGCAGCCACACTGCCTCGGTGTCCTCGCTGGCGAACTGCTCACCGGTGTTCCTAAACCACTCAGTTTCGGATTCGTCGAGCGCGTAGGTGTCTGTTATCGTCCACTTGGCATCGCCGTTCGATTGGATCTGGAGAGCGAACGTCGTGTTCTCCGCGACCGGTGTCGGCGTCCCGGTCGTCTGCTGGGCGGGGACGGTATCTGTTGCCGCCGCTGTCGCAAGCGGCGGGGTCGCCAACAGGGCAAACAGGACAAGGAGGAGGAGGGCACCTGATACCCGCGGGGTCATTCTCGTTCACCGATGAACGTTCTGGGGGCAAAACCCTTTCCATCCGAGAATAAAACGTCAGCGGACGCTTTGAAAGGTCTCGTGGCTTCTCAGGTCATTATTGATACATGGAGAATGGGGAGATTTTTGTACGGTGGGCGAGTATTCGATGCTGATGCGTCCCCTCCCCGCAGTCGGTGTGATCCTCCTCATGGTCGTCTCCGTGGCTGCCCCAGTGACTGGGTTCGCCTCGCCGGCCCAGACCGCTGACGGCAGCGATCAGTTGCCACAGATCACGGTTGTCGACAACACGACGAACCATCTCACTATCCCGGCCAGCGACGTCAGGTCGACGACGTACAACCAATCGTCGATCGATGTCGGCGTCGCGGTTGCAGCTGGATCCAGTGACCTGCGGAGCGACTACGCGACGACGACGTTCGAACGGAAGTTCTTCCAGCAGGACAGCGAGGCCGCCCGCGACCGCCTCGTCGACGAGACATTGACCAATATCGAAAGCAAGCGAACGAGTCTGGAACAACGGAATCAGATCGCGATCCAGCAGTACGCAAACGGTGCGATAACCGCTAGGGAGTTCCTGCGACAGCGGGCGCTGCTCGACGCAGAGTCACGTCAACTGGCCACCCGACTCGACCGGATTCGGGCGACCGCTGGTACCGCACCGGACTACTCACTGTCACCGAACCAGCGCTTCCGGCTGGAAAACAACAGGGGCGTGCTCAAGACGTCCCGTGGCCCGATTAGTCAGCGTATCAGCGCTGAAACCGCCGGTAATACCGAGCCGAACACGGTATACGTCGAGGTTTCGTCCGAGGGGTACATGCTGTCGACGGTCGCAGGCGGTCGGTACACGCGTGAGACGTATCTCGGACAGGACCGCGAACAGACGGCAATCGACCAGTTCGCCCGGACCAACGACTCCCTCCGCGCGGTCAACACGCGGGCGGAGACTCTCTACCCGTGGCTCTACAGCGAGCAGTACCCGTCCGTCCAGACGTACGGTCGGAGTGCGATTTACCAGATTCAGGCTGACCACTCGAACGGACAACTGACCGCGTATCTCGACGGTGGTACGACGAACGTCTTCTACGAAACCCAGCACCTCGAACTGACGACAGTCGACCGGTCGGAAGTAGCGACGAACGTGAACCAGTCAGTTCGCGTCCGAGTCGAGCAGTCCTTCGAGTCCGGACCGCTGCTCGTCACGGTCAGCGACAACAGTACGGGATCCACGGCGGATGCGACTGTCAGGATAAACGGTAAACGGATCGGGACGACCGGTACAGACGGCTCTCTCTGGACTGTCGAACCCCGTGGAGAGTACACGGTTACCGTCACCACACAGGACGGCGACCGAGTACGGGTTCCCGTCAGTGGATCGGCGTAGCACGGAAGAAAGCGGCTCTATGGTCGCTGTTACTCTGGTACTTCTGCAATCGTCGTAATCGCTCGCGGACTACCTGGTCGGGACTGCCGGACCACCTTTTTCCGGCTCGGGTAACCTCCGGTTACCGCTCACCGCAAAAACGTGGGCGAAAAAGCGGCCACTCGCTTTGCTCGTGGCCGAAGGGCTTACTCGGGTACTTCTGCAATCGTCGTAATCGCTCGCGGACTACCTGGTCGGGACTGCTGGATGTGGTGTTCGAACTCCTCGAATCCGGCCTCAGTGAACATCCGGTCGGCTTCCTCTTCGTCGTAAAACAGCATGATGGCGTCGGCCATCTTCTGGAAGACAGTCGAGTTCGGGTAGTCGGGGCCGACGATGAGGACCTTGCCACCGGGTTTGGTCAGTCGGCGACACTCCGCAAGCGCGTCGACGGGGTTGGGCCAGTACTCGATGGACCCCGAGGACCACACCGCATCGAAACTGTCGTCCTTGAACGGGAGTCGCTCGGCGTCACCGAGATGATAGCGCACGTCGCCGAACTTGCCGAACTTCTCGAACGCTTTCGAGAGCTGGTGGGGGCTCTGGTCGAGCCCGTACACCGTATCGACGTGTTCGAGCAGCCCCTCGGTGGCGAAGCCGGTGCCACAGCCGACATCGAGGACCTTGTCGTCGGGCGAAAGATCGAGCATCGCAATCGCCTCGTCGCGCATCCGCTCGTCCCAGATGAAGGGGTTGATCTGGTCGTACACCTTCGAGAGATACTTGTAGAACGTCCGCGCGCGGGCCTTGTTCTCGAGGACTCCCATTACTGCCAGCTTAGGACTTGGCGGTCATAATTCCCCGGATTTTGGCCGCTCTATCACACGGGGAAACTTCGCAACTACCAAATAGCCGCTCTGGCAACGCTCACATGATTAGAGAATGCCACGGCCAGAAGTTCTTGACAGGATACAGGAGGCCGAGCAGGAGGCCGACGAGATCGTCGCAGAGGCCGAACAAGACCGCGAAGACCGCATCTCGGAGGCTCGCGAGGAGGCCGAGGAGATCCGCGAATCCGCGCGGGAAGAGGCCGAGGCGGCCGCCGAAGACCGTCTCGAAGCGGCTCGCGAAGAGATCGAGGCCGAGCGCGAGCAGATCATCGAAGACGGTGAGAGCGCTCGCGACGACCTCGAACAGCAGGCCAGTGAACAGATCGACGAGGTAGTCGAATACGTCACAGACCTGTTCGAGGAGGCGGTGCATGCTCAGACCTGAGAAGATGTGCCGCGTCTCGGTGACGGGGTCGAAACGCGCGATGGAGCAGACTATTGAGGCCGTCCACGACCTCGATATGCTCCACGTCACCGAGTATGACGGCTCCTGGGACGGATTCGAACCCGGGAACTCGCTCGACGGAACCAACGAGGTCTCGGACAAGCTCGTCACGGTTCGCTCGCTGCAGTCCATTCTGGGTGTCAGCGAGGAGGACGCCGGTCCGACGCGGGTCGTCACAGACGACGCGATCGAGGACCAACTCGAAACAGTCCGAACCGAGGTCAACGAACTCGACGACCGACGCGACGAGGTCCGTGACGAACTCCGGGCCGTCGAGGACCGTATCAACACGATGGCGCCGTTCGTCACGCTCGGCATCGACCTCGACCTGCTCCGTGGCTACGACTCGCTGTCCGTCGTTGTCGGCGAGGGCGACAGCGACGAGATCGAGGCTGTCCTCGCAGACAGCGACGTCGGGACGTTCGAACTGTTCACCGAGGACGGCATCGTCGCCGTGTTCGCACAGGCCGACGAAGACGCCCTGCAGGACGCGCTCGTCGGGGCGACGTTCTCCCGACTCGAAATCCCCGACGGCGACGGCGACCCGACGGCGTATCTCGAAGAGCTGGAACACGAGAAACAGCAGCTCGAATCGAAGCTCTCGACCGTCGAGGACGAACTCAACGAACTCCGACTCGACCACGCCGGGTTCCTGCTCGCGGCCGAGGAGAAACTGGCTATCGAGGCCCAGAAGGGCGAAGCGCCGCTCACCTTCGCAACGACGGAAAACGCCTTCATCGCCGAGGGCTGGATTCCGAACGAGCGCTACGAGGAGTTCGAGCGGGCCCTTTCGAGTACTGTCGGCGACGCTGTCGACATCGACAGGATCGAAATCGCCGAGTACGACAGCGAGGGGCACGCAGAGTCCCACGAAGAAGTCGAGCGGGAAGGCGGCAACGGCGGCGAACCCGTCGGAAGCTCCGTCGATGCTCCCGAACCGGAGAGCGAGCGCCAACCGCAGGAAACCGTCGCTGACGGTGGCGTCATCACGATGGGTGACGACGCGCCGCCAGTCATTCAGGACAACCCGAAAGGCGTCAAGCCGTTCGAGGACCTCGTCGAGGTCGTCAACCGGCCGAAGTACGGCGAGTTCGACCCGACGGTCGCCTTCTTCCTGACGTTCCCGGCCTTCTTCGGGTTCATGATCGGTGACGTCGGGTATGGACTGCTGTACCTCGCGCTCGGCTACGGGCTGTACTCAGCGGTTGACAGCGATGTGCTGAAAAGCCTCGGGGGTGTCGGAATGTGGGCCGGTGGATTCACGATGCTGTTTGGCCTGCTGTACGGCGAGATCTTCGGCCTGCACACAATCTCGAACGTCGTGTGGCCTGCCCTCGGGTTCGAAGGGGCGCCGTTCCACAAGGGACTGCAGCCGGCGTACGGCGAGTACGCGATCGGGTGGCTGACGCTGAGTCTGCTGGCCGGGATGCTCCACCTCGCTGTGGGGTGGACGTTCGACTTCATCGAGAACCTGAACCACGGCCTCTGGGACGCCGTCACCGAGAGCGGCTCCTGGCTCCTGATGCTGTTTGGCCTCTGGGCCTGGGTGTTCTCCGGCGCAGCGGGCTCGGCACCGGACTTCCTCTACACCGCTGAGGAAGGCATCTTTGCCGGGAACCCGTTCCCGCTCGGCTTCGCCGGGCTCCCGGCTATCGACCTGTTCAGTGTCGGTGGGTTCCCGATATCAGCGTGGTTGCTGGTGTTTTTCGCTGGCCTCGTGTTGCTGGCGCTCGCTGACCCCATCGAAGTCGTCGAGTTCCTCAATGTGTTCGTGAACGTGCTGTCGTACACGCGACTGGCAGCAGTACTCCTGGCGAAGGCCGGGATGGCCTTCGTGGTCAATCTGCTGTTCTTCGGTGTGTTCGTCACGGACGACGGAGCGTGGCACTTCGGTATCAGTCACGCACCGAGCTACTACCTCGAGGAAGGCGTCTACCACGGCCACGAAGTCACAGAGGTCATGTTCGGAGGCCTGATGCACTCGGGCATCGCTGGTCTCGTCGGTGGACTGCTCGTCCTTGTGCTGGGGCACCTCCTCGTCCTCGTACTGGGTATCACCAGTGCCGGACTACAGGGTGTGCGTCTCGAATACGTGGAGTTCTTCGGCAAGTTCTTCGAGGGCGGCGGCAAGCGGTACAACCCGTTCGGCTACGAGCGGACCTACACCACTGACGACTGACCGCTATCGACCTTACTTCCGATATTTGTCGGTACTCCGGTAGCTACTGCCCTACCGTCGCGTACTCGGGGGCTGGTACCAGATGACAACCGTGGTTGAGAGCGCGGCTAAACCCACGGAACAGCATCTTGACGAAGTGTTTTGGGAAGCTTTATGAAGTCCGTGGAGTCACATACGCCTGTTCGGACACGAGCAACCTCAGAGAGGATCTCAACAACATGATAGAAACTATCGCACTCGTTGTCAACGCTGTACTGCAAGAAGGTGGCGCCGCTGCTCCGGCTATCCCGGGAGAAGCTGCTGCAGCCCTCGCTGTCGGGCTGGCTGCGCTCGGTTCGGGATACGCGGAACGTGGGATCGGGGCCGCCGCCGTCGGCGCAATCGCAGAAGACGAGAGCATGTTCGGCCGTGGGCTCATCCTGACAGTCCTGCCGGAAACGCTCGTCATTCTCGCGCTGGTCGTCGTCTTCATCCTCGGTTAACCACTCTCTCCCTTTTCCAATAATGAGCCTTCAAACAGTCGTAGAGGACATCCGCGACGAGGCCCGCGCGCGTGCTCAGGAGATTAGCGACGCGGCCGACGAACGTGCCGAGGAGATTATCGCCGACGCCGAGGCCGACGCCGAGCAGATCCACGAGGAACGCGAGGCCGAGGTCGAGCGGACCATCGAGCAGGAGCGAGAGCAGCGACTCTCCTCCGCGAAGCTCGAGGCCAAACAGGCTCGACTCAACGCCCGGCGTGACATCCTCGAAGACGTTCACGGCGACGTAGAGGACGCGCTTGCGGCCCTCGAAGGGGACCGACGAGAGGAACTGACACGCGCACTGCTTGACGCCGCCGTCGATGAATTCGACGACAGCGACGAGCTGTCGGTGTACGGCCGTGCGTCGGACCAGTCGCTTCTCGAGGATGTACTCGATGACTACGACGGCGCGACGTACGCCGGTGAGCGGGACTGCCTCGGCGGCGTTGTCGTCGAGAGCGGCGAGTCACGAGTCCGTGTGAACAACACGTTCGATTCCATCCTGGAGGACGTCTGGGAGGACAACCTGAAAGCAATCAGCGACCGCCTGTTCGAAGACCAATGAGTTCGCGAACGGGAACGAGCGGCCAGGGAAGCAACTACGAGTACGTCATCGCACGGGTTCGTGCCCGAAGTGCGTCCCTGTTCGACGATGACGACTACCGGAAACTGGTCCGCATGGGGACGGGCGAAATCGCCCGCTTCATGGAGGAAACGGAGTACGAGACCGAAATGAACGCGCTCGGCTCCCGGTACGACGGCGTCGACCTCGTCGAGTACGCGCTGAACCGCAACCTCGCGAAACACTTCGACGACCTGCTTCGCTGGTCTGAGGGCGCGCTGTACGACTACATTGCCCGTTACCTGCGGAAATTCGACGTGTGGAACGTCAAGACCGTCATTCGCGGGCTCTACTCGGACGCGGAGCGGACCGAGGTCGAGGACGACCTCATCCGGGCCGGCGAGTTCACCGACCGGCGTATCGAGGACCTGCTGAACGCCGGTTCTATCGAGGAGGTCGTCGAGCAGCTCGACGACACTATCTTCGGTGACACGATGGCCGAGGCGTTCGACGTGTACGAGGAAAGCGGCGTCCTCGTGCCCCTGGAGAACGCGCTCGACCGCGCCTTCTACGAAACACTGCTGTCCGGCTTGCCGGATAATCCGGAGATCGACAGCCCGACCGGGCTGTACGTCGAGTTCCTGGAGACGGAAGTCGACTTCCGCAACCTCCGGAACGCGCTCCGGCTGGCCCGCAGTGGCGCGGACCTCGACCCCTCGGAGTACTTCATCGAGGGCGGCCAGCTGTTCGACGCACAGGAGGTCGCACAGCTGTCGACGAATCTCGACCAACTGGTCAGTGCCGTTCGCGAGAGCAAGTACGGCGACGACCTCGATCAGGCGCTGTCGGCGCTTGAGGAGGCCGACAACCTCATCGACTTCGAGCGGGCGCTGGACGCGGCGCTGCTCGAATACGCCGACCGGCTCTCGAACCGCTATCCGCTGTCGGTCTGTCCGGTGTTGTCGTACATCCTCAAAAAGGAGCGCGAGGTCGACAACATCCGGGCCATCGCCCGCGGTCGCGAGGCCGGCCTCGGCCCCGACGAGATTGAACAGGAGCTGGTGATACTATGAGCCAGGAGATAGCTGTCATCGGAAGCCCGGAGTTCACGACGGGCTTTCGGCTGGCTGGCGTCCGCAAGTTCGCGGACGTGCCTGCTGACGAGAAAGACGAGCAGCTCGACGACGCCGTCGAGGAGATGCTCGACGACGACGACGTCGGTATCGTCGTGATGCACGACGACGACCTGTCGCATCTCTCACGCGGTGTCAGGCAGGACGCGGAGACGAGTGTCGAGCCGGTGATGGTCACGCTCGGCGGCGGCACTGGGAGCGGCGGACTGCGTGAACAGATCAAGCGAGCCATCGGTATCGACCTGATGGACGAGGACTAACCATGAGTCAAGCAACAGACACAGACGTCCGCGAGGACGGCATTATCGAAAGCGTCTCGGGACCGGTCGTAACGGCTCGGGACCTCGACGCCCGGATGAACGACGTCGTTTACGTCGGCTCGGAAGGGCTGATGGGCGAGGTCATCGAGATCGAAGGAAACATCACCACGATTCAGGTGTACGAGGAGACCTCCGGTGTCTCCCCCGGCGAACCCGTCGAAGGGACGGGCTCGCCCCTCTCCGTGGACCTCGGGCCGGGCATGCTCGACGCCATCTACGACGGCGTCCAGCGCCCGCTCGACGTGCTCGAAGAGAAGATGGGGTCGGCGTTCCTCGACCGCGGCGTCGACGCGCCGGGCATTGACCTGGAGAAGACCTGGGAGTTCACCCCCGAAGTCGAGGAAGGCGACGAGGTCGAAGCCGGCGATATCGTCGGCACTGTCCCTGAGACGCCCAGTATCGATCACAAAGTGATGGTCCCGCCCGACTCCGAGGGTGGCGAGGTCGTCGCCATCGAATCGGGCAACTTCACCGTCGAGGAGACGGTTGTCGAACTGGACAGCGGCGAGGAAATCCAGATGCACCAGGAGTGGCCGGTGCGCCAGCAGCGGCCGACCGTCGAGAAGGAGACCCCGACGGAGCCGCTCATCTCCGGCCAGCGCGTGCTGGACGGCCTGTTCCCGATTGCGAAAGGCGGGACGGCCGCCATCCCGGGTCCCTTCGGCTCCGGGAAGACGGTCACCCAGCACCAGCTCGCCAAGTGGGCCGACGCTGACATCGTCGTCTACGTCGGCTGTGGCGAGCGTGGCAACGAGATGACCGAGGTCATCGAGGACTTCCCGGAACTGGAAGACCCGACCACCGGCAACGCGCTGATGGACCGGACCTGCCTCATCGCCAACACGTCAAACATGCCCGTCGCGGCCCGTGAGTCCTGTGTGTACACGGGAATCACCATCGCGGAGTACTTCCGTGACATGGGCTACGACGTGGCGCTGATGGCCGACTCCACCTCCCGGTGGGCCGAGGCCATGCGCGAAATCTCTTCCCGGCTCGAGGAGATGCCCGGCGAGGAGGGGTACCCCGCGTACCTCTCCGCTCGCCTGAGCGAGTTCTACGAGCGTGCCGGGTACTTCGAGAACATCAACGGTACCGAGGGTTCGGTCTCGGTCATCGGGGCCGTCTCGCCGCCGGGCGGGGACTTCTCGGAGCCGGTCACCCAGAACACGCTGCGTATCGTCAAGACGTTCTGGGCGCTGGACGCCGACCTCGCCGAACGCCGGCACTTCCCGTCTATCAACTGGAACGAGTCGTACTCGCTGTATCGCGACCAGCTCGACCCGTGGTTCGAGGAGAACGTCCGGGACGACTGGCCGGAGACGCGCCAGTGGGCCATCGACACGCTGGATGAGGAGGCCGAACTGCAGGAAATCGTCCAGCTTGTCGGGAAGGACGCGCTGCCGGAAGACCAGCAGCTGACGCTGGAAATCGCCCGCTACCTGCGCGAGGCGTGGCTCCAGCAGAACGCCTTCCACGACGTCGACACCTTCTGTGAGCCCGAGAAGACCTACCGCATCATGGACGCCGCCAAGACGTACAACGATGCGGCCTTCGAGGCGCTCGATGCCGGCGTTCCCGTCGAGGAAATCACCGACATCGACGCCGCGCCGCGGCTCAACCGTATCGGCGTGCAGGAAGACTACAACGAGTACATCGACGACCTCGAAGACGACATCGAGTCTCAACTGCGGGAGCTGTACTAACAATGAAAGAGTATCAGACAATCACGGAGATCAGCGGACCGCTGGTGTTCGTCGAAACCGACGAACCGGTCGGCTACGACGACATCGTCGAAATCGAGCTCAGCGACGGCGAGACCCGCCGTGGCCAGGTGCTCGAATCCGCGAGCGACTACGTTGCCATTCAGGTGTTCGAGGGGACCGAGGGTATCGACCGCGATGCCTCGGTTCGCTTCCTCGGCGAGACGATGAAGATGCCCGTCACCGAGGACCTCCTCGGGCGGGTCATGGACGGGACCGGTCAGCCGATCGACGGTGGGCCCGAGATCGTCCCCGACGAACGCCGCGACATCGTCGGCGAGGCGATCAACCCCTACTCCCGGGAGTACCCCGAAGAGTTCATTCAGACGGGTGTTTCGGCCATCGACGGCATGAACACGCTCGTCCGCGGCCAGAAGCTGCCGATCTTCTCCGCCTCCGGCCTGCCACACAACGACCTGGCACTCCAGATCGCGCGACAGGCGACGGTGCCGGAAGAGGAGGACGGCGAAGACGACGAAGGGTCAGAGTTCGCTGTCATCTTCGGCGCGATGGGTATCACGGCCGAAGAGGCAAACGAGTTCATGGACGACTTCGAGCGCACCGGCGCGCTGGAACGCTCCGTCGTCTTCATGAACCTCGCGGACGACCCGGCCGTCGAGCGGACGATTACGCCGCGGCTGGCGCTGACCACCGCCGAGTACCTTGCCTTCGAGAAGGACTACCACGTCCTGGTCATCCTGACGGACATGACCAACTACTGCGAGGCACTGCGCGAGATCGGTGCCGCGCGTGAGGAGGTCCCGGGCCGGCGTGGCTACCCCGGATACATGTACACTGACCTGGCACAGCTCTACGAGCGTGCCGGTCGGATCGAGGGTCGCGAGGGGTCCGTGACTCAACTCCCGATCCTGACGATGCCGGGCGACGACGATACGCACCCGATTCCGGACCTGACCGGGTACATTACCGAAGGCCAGATCTACATCGACCGCGACCTCAACAGCCAGGGCATCCAGCCGCCGATCAACGTTCTGCCCAGCCTGTCGCGGCTGATGGACGACGGTATCGGCGAGGGGCTGACTCGCGCCGACCACGCCGACGTGAAAGACCAGATCTTCGCCGCGTACGCGGAAGGTGAGGACCTGCGCGACCTCGTGAACATCGTCGGTCGCGAGGCGCTGTCGGAACTGGACAACAAGTACCTGGACTTCGCCGACCGCTTCGAGGAGGAGTTCGTCGATCAGGGGACCGACACGGCCCGCAGTATCGACGAGACGCTCGAACTCGGCTGGGACCTGCTCTCGATGCTCCCGAAGGATGCGCTGAACCGCATCGACGAGGACCTCATCGAGGAGCACTACCGCGAGGACGAGACCGCCGAAACTGTCGAAGCCGAAGCCTGACAACGGCCCTATATCTCACGGCTCTTCGCAATTTTTACCATATATTTTGGGTACGCGACTGTTTAGCGTTGACCTCCTATACTAGAGTGCACTATGCCAGAACCAGGGAGTGAAGCGATATGGCTGTGGTTAGGTACAGCGGGCATGTTCCTCGGCATGCTATACTTCATCGCGCGTGGCTGGGGTGAAACCGACAGCAGGCGTCAGAAGTTCTACATCGCGACAATACTGATCACGGCAATCGCGTTCGTGAATTACCTCGCGATGGCACTCGGGTTCGGCCTGACGTTCATCGAGTTCGGCGGGTCGGAACACCCCATCTACTGGGCGCGATACACCGACTGGCTGTTCACGACGCCGTTACTGCTGTATGACCTCGGACTGCTTGCAGGGGCAGACCGCAACACCATCGCCTCGCTCGTCAGCCTCGACGTGCTGATGATCGGTACCGGTGTGGTCGCGACGCTAAGCGCAGGGAGCGGCGTGCTGTCGGCCGGCGCGGAACGGCTGGTCTGGTGGGGTATCAGCACCGCCTTCCTGCTGGTCCTGCTGTACTTCCTGTTCGCCTCGCTGTCCGGTCGGGTCGCAGACCTGCCCAGCGACACGCGGAGCACGTTCAAGACGCTGCGAAACCTCGTGACGGTCGTGTGGCTGGTCTACCCGGTCTGGTGGCTCGTCGGCAGTGAAGGACTCGGCCTCGTCGGTATCGGGATCGAGACGGCCGGCTTCATGGTCATCGACCTCGTCGCCAAGGTCGGCTTCGGTATCATCCTGCTCCGTAGCCACGGCGTGCTTGACGGTGCTGCGGAGTCGACCAGCACCGGCGCAACGCCTGCAGACGACTAACGACTGCCGTTCGCCGACTTCGTTTTTTGGGTGTCGATCCGGAAGCGGCGGCGCTCGAACCGAAATAACTGGAAACCGTTAACTGCCTACGTCGAAAAAAGACCCGTAATGGCTAAGGACGTCAAACCCACGCGCAAGAATCTGATGCAGATCGAGGACCGCATCGAGCTGTCCGAGCGTGGGCACGACACGCTGGAGAAGAAGCGCGACGGCCTCATCATGGAGTTCATGGACATTCTGGACCAGGCTCAGGACGTCCGTGAAGACCTCGACGGTTCCTACGAACGGGCCCAGCGCGCGATCAACATGGCCCGGGCGATGGAAGGCGACGTGGCCGTCCGCGGGGCCGCCGCAGCACTGAAAGAACACCCGGAACTGACGACCCAGTCGAAAAACATCATGGGCGTCGTCGTCCCGCAGATCGAGTCCAGCAAGGTCCGGAAGTCACTGGACGAACGCGGCTACGGCGTCATGGGAACCTCGGCCCGCATCGACGAGGCCGCCGAGGCCTACGAGGAACTGCTCGAGAACATCATCCTCGCCGCCGAAGTCGAGACGGCGATGAAGAAGATGCTCGAAGAGATCGAGACGACGAAACGGCGTGTCAACGCCCTCGAATTCAAACTCCTGCCCGATCTCTACGACAACCAGGAGTACATCGAGCAGAAACTCGAAGAGCAGGAGCGCGAAGAGATCTTCCGCATGAAGAAGATCAAAGCCAAGAAAGAAGAGGAGGAGGACGCGCTCGCGGCCGAAGAGGAAGCACAAGAAGAGCCCGAAGCGGTCACTGCTGACGACTGATCGGGGAGTCCGTCCTGACCGGTATCGTTTTTGCGCTTTCAGGTTCGTGCTTGAGTATGTCCTGTCTCGACTGCGGTGGCGACCTCGTTTCGTTCCCAGTCCCGTCTGATCTCCAGCAATATCTCCCCGGAGACGCACCGGGTGCCAGCGTCTGTCAGTCCTGTTTAACTCTCCAACCGGAGACGGAGCCACCCACTGCTGTCCCGGACTTTACTGGTCTCGATAGTTCCATCCCCGATAACGACGACGCAGCGGTCCCGCTGGTGTTGCTCGTCGGGCTACTCGATTCGCTGGCGATGCACCGGGCGGAGATCACTGCGTTGCTGGAACGAATCGAGCGCGAGGGCGTCGACCCGCTACTGGTACTGGACCGCCTCGACGCCAGCTACGGGGAGGCGGCCCACGTCGACCTCGGCCGTCGTCGTCGGCAACTGGAACAGTTGTTATAACAGAACTGAAAGTGCGAACGACGGTCGTTAGACGCCCGTCGAATAGCGCAGCAGGCCGGCGACGCCGCCGAAAGCGGTCAGCAGCTGTTCGCCCTTTTCGAAGTCAGTCGAGATGAACACCGTCTCGGTGCCCCGCTGGTCGGCCAGTTCCATCAGGTGGTCGATGGCGTCGTCGCGCTCGCCGTCCTCGGCGTCGACGGTGGCCCCACAGCGGGAGCACTCGTGACTCTCCGTTTCGGCGCTGCTGTTGATGAGTTCGTACTCGTCGTGGCCGTTCTCGCAGGTGTAGGCGACCACGTCTTTCCGGAGGTCCTCGGAGATGAGTAGCTGCTCGACCGCGCCCATGTTGAGGTTCTGGCGGGTCTGGTCGAACCCGTAGGTGGCCTTGTCACCGTTGTGCAGTTGCTTGAAGAAGTCCTCCATGAGCTCCTTGTCCCGGAGCATCTCGTGTTCGGCCAGCACATCGTCGGCCGCGTCCACGAGGTCGTACAGCCCTGACTCGTCGGTGTAGGCCACGTCGAACTTCCCCAGTACCATGTCCTGGAGTTCGTGGTGGAGGTAGTCGCCGTCGAGGAACTCGTCTTTCGTCGGTGAGGGGCCGCCGACGAGGATGCCGTCCAGTTCGTGGCGGTCGGCGACGAACAGGTCGTTCGCCATCCCCGCGACTTCCTGATAGAAGTTGTCGATGGCTTCCAGCCGGAGGCGGGCGAAACGCTGGGCTGACTGACCACCTTTTCGCTGTTTGCCCGGGACCAGTGAGGAGGCGGACTTGACGGGCTCGACCCGTTTGCCCTTCAGCCAGCCGACGTTTGCCTCGCGCCGGTCGAGCACGATGAGGCCGAACAGCCCTTTGTCGGCCAGCATGTGCTCCAGGGGCTCGGTGAGGAACTCCGAGTCACAGTGATAACGGAACGACTCGATGGGGTCCGGCGGGGATTCGAGTACCTTCGTTACCATGTCGGTCCGACCGCCGCCGGTGTCGAATGCACCCGAGAACACGACCAGCCCGTTTTCGGGGGGTCGCACGTCGTAGTACCGGAGGCGGTCCTTGATTGAGGTGAGTGCGTCCTGCACCGCCGTCCGGGTGTCCTTCGATTTGATGTTCGAGGCTTCGGAGTGCTCCTGGGTGACGTGGGCGACGACGTCGCTGATCTGCTTGTCCTCGGGCACGTAGATAGAGACGAGTTGGGTTCCCGAGCCCTGGTACCCCTTGAGTTCCTCTATTACCTTCCGGAACTCGTATTTCTGCTTGTCAGATTGCTCCTGTTCCTGCTGCTCGCTCATTACTCTCTGTTGGCCGAGGTGGCGTAAGAACCTGTTGACAGGGAGCGAAGGGCGGCCTTCGGGTTAGCGAGCGGGGAGGTACGACCCGCGAGCAGCGAGGGGCGCGAACGAAGTGAGCGGCCCTCGTACCGGAGCGGCGACCGAAGAGAGCCGCGGAGGAAGCCAGTGCGATTCGAGCGAAGCGAGAATCGCAGGACGGGCGAGCGGGGAGGGACGACCCGTGAGCAGCGAAGGGCGCGAACGAAGTGAGCGGCCCTCGCACCGGAACGGCGACCATCGGGAGCCGTGGAGGGAGGGAGCGAAGCGGCAAAGCCGTGAGGCCGATACGACAGACGTGACAACCGAGATACCTGACTGGCCGTGAAACCACCTATTCTGAACGTCGCCTGGCCCGTCACGATCCAACAAATGACAGTCGCATTTATATGACTGCCTGCATTGTACCCAAGCAATCAGACTATGGCGGGGTATGTGTGTACGATTGCGGGCGGCAAGGGCGGCGTCGGAAAGACGACGACCGCGGTAAATCTCGGGGCTGTGCTTCAGGAGATGGGCTACGATGTCGCCGTCGTCGACGCGGATCTGGGGATGGCGAACCTCGGCTCGATGCTCTCTGTAGAGCCCGAAAAGAGCCTCCACGAGATTCTGGCCGGTGAGGCTGCCGTGAGTGAGGCTTTGACTGATGCGCCGGGTGGACTCACGGTGATTCCGGGTGAACAGTCGCTGGAGGCGTTCGCGGACGCTGATCCCGCAAAGCTCAGGAAAGTCATCAAGACGCTCCGAAATGCCTACGATGTGGTGTTGATCGATACCGGGGCTGGACTGAGCCACGAAGTCGCCGTGCCGCTTGGGCTGGCCGACGGAATCGTCCTCGTCACGACCCCCGACGACGTTGCGGTGGGCGATACGGTCAAAACGGCCCAGCTAGCGAACCGAATCGACGGGACCGTTCTCGGTTCGATCATCAACCGCGCGACCCGCCACACTGACGTCGCGGCCATCGCCGAGCAGATGGAGTTCCCGCTGCTTGCGGTCATTCCGGACGACCCGCAGGCGACGACAGAGGAACCGCTCGTGCTCAACGCCCCCGAGAGCACGGCTGCCGACGCCTATCAGCGGCTGACCGAGGCGCTGGAGGGTGTGTTCTTCCGCGGCGAGAGCCCCGAAACGGATATCGAGACGATACTCGACGACGAGTGGTTCCTCGACGACACCGAGGATCACTCCGATGTCGACGACGACGAGGACTCCGGCGGTGTGTTCGGCCTCTTCAACTGACGGCTCTGTACCCGCCAGCCGGTCCGGTCTCAGCCCGCCGCTCCGACCGCATCTCGCTGTCTCTGACTCATTCCGGAAGCGGCGGCCACAGCGTCGCGACCGTTTCCTGAATGAGTTGAGTCTGTGCCCGGCGCAGTCGCTCCGAGAGCGACGACGCAGAGATGTCCAGTTCTTGGGCCACGGCGTCCAGCGACGTGCGCCGCGGAATCTCGAAATACCCCATCTCGTACGCCGTCCGTAGCGCTTCCAGTTGTCGGTCCGTGAGCCCGTTGCCGGGCGACTTCGGCTCCGCATCCCGGGTCAGCCGCTCAAGTCCGAAGTCCGCGTTTCGCTGCCAGAACGAGGCGAACTCGGTGAACGCCGCTCGGTCGGCGAACCATCCCAGTTGCTCCCACCCGTCTGCGGTCACGGTTATCCGTTCGATGATGGCGTCTGCCGTGGCGAGTGCTTCGAGTCCGTCCAAGTCGTCGATTTGGCCGCCGAGTTGCTCCTCGAAGCTCAGTGCCGGCACTGCCTGATACCGACGGGTGTCGGCCGCCGTCCCGATCCGCGTCCACTCCTGAACGTCGTAGGCATCAGTGAACGCCCGCTCGATGGCCTGCTCGGAGCCACCCGTCACGGTCCCAATAAACAGCGGGCGACGACCGTGGTTGTACTGCAGTGAGAGGGTGATCGTCGCTTCGGGTACCGCAGCCGCGACCGACACGAGCGGCAACGAGTCGCAATCGATCTGAAATTCTGCGATAAGCCCCATACGGCATCGCTCGCTGCCAGTGCTGAAGCGCCTGTCGAAACAGAGCATCGGCGTGGCTGTCGGTCCTGCTTTCGACACCCTACTTAAACGGCCCAATCACTGAGAGAACGGCTTAGCCCGACTGCGTTCGACCGTATGTTGTATGCAGCCGACACAATCCGCAGATGAGATCGGAGTCGAGTTCGAGCGCTACGGCGACGGCCAGCCACTCCTCCTCCTGCACGGCGGGATGGCCCCCACGGAGTACTGGGGACCGGTTATCCCAGAGTTCGAGGGCTACGGTGCTGTCGTCCCCCAGCGTCCGGGGTTCGGGACCTGTCTCGACTCCCCGGCGGAAACAAACGCCGACGAGGTGCTGGATCGTGAGGTCCGATATGTCCGGGCGCTTGCCGACGCTGTCGACGGCGACCCAATCCTGTTCGGCCACTCGTACGGCGCACTCACCGCTATCGAGGCCGCGGCGGGTACGTCGGTCGAGGCAGTTATCGCGTACGAACCGGCGGTACTTCCCGCCGAGTACCGGGCCGACGCTGACCTCGCTGACCGAATGGCATCGCTCGTACAGGATGGAAAGCGAGAGGAAGCGGTGAAACGCTACATCGAACAGGTCCTTCACCCAGACGGTATCGAGGACCTCGACGCCTGGCTTGCGGAGTGGCCTGTCTGGCCCGACTGCGTGGCCCTCGCTGAGGAGGTCGTTCGGATGAACCGGTCCGTCGAGCAGTACCGGCTCCCCGACCACTTCGATGTCGACGCTCCAACGCTCGTTCTGTCCGGCACCGGCGGGCCGGACTTCCTCCGGCAGAGTGCCCGGGCCGTTCACGACGCACTCCCACACAGCCGATTCGTCGAGTTCGATGGGGTCAGCCACAGCGGCCCCGCCGAGGCACCTGCACTAATCGCGGCGGAAGTCGACGCGTTCCTGCAGAATTAGGCCGGCTCGACGGACTTTTCGCGGCAATCGCGCCTGTCACATCGGATTCCCGACGCAGACCGCTCCTACATCGAGGTCGGCGCTTCGACGCCCAGCGCGTCGAGGGCGTTCGCAATCGTGGTCCGGGTCCCGTCGACGAGGGCCAGCCGTGCGGCGCGGGTCTCGTCGTCGGCGTCGAGAACCGGACACTCCCGGTAGAAGGCATTGAACGTTTCGGCGAGGTCGCGGGTGTAGGTGGCGACGGTGTGCGGCGTCAGGTCGTCCGCGGCCGCCTCGATGACGGCGGGGAACCGGGCCAGTTCGCGGAGCAGGTCCTGCTCTTCCGGTTCCGACAGTGGGTCGAGGTCGGGTTCGGCTGGGATGTCAGCCTCCACGTCGCCGAGGATCCCACAGCAGCGCGCGTGGACGTACTGGACGTACGGCGCGGACTGGGCCTCGAAGTCCAGCGCGCGGTCCCACTCGAAGGTGATGCCCTTCGTCGGCTGTTTCGAGACGATGTCGTAGCGCACCGCGCCGATGCCGACCTGACGAGCGATACGGTCTATGTCGTCCGCGTCGAGGTCGCCGCGGGTCCGGTCGTCCAGTCGGGACTCAACCTCTTCGCGCGCGCGGTCAATAGCTTCATCGAGCAGGTCGTCGAGGTCGATGCCGGTCCCCTCCCGCGTGCTCATCCCGCCTTCGGGAAGGTTCACCCAGGAGTAAAACACCTGCCGGAGCTGGTCGGTGTCGTTGTCGAGCAGTTCCAGCGCCGCCGAGAGCTGGTCGGCCTGGAGCTTGTGGTCCTCACCCAGCACCGTGACGGCGCGGTCGTAGGTATCGAACTTCCACTCGTGGTGGGCTAGGTCCCGAGTCGTGTACAGCGAGGTCCCATCGGAGCGCAGGAACACGAGATTCTTCTCGAAATCGGGCAGGTCCAGCTGCCAGGCATCCTCTTCGTAGACGGCGCAGTCGAGCCCCTTCAGGCGGTCGACCAGGTCGTCCGTGTCGCCGTTGCGCATGAACTTCGTCTCTTTGACGAACTCGTCGAACTCCGCCGGGAGGCGGCCGAGCGTGGTCTGCATCCCGCCCAGTACGGTGTCGACGACCTCAGCAACGCGCTCGTAGGTCTCCTCGTCGCCGTCTTCGAGGCCCTGCAGAATGGACTGGACCTCGGCCTCTGCCGCCTCGATTTCGTCGGGGTCGCCCTCTTCGAGGACAGTATTGCCCTTGCGGTAGTACCGAACCATCTCGTACTCCGGGGACTCTCGCTCGGGCTCGGGCAGGTCGGACTCGTCGAACGTCTCGTAGGCCCAGGTGAACACGGCAATTTGGCGGCCCGCGTCGTTGACGTAGTAGTGGCGGTCGACGTCGTAGCCGGCGTAATCGAGCACCCGAGCGACGGCGTCACCGATGATAGGGTTTCGTGCTCGCCCGACGTGGACCGGGCCAGTCGGATTCGCGGAGGTGTGCTCGACGACGACGCTGGTGTCGCGGTCGGGAAGCCGCCCGAACTCGCTCTCCGTGACTGACTGCAGGGTCTCGGCGAAGTACGCCTCGCTCGGGAGGAAATTGACGTACGGCCCTTGTGTCGTCACAGCACTGACGTAGGTGAGGTCGTCCGTGTCAATCGCCTCGGCGATGTCGCCGGCGACGTTCGGTGGCGCAGTACCGACCTCGCCGGCCAGCCGGAAGGCGACGCTCGACGCCAGCACGGCGTCGACGTCCTCCGGTGGCTCCTCGATACCGAGGTCCTCGGCCGGCAGGTCGAGGGCTGTGAGTGCGTCGTCGAGGGCGTCCTCGACCTCCGCACGGAGCTGCAGGAACATACGCCGGGCTTTCGCGGCGGGGAGTAAATGGGTAACGAAACCCCAGCCACGTTAGACCGATTCCTGTCTGTCTCAGGTCAGGAGCCGCGGGCCGAACACCATCAACAGGAGGCCGCCGATCATCGACACCGTGATCGCGATGGAGACGGCCGTCGTCACCCGCCGCCCGTCCGAGACGGGGAGCCGCGAGACGAACGACTCGGTCGATGCCCGCAGGATGTGGCCGCCGTCGAGCGGGAACGTCGGGATGAGGTTGAACTGGCCGATGACGAGATTGATCCAGCCAGTCCAGAACAGGACGTTCGCGAGCAGGAACACCGGCGTCGTTCCGAGCGCCCCGAGCGGTCCCTGGACGGTGTAGAAGTTCGTCGCGATGCCGGTGAAGCCGGCGAAGTTGTAGCCGAAGCCGCCGGCGACGCCGATAAAGGGGAGCAAGAGCGTGCTGAAAATCCGCTGGGCGAACGAGAACTCGGAGACTGACGTGGGGGTGTCAGGCGATCCGCCGAGGAATTCCAGGAACGCGGCGGCGGGATAGGCGTCGATGCCGAAGTCACTGACCTGGATGCCGCTGATACCCTGCTGGATGCTGACGCCGATGATACCGTTGTCGACCTGCTCACTCTCGGCCATCGTCACCTCGTAGGTCTCGCGTGCACCGTCGACGTAGCCGGTGACCGACACCCGGTCACCGGGTTCGCCGCCCTCGAGGGCCTGCATTAGCGCTGCCCCGCTGTGTGTTCGCTCCCCGTTGACCTCGGTGATTATCATGCCTTCGCCGCTCGGTGCCCCTTCCCCGGCGAGCGGGCCGTCCTCGGCGACCAGGACGTATGCGCCGAGCGGGGTCGTGACCGTCTCCCCGGACTCGGTTTCGACTGTCGCAACGGGATTGTTTCGAGCCGCCTGTTCGAACTCACTGCTGGTAGCCACGGCAGTCCCGTTGACCGAGACAATCGTCTCACCGGTTCCAAGCGGCGCGCTCTGGAGGGCCGCCGAGACGACGACGGACCGCTCGACGGTGACTGTTTCGGAATCCTTACGGGCCACTTCGACAGTCTGTGCGTCGTTTTCGGCGAGCACCGATTCGAGTTCCTGCTGGCTCTCGACCGACTGGCCGTCGACGGCCGTAATAACGTCGCCTGACTCGATACCCGCATCAGCGGCGGGGGTTCCGTTGATCGGACTTCCGACCGGCACGCCGTCGACGACAGCGACAGCGCCGGCGACTGGCCCGAACAGCAACAGAAGCGTGATGATCGCGAGCGCGAAGTTGTTGGTCACGCCGGCCGTGTACATCCGGGCCTGCGCACCGCGGTCGGACCGCAGGAGTTCGTCTTCGTCGGGTTCGACGAACGCGCCGATGGGGATGATCGCCAGCAAGGCCAGCCCCATCGACTCGATGTCGATGTCCTCGACGCGACAGAAGAGCCCGTGGCCGCCCTCGTGGACGACGAGGCCGAGCAACAACCCGAGCACGATCTCGGGTGCGACCGACAGCGGGAGGAAGTCGTTGACGCCGGGAATCGCCAGCGCGTTCCGCGGCTCGTTCAGTGCGGAGGGCTGTGGGTTGACGAGCGCCTGGTAGGCCCCGAGCGCAACGAGGAGGAAGGAGCCGACCATCACCACGAGTCCGAACCCGACGCCAAGGTTCCCCCAGGCCCGCCAGAACCGCTTTGGCCGTGCAAGCCAGTCGAGGACAGCTTTGCCCTTCTGCGTGTGAATCGTCGTAATCGGGCCGCTAAAACGAATATACTCGGGGACAACGCCGCGGGTCCGCAACGCCATCGCGAGGAGGGTGTAAGCGACAAGGCCCGCAAGGACCCACGTCAGCGTACTCACCATTTACCCGAAACTAGGTTTAGCCAAGCAAGAGGGTTTGGTTTGGGACACACCGCCAGCAGCCAACGGTGAAGTGACCGCGCTGCAAACGACCACACAATGTACGACCACGTTCTCATTCCCGTCGACGGGAGCGACGAATCCACGGCAGCCGCACGGCGCGGCCTCGCACTGGCCAAGGACTTCGACGCGACTGCCGAGGCGGTTCACGTCGTCGACCAGCGAGCACGCAGGCTCACGCGAACGGATCGCGAGAGCGGACGCCTCCACGAACACGGCGAGTCCGTCCTCGCTGACATCGAGTCGCTCGCCGCCGATATCGGCCAGCCCGTCACGACGGAGCTTCTGGAGGGGAAACCGAGCGTACAGATCGACAAGTACGCCCGCGAAACCGACGCAGGGCTCATCGTCCTCGGTCGACAGGGACTGACCGGTCTCGGGAAGCGACTCCTCGGTGGCGTCACCGAACAGCTCCTGCACCGAACTGCGGTGCCCGTGCTCGTCGTTTCGGGGGAGAAACAGGCGGAAAGGCGCGAATTCGACTACTCACGAGTCCTCGTCACAACTGACGGGAGCGAGAACGCAAACACGGCGACGCGACACGGCGCGGCGGTAGCAGACCGGTACGACGCGACAGTACACGTCCTCAACGTCGTCGATATCCAGGCCGCCGGCGGAGCGTTCAACGCTGGCGGACTGAACGAGGCGTTCATCGAACGACTGGAAGCGGACGGGCATGACGCCGTCGCAGCAACCGCCGACGACCTCGAAACGGCGGCTTCGGACGTATCGGTAGAAACCGCCGTGGAACGGACGGACTCGCTCGATGGCGTCGCCGCTGGCATCCGCGAGTACGTCTCCGATCGGGACATCGACCTCGTCGTGATGGCGTCACACGGGCGCTCGAACCTGAAGCGCCAGCTGCTCGGTAGCGTCACGTCGCAACTGCTCCGAACTGTCGATGTCCCCGTACTAGTGACGCCCCGTTCGACCTGAGCGGATGGACGAACCACCCGTTCTATGTATCGTGGGAACGTATCGCAAGACGGTGCCGGACAATGCCAGAAACCTGCGGTATCTGTGGTGAGACGGTCCCCTTCGACGCTACCGTCCACGCGATGATTCACACGCACAGCGAGACGGGCGTCATCGACGTGTACGTCTGTCAGGACTGCTACGACGAGCGTCTCGGACCGATGTTCGAACGGGTCGACACGCAGGAACAGTCGCCCTGAAGTCGCCGTTTCAATAGCCTGTTACGGGTGGGTAGGACCCGCCTACCCCGGGACTACTCGTTCCGGCGGAACCGTTCCACAACGAACTCCTGGTCCAGTTTCGCGATGAACGTCCCGAGCTGCGGGCCTTCGGTGTCGTCGAACAGGAGCTGGTAGCCGGCCGAGAAGAACTCGCCGATATCGATGTCGTTTCGCTTCGCCGTCTCGTAGATCTCGGATTGAATCGCCTCGCCATCGTGGCCCTCGGCGATGAAATCGGCCAGTTCGTCCAGCGCGGCCGCCGTCTCGTCGTCGAATGACACGTCGGGCATCTCGGCGCGCTTGAGTTCGTAGTTGAATTCGTTGTTCGTCAGGCTGGCCCACTCCTGGGCGCGCTCGACGCGGGCGAGCGCCTGTTCGACGGCCCACTCCGGCGCATCGTCCGGGATGTGGCCCTCTTTCCGGGCGATCTGCTCCCGCTGTTCCGGGTCGTCGGTCATCCCGAGGACGGCGGCGAACGTGTAGGGGATTCGAACCCGCTGTTCACGCGGTTCGTCCACGACCATCGGATAGGCTCGCTCGGCGAGTTCCGCGTCGTCCTCGCTGGCCTCGGCCTCTCCGAAGTACCGTCGCTCGAACCGGTCGAACTCGTCGACGAGCTGGTCGACGTTCTCGACGGAGAAGTCCCGCTGCTTCCGCGGGTCCTTCACGAAGAAGTATTTGAACACCTCGGGTTCGAGGATATCCAGCACCTCGTCGACGGTGATGACGTTGCCCGAGGACGAGGAGAGCGGTTCGCCGTCGAGCGTAAACCACTCGTACACCATCGGGACCGGCGGCTGGATGTCCAGCACGTTCTCGGCGACGTCTTCGCCGGAGGGCCAGGAGCCCTCGGCGTGGTCCTTGCCGAACGGCTCGAAGTCGACGCCCAGAATTTCCCACTGGGCGGGCCACTCGAACCGCCACGGGAGCTTCCCGTCCCGGAGCGTCGCCGTTCCCTCGTGACCACAGCCCTCGATGGTCTGGTCGCCGGCTTCGACGTCCTCACAGACGTATTCGACTTCGCCGGCGTCGAGGTCGACATCGGTGACGCCCTCGGTGAGCTTGCCGCACTCCTCGCACTGGGGCAGGAACGGGACGTAGTCGTCGCCGACCTTGTTCTGGTATTCGGCGAGCACGTCGCGGGCCCGGTCGGCGCGTTCGAGCACGCGGCGGGTCACGGGTTCGAACTCGCCGTCGGCGTACAGCTCGGTGTTGGATACGAACTCTACGTCGACGCCGACCAACTCGGCGCTTTTTCGCAGGAGTGTCGTGAAGTGCGCGCCGTAGGAGTCACAGCAGCCGAAGGGGTCCGGGATGTCGGTGTACGGTTTCCCGAGGTTCCGCCCGAGCGCGCCGGCGTCGACCTCGCCGAGGCCGACGACGTTCCAGTCGAGGTCGGCGAGCTGGCGGGGCACCGCCCGAAGCCGGTCTTTGTCGTCTGCGGTGAACACCTGTCTGACTTCGTGGCCGCGGTCCCGCAGGGCCTCGGCGACGTAGTAGCCCCGCATAATCTCGTTGAAGTGGCCGATGTGGGGGACGCCCGACGGGGAGACGCCGCCCTTGATGACGATTGGGTCGTCGGGGTCGCGCGCTTCGATAGCGTCGGCGACGGAGTCGGCCCAGAACGCCCGGCCGCCGCCGCGGCCAACCTCGTAGGGGTCTTCCGCCATCTATGCCTCCGGGAGAATCTCGGACCCGTCGAACTCACCATCTTCGACCGCGCGCACGACGTGTTCGGGGTCGGTACCGTCGAGCACTATCGTCCGGATGCCGGACCGCTGGATGATTTTCGCGGCCAGCAGGTCGACGGGTGCGCTGCTGCCAGCGTCCATCTCGATGTCGGCAATCACGTCGACGAGTTCGCTCGCGCCGAGTTCGTCGAACCGCGTCGCGTCGTCGTCTTCGTTCGGGTCGGCGTCGTAGACGCCCGGGACAGACGTCGCGTACACGAGCAGGTCCGCGCCCACGTACTCCGCGAAGGCGGCCGCCACGGCGTCGGTGGTCTGTGCGGCGACGATGCCCCCGAGGACAGGGATGTCCCCGCGACGGATGGCTTCCCGGCCCTCGTCGTAGCTCTCGGCGGGTGTCGGCGCGGCGCGGTCGTCCAGGGCGGCGATCAGTAGCCGGCCGTTCAGCCGCGTGACGGCGATACCGAGCTGGTCGAGCTCGATTTCGTTTGCGCCGAGGTCGCGGGCGGTGCCGATGTAATCGCGTGCGGTCGGTCCGCCGCCGACGACGGTCCCGAGCGTGTGTCCCTGTGCATCGAGCGATTGGATGGCGCCGGCGTAGTCGGCGACCCGTTCCGCGTCGAGGTCCGGGGCCAGTACGCTTCCGCCAATGGAGACGACGACTTTCATTAGCCCGCCGTAACCGCGATGCACTCTTAAGGGTTGTCAAGGCCACTGACTGCTGTCTCTCTAGTCGGCCCTTTCTGGTACCCACTGCGATCGCTGTCGGTCGCGTCCCCGCGAGAATGTCCGTCTGACGCGTGCCCGACGTGCTGACGCGTGTCTGACGCTTCTGGAAAACTAACGGTGAAATGCGCCGCTTGTTGGCGCTACAGATGGTGATATCTCTCTTTCACAGACCGCTCAAAACACCACGAAAATTGCGTCGATTTACGGTCTAAGAAGGCTTTGTGAAATGTCTAAAAGAATCTGAACCGGTTGTAAAAAATGCGTTTTAGCTCGATTTGTCCTGAAAGTGACCGAAGTGACCTGAAGGTTCCTTCCTTTATATACTCCCGGCGGGGTTACGAAGAAGTGAGGTGACAAAGATGAGCGCTACCGCAACGCCCTCCGGCGAGGAAGAGCCCTCCAAAGAAGAGCGACTGAAGTCGTTCCTCGCAGAGAAGGCAAGTGACGGCGAGATGTATTTCAAGAGCAAGTTCATCGCTGATGAAGTCGGTCTCTCCCCGAAAGAGATCGGTGCCCTGATGGTCAAGCTCAAGGACAGCGCGTCCGAGATCAACGTCGAGAAGTGGTCGTACACGAGCGCGACCACCTGGCGTATCGAGCCAGCGTAGACGACCGGTCCCCGCGTACAGTTCTCGGACGATAGTACCTGCTATAGTAACAATTGAAACGATTTATACACTGATCGCACTGCCATCGTGCGATCAGGTGTGCATTGATTTTCAACGGCTACTATAGCTGTGTGATCGTTCGCGGAGTATTTGTGCCCGCATCGTTTACGAGCAGTTGATGAGTGGCTCCGCGGACCCGCCGTCGCCTGACCGACTGGCCGGCGTGTTCTCCGTCTCGTCAATGCGGCGGACGGATGGATCTGTCCAGTATCTCGGCGACCCGATAGTGCCACCAGCCGCCGCTGTCGAGCAACTCAGACCGCTGTTTCGACAGCGGGGCTACGACGTTCGGCTCGAAGAACTCGGCCCGGAATCCGGCGATACAGCAGCCACTACGAGCAACGGTGGCACTACTGTCGTCGGCGGTCCGACGGTCGATGACTCGATGACCGCCACCGGTGGTGCGTTGAACGCGCGCCCGAACCAGTACGCACTGATCGCGGAGCCCGCCGACACGGACACTGGCGGTATCCCGTGGCTCAACATCGGGCTCCTGTTCGCGACTATCGCGTCGACCCTCTACGTCGGCGCGAGCGCCTGGTACTACATCCCGGTCGCGGAGGACCCGCTTCGGATTTTCGAGGCCTGGCCGTTCGTGGTCGCGATGCTCGGCGTGCTCGGTATCCACGAACTGGGCCACTACGCCGCGGCCCGATACCACGGTGTCGACGTGACGCTCCCGTATTTCATCCCGTTTCCGTCGTTTCTCGGAACGATGGGGGCGGTCATCAACATTCGCGGACGCATCCCCGACCGGACGGCGCTGTTCGATATCGGTGTCGCTGGCCCGCTCGCTGGGCTCGTCGCGACGACCATCGTCACGGTCATCGGCCTCTCGATAGACCCAATTACGGTGCCGGAACGCGTGGCAAACAGCGACACCGGCGTCATCATCACGTTCAATTATCCGCTGCTGTTCCAGGCGCTGGAGGCCCTGGTGAACACGCTGGGACTCGGGACCGAGGTCGGTCCCGGAGAGTCTGTCCACCCCATCGTGTTCGCCGGCTGGGCCGGGATGTTCTTCACGTTCCTGAACCTGCTCCCGGTCGGGCAACTCGACGGCGGCCACATCGTGCGGTCCATCGTCGGACAGCGCCAGGAAACCGTCGCCGCCGCCGTTCCCGGCGCGCTGTTCGCACTCGCCGGCTACCTGTATTTCACCCGCGACCCGCCGCCGGTCGGTTTCGGCGTCTGGGGCCTGTGGGTGTTCTGGGGCCTGTTCGCCACCGGACTCGCGTACGCCGGTCCGGCCCGCCCGACCGTGGATACGACGCTGGACCGACGGCGGGCGCTGCTCGGCCTGTTTACGTTCCTACTGGGGCTGGCCTGTTTCACGCCGGTTCCGTTCGAGATAAGTGCGATTTGACCGTTAGCTCGCGTCGCGGTCTGGCCGTTCTCAGTGTGAGTACCCGCGGTCCGGAAGCGTCTCCCCGTTGAGCGTGACGCCGTGTTCGGTGACCGTTCCGATCCGGTGGAGCGGGCACGGCACGGCCTGTCTTGCCTCGGGAACATCCGCCTCGGGCAGCGTACAGACCAGTTCGAAGTCCTCGCCGAAGAACACGCCCAGCTCTCTCCGCTCCTGCTCAGTCTCCGCGAGCGCGTCGACTTGCGCGTCTATCGGGAGTGGCTCTTCGACAGCAAAGCCACAGCCGTTGGCCTCGGCTAACTGGTGCAGCGAGCGGGCCAGCCCGTCGCTCGAATCCATCATCGCCGTCGCGTGCGCTCGGAGTGCGACGCCTGCACGCACGCGGGGTTCGAACTGAAACAGCTCGTTCGCCCGGCCAGTGTCGCCCCGGTCGAACAGTTCGAGGGCGGCGGCTGACCGGCCCAGCGTTCCGGTGACACAGACCGCGTCGCCGGGCGACGCGCCCGAGCGCCGGATCGGGTCCGCGGCCGCCCCGATGGCCGTCGTCGCGACGGTGAACTCGTCGTGGCTGTCCAGGTCACCGCCGACGTACTCCGCGCCGACCGCGTGACACACGTCCTGTGCGCCGTCGACGAACGCCGCGAGTTCGTCCGGTTCGAACGACGGCGCGCCGTACGCGGCCACCGCGGCTGTCGCGTCGGCCCCCATCGCGGCCACATCCGACAGCGAGGCGGCGACGGCCCGCCAGCCCGCCGTGTAGCGGGTCGTCCCCGTCGGGAAGTCCGTCCGCTCGTGGAGCATATCCGTCGTGATGACCTGGCCGTCCACGACGGCGCAGTCGTCGCCCGCGTCGGGAAGTCGGTCGGCGAGGTCGGCGAGTGCAGCCCGCTCGTCCATACCCGGTCGTCGGTGTCCCGGGGCAAAACCCTCGGGGTATCGGTCGGCGGGACAGGGTCGGTGGGTTGAAACCGGAGACTGCCAATCCCATCCACATGGATGGGAACCGGATGGCGACGGTCGTCGGGTTCGCGGCAGCACTGGCCGTCCTTGGGGGGCTGGTGTGGTTTGTCGGCATCGACGAGACGCTGGATGCGCTCACCACGGCGGACCCGTGGGCGCTTCTCGCTGTCGCGGGCATCGCCATGCTCTGGCTCGTCTCGTGGGGGCTGGCGCTGTGGACGGTCCTCCGAGCGCTTGACGCACCGGTTGCGCCACACACAGCCGTTCTCGTGTTCGTCGCCGCCGTGTTCTCGAACAACGTCACGCCCTTCGGCCAGGCCGGCGGCGAGCCCGTGAGCGCGCTGTTGATATCGACAGCCGCCGACACCGAGTACGAGACCGGGCTGGCGGCTATTGCTACCGTCGACACGGTCCACTTCCTGCCGTCGGTCGGGTATGCCATCGTCGGCTTCACGTTCGTCGCCGCTGGAGCGGTCCAGTTGACCCGAAACCTGGCGTTTGCCGCCGGTGCTGTCGCGGTGCTCGCGGTCGGCATCCCCATCGCCGCCGTCCTGGGCTGGCGACACCGGGACCGCATTCAGGCGGCGGTCGTTCGCGGTGTCGCACCCGCCCTCGCCGCGGTGTCGAAGGTCGTTCCCCGGTGGTCCCCGCCGTCCGCCAAAAACATCGAGACGCGAATCGAGGGGTTCTTTTCGGCCATCGAACGCATCGCGACGGACCGGCGGACAGTCCTCCAGACCTTCGGGCTCTCGGCCTTTGGCTGGGTCTGCCTGTCGGCGTCGCTGTGGACGTCGCTGTACGCCGTTGGGGCACCAGTCCCGGTCGAGGTCGTCCTGCTTGTCGTCCCTGTCGGGAGCATCGCCAGCGTCGTCCCGCTTCCCGGCGGGTCGGGCGCTATCGAGACGGTACTCGTGACGCTGCTGGTCTCGACGGCCCCGATTTCGGCCGCCCTCGCCACCTCTGCGGTGCTGATCCACCGCGTCGGGAGCTACCTGCTGCCGACGGTTATCGGCGGCGGCGTCGCTGCCGCGCTCAGTGTCGACCGGGCCGCGTCCGAGGAGTGACACTCACGGTTCCCGACGGGAGAGAGCATCACTGCCCTATGGGCGAGTGAACGGTTCACGCCCGCCGACTGCGAACGACGCGTTTAAATGACGGCGACGGAAAGGAATCTGCAATGGCTACACTCTACGACGTTCCCCCCGAGGAACTCATCGAGGCACTCACGGAGACGCTCGCAGACGAAGACGATATCGAAGCCCCGGACTGGGCCGAGTACACCAAGACCGGTGTCGACCGCGAACTCCCACCCGAGCAGGAGGACTTCTGGGCACGACGAGCGGCCAGCCTCCTCCGGAAGGTCGCCGTCGACGGTCCCGTCGGCGTCAACGCCCTCCGCTCCGAGTACGGCACCTCGAAGCAGGGAACGACCCGCTACCGCGTCCGCCCCCACCACAAGACCAAGGGCTCGGGCAACATCATCCGGACGGCGCTCCAGCAGCTCGAAGACGCCGGCTACGTCGAGACCAGTGAGAACGACGGCCGCCGTGTCACCGGCGAAGGCCGCAGTCTCCTCGACGACACCGCAGGCGACCTCCTGACGGAACTCGACCGTCCGGAGCTCGAACGCTACGCGTAACTGACGCCTTTCTCGCTGTTTTTCAGCCGGCCCGTAGCTCCTGCTCCGAAATCGTTTTCCGACCGACTCCAGTACTCTAATACAACTATGAGTGGCGACCCCAGCGAGGAGGAGCTCGAAGAACTTCGGAAACAGAAGATGGAGCAGCTCAAGGAACAGCAGGGCGACGAGGGCGAGGCGCAGGAGGCGGCCAAGCAGCAGGCCGACGCCCAGAAGCAGGCAGTCCTCAAGCAGAACCTCACCGACGGCGCACGCAAGCGGCTCAACACGGTCAAGATGTCGAAACCGCAGGTCGGGGAGCAGATCGAACAGCAGGTCGTCGCGCTGGCCCAGAGCGGCCGCGTGCAGGGCCGGATCGACGAGGACCAGATGAAGGAGCTCCTCTCGGAGCTGACGCCCGACTCCAAGAGCTTCGACATTAAGCGCCGGTAGATGCGCTGTGCCCTGTTGTACAGCGGGGGCAAGGACTCGACGCTGGCGGCGCTCTTGCTCGACCCCTTTTACAACGTAACGCTCGTCAGCGGCTCCTTCGGCGTCCGTGACACCGACCCCGCTCGGGAGAGCGCGTCGGCTGTCGGCTTCGACCACGCGACGGTCGATCTAGACCCGGACGTGGCCCACGACGCCGTCGAGCAGATGCACGACGACGGCTACCCGCGTAACGGCATCCAGCAGGTCCACGAACACGCCGTCGAAACCGTCGCCCGGGGCGACTGGGTCGCCGAGGCTGACGACATCGACACACTCGATGCCGTCGCCGACGGCACCCGTCGCGACGACCGGGTACCGACCATCGAGCGCCCGCTCGCCCAGAGCGTCGAGGACCGCTTCGGCGTGGACTACCTCGCGCCGCTTGCGGGTATCGGCCGCGGCGCTATCGACGCGATGGCTGCAAACCGACTCGTGGTCGAGAGCGGCCCCAGCGCCGAGATTCCGAAGGCCGACTACGAGGTCGAACTCCGCGCGCTCCTGCGGGAGCGCTACGGCGAGGGTGCCGTGACCGACGTGTTCCCCGAGCACACGCAGTCCCGCGTGCAGGGCCTGCGGTAGCCGTCGGCGGTTCGAGTCCTGCGCGTGCGTTCGTCAGATTAGGCGATGTCCCGGCTGGTGTCCACGTTGATCCGGTCGGTGAGGTCGAGGAATATCGGTTCTGTGAGCGCTCGGCCCCCGCGGAACTTCGGGACGAAGAGCCTGTTTTCGATGGCGTCGTCGTTTCGCTTCGTTTCGAGATCGAACACGATGTCGCTCGTGTACTCTGTCCGGTGGCGCTGTGGCGGCGTGGCGCTGTGTTTGAGCGCGTACAGGACCGCGACGCTGTCAGTCTGTGCGAGTCTGGCCTGCAGTGTTTCGAGGAAGGCCCGAAACTCCCCCGTATCGGCGCGCTCAAGCGGTTCGACCGGGCCGACGACGAGGAGCGACTCTTCGGTGAGCCCCTCGACGTGGGCGAGTACATCGCTGACCGGGGCCTCCCGATCCAGTTGGCTGACTGCGAGATCGTCGTAGGTCCCCCGCTGGGACCGCAGTGCCGACGTGACCGTCGTCGGTGCCTGTTCGCCGGAGAGATACACCGTCTCCTGCCGGGCGACGAACTCGGAGAGAAACAGCTCCGCCTGGCTTGCCGGTTCGGCGAGCAGCGTGACGAGGCTCCCAGTCGGAATGCCGCCGTCGAGCTTCCGGTCGAGTGCTCGAACCCCCGTCTCGAATCGCTGTGTCACTGTCTCACCCCGCGCGGCGTCCACCGATGCCTTGCCCATCCCATAGCGCCACCCTCGATAGACCGCGTCTTTGTTGTCCCCTCTCTAACACGGACCGTTCCCCGTGTAGCCGGCCACTACCCTTTTGACGCCAGCGCGTGCCGGCCACGCCCGTCTGTCACGGACGGACTACTGGCGAAAGCAGCAGCGAGCCCCTGTCGTAGTGAGTCTCTACTGGGCGCGATTTGGTGGTCACGGCCAGCGTGAACGAACAGGTTCAAGCGCGCCCTCGCTGTAGACGCGGACATGTACGACTCCGTCAAGGGCTTTCGTGATTTCTACCCCGAGGAGATGCAGGCTCGGCGGTGGGCCATGGACACGCTGGAAGACGTCGCACAGCGCTACGGCTTCCGGGAGATCGGCACGCCGGCCTTGGAGCCGACCGAGATGTACGTCGACAAGAGCGGCGAGGAGATCGTCGAGGAGCTGTACAGCTTCGAGGACAAGGGCGGGCGCGAGGTCGCGCTCACGCCGGAGCTGACGCCGACCGTCGCACGGATGTTCGTCGCCAAGCAACAGGAACTCTCGAAGCCAATCAAGTGGGTGTCGACGCGGCCGTTCTGGCGCTACGAGGAGCCCCAACAGGGCCGGTTCCGGGAGTTCTACCAGACTAACGTCGACATCTTCGGGTCGGCGGAGCCGACGGCCGACGCCGAGATTCTGGCCGTCGCCGTGGACATGCTCACCGACCTCGGGCTCACCGCCGAGGACTTCGAGATCCGCGTCTCCCACCGGGACATCCTCGCGGGCGTGCTGGAGTCCTTCGGGGCCGACGTGGACGTGCCCGAAGCGATTCGCGCAGTCGACAAGCGGGCGAAAGTCGACCACGACGACTACCTTGACGCGCTCGTCGAGGCGGGGCTCAACTACGGGCAGGCCGACAAATTCGACGAGATGCTGCAGATCGATGCCGAGGAAATCGAAACGCTCGCGGACCTCACCGGCTCCGAGGACGTCCGCGCGGCGACTGACAATCTTCAGGCGGTGCTCGACGCCGCCGAGGACTTCGGCGTCCGCGAGCACCTCACCGTCTCGTTGACGACCGCGCGCGGGCTGGACTACTACACCGGCGTCGTCTTCGAGTGCTTCGATTCGACGGGCGAGGTGTCCCGCTCGGTGTTTGGCGGCGGCCGCTACGACGATCTCATCGAGGGCTTCGGCGGCCAGCCGACGCCGGCCGTCGGCTTCGCGCCCGGCCACGCCACCCTTCAGTTGCTCTGCCAGCGCGCCGGCGTCTGGCCCGCTGAGGAGCTATCGACGGATTACTACGTCCTGCAGGTCGGCGACACGCGCCCGACCGCGGCCCGCATCGCTCGCGACCTGCGCGAGCGCGGCCACGTCGTCGAGAGCGACGTCGCCGACCGCTCCTTTGGCGCGCAGATGGGCTACGCAGACGGCATCAACGCCGAGACGGTCGTCATCGTCGGCGAGCAGGACCTCGAAAACGACGAGGTGACGCTCAAGGA
Organism: Haloarcula sp. K1; assembly: GCF_001647155.1. Lineage (NCBI taxonomy): Archaea > Methanobacteriati > Methanobacteriota > Halobacteria > Halobacteriales > Haloarculaceae > Haloarcula > Haloarcula sp. K1. The sequence continues at coordinate 195,368 of NZ_LRHL01000004.1, forward strand.
GATGGACGACGGCGAGCAGATCAGCGTCCCGCTCTCGGCGTTCCCGGGCGACCACGACCGGCCGACGTTCGAGGACTTCGCGGAGTAACGCGACCGAGCCATCGGTCCGCGACAGTAGCTTTTTGCGACCACCGTGTCGAGTAGTCGACATGCAGCTCCCCTCCATCGCCCTCCCGAGGTGGAAGCTCGTCGCGACCATCGCGATACTCTCGCTGGGTATCGCCATGCTTGCAGGCGTGGCCGGCTTCGGCGGGCCGATTGCATCGATGTCGATCATCCTCGGCTGGTTCATTCTGGCTCCGCTCGTCGCCCTTCTGGGATCGAAACTACCGATGATTGAATCGCCGGCGGCCGAGCCGGACTCGGATGAAACCGAGATGACCACGACTTCGGAACCGACGGTAGATCCGGTCGACCAGCTCCGGGAGCGGTACGCTCGCGGTGAACTGACAGACAGCGAGTTCGAGCGGCGACTGGACCGATTGCTGGAAACCGAAGCCCTCTCAGCGAACAGCGAGGCAGAGAATACAGCCGGTGAGACCGACAGAGAAGTCAGCCTCGAAACCGAGTGAGTCGCCGGCCATCGTATTCGAGCCGTGCCACAGGCGGATGTGCAGTCAAGGCACTCGCGGCCTCATTCCTTCGCGCTGACGACCTCGATACCGCTGTCAGTTAGGCGAACGTACAGAAGTACATCGTCCGGTCCCGGGTCGACCACGTCGGCGAGTTCGGGCGCACAGCCCGTTTCCGATGTCGTTGAAGCCATAGGCGCCACAGATCACCGCGTCGACCAGCCGGTGATAAGTGCCGTCCCGCTCGGTCGCCAGCAGGTAGCCCACGCCCTCGATTGCCGTGTCACACGCCGTGCAGGTCAGCGTCTCTGGATGCGAGGGGGGTCCATAACTCCGCCTTCGCGTAGCCGCTACTTATCGCTGTGTGCGGCTGTTCGCGTAGTGTTCAGATAAGGATTGAAGAGTGAGGCACGGCGGTT